>JAZNKS010000106.1:0-38766 GCA_045578725.1 Candidatus Flemingiibacterium sp.
AAGCAGACCTTTATATTCATCTTAGTGAACGATGCACTTTTCGGTGTCCTTATCGAAGATGTGCATTCTGGAAACTTCCAGAGCAACCTTGATGGTGTCGCCGGAACGAGCGGTGGAACGGGAGGAAACACGAGCGGTGAGGGTCTGCTCATCGGTAACGAGGTACAGATAGATTTCAGCACCCATAAGTTCGGTAACTTCAACGTAGGTCTCGATGATAGCTTCGGGCATAGCGTTGAGGATACGTTCTTCGTCGTGGATACATTCAGGACGGAGACCGACGATAACTTCTTCGCCGATGTAGGGCTTGAGATCGGGGTTATCGACCTTTTCAGCCGGCAGCTTGAGGGAGTTCTTACCGAAGGTGACGTAAACGTCTTCACCCTTCTTTTCGAGCTTCGCGTTGATGAAGTTCATCTGAGGTGTGCCGATGAAGCCTGCGACGAAGACATTGCAGGGAGCATCGTAGAGGTTCTGAGGTGTGTCAACCTGCTGGATGACACCGTCCTTCATAACGACGATACGGGTAGCCATGGTCATAGCCTCTACCTGGTCGTGCGTAACGTAGATGAACGTTGTGCCGAGTCTCTTGTGGATCTTGGTAAGCTCAGTTCTCATCTGTGCACGGAGCTTAGCGTCGAGGTTGGACAGCGGTTCGTCGAGCAAGAAGACCTTCGGGTCACGGACGATCGCACGACCGAGCGCGACACGCTGCTTCTGACCGCCGGACAGAGCCTTCGGCTTTCTGTCGAGCAGGTGGGAGATGTCGAGGATACGAGCTGCTTCTTCGACCTTTCTCTTGATTTCTTCCTTCGGAACCTTGCGGAGCTTCAGGCCGAATGCCATGTTGTCGAATACGGACATATGCGGGTACAGAGCGTAGTTCTGGAATACCATCGCGATATCTCTGTCCTTAGGAGCAACGTCGTTTACCAGCTTGTCGCCGATGAACAGCTCGCCCTCGGTGATTTCTTCCAGACCTGCGATCATACGCAGAGTGGTGGACTTACCACAACCGGAAGGACCGACGAAGATGATGAACTCCTTATCCTTGATTTCAAGGCAGAAGTCGGATACGGCCGTAACGCCGCCGGGATATTTCTTGTAGATGTGCTTAAGAGATAAGCTTGCCATTTTTGTATCCTCCTTAAGAATATGGTTGCTTTCGCGGATATCATATCTCAACGTATAATATTGTACCAGATAATCCCGCATTTGGGAAGAGGGGTATCCTCCAAATTTCATGCCCGATTTTTGTTGGTTATGCACAATCAAATGGCCCTTTTCGGGATCTCCGCGGGATTTCGGCTGCGGATGTTTTTAATAAATTAAAAATTATCAGTACATCCTCATCTCAACCCCGCCTGCGATGCCGCAGGGATGCTCGCCGTCCGCCTTGACCAGAATCCGAAGCTCATACTCCGTATCCGGATCGCAGGCGAAGGAAACCGTCAGCGGCTGATCGCCGACCGCTCCGTCAAAGAGGCAGTTTCCGGCCGCCCAGATTGCGGCGCTTTCGGCCGCCAGACGGCGGATGACAATTTCGCACCGTCCCTGCGCATCGGGATTGGCTGTGCGCGCAGTCCGTACAAAGGCGCGGAAATACTTGTATCCCGCCGTGAAGCCCGGCTTCACGCTCCAGGGATCGAAGGTCACCGGCTCCAGCGAGTTCATATCGCTGTCGGCAATCACAGCCAGCGCATCCGGCTTTTCGGTAAAGGTTTCGGATGTCACGCTGAAGCCGCCCACACTCCGGCTGACCGCAGCGTAGATGTAAGCGGGCTGCTCTGTTTCGCGGATTTCCAGCACCGTCTCGGCGCTTTCAAGACCGTCGGCATGAGCGCGGACCGTCAGAGCCTTTGCCCCCGGCTTCGTCTGGACAATCGCCTGCGCATAGCCGGCATAAAGGCTGCGCTCGGGCTCATGATCGCTCTCCAGACAGTTGGGATCGCCGTTTCCGACGCCCAAAAGCACGCCGTCGCCGATGATTTCAAAGTGAATCTTATTGTCTGCCGTTTCCAGGATATTGCCGTCGGCATCCGCAACGCATACGGTGAGCGGGATGGCATCCATGCCGTCGTTGTACAAATACGGACGGTCGGGTATCAGAAGCACACGGAGCGGCGCTCCCGCCGTGACACATTCCGCCGATGCTACGGCAACGCCGCCGTTGTAGCCGGTCGCCGAGATGCGGCCCGGCTCAAACGGAACCTCCCATACCGGCAGATCGCAGACATCCGAGGCTTTGCGGCCGAGGGAGCGTCCGTTCAGGAAGAGCTCGGTTTCCTCGCAGTTGGAAATCGGCATCACGCGGACGGTTTCGCCCACCTTCCAGTTCCAATGGGGAATCAGATGCATCTCCGGTACCTTGGTAAAGCAGACGCGATTCTGCCAGAAGGAAGCCTTCGGGAAGCCGCAGGTATCCATAATGCCGAACTGCGAGCCGATCGACGGCCACGAGGTGTAGGGTGTGGGCTCGCCGCGGTAATCGAAGCCGGTCCAGATGAAGATGCCGCCGAACCAGTCATGCTCGCGCGTGAATTTCCAGGTTGTGCGGATCAGCTGACCCCACGGTACCGTCTTTTCGTCATAGCAATCCAGAACGTGCCGGTCGGCATCTGTCCTGAAGCATCCGCGCGTTGAAACCGCGCTGTTGTTTTCCGAGCCGACAATCGGCCGGTCGGGATAATGCTCACGGTATCCGAGGACTCCGTCGGGAACATTGTAGTTGATTCCCGTCACATCCATGTATGCCGCCGCACCGTCTGCATCGCTGTAGCCGCCGTTCATGGCGCCCGTGATCAGACGGGTATCGTCCAGCTTGTCCACCACACTCCGCATCCGGCGGAAGATCCGTCCGCCCTCTTCGGTGCCCTGAAGCGGCTCTTCATTGAAGAGCGAATACATAACCACCGACGGATGGTTCCGGTCGCGGCGGACCATCGCCTCGACGTGCCCAAGAACCTCGGGACGGGATTCAAAGCGGCGGTTTTCGTCCATGACCAGCAGGCCGAGCTCATCGCAGGCATCCAGCACCGCCCTGGAGGGCATATTGTGCGAGCAGCGATAGGCATTGGTTCCCATCTCCTTCAGCCGGCGGATCCGGTAATACTGAACGGAATCGGGCACCGCCACACCGACACCGGCGTGATCCTGATGATTGCAGGTACCCATCAGCTTGATGGGGCGGCCGTTGAGGAAGAAGCCGCGGTCCTTATCCGCCGTGAAGGTGCGGAAGCCAATGCGCGTGCTGTCCGCATCGATCGGCTCGCCGTTTTCAAGAAGCGTGATCTTCACCGGATACAGCTCCGGCGATTCCACATCCCACAGGCGGGGATTCTTTACTTCCAGCGTGACGGATGCCGCCGTGCGCGAATCGGCCGGGCAGGTGAGAACCTCGCTTTCGCCGCAGGCAATGACACGGTCGCCGTCGAAGATCTCGGCGCGGATGGCATATTCCTTTGCCATATAGCCGGTATTTTCAACCGTCGCCTCGCAGACCGCCTTCCAGTCATTGGCGGTTGTCTTATCGTAAATCGGCTTGATCCACAGGCCGTCATGGGCGATGTGGAGCGGCTCCTTGACATAGAGCTTCACATGGCGGTAGATGCCGGCGCCCTCATACCACCAGCCCTCGGTTGTCAGGCCGTCGATGTAAACCGCCAGCGTATTCACGCGGTCGCCGAAATAAGCGCGGTCGGTGATATCGATATCGAGCGGCGCATAGGCGCTGAACGAGCGGCCCATAACCGAGCCGTTCAGATAGACGCGGGCCGTGACCGCCATTCCCTCAAAGGAGAGAAAGACGTGCTTTCCGGCAAGCTCGGCCGGGAGCCGGAAGGTTTTCCGGTACCAGGCATTGCACCGGGTCCGGTAGCCGTGGGACATCAGATTATCCGGGTGGAACGGTGTTTCCGTGAAATAATCGTGCGGCAGATCGACCACACGCCAGTCCGACGAATCATAGCCGGGATTCGGCACGCCCCGCTCGCCGCCCGCCTTGGAGGCGGAATAGGAGTCCGAATGGGATTTCAGAGCGGCAGTTTCCACATCACCCAGATGGAACTGCCACTCGCGGTCAAGATTGAATTCGTATCGCATCGTAATCCTCTCATTCCTCTGTCGGCAGAGCCTGGGCCAAAGCCTGGGCCGCCTGTATGGAAATATCGCCGGCACCGACCGCAATCTTATAGGCCTGCGGTACCGGGATATCGTCGCGTCGGTAGGTGTTTCCCTGCTCCTCGCCGTTCAGAAGGATCCGGCCGGCACCGGTGGACAGGGTCAGATTCAGAAGCTCCAGATCGGCGGGGCTTGTCAGCGTGAAGTCACCCGCTTCGATCTCGGCATTCAGCATCGAGATTTCGGTGTTCTCCGCCTTGAAGGAGCCGGCATCCAGAAGCAGCTCCAGCGTGCTGATGCTTCCGTCGGTGATCGTGACATCCCCCGCACCGATCTCGGCATTGACAACGGAGGTGGTGGATACAGCCTCGATATCCAGATTGCCCGCACCGATTTTGACATTGTAATCGGTCTTCAGCGAGCTGTTTTCGATCCGGACCGAGCCGGCATCCAGAATGCAGTCAATGATCTTGACCGGATACTCATCGCTGATATAAATGTTAACCGTCTGCGGCTTATCCTCGGTCTGGAAGTAGTTGATAATACTCCGAAGACCCTTGAAGCTGAAGGCCAGCGCCGCCACATTTTCAAGCGAGCTGAGGTCGGAATTGTTGTCAACCGTGAGAATCCGGTTGGCGGAGGAGAATTCGTACATTCCCTCCGGGAAATTGATCAGCTCGATATAGGCTCTGGACGAGGAGCCGATGATGTTCACGTCCGCATTTTTGACGTTGATCCGGATCCGGCCGATGCTGTCCGCATCGTATTCGTGCTGGAAGACGATATTGTCGCTTCCCTCCTCGGTCTTGGCTAAAAGCTCAACGCCCTCCGCGTGGGCCATGCTCTGCGCAACGCTGAGCGTTACCATTCCGGCAATCACCAGTGCAACGGAAACAATCAGAAAGATGATAGAAGTAGGTTTCACAGCTTTGCGCACTCCCTTCTGAGGAAATTGAACAGAACCCGGAGCCGCCGGATCAGATAGCGAAGAAGTCTTGCCGTCTGCCGGATCACCCAGGGCATCAGACGGATAGCGAAATTGTACAGCAGAATGCCGACAAACATGACCGCGCCGGCCACCGTTACGCCAAGGCCGATTTCATACAGGCCAACCGGGAACGAATTGAACAGCTGAATCACGCCGTAAATGATGCCGACCAGCGACAGCGCGGTTCCGCCGGCCGCCACAGCAACCAGAGCCGCCACCGAACCGATAATCAGCGCGGCCAGAGCGCCCCAGAGGATAACAAACAGCGCCAGTCCCGCCAGCGCAAGCGGAATCGTCAGCGGAAGGCTTGCGGCAAACAGAATCCAGAACATCCGGGAATTGGGGGCCGGTTCCTCCTCGATATAATCGGGAAGGCGGGGGCCTTCCATCTCCTCATCGGGCACGGAATCCGGTCCGTGTACAATTTCATCCGTAAAGAATTCCGAAGTCGGATCCTCCATGGCATCCATCTCAAGGCTTGTCAGATCAGGATCGGCCGGATCCGGCAGCGCAGCCGGAATATCGGCAGTCCGGTCAAAATCCGTCGGCTCCTCTTTTGCAGGCTCCTCAGGCACCGTCTGGATGGTCATCGTACGCTCGGCCAGACGCACAAGATCCCGGTCCCGCTCGCTGATCTGCTCGGCGATGGTATCGGCGATGGCTTCCACATCGGACAGTGCCTCGGGATCCACCCGCTCCGGATCGCTCATCATCCGGTCATAAAAGCGATCGAACCGCTCAAGATACGGCCGGATATCCACATCGGATATTCCGCGGATCTTCAGCGCGGCCGACAGCTTTTCAAGAAATGTTGTTTTATCGGTCATCGGTTAGTTCTGTCCCTCCGATTCTGAATTTATTTTGTAAACTTTCATTTTCCTCTTCCGCTCAGGAAGAATTTATGATATAATAATAGGAGCGGCGCGCCCGTATGATGACGCGCAATCGTCCTATTATATATTCTATCAAAAAAGGAAGTAAAATGCAAGATGAGAATGCGAAAAAAAAAGCATGGAAGTGAAAGAATTGAGGCTTGTTCCGAGCTTCTTCTGTCTATTTCGACTGTAAATGCCGAAACGGCCGCCGGGGCGTTCCCCGAAAGCACTCCCGATGCCCCGCTCTGGATGGAAATCGGATGCGGCAAGGGTGCCTTCGTCACCGGCCTTGCCGCCCGTCATCCCGAAGCGCGTCTGATCGCCATGGAGCGCGTGGCAGACGTTGCCATGCTGGCCATGGAAAAGTGCAAATCGCTGGAGCTTGCCAACATCCGCTTCTTAATCGGTGATGCGGCCAAGCTCTGGGATACCTTTGAGGATCACTCGATCGACCGGCTCTATCTGAATTTTTCCGATCCGTGGCCCAAGGCCGGGCACGCCAAGCGCCGTCTGACCCACCGCAATTTTCTGACCCAGTACCGCCGGATTCTGAAGCCCGAAGGAGCAATCTTCTTCAAGACCGACAACCGCGGCCTGTTCGATTTTTCGCTGGAGGAGATGCGGGAATGCGGCTTCCGGCTCGAGAATGTTACCTATGACCTTCATAACAGCGAATTCGCCGAGGGGAATATCATGACCGAATACGAGAAGAACTTCTCCGAGAAGGGCTTCCCGATCCACCGTGTCGAAGCCTGGTGCCGATAAATATGTATACCCTGTAAATCTTGACGCAAAGTGCTTGCTTTTTGTTCCCGATCGTATTATAATAAAGTTGTAAATTTTTCGGATAAAGGATAGAAATCATGATAGCATCCCGCCAATGGCTGTCCCGGATTGCCGCCGCGCTGTCCGTTTGTCTTTTCTGGGCCGGCCTGTCCGCCTGCGGCTTTATCGAATTCCGCCAGCCGCAGGTCGATACCGATCCGCCCGTATCGGATTCCGCCTCCGCGCCCGATACCGATCCGATCCCGGACACAGCCCCCGACGATACCGCCGCTCCCGAAGAGAAGCTGTCCGCACGCGATAAGGCAATCGAGCGGCTGAACGCCTTCACCGACCGTACCCTGCGCACCTCCGGCGTCATCATCGCCGCCGCGGACGGAGAAACGGTCTGCCCCATCGCAAGTGAGGATCCGATCATCGCCGCGCGCGCTGACTGCGCCCAGCTGGTCGGAGATAAATTCGGCGCTTCCCTCTTTGCCAATGTCCGGGAGCGGGAAACCCTTCAGAAAGAGATCATCGAGGCATATCAGTCCGGCACCTATTATGCGGATCTTCTGGCTGTTCCGCAGTCGATGGTCGGCAGTCTGGCCGCCGCCGGCGCGCTCGGCAATATGCTGAGCCTCCCGTTCGCCGATTACAGCGCCGATTATTATGACGGCATCACAGCCGAAGCCTCCACCTCCGGCCATACCGTCTATGCGGTCAGCGGCGATGCCTCCTTCAATCCCGAATACCTGAGCGGTGTCTATTTCAACCGCGATCTGGCCGAATCGCTTGGCATCGGCAATCTGTACGAGGATGTCTACAACGGCACCTGGACCGTGGACCGGATGCGCGAGGCCGCCCGGATTGCCGCCTTTGATCTCAACGGAAATGCTTCCGGACGGTACGGGCACGCAAGCGAGCTTTCCCAGAACGAGCTGGTTGCTCTGCTGGCCGCCTCCCAGGATATCCGCTTCACCGCCAACGAACGCGGCGCGCGCCCCGATATCGTCTACATGGACGGGAATCTTGCCGAGCGCTCCAAGGCGGCTGTTGATAAGATTTATGCCCTGCTCTATTCGGATAAAACGCTGGCCTCCGTCAAGGATAAAACCGCCCATCAGCTGTTCACCGGCGGCGAGCTGCTCTTCTGCACCGAGCGGCTGTATCTCATGACCTGGATGCCTAACAGCGCAGTGAACTGGGGCCTTCTGCCGCTCCCGAAATACGATGCGTCGCAGGAGAATTACCGCACCCTTTATTCCGGAGATGCGCCGGTCTTCTGCTATATCGGCAACACGCCGAATTATGAGACCACCGGTCTGGTTCTGGAGGCGCTCAATCTGGTATCCCACGAATATGTCCGCGAGGTCTATCTGAACGAGCGGATCCATTATGTCCTGCGCGACAACGATTCCATCCTCATGCTGGAAACCATTCTGGACAGCGCTGATCGGGATTTTGTGCATATGTTCGGGCCGGCGATGAAGAGTGTGAATGCCGCAACCGCATCGGCGGTCTACAATGCCGTCACTACCCGCTCGACGCTGCAGACTCTGTATAAAAACAACCAGTCCGCCGCTGACAAGGAGATCACTTCCTTCTTCAAGCTGTACAAATAATATCGTTTTCCGACCTGTTTTCGCTCATTTTGCAGAAATCCGATCGGTTCGGGCCGTTTTGCATCGAAATTGCCGTCCGCCCCATCCTGCCAAAGTTTATAAATCCGCTCCCGAAGAGCCGGCTTTTCATCAAAAACCGACCCTTCGGGATTCTCTTTGGGCATTTTTACGTTTTCTCTCGTCTTGTCCGGCCTGCATCTGTGCATATAGACGTTTTTTGAGCCGTTGATGCGCTTGACGGGGCGGACTTTTTCTGTTATAATGGTAATAATCATAAAATATCCCGCAAAGGAGATCCCAATGAACGCCATCTACATGACTTACAGCAAAGAGTCGCTTGCCAATGTTTATGCCCCTGCCATCCGCAGCGAGCTGGAACGCGATCTGACCTTCCTTGATCCGATCTGCAGCACCGATGAGCTGGAAGCCCGCTCATCCGAGCTGAATACCGTCGATTACATCTTTTCCACCTGGGGAATGCTCGTTTTGAGTACCGAGCAGATCCGCACCCATTTTTCCAATCTGAAGGGTGTATTCTATGCCGCCGGCTCCGTGCAGAAGTTCGCCCGTCCCTTCCTGGAGCTGGGGATCCCGGTCTACAGCGCATGGGCGGCCAATGCCGTTCCCGTCGCCGAATACACCGTCGCGCAGATCATTCTGGCCAACAAGGGCTATTTCCAGCGCTTCCACCGCGCCGCCAGCGAAAGCTGGAGCAACCGCGCCGACGGCGGTTATTTCATGGGCAACTACGGCAACAAGATCGGTCTTGTAGGCATCGGCATGATCGGCTCGCTGGTCGCCGAAATGCTGAAGGCCTACAAGTTTGAAGTGCTGGCCTTCGATCCCTTTCTCCCCGCCGAGCGGGCCGAGGCGCTGAATCTGCGCATGGCTTCGCTGGAGGAAATCTTCCGTGAATGTACCGTCATCTCCAACCATCTGGCCAATAATCCCCGCACGGTCGGTATGCTGGACGGCAAGCTCTTCTCGCTGATGAAGCCCAACGCCGCCTTTATCAACACCGGACGCGGTGCGCAGGTTGTCGAAGCCGATCTGATCGCCGCCATGGAGGCCGAGCCGAACCGGATCGCTCTGCTGGATGTCACCTTCCCCGAGCCGCCCGAACCGGACAGTAAGTTCTATCGGCTGAACAACGTCTTCCTGACACCCCACATTGCCGGCTCCCTCGGTGATGAGGTTGTCCGGATGGCGGAATATATGCTGGAGGAATACCGCCGCGTCGCCGCCGGTGAGGCTCCGAAGTGGCAGGTTTCCATCAAAATGCTGGAAACGATGGCGTAAGGAGGGGAAAGTATGTTTACAACCGGACTCGTATCGGTCACCTTCCGCAAGCTGAAAATGGATGAAATCCTCACCCTCTGCCGCGAGGCGGGGCTGGATGCCATCGAAGTCGGCTCGGATGTTCACGCGCCCAAGGAGGATCTTGAAAACTGCCGCCGCATCGCCGCTCTGGCTGCCGAAGCCGGCATCCGCATTCTCTCCTATGGCACCTATTACAAGCTCGGCTCCTATGCCGATGCCGCCGCCGAAATGTCGGCATACATAAAGGCTGCCAAAGCGCTCGGAACAAAGAACCTCCGCCTCTGGGCCGGCACGAAAAACAGCGAGGATGCCGATCCCGAAACCCGCGCGGCTTGGGTGAAGGAAGCACAGCTCTGTGCCGATCTCGCCGCAGGGGCCGGCATGACCATCAGCTTTGAATACCACGGCGGCACGCTGACCAACACGCCTTCCTCCGCTGTGCAGCTGATGAAGGAAATCGGCCGCCCGAATGTATCGCTCTATTGGCAGCCGAATCAGTACAGGGATCTTGCTTATAACATCGCTTCCCTTGAGACCGCGCTCCCCTATGTATCCACGATCCACACCTTTGCCTGGGATGCCCGGAGCGGCGAATGCATCCGCTATCCGCTCGCCGATCATGCCGCCATCTGGAAGGAATACCTCGATCGCTTTATAAGGGACGGCCGCGATCACGCGCTATTAATGGAATTTGTCAAGGATGACTCCATCGGACAGTTCCGCACCGATGCCGAAGAATTAAGGAAATGGGTGAAACGTTATGCCGTTTGATTTCAAATACCGCACACTCGAGGATGTAAAGGCCGATGCCGCCGCACAGGGTATCACACTCCCTCTCTCAGAGGATCTTTCACCGCTTGCCAGACCCTTTGATGTAAAGGGCGAAAAGCTTCATTTCAAAAATGCTGTCGCCATCCATCCCATGGAGGGCTTTGACAGCACCCCCGACGGATCGCCCAGCGAGCTGACCCGCCGCCGCTATCTCCGCTTTGCCAACAGCGATGCCGGCCTGTACTGGTTTGAAGCCGTCGCCATTTCCAATGAATCCCGCTCCAACTCCCGCCAGCTCTGGATTCACAGGGGAAATGTGGATGCCTACAAAAAGCTGGTGGATGAGCTTCATAAAGTCACCGACGGCGCCCCGATCATCTGCCAGCTGACCCATTCCGGCCGTTTCTCCCGTCCCGAGAATCTCCCTGCACCGATCATTTCCTATCACAATCCCGAGCTGAACAAGCCCTTCCCAATCGCGCCCGAGCATCCGGTTGTCACTGACGAATATCTCGATTCGCTGGTTCCTCTGTATGTGGAAGCCGCAAAGCTCGCCGCTGAGGCCGGCTTCGATGGCGTGGACATCAAGGCCTGCCACCGTTATCTGATGAGCGAGCTGCTCTCCGCCTATACCCGCGAGGGCCGGTACGGAGGCTCCTATGAGAACCGCACCCGCCTCTACCGCGATGTCATTACCGCGGTGAAGACCGCCTGCCCCTCCTCTCTTGCTGTTGCCACCCGCCTCAACGCCCATGACGGCATCGGTTACCCCTACGGCTTCGGCGATGACCGCGAGGATCTGACCAAATTCGATCCGGCCGAAACCCTTCAGCTGATCGGCGACATCCACAAGCTCGGTGTCAATCTGATCAACATCACGATGGGTACGCCATATTTCAATCCCCATGTCAACCGGCCCTACTGCAAGGGCGGTTATGAGGCACCCGAGCATCCGCTGGTCGGTGTCAGCCGCATGATCGAGGGCGCGGCGCTCCTCAAAAAAGCCTATCCGGACATTACTTTCATCGGTACCGGCTACACCTTCCTGCGGCAGTTTGCTCCATATCTCGCCGCCGGTGCCGTCGGAAGCGGCATGATTTCCGCCGCCGGCTTCGGCCGCATGGCCTTCGCCTATGACGGCTTTGCCAAGGATCTGATCGCCGGAACGATGAAGCCCGAAAAGTGCTGTGTTACCTGCGGCAAATGCACCGAGCTGATGCGCGCCTACACCACCACCGGCTGTCCCGTCCGTGACAGCGAGGTTTACGCTCCGATCTACAAAAACGCCTGTCTGAAGAAGTAAAGGAGAATCACCATGCCTACCGTACTTGTTACCGGCGCGTCCCGCGGAATCGGGCGCGGCATTTCCCTGATGCTGGCCGAGCGCGGCTACCGCGTGATCGCCGCCGCCACCCGTCCGGCCGCCGATGTCAGCGAATACATCGCCGAGCTGCAGGAGCGCTCCCCCGAATCCGTTTATATCCCCGTGGACATCTCCGTTCCCGAAAGCCGCGCCAATCTGCTGGCCGAGGCCGAAAAAATCGGCGGCTTTGACATTCTCGTCAACAATGCCGGTGCCGCTCCGCTCGTGCGCGAGGATCTTCTGGACATGAGCATCGAAAGCATGGACCGCCTGCTCTCCATCAATCTGAAGGGCACCTTCTTCTTAACGCAGGCGGCCGCCAAAATGCTCATCGCGCGTGATACCGATGCTCCGAAGATGATTATTAACATCACCTCGATCTCCGCCGACACCGCCAGCATCAACCGCGGCGAATACTGCATCTCCAAGGCCGGCCTTTCAATGGTCACCAAACTGTTCGCCGACCGTCTGGCCCCTCATGGTATCAATGTCTATGAGCTCCGTCCGGGCATCATCGAAACCGATATGACCGCCAAGGTCAAGGATAAATACGAGGCGCTGATCGACGGCGGCCTTCTTCCCATCAAGCGGATGGGCCAGCCTGCCGATATCGCCAAGGCCGTTCTCGGTCTCTGCGAGGGATACTTCCCCTACACAACCGGAAGCGTGATGAACATCGACGGCGGATTCACGCTGTCAAGATTATGATTCACGCCGCCATCATGCCGAAGGCAGAGCTGACACGCCTGCCGATCGGCCAAAAGGAAGTCACGGTTCCCGTTTACACCTTCAATACCGTTGTGGTCGGAAGCGGCGCGGCCGGCTTTGGCTGTGCCGATGCCATCGCCGCACAGGCTCGCGAGAGTCAAACGGTTGCCGTCATCACCGAAGGCATCAACATGGGAACCTCCCGCAATACCGGCTCGGATAAGCAGACCTATTATAAGCTCACCCTCTCCGGCGATGCACCCGATTCCGTTGAAGATATGGCCCGATCCTTCTTTGATGGAGGATCGATGGACGGCGATCTTGCTCTCTGTGAAGCCGCCGGAAGTGCACGCGCCTTTATGCGGCTGGTGAATCTCGGTGTCCCCTTTCCCAGCAACGATTACGGCGAATATGTCGGCTACCAGACCGACCACGATGTGCGTACCCGCGCCACCTCCTGCGGCCCGCTGACCTCCCGCTTCATGACCGAAGCGCTGGAGCGCTCGGTGAAAAGCCGTAATGTCCCGATCTTCGACGGGTATCGCGTCATCCGGATCCTGACCGAAAACGGGCAGACGCTCGGCATCGCCGCGCTGTGTTCCCATGAAACGGGGCTGTACAACGAATGGGGCCTGACTCTCTTTCGCGCCTCCAATACCGTCTGGGCAACCGGCGGCCCGTCGGCGATCTATGCCGCCACCGTTTATCCGGAAAGCCAGACCTGCGCCCACGGAACAGCCCTGGAGGCCGGTGCCGCCGCCGTCAATGTCACCGAGAGCCAATACGGCCTTGCCTCGGTCAAATTCCGCTGGAATCTGTCCGGCACCTATCAGCAGGTGCTCCCCCGCTATTTCTCCACCGCACCGGACGGCTCGGATGAGCAGGAGTTCTTAGACAGTTATTTTGCCGGCACGCCCGACACGCTGACCGCCATCTTCAAAAAGGGCTATCAATGGCCCTTTGATCCGGCCAAGCTCGGGAGCGGCTCCTCGGTTGTCGATCTCGCGGTCTTCGCCGAACGGCAGAAGGGCCGCCGCGTCTATATGGATTTTCGCCGCAATCCCTCTGCGGCCGAATCGGACGGCGGGCTTGCTTTCAACCTGCTGGAGGAGGAGCCGCGCCGCTATCTGGAGAATTCCGGCGCTATGCAGAAAACGCCGATCGAGCGGCTTCTCCACATGAATACGCCCGCCTATGAGCTGTACAAAAATCACGGAATTGATCTTGCCGCCGAGCCGCTGGAGATCGATATGTGCGCCCAGCACAACAATGGCGGTCTGGCCGGCGATATCTGGTACGAAAGCATTTCGCTGAAGCATTTCTTCATCATCGGCGAGGCAAACGGCGTGTTCGGCATCCACCGCCCCGGCGGAAGCGCGCTGAATTCCACGCAGGTCGGCAGTATGCGGGCCGCTGAAAAGATTACTTCGGATGCCGATTACCGCCGGATGCCGTCCGGTTCTCTCCCTGCCGGTTCGCTTGAAGCGCTTTTGTCCCACTATGATCCCCGTGCCGACGGTCTGTCCAGGGATGAAATCCTCGCCATGCGCCAGAAGGCCGCCGCACGGATGACCGCCTGCGGAGCTTTCGTGCGCAGACCCACAAAAATCCGCGAAGCCATCGCCGAAATCCGAGCTGAGCTTAATGCCTTCAGCGAGCTCCGTCTGTCGGATGCCTCCCTCCTCGGCGAGCTTCTGATCAACCGCGACATTCTGCTGACCCAGCTTGTCTATCTCTCGGCGATCACCGAATATGTCTGCCATGGCGGTCTGAGCCGCGGCTCCTATCTGATCACCGATGAGGAAACGGTCGGCACCGCTCTGCCGCCGATCGATACCGCCCACCGTCAAAAGATGCTGGAGGTCCGGCTGACGGACGGTGCCGTATCCTTTGAGTGGCGGGATGTCCGCCCGATTCCCGAGCGGAATAACTGGTTTGAAACCGTTTACAACGCTTATCGGCAAAAGCGTCAGTTTTAATTTTTGCAATGGGGAAAATTCAGCCTTTTCCCCATTGCATTTTTTGTCAGGATGGTTTATAATAATAATAGAATCCATCATGGAAAGGAAATGAAATAATGAAACTTTATGTCTGCAAAAACTATGAGGAAATGTCCGCCAAGGGCGCATCCATCGTCGCCAGCGTCATCACGCTGAAGCCCGACTGTATCCTGGGCCTTGCCACCGGCTCCACGCCTGTCGGTATGTACCACCGTCTGGCCGATATGAATAAGTCCGGCCAGCTGGACTTCTCCCAGGTCAAGACCTACAATCTGGACGAATACTACCCCATCAGCCCCAAGAACGATCAGAGCTACCGTTACTTCATGGACAAGAATCTGTTCGATCTCATCAACATCGACAAGGCTAACACCCATCTGCTGAACGGTGAGGCTGCCGACACCGATGCGGAGTGCGCTGCTTACGATAAGGCCATCGAGGCCGCCGGCGGCATCGACATTCAGGTGCTCGGCATCGGCAACAACGGCCACATCGGCTTCAACGAGCCGGCCGATCAGCTGGTCGGGGCAACCCATAAGACCGGTCTGACCGAGAGCACCATCCAGGCCAACTCCCGTTTCTTCGCCAGCGCCGATGAGGTGCCGAAGCACGCGCTGACCATGGGTATTGCTCCCATCATGAAGGCAAAGAAGATCATCATGCTGGTCAGCGGCAAGAACAAGCACGCCGTTCTGCGTGAGATGCTCTCCGGTGTTCTCACCACCCAGAACCCCGCCACCTTCCTTAATCTGCACGACGATGTTACCGTTGTCTGCGATGAGGATGCCTACAACGGCTGATATACATCACACAAAAACGCCTGCCCGGATTCTTCCGGACAGGCGTTTCATTATTCTGACATGATTTCGGGCAGAAGCGCGCGGACCATAGCCTCCGCCTCCGTCCTTTCGCCCCCGAAGGGCCGGCCGCACCGATAGCTGTCCGCAGCCGATGCGATCACGGGTGCAAAGGATGGAAGATGCTCCAGTCCCCACTCACCGCCGCCCTGCTTTGACAGGATCTTGCCCTCCCGGATATAAGCTAAAATCCGGCAGGTATTCAGCAGAGCATACGTCGGATCCGCCGGCAGAGTTTCGGCCGAATCGGCGGCATCCCGCCGGATGCTGTCAAGATAGAAGGCCGGATCCACCGCGCCGAACATGGATGCGATCGGCTCGCCCCACAGCGTGATGCCGACTTCGCGGATCACCGTGAAATGCGCGGCAAGATCCGGATCCGTTCCCTTCATCCGCCGGCAGAATCCGGCCATGTCGGCCATGGCCGCCGCCCGGTGCGCGCGGGAATAATGAAGCTGATAGGGCGTCGGATAGACAAAAATCCGGCAGAACCGTTCCTCGACCACGCTCATTTCAATGCCCTTGGCCGGGCCGTCTGCCTCGGCATCCATCAAAAAAGCGATCAACCTTTCCTCCTGTCCGGATGTGATCGGCCCGCCGATCACCGCAATGAGATCCGCATCGCTGATGGCCGGATGATAACAGCCGAAGGCCATCGATCCGTGCAGATACAGCCCCAAAAGAGAATCGCCGAGTATATCCCGATACCCGGCGATGATTCTTTCCAGAAATCTCTGCTGTGTCAATGCTGTGCTTCCTCGAACAGAGCGGAATTGTAGTATTTCATCAGCTTCAGCGTTTTTTCGCCGGCTTCAAAGAAGGCCGCGACGTCCTTGCCGTCGGCATCCTTCCAGACCGCGCACCATATATTCGGGCTGCTCATCGTCGAAACGGCGTACATCTTTGTTTCGGCCGCATCAGCACGGCGATTGCCGCCCTTGTACTCGGCCAGCGTATGGAAAGAGCTGACCTTGACGTCCCACAGCGTGCGGTAATACCGCATACCGAAGACCTCCATCATCTTCATGTTTCCGTTTTTGATGATATACTCATATTCCACCGATACATAGCACCAGGTGAAATAGCTGATTATCCAGATCAGAACGGGCAGAAGGGCGATCATCATCGGCATCCTGACTACCGTGGTAAAGAAAATGCAGTAAACCAGCGCAAACAGAACATAGGCGCCGACCATGAGAATCCGCCGGGTACGATAGGCACCCTCAACTTTTTTCTTTGCGCCGTAATTGACAAAGCCGCTGGACTCGTTATCTCCGGCTTCGGCGGCGCGATTGTATTTTTCCAGTTTCATGATTTTTCCTTTCAAAGCGTGACAATGGTGTTGGTGCCGTCAGCGATATAAGCGTTTTCGAGCATACGGGTCAGATCGATCGCATCATCGACGGTGCAGAGTGCCGGTGATGCGGACTTGGCGATGCAGGCATCCACGAACTGCAGAATCGGCGAGGGACCGCCCTCCGGAAGGGTTGGACGGATCCAATCGTTTGTATAAGGAGCGAGCTTGGCCGAGCGGAATTTCACATCACTTCCATAGGCAATCAGCGTGCCCTCGGTGCCGTAGATTTCGAATACATCCGGCGAAGCATAAGACATGAATCCGGTTTCGGCAATGCCGATGATGCCGTTTTCAAACTCTGCAATGGCCACGGCGTTTTCATCCACCTTACTGCCGAGCGGGGCATTGAACATACCGGTGATCCGCTTCACCTTGCCGCCGAAATAAGCCAGATCGTACATCGGATGGCATCCGAGATCCATCATGGCGCCGCCGGCCGCATCCTTTTCCTCAAACCAATACGCGGGGAGCCAGTTTCCCGATACGCCGGAATGAGCCTTGCGGCGGCGAATCGTGGATATCCGGCCGAACGCGCCCTCGGCGATCATCCGCTGGGCGAATTTGAAGATGGGGGCAAACCGCTCCGGGAAGGAGATCGTGAAAATCACGCCGGCCTCTTCGACGGCCTTCTTCACTTCCATGCAGTCGGCCACCGTCGGACAGAGCGCCTTTTCGGTAAAAATATGCTTGCCGGCCTTCGCGGCAGCAAGGATCAGATCCTTGTGTGCGGTTGTCGGTGCATCGCAGAACACCGCATCGATATCCCCGCGTGCCAACAGAACATTCAGATCCGGAATAAATTCCGCCCCCAGTTCGTCTGCCCATGCCTTGCCGCGGGAAACATCGTCATCCCAGACGGCCTTGATGGCAACTTTGCCGGAATTTTTCAGCTGATTGGCATAGCCCGGCGCATGAACGTGCCATTTACTGAGCATTGCTGCATGAAGCATACTATATTACCTCCCAAAAAGATTTCGTTTTGTAATCCTTCTCATTATACCATGTTTGTCCGAACAAATCAAGAGGAAACGATTGATTTGTTTATTTTTGAAGACGATTTAGCAGAATTGATTATGCTTTAGCAAAATCGCCCACGGTTCGACCGATCGCCGTTCTTCCCCTTATCCCCGGTCAAGATGCCGGATCACTCTGCGATAGATCCGCACAAGGAAGAAGGTGGACATCGCCACGCTCATCAGCTCGGCGATGGGGAAGGAGAGCCAGACCAGATCGAGAATTCCCGTCAGCGACAGCAGGTAGGCTACCGGCAGAAGAACACCGAGCTGACGAAGAGCGGAAACGATCATGCTGTAAACACCGTTTCCGAGCGCCTGGAATACCGAACCGACCGTGATGCAGTAGCCGGCAAAAATGAAGCTCAGGCAGATAATCCGGAGCGCCGGTACGCCAATGGCAATCATCTGCTCCGAGGCATCAAACAGCATCAGCAGTTGGGACGGAAAAATCTCCATGACCGCAATGCCGACAAACATAATCGCCACCGCATAGGTACAGGCAATCCGGATAGTCTTCAGCATCCGATCTTTTTTCCGCGCACCGAAATTATAGGCAATGATCGGAACGATGCCGTTGTTCAGGCCGAAGACCGGCATGAAAATAAAGCTCTGGAGCTTGAAATAGACGCCGAATACCGCTGCCGCAGTGGAGGAGAAGCCGAGGAGAATCGTATTCATGCCAACCGTCATTACGGAGCCGATCGATTGCATGATAATCGAGGGAACACCAACCGAATAGATCCGGCCGATCGTTTTGGCGTCCGGCTTATAGCGGATCGGATTCAGCGTAATCTCCCGGTTGAAACGGATGCAGAGGATGAAGCCGACGATTGCCGCCAGAATCTGTCCGAGAACGGTTGCCAGCGCCGCGCCTGCAATGCCCATGGCAGGTAAGCCGAAATAACCGAAGATCAGAATCGGGTCAAAGATGATGTTGAGAATCGCGCCGATGCCCTGCGTGATCATTGAGAGCACCGTTCGTCCGGTAGACTGCATCAGCCGTTCGGTGATGAACTGGCCAAACAGGCCGAAGGATGCCATCTGTACGATCTGCAGATAGACGGTTCCGCCCTCTGCAATTTCCGTGATGTCGGTCTGCATGGCAAAAAAGGGCTTGGCCGCAAACAGTCCGAGCAGAAGAAAAAGGATATAGCTGCAGAGATACAGAAACAAGCCGCTGTTTGCAGCCCGATTGACTCCTGCGGTATCCTTTTCACCCAGCCGTTTGGAGAGCAGGGCATTGACGCCGACACCGGTACCGCTTCCCACCGCAATCATCAGCGTCTGCATCGGGAAGGCAAGCGATACGGCTGTCAGCGCATTTTCGCTGATTCGGGAAACAAAGATGCTGTCCACAATATTGTAAAGTGCCTGAACCAGCATGGAGGCCATCATCGGGAGGCTCATGGACAGGATCAACTTGTTGATAGGCATAACGCCCATTTTGTTTTCGTTCATTAGTTTTACCAACAAATTATTGCTTTCACAAACAGAGGTGGCGTGCAGGAGCACGTCACCTCGTTTATGATTATACGGTGTGGATCTTGTTTTCGGCATCGGCATTTTCGCCATCGATGCCGTACTGCTGCTGCTGGCGCCAATCGAAGAACTTCGTGGCTACCTGCTCAAACAGCGCGTAGGAGAGGACATCCTCCTCCTGAATTGCCCACGGCTTAACCT
Organism: Candidatus Flemingiibacterium sp.; assembly: GCA_045578725.1. Lineage (GTDB taxonomy): Bacteria > Bacillota > Clostridia > Oscillospirales > CAG-272 > Flemingiibacterium. The sequence continues at coordinate 19,442 of JAZNKS010000106.1, forward strand.
TCTCGCGGAGCTCGTCCAGCTCCGGCTTCAGATCGTCAGCCGGACGGTAAGTGATCGGCTTGGCATCGCCGATGATCTGCTTCTGGAACTCGGGCTTGATCGGCACGGGGGTCTTGTCGTAGTCGCCGCGGATGATGCCCTTGAATTCCTTGGTAACGGTCTTGTAGCGCTCGCCCATGATGACATTGTACACAGCCTGCGTACCGACAATCTGGGAGGAGGGCGTTACCAGCGGAGGATAACCGGCATCGGCACGGACGCGCGGAACCTCGGCCAGAACCTCGGGAAGCTTGTCGGACTTGCCGGCCTGCTTCAGCTGGGAAACCAGGTTGGAGAGCATACCGCCGGGAACCTGATACAGGAGGGCATTGACATCGACCTTCAGAACCTTCGGGTCGAGCAGACCGCTCTCCAGATACTTGGCGCGGAGCGGATCAAAGAACTTGGAGATGGTATCAAGCTTCTTCAGATCCAGACCGGTATCGTAGGGCGTTCCCTCAAGGGAAGCAACCAGCGGCTCGGTCGGAGGCTGGGAGGTACCCATTGCCATCGGCGAGATGGCGGTATCCACGATATCCACGCCGGCTTCGATTGCCTTGATGAGGGTCATCGAGGCAACGCCTGCGGTATAGTGGGTGTGAAGCTGGACGGGAACCTTGACGGTTTCCTTGATCGCCTTGACCAGCTCATAGGCATCATAGGGCTTCAGAAGGCCGGCCATATCCTTGATGCAGATGGAATCGGCACCCATTTCCTCCAGCTGCTTTGCGTAGTCGGTGAAATATTCGGTGCTGTAAACCGGGCCGGTGGTGTAGCTGATAGCCGCCTGAACGTGGCCGCCTTCCTTCTTGGTGGCATTGATTGCCGTCTTCAGGTTGCGGGGATCGTTCAGCGCATCAAAGATACGCAGGATGTCGATACCGTTGGCGATGGACTTCTGAACGAAGTATTCAACAACATCGTCCGCATAGTGGCGGTAGCCGAGAATATTCTGGCCGCGGAAGAGCATCTGCAGCTTGGTATTCTTGACTTTCTCGCGGATCTTGCGGAGTCTTTCCCACGGATCCTCATTGAGGAAGCGCATACAGGAGTCGAAGGTCGCGCCGCCCCAGGCTTCCAGCGAGTGATAGCCGACCTTATCCATTTCTTCCAGAATCGGAAGCATTTCATCCGTCGTCATGCGGGTCGCAACCAGCGACTGGTGCGAGTCGCGCAGGACGGTTTCGGTAATTTTTACTTTTGCCATTCTATGAATTCCTCCATTTAAGCATTATGTAAGATTCTCACGCGTTCTTATTTGAACATCGAAAGGAATACGCCGGCGGCAACTGCGGAGCCGATTACGCCCGCAACATTGGGGCCCATGGCGTGCATGAGAAGGAAGTTGGCGGGATTGGCCTTCTGGCCCTCCGCCTGTGCAACGCGGGCGGCCATCGGAACGGCGGAAACGCCGGCCGAGCCGATCAGCGGGTTGATCTTGCCCTTGGTTGCCCAGCACATGATCTTACCGACAACCAAACCGCCGCAGGTCGAGATGCAGAAGGCAACGAGGCCGAGGCCGATGATAAACAGGGTCTGAGGCTTCAGGAAGTTCTCCGCGTTGGCCGTTGCACCGACCGAAATACCGAGGAAGATGGTGACGATGTTCATCAGCTCGTTCTGGGCCGTCTTGGAAAGACGGTCGGTCACACCGCAGACGTTCATCAGGTTGCCGAGCATCAGGAAGCCGACCAGCGGAGCGGCATCGGGAACGATGATTGCAACCACAACCGTTACCACGATCGGGAAGAGCAGAAGCTCGGTGCGGGATACCGGACGGAGAGCCGTCATGACGATCTCGCGCTCCTTCTTCGTGGTTAAGAGGCGCATGAAGGGCGGCTGAATAATCGGGATCAGCGCCATGTAGGAATAAGCCGCGATGGCGATGGCACCGAGAAGCTGCGGCGCCAGGGTCTTGGTGACGAGGATAGCCGTCGGGCCGTCCGCGCCGCCGATGATGCCGATCGAGCCGGCTTCCAGAGGCGTGAAGCCGAGCAGAAGCGCGCCCGTGAAGGCAACGAATACGCCGAGCTGTGCGCCGGCACCCATGAACAGGCTCTTGGGATTGGCAATCAGCGCGGTAAAGTCGGTCATGGCACCGACACCCATGAAGATGAGCGACGGATAAATGCCGAGCTTGACGCCGAGATAGAGGATATCGATCAGACCGCCCTTGTTGATGACGGTTTCGATCATGGTGAACATACTGGCGTGCTCACCGGCGGCAATCTGTTCGGCCGTCAGATAGTATTCATCGAAGAAGAACTCCGTATGAATCAGGTTGGCGCCGGGGAGATTGGCAAGCAGCATACCGAATGCGATGGGCATGAGCAGCAGGGGCTCGAACTTCTTGACGATGGCAAGATAGATCAGCAGGAACGCAATGCCCCACATGACAAGAATCTTCCACCAGTCGCCGTCGCCGAGCAGGCGCATAACGCCCGTCGTATCAATAAAATTCTGAATTGTTTCCAGCATAATGATAACCCGTCGGGAATCAGTTCATGGTGACGAGCGTGTCGCCGGAGTTGACCGATGCGCCCTTCTGAACATTGACAGAAGCGATGGTGCCGTCCTGCGGCGCGGGGATATCGTTCTCCATCTTCATGGCTTCCAGAACGCAGATGACATCGCCCTTCTTGACAGCCTGACCGACGGATACATTGACCTTGAGGATGTTGCCGGGCATAGGAGCCGTTACGCTGACGGCACCTGCCGAGCCTGCGGGAGCGGCGGCCTTGGGTGCGGGTGCGGCCTTGGGAGCGGCAGCGGGAGCAGGGGCAGCTGCAGGGGCAGCGACAGGAGCAGCCGCCGGAGCAGCGGCAGGGGCGCCGGCACCGAGCTCTTCTACTTCTACATCGTATACATTACCGTTAACGGTTACACTGAATCTTCTCATTGTTGTAATCTCCTTAAATCATTATTTGGAAGCCGTGCGCCGGAAGGACACGACACGGAAAGAGGTCTGGGGCTGATCCATCATCGCAGCGATGGCGGCGGTGATAACGGCAACCAGCTCGGCATCGTCCATTTCCGCCGGTGCGGGAGCCGGAGCGGCGGGAGCGATCGGAGCGGGGGCCGGTGCAGGGGTTTCTGCCTTCTTCTCATTGGCAGGTGCCTTGTAGAATACCAGCTTGAATACGCTGAGTACCGCCCAAAGGATGATGAGCACTGAGAATACAACACCCATTCCGAGCAGGGTGGTCTTCAGACCGTACATCAGCTTATCCGAGAAGGTTTCCAGCACGACGGTGTCGGCTAAAAACATGGGAATACCATTCATGTTCCATCCTCCTTCATTACAGGGGGAGATTATTGTGACGCTTCTTCAGGCAGAGCGCATTCTTGGCACCCAGCATTTCGAAAGCGGCCGCCGTGCGCTGACGAAGCTCGTCCAGCGAAATGATATCGTCGATCTCGCCGGCCTTGGCCGCGCATACGGGGGATGCCATAACGCTGTCCCACTCGGCCTCAATCTCGGCGCGCTTGGCGTTGTCGGTAACCTTGTCGCCCCACATGAAGGCAACAGCACCGGCGGTCGGCATGGCGCTGATCTTTGCGCAGTCGGCGGCCAGCGCGATGTCCGCACCGATCGACTTGCTGCCCATCAGCGTGTAAGCCGCACCGTAGGCCTTGCCGAGCACAACAGTAACCTTGGCCATATCGCTCGACGCATAAGCCGATGCGAGCTTGGCAAGAGCGGCGCTGTACGGAGCCTTTTCCGCCTCGGGCGAAACCTCATAGCCCTCGGTATCCACCAGCGTGAGCAGCGGGATCCTGAAGCAGTCGAGGAAGGAGAGGAAGCGGGCCGCCTTCTTGGCCGCATCCGCGGTGATCTTACCGCCGTCGACGGCCGGCTGATTGGCGGCAACACCGATAACCATGCCGTTCAGAACGGCAAAGCCGGTCAGCATGGAGGGGGCATAATCCGCGCCGAGCTCCAGGAAGGAGGCATCGTCTGCGATGGCCTTGATGACATCCGCCATCGAATAACCGGCGGCGGCGATGATCGACTCCACATCGGGCGTCAGGCGGTTGATTTCGTCATTCGATGCCGAATAAGCCGTTCCGTCCGCGTTGTTCTGCGGAATGAAGGAAAGCAGGCGGCGGGTGCAGGCGATGGCTTCGTCGGCATTCTCGCAGACCAGATCCACCAGACCGCCCTTGGCAGCCTCGGTGATGGTACCGTGAGCGGCACCCTTTTCCATATTGTTGAGAATAAACGGCGGATTGACATACAGACGGCCGCTGTCCTTTGCGCCGATTACAATGTCGAACATACCGGCAGCGGTTGCCATGGCACCGCCGCAGATTCCGTTGATGACGGCGATCTGCGGGATCACGCCGGATGCATCCGAAATCTTCTTCATGATTCTGCCGTAGCCGGCCAGAGCCTCTACGCCTTCCATCACATACGCGCCGGCGCTGTCTAAAATTCCGATCACCGGTGCACCGTTCTTGATGGCCAGGTCATAAAGATCGGCAATCTTCTTTGCGTGCATCGCGCCGACGGCTCCCTTCATGCGGGACACATCCTGCGCAAATGCGAATACCAGACGTCCATCGATCGCTCCGTAGCCGCAGATAACGCCCTCGAATTCACCCTTGCCGGTTCCGTCCAGCTCGGATGCCATCCGATGAGCATATGCACCGATTTCGGCGAAGGTCCCCTCGTCGAAGAGTGCGCTCACGCGCGCTTTTGCAACGGAGGCCTCTTCGGCCGCCAGCTCGCGAAGCGCCGCCGCCGACCGGAAAGTCGGCACGCTGTTCTTGATCTCCATATATTTACCTCCGAAAGATTGATTCTGTATTGCCGGAGAGAATCGCTTTCCCGCATTTCGGATCCGTCCAAAATACAGAAAACTATTCTTCCCCATTATAATAATATTATAAACCATTCTGCTGTTTTTTGCAATATGCAATCTGCTTTTTCTTCGGTAAATATCGGATAAATTTTGGGCAATTGGACGATTAAAAAATTTACGGGTTATGCTTTATTTTTGCTCCCGGATATGCTATAATAGCTGTATTCCCATTCATGTGAGGTATTTGTATGCTGATTGATTTTCATGCCCACGCCTTTCCGGATAAGGTCGCCGAAAAGGCCATTCCCAAGCTGGCCGCCATCGGTCAGATCGAAAACCGCGGAAACGGCACCGTCGCCGATCTCCTCGCTCATATGGACGAGTGGGGCGTGGACCGCTCGGTCATCCTCAACATCGCCACCAACGCCCACCAGCAGACCAGCGTCAATAATTTCGCCATCGACATTCATCAGAATCAGCCCCAGCTGTACGCGCTCGGCTCCCTTCATCCTGAAGCGGACAATATTGCAGCGGAAGCACGCCGGCTGGCGGATGCCGGTATCCGCGGCATCAAAATTCATCCCGACTATGTGACCACCACCGTTGACGATCCGAAATTCGATCCGATCTACAGCGCCTGTGTCGAAAACAATCTCTTCCTCGTATCACACGCCGGATGGGATTTCATCTCCCCCGATTTCATCCACTGCACACCGGAGCGGATTGTCCGGGTGATGGACAAATTCCCGGAGCTGCGCTTTGTTGCTGCACATATGGGCTCCAACCGGCAGTGGGACGATGTGGAGCGGCTGCTCATCGGCCGCGACAATCTCTGGATTGACACCTCGCTCGCCGTATCCTTCGGCCTTGACAAGGTTCAGTGCACGCGGATGCTTAAAAATCACAATCCCGAACGGATTCTGTTCGGAAGCGATTTCCCCTGGTTTACCCCGGCGGATGCCAAAGAATACATTGAATCGCTGGAGCTTTCCGATTCGCTGAAGGCGGCGATCTATTCGGAAAACGCGCTCCGGCTGCTGGAGGGCTGATAATATGGCAGTAAAAATTCTCATCATTGACGGTCAGGGCGGACGGATCGGTGCCCAGCTGATCGATGCTCTGCGCGAGGCTCTGCCGGATGCGCATCTGACGGCGGTCGGAACCAACAGCATCGCCACCGCCGCCATGCTCAAGTCCAATCCCGATGCCGCCGCTACCGGGGAGAATCCGGTGATCGCGGGATGCCGCCGCGCCGATTTCATCACCGGCCCGCTGGGCATTGCCATCACCGATTCCCTTCACGGGGAGGTCACCCCGGCCATGGCCGCCGCCGTTGGCCAGAGCGAAGCCGCGCGGATTCTGATCCCCGTCAACAAGTGCGATACCATTGCCGTCGGCGTGGCTGATATTCCCATGACCGCGCTGATAAAGGAAGCCGCAAAAAAGATTGCGGAAATGGCCGGTGAAAATTCCGTCTGCCCTTGACAAAATCGCACCGATATGGTATAATATCCCCACAAACGTGACCGAAACGGCCACAACGTTCCGACAGATCGGGGCGTACCTCCGCCGAAGCGGATGCTATTAAAGCTCACGGAGGTAAAAAATCATGCAAAAATCCAAACAAACCGCAATCAAAAAACTGGTGCTGGCCGCCATGTGTCTGGCCCTCGCCATGGTACTTCCCCTCCTCACGGGACAGATCCCGGAGATCGGAAGTATGCTCTCACCCATGCACATTCCCGCGCTGCTCTGCGGCTTCATCTGCGGACCGTGGTGGGGTCTGGCGGTGGGCTTCGTATCCCCGCTCCTGCGCACGATGATCTTCGGTATGCCGCCGATCGCCGCCGCGCTGGTCATGGCCTTTGAAATGGCTGTCTATGGCTTCACGGCCGGCCTTTTCTACCGGATCCTGCCAAAGAAGATTCCCTTTCTCTACGTTTCCCTGATCGGAGCCATGCTCGCGGGACGGGTAGTCTGGGGAATCGTCAGCTGGATCTCGGCCATCGCCCAGAAAGGAAGCTTCACCTTCGGTGCCTTCCTGGCCGGCGCCTTCCTGAATGCCGTTCCCGGCATCATCTGCCACATCCTTCTGATCCCGCTGATTGTCATCGCGCTCCGCGCGGCCCGGCTGATGCCCGATCAGAAATAATCCGGAGTATTCACATGAATGTACAAGCCCTTCTTGCCGCGCACGCCGGAAAATATCCGGCCATGCAGCCGTCCGATGCCGTCAAGCTGCTCTATCAGCGTGTATTCGGATGCGGCCATATGGTTCGCAGCGGGACCGAAGTCCTCGCACGCCTGGAGGAGGAATACAGCCGGATGCCGCATCCCGCCTCATCACCGACCGTTGAATCACTCGGTGATGTGTCGCGCTTTTATCTGGATGCTCCGCTTTCTCCGAGAGAAAGAAGGCTGCTTGCCAGAATCTTCACGCTTTCCGCCAATCTGCACGCAAAAGGATACACCGAAGCTCCCCCGGAAGTTCGGGACGAATTCCGCTCGGCTCTTGATGAAGCCGGCCGTATGGCATCCCGGGGTGAGCTTCCCTTCAGCGCCGAAGCGCTGGAAGCCTATCTGTCCGGATACATCGCCGACGGCTGTCCGGCTGTCAGCCACAGCGACGGCTACCGCGCGGCCTATTTCCCCTCCTATCGGGTCATCGACGGCCGCTATGCCCGGCTTTTTCCGATTCTCAACGCCATCGACAAACGGCTGGACGCGGGACTTACAACCGTGATCGCCATCGACGGCCGCTGTGCATCGGGAAAAACCACCGCCGCGGCGCAGATCGCCGAATTTTTCGGCGCGCCGGTTGTCCATATGGATGACTTTTTCCTGCCGTTCGATCAGCGCCCGCCCGAGCGAATGGCCGAGCCGGGCGGGAATCTTCACCGCGAGCGCTTCATCGAAGAGGTGCTCCCCCATCTGGGGCGCGGTGAGTCCTTCGATTACCGCGTATTCGCCTGCCATATCGGCGATTACACCAAGGAGCCGCGGCACATTCCGGCATCCCAGCTGGTGATCTGTGAGGGCTCTTATGCGCTTCATCCCGCTTTCGGCGATTACTGCGATCTGCGGATCTTCTCGACTGTGGATCCCGAGGAGCAGCTCCGCAGGATCCGGATCCGCGACGGAGAGGCCATGTCCGTGCGTTTTCAGCGTGATTGGATTCCAATGGAGGAGCGTTATTTCTCCCATTTCGCCATCGAAGAAAGCTGTCCGTTTGTTCTCAAATGAAACAAAAAAGCGGTTCCCGCCAACGCGGGAACCGCTTTTTCATTTCACACAATTTGATACAGCAGCGACACAAAGAGCAATATCAGGCAGAACGGAAGCATCGACAGCACCGCAATGACATATTGCCGCGCAAAACCCTCTTCCCGCCGTCCAAGCTTGGCAACGACGGCAATCCGCACCAGCTCATAGTACAGAAAGCTTGCCAGAACGCCCATCGCCGTAAAACCGGCCAGCGCCGCGACGGCAAACATCCCGGCCATGACCGAAATCTCCAGAATCAGCGGATACACCGGGATTTTCGTATGACAGGAGCGGCATCGGCCGCCGCATACGATATACGAGAGAATCGGCAGCTGGAAAAACGGCGGGATCTTCGCCCCGCAGGAATCGCAGGTGCATTCATTTGACAGCACCGGCTTCCGGTTTCCCTTTGTCAGCCGAAGCATATTGGTGGTTGCCAGCCCGCTGATATTCCAGTAAAAGATCAGAAAGGCGGCAATCAGAATCCCGCGCTCCATGCAAAGTCCTCCCTCAGAGGCTCTCGCCGACCTTTTTCAGGATGTCGCAGGCCGGGGCGGGCAGACGTCCCAGATGATCCGGGCCGATGTTCAGCAGATAGTTGATGCCCTGTGCATTCAGCTTGTTCTTGATGTCGATTACCTGCTCTGCCGGCTTCCAATCGTCATCGAAATACTTGAAGCCCCAGGTATGGTTCAATGTGGCCGGGCACTCATACAGACCCGTGCGCTCACCGACCGGAAGCGTATTTTTGCGGTTCGCTGTATTTTGAGGATTTGTTTTATCGAAGTTGATCTGATTATCGCCGCAGGAGAAATAGTCGCCGACACCGTTGCCAATCCGGGAATTGACCAGCGCATCCGGCTGATACTTTTTGATCATATCGTACAGCTCCATGCTCTGGGCCTCGGTGATAACGTGGGGCGTATCGCACCAGATCAGGCAGAGATCGCCGTATTTGGTCAGAATCTCCTTGAATTGGGTCTTGATTTTGCCGTTGAAGCACTTGGCGAAATCCTTCGATTCGTTGTCCGGATAGTCCCAGTCATTGGTCCAGCTCATCTCATTGCAGTTGGTATGACCGCTCTTGTAGCCGCCGCCGTTGGGATCGTGCCAATCCAGCTCCTGCGAATAGTACAGACCGAACTTCAGCCCGTGCTTGTAGCAGGCCTCGGCCAGCTCTCCGATCATATCGCGGCCGAAGGGTGTGGCCTTGGTGATATTCCAGCTGTCCCACTCGGAATCAAAGAGGCAGAAGCCGTCATGATGCTTGGAGGTAACAACCATATACTGCATTCCGGCATTCTTCGCCGCCAGCACCCATTCCTCCGCATTGAAGCAGATCGGATTGAAGATGGAAGCCAGTTGCTCATATTCCGCATTGGGAATCCGGAAATAGGACTGCAGCCATTCACCGATGTACGGCATCCGGCGACCCTTCCATTCACCGCCCGGCAGAGCATACAGGCCAAAGTGAATCATCATGCCGAATTTCGCTGTAGGGAACCATTCCTTGTTGTTCATAGGGGAGATCTCCTTATCTTTTTCTGAGCGCAGCCCGAAAATAACTCCATTTGCTGCCTATTTAATTATAAGGAATAATCCGGAATTTGTCAATATGTTTTGCGAACTTCGCGGCAAACCTGTGCGGGGACGGCCTTTCCGGGCCGTCAGAATGCCATCCGGCTCCAGCCCTCGGCGGAAATGGGCTCCAGCCCCAGCATCTCCCGGCCGAGATCGACATAATACCGATAATTATCAATCGTCACGCCGTTGGGAATCCGGTGATCCAACCCAAATACCGTTCCGCCGCCAAAAAGATGCGGGGCCAGACGGTATTCCAGCTCGGCGCGGATGGCATCCGGGCCTTTTGTCAGCGCGTGCTTATCGATGCCGCCTTTGAAGCAGAGCTTCTTTCCGTATTTTTTGCGGAGGGTGACGATATCATTGCCTCCCACCGGCTCCATCGGATAGACACAGTTGAGGCCGCAGTCAATCAGATCATCGAGGATCGGCGAAATATCGCCGTCGCTGTCCTGCGAGAACAGCTTCGCGCCGTACGCTTCGGCCGCTTCCCGGATCCGGCGGTAATACGGCTTAAAGAAGGTCTGAATCTGCGTGGGTCCGAGCAGAGGCCCGGATTTGCCGGCCATATCCTCATGGATGTGGACAAGATCGATCGGCAGAACCGCACCGATCCGCTCAATCACCCGGACAGCGGTATCGGCAAAGGTTTCCAGCATATCCTGCAGCATCTCCGGCTCCTCATAGTAGGCGATGCACAGCTCCTCCTCGCCCATCAGCTGGCGCGGCTCATCGAAAGCGCCCGGGATATTGAGAATAGACAGACAGCCGCTCTCCCATTGCTTTCGCTGGAGGATCAGCGCCTCCTTATCGATCCGGCTCTCATCAAAGGCATACCAGCCCTTCACGCGCTCCCAATCCTCGGGGGTCTGAACCGGATAATCCATCGGCAGAGCGATGGTCGCGCTGCTTTTGATCAGCTTGGTCCGCCGCCCCATACGGTCGATGGCGATGGTCCTCTCGGGCGTATCCTCCAGAGTACGGGGCGTGATGCCCGTGCGCGGACCGGTATCGCCTGCCAGCCGGACGGTCGGGACATAATCCCAATCAAAGGCCTTCATGGTGATCTCCGATTTCAGCGCCCCCTGCAGCTCCCATTCCCGCTCCAGCACATGAAGCGGGCCAAACAGCTCGCAGAACAGCTCCCGGCCGGTATCTTCAAACAGCGCATGAGCGATATACCGCTCGCGATTCCAGATCATTGTTTTCTCCTCTATATTTCTTCGAGCATCATACCTGCCATAAACTGCTCGGAAAAATCCGGGTTTGATGACAGTTCGATCACTTCAGCGGATCCGGCAATTCCGGCTGCAGTCGTTTCCCTATCGGCATTCAGTAAAATCATTGAGGCACCGACCAGCGCAGCATTACCGATCGCCGCTGTTTTGGCGGCAAGGGCGCGGGGCAGAAGTCCGATTTTTGCCGCGCTTTCCGGATTAAGGTAGCTTCCAAATCCGCCCGCCACATACAGCGCGGACAGCTCCTGCGCCGTCAGTCCTTCCTGCTTCATCAGCACGGTGATTCCCGCGCCAATGGCACTTTTGGCCAGCTGCAGCATCCGGATATCGCCCGCCGTGAGCGATACCGGCTCCCGGATGACACATTCATCCTCCTCCAGATACCCGCTCTCATCGAGAATTCCAAGCTCCAGCATACAGGCGGCCGCATCGACCAATCCGCTTCCGCAGATGCCGGTCGGATCCCCGCCGCCGATAACGCGCGCCATCATCCGGCCGTCCGTAACAGCAACCCGGTCAATCGCTCCTGCGGCACCGCGCATTCCCATGGAAATGCCGACGCCTTCAAAGGCGGGCCCCGCCGCTGTGGAGCAGACACAAAGCCGCCCCCGATGCATCAGCGCCATCTCACCGTTGGTTCCAATATCAGCCAACATCGCCGGTTCCTTATCGGAAAGCGGGGATGCCAGAATCGCGCAGACAGTATCGGCACCGATAAAGGCGGAAATGCAGGGCGGCAGGAAAACCGGTGTCTCCTTCGCAAGGGCGCAAAGGCCGAGTTCTCCTGCCGTTACCGTTTCGCCAAATAATCGCTTCGGAGCAAAAGGCGCATGAGAAAAAGGCTCCGCCGATTCCCCGGCAAGCAGGGACAGCATTACGGTATTTCCCGTAATCACCGCACGGCCAATTCCGTCTGAGGGAATGCCGGTTTTTTCGGCAAGTTCTGTCAGCAGACCATCAACGGCCCTGCGGATCGCGCCGGTGAGCTCGCCGTCCCTGCCTCCCAGCGCGGCTTCGACACGCGAAATGACATCGGCGCCCCAGCGCTGCTGGGGATTGAGAGCAGAGGCCACAGCAAGAAGGCGTCCCGAATCATCATACAGCCGCGCGGCAAGCGTGGTCGTACCGATATCCAGAGCCGCACCGGCTCCTGTAAAGGCCGGCTTGATTTCCATTTCGGGCAGATCGCCGTCCCCGACAATCCGTGTCTGCTGTCTGTCGGGCAATGCCAGAATTTCGCAGTCGCCGACCGCACGGGTCAGGCAGGCCAGCCGCATTCCAGCCCCCCGCTCCTCTTCACTCAACAGCTCCAACTCGGCCGCGGCATACTCGGAGAGTGCACCTGCGGCGATCACCCGGCATTTGCCGCATTTTCCGTGACCGCCGCAGGGCTTTTCGCCGCGAAGAATCTCCGACAGCGTGAGGCCGGCTTCACAGATCCGCCGCTCGCCCATCACACGGACCGTAATCGGCTTATTCATCCCGATCTCCATCCGCTGAAAACAGAACCGCACCGAAATAAGTAACCGTATCCGGCCCGTTTGTATACTTCATCCCGGCCGAGCGGGCCAGCTCCGCCACATGGATGCCGTAGCTTTCCAATGACGGCATCGCCCGATCGGGGAAGCGGCATGGCTCCCCGATCTGCTTGGCGCATTTTTGGCAGACACCGCATCCGCCGGCGCTCAGGTGGAGCGAACCTTTGACACCCATCTCATCAAAAGCCCGGCGGATCTGTTGGGACAGCGCATAAAGCTGCTTTCGTGCATCCACCATGCCTTCGTAGTCGAAGCTGTCCTCAAGCTGATTCACCGTCTGATAGACCAGCGCAAAGTCATAGGTCCCCACCTCGGCCATCAGCCTGTCGATATCGCCCACATCGGGCGGACACATCCAGCATTTGCCGAACATTCCGCAGGCATTGGCGGCACAGATATCCCGGAATACACGATCTAAAACGATCTCGCCGGTCGCCACAATACCGGCACGATGGGCCCCGAGCGCAAGCACGCTCTCAATCAATTTATTCTTTTCCATAATACTCACCTGCCGCCTCAAAAAAGGCATCCAGATTCTCCCACGGAGTCATCGGCGGGATGTCACACCCCGATGACAGCACGAAATTGGGATATCTCGCGCAGCGCGCCAGCAGGGACAGCGTGGCTTCCCGAACGGTTTCGGCGTTTCCCATCCGAAGAATGCCGGCGGGATCGATGTTTCCCATCACAACCGTATCGGCGGGAATCTTTGCCAGAATATCGTTTTCCAGATCCACCGCATTTCCGAAATGATAGGCAGCCGCACCGGTGGAAAGGATGGATTCCAGCATCTTCGGTACATTGTCGCCGCAGTTGTGGTAGATCACAACAAAGGACTCGTCCTGCACAGCATCCACAATTTTCTTCACATACGGTGAGGAGAATTCCTCCTCCAGCGCCGGGGACAGAAGTCCCGCTACCGGCTCAGCCATCACAATACCGCCCGCGCCGGCCGCCTTGTAAGCCTCTGCGTATCCGATCAGAAAAGCCGAAACCTTTTCCAGTACCGTATGCACCATGTCGGGATCATCGTAACAGTCCATCATAATCTCGGATACATCGAGCAGTCTTGCCGCCAGCGAATAGGGACCGATCATGCCCGCCAGCACCGGACGGTCGGTGATCGTTTGGCACACCGCCTTCACAGTTTCGATCCCGATCCGGGAGCGCTTGCTTCCAACCGCCGGCACAGCAAGGGCTTCGGCTTCCTCCATATCGTTGACAATCCGCCCCTTCACGGTAGGAACCTCGTCATCGGACAGCACAACCTGTGCGCCGAAGCATTCCGCTTCAACGGACAGATCCATAAAGCTTACGGATGCCGCCGCATCGGTTCTGTCAGCAACCATTTTCATTCCCTTTGCCTGAAGTTCGCTGTCCGAGATAAGCTCGCCCACCGTGATGCCAAGCAGACTCACGCAGGGGAAGGACAGCAGGGGAAGCGGCTTCTTCGGCCCTGTTCCCATAAGTCCTCCGACCCATTCCTTCATGTTATATTTCATATCACTGTCTCCAGATATCAATATTTTCCCAGATCGTGGGCAAGCCTTGAAATTTCAGTCATTGTTTCAAAAGATACGGAACTTGGGATAGAGTGATCGGATGCGAATACATATCCGCCGCCTTCCTTCATTATCGGAATGATACGCTCCATTTCGGCCTTGACAAGTTCGATATTATCCCATAACTGTGCGTTTATTCCTCCATGGAATGCAAGCTTATCCCCATAAAGCTTTTTAAGCCTATCGGGATCCATCCCTGCCTTGACCTCAAGAGGATTAAGCATCTCAACGCCTATATCGACTACATCCGGAAGCAGCGGCTCAATATATCCGCAGGAATGCATCTCCGTGACCAAGCCTCTCTCATGCGCCCAATCTACAGCTTTTTTGTGATACGGCTTCAAAAGTGTACGGTAATCATTTGGCGAGAAGAAAGGAGAGCCCTTATATCCCATATCATCATACCAAAAAACGCCATCAAACTCATAACCGGCATCAAGTATTTTCTGGGCAAGATTCAATGTAGTAGTCAAATACGTGTCAAAAATATCCGTTACCCATTCGGGCTCTTCACGCATTCCTATAAGCATATTTTCAGTTCCTGTCAAGCGTGAATGAGCAACATCAAAGCCAAACCAAAGACCCAACTGCAAAAAACGGCCTTCTGCTTTACATTGAGGATAACATCTCTCAAGAAGCTTCCAGTCGATTCTGTCATCATAATCTTTTAACATTGCGGCTTTCACTTCTGCCCATTTATCCGAACTGTCGCAGTAAAAGTCCAACACTTCCGGAGTGGAGTCGAGCTCATTAAACACCTTTTGCGTCGCGCCCCAGGATGTTGTTTCTATTCTGTATCGCTCTGTCTGCTCCAATACCTTTTTTTCAAATCGCGGAGAATTGTCTGTAAAGACCCGGATACATCTGTCAAATCCAAAATAATCTTCCCACGCAATATTTTCGGGCAATCCTTCCCGATGCCATCGGCGAACCGTTCCCGCCCAGGGAGCATCCACCATTGGAATACGGTCCGTTTCCTGCCGTTTATAGGTTCGGATCATTCTTTCGCGTTCGGTAAGCTGTATCATAAATATCCTCCTTCCATTTGGGGAATTACTGCAACCGAAAATATTTTAAGCCCGGCAGAATTCAACTGCCGCATCCGCCGCGCTGGCCGCATCGGAGGTATAGCAGTCCGCTCCGATCTTCTTGCAGTAATCCTCGTTAATCGGTGCGCCGCCGATCATGATCTTGACCTGATCGCGGATTCCGGCCGCTTCTGCCGCCTTGACAACCTCTTCCATAACGCCCATCGTGGTCGTCAGCAGAGCCGAGCAGCAGATAACCTGGCAGTTTTCCTCCTTGGCGGTCTTCACAAAAGTTTCGGCCGGAACATCGGTGCCAAGGTCAATGACCTCGAGACCCTTGCCCTCCAGCATCATCTTGACAAGATTCTTGCCGATATCGTGCAGGTCGCCCTGAACCGTACCAATGCAGACACGGCCGGTTGCCTGTACGCCGTTTGCGGCAAGGTGGGGCTTCAGAATCTGCATACCCATGTTCATCGCGCGTGCCGCTACCAGCACCTCGGGAACATAGACTTCGTTGTTCTTGAATTTTTCGCCGATGATATTCATGCCGTCCAGCAGGCCCTGATTCAGGATCTGCTCCGGGGCCGCGCCCTCGTCAATCGCCTGCTGTACAAGCTCCTTGACGACCTTTGCTTTACCCTTCTGAAGGTTTTCCGAGATTTCGTTTAATGCAACCATGATTTTCTCCTCTTTTGATAATGATTTATTTGATCCCGCCGATCCGCCGGCCATTCTTTTCGCCTGACGGTACTCGTTGGGTGTCATTCCTGTAGACAAACTGAAATTTTTATAAAAAGATGCCACATCGCGCAGACCGCAGTTGGGTACGATCTCTTCCACGGTCAGATTGCTTTGCTCCAGCAGTCGGCAGGCGCAATCAATCCGCACCGCCCGCAGATAATCGGCAAACCGTTTTCCCGTACGGTTCTGAAAAATCCGGCTCAGACGGGCCTGGCTGATGTGCAGAGTCTGTGCAATGAGCCCGAGGGTCAGATTGGCATCACAGCAGTTGCTGCGGACAATCTGAATCGCCGCCAGCACCAGCTTCCACTCGCCCGGCGAAGCATCGGATTGATTTTTGATCGAACTGTCAATATACCGTGCGATATGAATCAGCAGAAGGGACAGGTGCCCGGCTGCCGCATCCTCCCAGGCTTTCTTTTCTTCGGCCAGCTCCCGCTCGATGGCATCAAGCAGCCCGGTTACGGTGTCAATCATCGTCCGGTTCAGCATTGCATAAGCGCAGACCGACCCGTCATCAAACAGCCCGTAGCATTCAAATCCCGTCGGATCCTGTGATACGCGCCGGTCTGCCGCATCAAAATCCAAACAGCGGATCGTCAGCATCTCGCCTTCGTTCTCAAGGAAATACGCATGAGGAATCCCGGGCGGAGTGACAAAGATGTCGCCGGCCCTGCACGGAATCGCCTGATCCAGAACCAGATGGATTCCACTTCCCTCGACCACCAGCCCAATCTGGGCTTGATCCCGCATTCCAAGATCAGCCAGCGACCCGGCGGCCGGATAAACCTTTTCGCAAGAAACAAAGTGATGGCTGATATTCGGTTTAATTTCGGAATTCACGATCCGCACCTCGCTTCCCGTCCGAAGAATGGCACTATATATATATATATTATATAATCTTTGCAGCGGTTTGTAAATACGGTATTTTTTCCTTTTGGAGTTTTTTTGAAAGGAAACCGAAGTTTTCGGGCAAAAAAGACGCCCCGGAAGACGGATTTCTTCCGAGGCGTGGTAGTATCATCTGTCAAGCATTGTCACACCGACCGAGCTCATCCGGTAAGCTTCGGGAACAGCGGGCGGATCAAAGACCGCCTTTTCCGCCGCCGCACGGAGAATGGCGGCATGGTCGGAATCCAGCTCACCGTCAAAACGGATGGAAGTCGGCCGTACTTGGAATATCCGTCCCAACAGGGTCATCGCGGCCAGATAGCTTCCCGCATAAGAGGGGTGCGACTGATCGGGATTGTACAGCCCGATTTCCGGATGAGAAGTGTATACATCAAAGAATGCGAGGCCGGCCATCGCCGTCGGAATGGAGCACTCCTCACCAATGGCGCTGTAGGATGCCGCCAGCTTCCAAGTCATGGATTCATTGGTCCAGCCGTTTTGGGCCAGAACCGGGCAGCCGCTCTCGCGTCCCCAGGTCGAATAAAGGATTGGCTGTGCTCCAAGCGTGCGGATCCGGGCAGAAAGGCTGCGGACCGAATCGAAAAAGACCGCCGCATCTTCACCGGCCGGCTGCTGGCTCTGCTCCTGCAGGATTACGAAATCGTATTCTCCATTATGCGCAGACGACAGGGCTTCATCCACAATCGCGCCGTATTCATCGGACGGATCGGCGTATTTATACAGATAGTGTCCGCCCTTGGTGATCGCTCTCACCTTCACGGAAATCCCGGCCGCGTCCGCAATCGGAGCAAAGATTGCCGAGGGCATATCGTTGTAGTAGGTGTAGCTGTTTCCGATAAAGAGGACGGAATGCTGCTGTTCTGACATAATAAGAATCTCCTTATAGAATGAATTTGAGCCGCTGTCAAATAACAGCGGCTCATGCTTTGGTGGACCATCAGGGACTCGAACCCGGGACCGACCGGTTATGAGCCGGTTGCTCTGACCAACTGAGCTAATGGTCCGTAGTAATTTGTCTGCTCCGCAGCCAGCTTCAACAGAGTGTTTGCTTTGAGCGACTCTATCATTACTTGGCTGTACGAAATCAGCGCAAATTCATATTGTAGAACGTGTCGGATACATCTTTATCAATCCGTTATCGGTTGGGACTCATCGAGCATATCAATGAGCTTGCTTAACCCTTTTCCCAACAACCAGTACGTTTTCCCTTTACTTTCAATTCGATTGTAATCAAATTTGTATGATATCTTATCGCTTTCGGTGTATTCAAATGTAATTGTCCGGTATAGACTCAATCCCGGAGCTCGTCTGAACGGATTATACTTGCTGTAGGAAGATAATGACCAGACTCCATATATGCAGATATTATCGAATAGCGAAAGTATCTCGTTGATCTGATCCGAATCCGTTATCTCCAGATATTGCTCATCAATACCGTTAAAATTTGAAAGTATAATTTTGTCCGGGATTTGAGCAGGAGCAAGATCCACAACCCAAGTAAAAAAGACAGTGGGAATTACAAAGAACACAATTATAACGGCAGGGACACATAACAACACAATCAATGTATATAAATTTTTCTTAGACATTTAATTGAAATTAACTTCCCCAAAACTGTCACTTGACAACGAATCCCTGACATTAGCATAGTATGCGTGATATATGCCTTCTGTAGCAACATCGTCTATACCAACTTCATTAAAAGCCCTTTCAATGGAACTACCTGCGGTTGTATCAGATGTCCCCCCACAGATGAATTGACATAGTGAAGATATGACATACCAATATTAGCAATATTCACAAATAATGTTTCGTCATTTTTTATATTCTGATCTTAAAGATCTTTACTTACCATTTTTGTGATCCGGCAGTATTATTGGTGGACCATCAGGGACTCGAACCCGGGACCGACCGGTTATGAGCCGGTTGCTCTGACCAACTGAGCTAATGGTCCAAACAGAAAAAGGGGATAGCAAATGCTATCCCCCATATGGCTCCCCCTGCTGGGCTTGAACCAGCGACATCATGATTAACAGTCATGCGCTCTACCGACTGAGCTAAGGAGGAATAGGAACTCAAGAGGAAAGCTCCTGAGAAAAAGAAGTTGGCGTTGACCTATTTTCCCGGGCCGTCGCCAGCCAAGTATCTTCGGCACAGTTGAGCTTAACTTCCGTGTTCGGAATGGGAACGGGTGGACCCTCAACGTTAATAACACCAACTACTGATTACACCCAAGGGGTGTGTGTCAGCAACGACCTATTTTCCCGGGCCGTCGCCAGCCAAGTATCTTCGGCACAGTTGAGCTTAACTTCCGTGTTCGGAATGGGAACGGGTGGACCCTCAACGTTAATGTCACTGACTATGGTGCACCTTCAGGGACTCGAACCCTGGACCCACTGATTAAGAGTCAGTTGCTCTACCAACTGAGCTAAAGGTACAAGTTTGCAAGTACTGAAAGCACTTTTGAACTTTGAAAATGCTCATTGAAAACCAAATAAAGGGGGAAGAGAAGCGAACGTTTACGAAACTCAAGGCAACAAGCCTTTAGTTCAAGCCCTCGGTCTATTAGTATCGATCAGCTGAATGCATTACTGCACTTACACCTTCGACCTAT
>JAZNKS010000107.1:0-35385 GCA_045578725.1 Candidatus Flemingiibacterium sp.
ACGCGCTGGTTACCCAGCAGCCCTTGGGCGGCAAGGCTCAGTTCGGCGGTCAGCGTTTCGGCGAAATGGAAGTTTGGGCTCTGGAGGCTTACGGCGCTGCGTATACCCTGCAGGAGATCCTGACCGTTAAGTCCGACGATGTGACCGGCCGTGTCAAGACCTACGAAGCCATCGTCAAGGGACAGAACATCCCCACACCGGGCGTTCCCGAGGCCTTCAAGGTTCTGGTCAAGGAGCTTCAGGCACTCGCACTCGATATCAAGGTTCTCGACAAGGAGGGCAATGTCATCGAGCTTGCAACGCTGGGTGAAGAGGATGATTTCGCTCCCACCTATGTATCCGATCCGGATATCGGCGAAAGTGTTGCCGATGAGGGCGAGCTGGAGGGCTTCTCTCCGGTTGATGACGAAGAAATTGAAGCCTACGAAGAAGAAGACGAATTCGCCGACTTCGATATCGACGATGACTTCCCGGAAGAAGAGTAATCCCCGTTACGATTACCATGATTGAATAATCAAGGAGCTAAAACAGTTAGATGGAACGAAATGTATTTGATTCGATAAAAATCGGTCTGGCATCTCCTGATATGATAAGAAGCTGGTCCTACGGCGAAGTCAAAAAGCCGGAGACCATCAACTACCGTACCCTGAAAGCCGAGCGCGACGGCCTGTTCTGCGAGCGCATCTTTGGTCCGACCAAGGACTGGGAGTGTCTTTGCGGCAAGTACAAGCGCGTCCGCCACAAGGGCAAGATCTGCGAAAAGTGCGGTGTCGAGGTTACCACCAAGAAGGTCCGCCGCGAGCGTATGGGCCACATTGAGCTGGCCGCTCCCGTTTCGCACATCTGGTATTTCCGCGCGATTCCTTCCCGTATGGGTCTGCTGCTCGACATCACGCCCCGTCTTCTCGAGAAGGTACTCTATTTCGCAAGCTATATCGTAATCGATCCCGGAGCCACCTCGCTCACCAAGATGCAGCTGCTCAACGAGATCGAATACCAGGAGATGGTCGAAAAGTACGGCGCGGATTCCTTCCGTGTCGGAATGGGTGCCGAGGCTGTCAAGGAGCTTCTGGCCGAGCTTGATATCAACGAGCTTTCCCAGAGCCTGCACGCCGAGCTGGAACAGGCCTCCGGCCAGAAAAAAGTCCGCATCATCAAGCGTCTGGAGGTCGTCGAGGCCTTCCGCAAGTCGGGCAACAAGCCCGAATGGATGATCCTGGACGTTGTCCCGGTTATCCCGCCGGATATCCGTGCCATGGTTCAGCTGGACGGCGGACGCTTCGCCACCAGCGACCTGAACGATCTCTACCGCCGCGTCATCAATCGCAACAACCGTCTGAAGAAGCTGATGGAGCTGTCGGCTCCCGACATCATTATCCGCAACGAGAAGCGTATGCTGCAGGAGGCTGTCGATGCCCTTATCGACAACGGCCGCCGCGGCAAGCCGGTCACCGGCCCCAACAACCGCCCGCTGAAGTCCCTCTCCGAGATGCTTCGCGGTAAGCAGGGCCGCTTCCGTCAGAATCTGCTGGGTAAGCGTGTTGACTATTCCGGCCGTTCGGTTATCGTCGTCGGTCCCGACCTGAAGATCTATCAGTGCGGTCTGCCGAAGGAAATGGCGCTGGAGCTCTTCAAGCCCTTCGTTATGAAGCGCCTGGTTGAAACCCAGAAGGCCACAAACATCAAGGACGCCAAGAAGAAGGTCGAAAAGGTTTCGGTCGAGGTCTGGGATGCCCTCGAAAACGTTATCAAGGAGCATCCGGTTCTTCTGAACCGCGCACCGACTCTGCACCGCCTGTCGATTCAGGCATTCGAGCCGATTCTGGTCGAAGGCCGTGCCATCAAGCTTCACCCGCTGGTTTGTACCGCATTCAACGCCGACTTCGACGGCGACCAGATGCCGGTTCACGTCCCGCTTTCCTCCGAGGCACAGGCTGAGGCACGCTTCCTCATGCTTTCTGCCAACAACCTGCTGAAGCCGGCGGACGGACGTTCCGTTACCGTTCCTTCGCAGGATATGATCCTCGGTTCCTACTATCTGACCATCGACCGCGCCGGCGAGCCGGGCGAAGGCCATGTATTCCGCGACTTTGACGAAGCTGTTATGGCTTACGAAAACGGCCTGCTCGGTATGCACGCCGCTATCAAGGTCCGCGTTACCCGCGAGGTTAACGGCGTTGAATATACCCGCGTGATCGATGCAACTCTCGGCCGTCTGATCTTCAACCGTCCGATCCCGCAGGATCTGGGCTTTGTTGACCGCAGCGACCCCGATCACATTCTGGATCTGGAAATCGCATTCCCGACCAAGAAGAAGGATCTGGGTAAAATCATTGACTGCTGCATCAAGAAGCACGGTCCGTCCGTCACTGCACAGGTGCTGGATGCCATCAAGGCCATGGGCTTCAAGTATTCCACCAAGTCGTCGCTCTCCATCTCGATTGCCGACATGACGATCCCGCCGGAAAAGTACACCATCGTATCCGAGGCCGAAAAGCAGGTTCTCGAGGTTATGAAGTACTTCCAGCGCGGCCGCCTGTCCGAGGATGAGCGTTATAAGAAGGTTATCGAAATCTGGGATCAGGCAACCAAGGACGTTGTCGCCGCCCTGCTTGAAAAGTTCGACCGCTACAACCCAATCAAGATGATGTCCGACTCGGGTGCCCGCGGTAACATCACGCAGATGCGTCAGCTGGCCGGTATGCGAGGCCTGATGTTCGCAACCAACGGTAAGACCATGGAAATGCCGATCAAGTCGAACTTCCGTGAAGGTCTTAACATTCTGGAATATTTCGTTGCAGCCCGCGGTGCCCGTAAGTCCCTGTCCGACACGGCTCTGAAGACCGCCGACTCCGGTTATCTGACCCGCCGTCTGGTTGATGTTTCGCAGGATGTGATCGTCCGCGAGGAGGACTGCGGAACCCGCCACGGTATCTGGGTATCCAAGATCGTGGACGGCAACGAAGTCATCGAACCGCTGAAGGACCGTTTGGTCGGCCGCTTCGTCATCGGCGATGTTGTTCATCCCGAGACCGGCGAGGTTATCGTTGCCGACAATACCATGATTACCGATGATCAGGCCGATGCCATCGTCAAGGCCGGCATTGAGCGTGTTCTCATCCGTACGATCCTCGAGTGCAAGGCAAAGCACGGCGTATGCTCGCATTGCTACGGTGCCGACCTTGCTTCCTCCAAGCCGGTTAACGTCGGTGAAGCAGTCGGTATCATCGCCGCTCAGTCGATCGGTGAGCCGGGTACTCAGCTTACGATGCGTACCTTCCACACCGGTGGTGTTGCGGGTGCAGATATCACCCAGGGTCTTCCCCGAGTCGAAGAGCTCTTCGAAGCCCGCCGTCCGAAGAAGACCGCAATTGTCGCCGAAAAGACCGGTATTGCCCGGATCGCCGACAACAAACGTATTCACACCGTCACCATCACGCCGGAGGACGGCACCGAGGAACTGGTTTACACCATTCCGTTCGGAACCCGCCTGACCGTCGAGGACGGCATGGAGGTTGCCGCCGGAAAGGCGCTGACCGAAGGCTCGATCTGCCCGACGGATATCCTCCGCATCAACGGTCTGGATGCCGCCTACGATTACATCATCCGCGAGGTTCAGAAGGTTTACCGTCTGCAGTCGGTTGAAGTAAACGATAAGCATATCGAAGTTATTGCCCGTCAGATGACCCGCAAGACCCGCATCGAGGATGCCGGCGACACCACGCTGCTGGCCGGTTCCGTTGTGGATCTCCTCGAATTTGAGCGCGAGAACGATGCCGTTCAGAAGCGTATTGACAACGGCGAGTTGGATCTGCGTCTGGCAACCGGAGAGCCGGTGCTGCTTGGTATCACCAAGGCCGCACTCCTCACCGATTCCTTCCTGTCCGCCGCCTCCTTCCAGGAAACGACCAAGGTTCTCACCGAGGCCGCCATCAAGGGTAAGGTTGACAATCTGCTCGGTCTGAAGGAAAATGTCATCATCGGTAAGCTGATTCCTGCCGGTACCGGTATGGAATGCTATCGCAGCATTGAAATCGACAAAGCGGAAGATGCCGCTGCTGCTGCAGTCGTTGCCGCCGCTCCTGCTGCCGAGCCCGTTCCCGAAAACGCCTGAATTCCCAAACACAAGAAAGAACCGGACGAATAATCGTCCGGTTCTTTTCATATGTTTTTACCGATGGCCGACGGCCGTACCGTGATATTCGTCGAGAAAATCTTCGGCGGCCTTGACCATATTCAAGCGGACCGAATCCCCGTCGAACCTGAACTCGGCCCAGAAGTTGCCGAAATACTCATCGATCAGCTGAACACGGAGAGAGAGCGTATTGGCATCCTTCCAGGCACCGGAAGCCGCACATCTGTAGCGGTGACCGGGGCTGGTGACCGATCCGACATCCATCGAATAGCCGGTCTGCGGGAAAAGGCCGTAGACATTGTCACCGAACCCGAAGGGAAGCGACTTATCGCCCTGTGCGTTGGTGTAATCAAAGCGGCCGCCGGCCTCATCAAAGGTCAGCTTGAAGCGGGTGATGCCCATGGGGTTCTCTTCCAGCGTGTATTCCGCGCCGCTGATTTTTTCTGCCATCGGCGAGGACAGCGCTCCGACGGCTGTTGCCAGCTTGAGGGAAGAAGCGTACGCAAGGAGCTTGGCGTGATCACCGGACTCCGGCAGAGGCGCGTCCTGCGTTTCGGATACAACGGCATCATAGAAGCCCTTAATCAGCAGATTGGCACCGTCGGTCCGGCCCTGATTGTCGCCGTTGGTGACAAAGATCAGATCCTTTTCGGGTACACAGACAGCAAACTGGCAGCCCATACCGTTGAAATAGAAACCCTTGCCGTAGGTAATCCAGAACTGATAGCCATATCCCTGCTTTTCCGGATGCGCCGTGTCGGGATCGCCGGTCGAAATCTTCCATGAGGTCGCCTCGCGCATATAGTCGGCATCCAGAAGCTGCTCACCGTCCCAGCTGCCGCCGTTGAGGCAGAAGCGGGCGGTCAGCAGAAGATCCCTCGGCGTTGCCAAAAGAGCGGAATCGCCCCAGGAATGGCCGCCCGGGCAATGCAGGAAATGCGCGCCCTGCGATACGCCGATTTTATCAAACAACTTCATACGCAGATAGGCCAGCAGGGACATTCCCGTCAGCCGCTCCACCAGCGCACCCATAATGAAGGATCCCTCGCTGTCATAAGCAAAGACCGTTCCGGGCGTGTGAGTCGGGCGATTGCCCTCAAAATAATGGCGGACACGGTCGGGACACCGATCGGCAAACCAGTTGGAAGGCAGCCGCGCCGTTGCCATCATCAGCATATGGCGGATAGTCTGACTGCGCACGTTTTCATCGGTCACATCGGCGCTTTCCTCGGGAAAATACTTTACAATCGGATCATCCAGATTTAGCAGACCGTCCTGCAGGCAAAACCCGATGGCAAGGGAAACAAAGCTCTTGGTCACCGAATACATCCGGTGAAGATAATCCTTATGGAAGGGCGGAACATAGTGCTCAAACAGAATCTGATTGCCTCGTGCGATCAGAATATCGTGAGTCGCCAGATGATTCTCCTCCAGCGAGGCAAGGAATTTGTGAATGGCAGAGCTGGGAATACCCGCCTGCTCGGGTGTACAGGTTGTCATAGGAATGCCTCCTTTTTTTGTTACAGTATAAACCCAAACCGGTTGCTTGTCAAGAAATAAGAAGTATTTATGTCGGATTTATAAAATCTTATTGACAAAATGTCGATTTGTGTGCTATAATATTGGGTAGCAAATGCAGAAAATCTGCTCACGCGGGAAACCGCAAATATATCTAACGGAGGAATTTATCATGGTAAAGTGCCCGCATTGCGGCATGGAGCTTGCTGACGACGCAAAATTCTGCGCCGGCTGCGGTGAAAAGCTCGAAGCTGCACAGACTGCATCCGAAGCTCCCAAGACGGAAGCCAAGGCTGCCCCCCAGGCTGAGTTCGACCTCAGCGACAAAATCAAGGAATTCAACAACACTGAGGATACCACTGACCAGTTCGATGCCAAAGACATCGCCGACAACAAGGTTATGGCCGTTCTGGCGTACCTGTCCTGGCTGGTTCTGATCCCGCTGTTCGCGGCTTCCAAGTCCAAGTTCGCCCGCTTCCACGTCAACCAGGGTCTGGTTCTGGCTATCGTTGAAATCGCATGGGGCGTACTCTCCTCGATCGTTGTTTCGATCCTCGGCGCCATCCTCGGCATCGTAGGTCTGGGCGGCATCATCGCAGCGCTGAGCCTGGTTCTGAACCTGGTCAACCTGCTCTTCTTCATTCTCTCGATCCTCGGCATCGTCAATGCTGTTCAGGGCCGTGCAAAGAAGCTCCCCCTCATCGGCGGTATCACGCTGATCAAATAATCTCGGATAAAAGAAGCTGCCGCCAGTTGGCGACAGCTTCTTTTTTATTCACCACTTGGAAGCAGCTCCAGGATTACCAGCTCCGGACGGTTGAAAATCCGTGGAACGGGTGTGGTTTCCCGCGCCAGGCCCCGGCTGACAATCATCGTCTGATCGCCAGAATCGTACCGCCCGCCCGCATAGCGGGGGAACAGCCCCTGATGGGGAGCATACAGACCGTTGAGCAGGCCGGGAATCCGCCATTGTCCGCCGTGCGCGTGACCGCAGAGCACCAGATCGTAGGGAAGACGGCGATACATCTCCGCGCGCTCCGGCCGATGGGACAGCAGGATGGCGAAATTCTCTTTTGGCAGATCTTCGCATACCGACACCAGCTGGTCTTGCCACAGCTCCCGGTCGGGATCGTCCAGCCCGCCGATTGTCAGCGTTGTCGCGCCGACGGTGAAGGCAGCTGTATCGCCGGACAGCACCGTAATACCGCACCCCTTCAGCGTTTCCAGAATCATTTCCGCCTCGCCGCTCCAGATTTCATGGTTGCCCGTGACATAGAAGCAGGGCCACCGCTTGGCGGCAATTGCCGTGAATTCAAACGCACGGTCATGAGGCATAACATCATCGAAAATATCGCCGACCAGCAAAAGCGCATCCGGATCGGCGGCTTCGATAGCCGAAACCAGCTCCGATGCTCCCTCACCGTAATCGCAGGAATGATAATCCGTCACCAGCGCCAGCCGCACCGGATCGGTAATTTTTGCTGAAGTGAGGGTATAGCACACCGTATGGATGCTGTCATCCAAGGCAATCGGAAGCAGAATCAGAACAGCCGCCAGCGCAAGAAGCAGAAACGCCGTCAGAATCCGCCGCCGGACCGACCATCCGGCAATCCGCGAAAAAGGGCGGATCATCGGCCGAAGTACCGATCGGCAAACCGATCAACGGTATGGGCGCGGGCCGCAAGCAGATCGGCCGCACCTTCCGCACCGAGCAGATACTCGCGCATCAGCTGGCCTTCGATCATGCAGAGCCGCTGGGTACGCGGGAAATAATTCTCGCACAGGAAGCGGGCATAGCGCATATAACGAAGCTCACCGTAAACGCCGAAATTACCGGAATCCTCATAGCGCTCCACAGCCGCGCTTCGCCCGGCACGGATGGCATCCATAATATCCTCCTTCTTGCGGGAGGCGGCGAAAACGATCGAATATTTGCGATTGAACCAACCGCTGTTGATGGTTCCATGCGAATCGGAAGCGCCGAGCACGGGAATCGTGAGCCGCTTGCCCCGCTTTTCGCGGTACAGCTCCCGGATATGATAATAATACTGCGTCTGCAGATTGTTTTCGTGGGCTGACTGACCGCCGATCAGTTCAAAGGCATCGAAGACATCGTTCATAAAGAGCGCCTCCGAGACAGCATCCGGCACGTTGTAGACATCCCAGATCCAGAAGGGATGCGGGAAAATCGAAAGGCCGCCGGCCCGCTTGATCTGCCCGGCACACCAGAGCGCCGAGGCATAGACAAAGCGATCCTTCTCATCCGTCAGCGGAATCTTTGCCGTCCGATCGATATAAGCAACATCGCGCAGGAAGGCATCCTTGTCGCTCCGGAAGATTTCGTTGACGCTGTAATCGCCGCCAAGGTGCACAATGTGCAGATAGGTATCCGGCGAATGGACCTCCTCGCCCGTCATCTGTGTCATGCCGAGCGGAATATCCCGATAGGCATCGATGGCCTCCAGCGACGGCTCATAGCGGTGATGATCGGTCAGCGCCATAAAATCAAAGCCGGCCTCGCGGTAGGATGCG
The DNA here is from genome assembly GCA_045578725.1 of Candidatus Flemingiibacterium sp. GTDB lineage: Bacteria > Bacillota > Clostridia > Oscillospirales > CAG-272 > Flemingiibacterium. Next base: position 8,186 of record JAZNKS010000107.1, read on the forward strand.
GCAACAACGGCGGGCGTTTCCTTGCCGTCCGAGCGGCAGGAATGGACGTGCGTGTCGCCCTTCAGCGGGCGCATGGCATACAGATCGCCCTCCAGCGCATAGACCGAGAGCTGGCAGATCCGGGTGTCGCCGGAGAAAACGCGGAGAAAATATTCCTCCTCACGATCAAATGTATAATAGCAGGTCAGCTTACCGTCAGATGCCTCTGCCTTCACCGTCACCGCCTCCGTATCAAAGCGGATAGTATTGCGGGTCAGGGGCATAAAGCGGACGGTGTAGGCTCCGTCATCGGAAAAAGCATAGCGGGAATCCAGCGCCGTCACCGTAATCCGGGTCCGGACACCGACACGGAAAACCGACGGTTCGGCATAATACTGCCAGAGTTCGTTCTTCATGGGAAACCTCCGGGAAATGAATTTGTATTCATTATACCCCTGCGGCAGGGGATTGTCAAGAAAAACCGAAAAATTCACATGAAACATTTGACATGGATACCCGATTGTGATATAATAAAGCAGGAATGAACATATAGGAGTGAAAGCAGTGAAAACCCCTTTTATCAACAAGCAGCAGCTTGAAAAAATTATCGGAACCTATCCCACCCCCTTCCATCTTTATGACGAGAAGGGTATCCGTGAGCGGGCGCGTGCGCTGAACGCCGCCTTCGCCTGGAATAAAGGCTTCAAGGAATATTTCGCCGTCAAGGCAACGCCGAATCCCGTCATCCTCGACATTCTGCGCCAGGAAAACTGCGGCGTGGACTGCTCATCGCTGACCGAGCTGATGATGAGCGATGCCGTCGGCTTCGCGGGCGATGAAATCATGTTCTCCTCCAACGCCACCCCGGCCGAGGATTTCATCGAAGCGCGCCGGCTGAATGCCATCATCAATCTGGATGACTTCACCCATATCGATTATCTTGAAAAAGTGACCGGAAGTCTTCCCGAAACCATATGCTGCCGCTACAATCCCGGCGGCGATTTCCGGATCAGCACCCAGATCATGGGCAGCCCCAGCGATGCCAAATACGGCATGACCCATGAGCAGATTCTGGAGGCCTTCCGGATTCTGAAGAACCGCGGTGTCAAGCGCTTCGGCATCCATGCCTTCCTCTCCAGCAACAATACCAACAACGAATACTATCCCACTCTGGCCGGCGAGCTGTTCCGTCTGGCGGTGGAAATCAAAGAAAAAACCGGAGTCAGCGTTTCCTTCATCAATCTCTCCGGCGGTGTGGGCGTTCCCTACCTTCCGGATGCCGAGCCTGCCAATATTGCCGTGATCGGCGAGGGTGTGCGCCGCGTATACGAGGAAATCCTCGTTCCGGCCGGCCTTGACGGTGTATCGCTGTTCACCGAGCTCGGCCGCTATATGCTGGCCCCCAACGGACTTCTGATCACCAAGGCGATCCACCAGAAGCACATCTACAAGGAATACATCGGCTGTGATGCCTGCGCGGCCAATCTGATGCGGCCGGCCATGTACGGCTCCTACCATCACATCACGGTCATGGGCAAGGAAAACGCCCCCTGCGATCACAAGTATGATATCACCGGCGGTCTCTGCGAAAACAATGACAAATTCGCTGTTGACCGGATGCTTCCCGAAATTGAAATCGGCGATATTCTGGCGATCCACGATGCCGGCGCTCATGGCTTTGCCATGGGCTATAACTACAACGGAAAGCTCCGCTCCGCCGAGCTTCTCTACAAGGAGGACGGCACCGCCGAGCTCATCCGCCGCGCGGAAACACCGGCCGATTACTTCGCAACGCTCGGCGTGACGAAATTCTTCGGCGGAAAAGGATAAGGCGGAAAAAATCGTATATTTTGAAGCATCGCTGTGAAAATTCATCCGAAACGGTTGTAATTTTTCCGGTAATGTGATATAATGGATCCAGACGCAAAATCCGTCTGAAAGCAACAGAAAACAAATAATTTTTTTGGAGGATACAAAAATGGCACTTCCCGTAGCTGTACAGCTTTATTCAATCCGCGATGAAGTCGCAAAGGACATGAAGGCAGCCCTCATCAAGGTTAAGGAGATGGGCTACCAGGGCGTTGAATTCGCCGGCCTCTTCGGCAACAAGCCCGCTGACATCAAGGCAATGTGCGCCGAGCTCGGTCTCTGCCCCATTTCCGCACACGTTCCGATTGACGATATGGTCAAGGATCCCGAAGGCGTTCTCTCCGACTATGCCGAAATCGGCGTTAAGTATGTCGTTGTTCCCTATGTCATCGAGGAAAGACGTCCCGGCGGCTCCAAGTTCGATCAGACCATCGAAGACATGAAGATGATCGGCACCATCGCCAAGGCAAAGGGCATGACCCTTCTCTATCACAACCACGACTTCGAATTCGTTACGATCGACGGCGTATACGGCCTGGATCTGATCTATCAGAAGGTTCCGGCGGATCTCCTTCAGACCGAGATCGATACCTGCTGGGCCAATGTCGGCGGCGAGAACCCCGCACAGTATGTTCTCAAGTACACCGGCCGCGCTCCTGTTGTCCACCTGAAGGACTTCGCAGGCGAGAAGTCGGACGATATGTACGAGCTGATCGGCATCGACAAGAAGGCTCCGGCCCGTCCCAGCAACTTTGAATTCCGTCCGGTAGGCTTTGGCAACCAGAACGTTCCCAACATCCTTGATGCTTCCGTACAGGCAGGCGCCGGCTGGGTTGTTGTTGAGCAGGATCAGCCCTCCATGGGCAGAACGCCTCTGGAGTGCATCAAGCTCGCACGCGACTATCTGAAGCTCCTTGGCTGGTAAGCTTCGTTATTCAGGCATCCTTCTCTGCTCCGATCTGGACGGTACACTCGCGCCGACACCGGAGAATCTGGATGCTCTGACAACCTTCACCAACAACGGCGGTCGGTTTACTATGGCAACCGGCCGCCGACCGGCTCATTTCCGGGAAACGGTACAGGGTCTGCCGATCAATGCTCCCGTTGTGGCGCTGAATGGCAATGCCATCTACGATCTGGAAGCCGACCGTCCGATCTGGCTGAATCCGATTCCGTATGAGCTGGTGCGTGAGGTTCTCCGCTTCACAGAGAAAAACAGCCCCGACTGCTCAGAGATGCGCGCCAATTCGCTGACACACGGCACCCTTTTCAGCCCCATCAAAGGCGAAACTGCCGACCGTATGCTGGAAGAGCTTGCGCAGCGCGAGGAGCTGCAGGGCATCATGACGCTGGTTATGGTCTGCCGTCCCTTCATCCGTGAGGATTTCCGCGAGCGCTATGCAAAAGCCTTTCCGATGCTGACCAATGTACAGACCTGGGGACAGGGGCTGGAGCTCCATCACCCGGACGGCGGCAAAGGAAATGCCGTTGCCCGTCTGCGTGAGTATCTGGGCGGACGGGATGTTATCCATACCGTTGTCTGTGTCGGCGATCAGGAAAACGATCTTTCCATGATCCGCTATGCCGACATCGGCTATGCGGTCGCCAATGCATCCGATGTGCTGAAGGCCGAGGCCGACCGCATCACGGTTTCCGTATCGGAAAATGCCATTGCGCGAATCATAGAAGAGCTTTGATAAACGGAGGCATCCTTTCGCGCTCCACTTTCGATCTTCCATAAGGAGAACCACCATGAACATTCAATACCTGTATCCGGGCGGACGGCAGAAAGCGCTGACCATGAGCTATGATGACGGCGCTGTCCACGATGCCCGACTGATTGAAATCTTCAACAAGTATCACATTAAGGCAACCTTTCATCTGATTTCCGGCCGCATTCAGGCATCCGATTCCTGGATCAAGCCCCAGGAGCTGAAAACCGTCTATGCCGGCCATGAAATCTCCGCCCATTCGCTGAATCATCCGTTTTTCGATGCCATCCCGAGGGAGCAGCTGCTCTATGAAATGATTGAGGACAAAAAATTTCTCGAATCGGCCTGCGGCTATCCCGTCCGCGGAATGTCCTACCCTAACGGAGTTGTCAACGAGGATGTCATGAACTGCATCAAGGCCTGCGGCTTTGTCTATGCCCGCACGGCAGGATCAACCGAAGAATTCAAGCTCCCGGCCGATTTCATGATGTGGGAAGGTACCTGCCATCACAGCCATGATATTATCGGAAAAATCGATCTTTTCCGCGATTCGTGGTACGGGAAATTTGGCACGCCCCTTTTCTACATCTGGGGACACAGCTTTGAGCTGGCACGCAATACTGCCAACAACAGCTGGGCGATGATCGAAGAATTCTGCGACAAATTCACCGCAACCTTTGAGGATAAGGTCTGGTACGCCACCAACATCGAAATCTATGACTATCTCTCGGGCCTCCGCAGAATGCAGTTCTCAGCTGACCGCACGATGGTCTTCAGCGATTGTGCCCAGTCGCTCTGGATCAGCGTGGACGGTGAGCCAGTCGAAATCAAGCCCGGCCTGAACCGTCTTGTTTGAAAACCCGCGCATCTGCCTAAAGCCGCCTTCGGGCGGCTTTTTTTCCTGGACATGAAATCCTTTTACAATCTGGTCATTGAAATTCACCCCGCTTTGTGCTATAATTTATATATCCAAAAATGTCAAGGAGGCTTTCGTCCGTGAAACCGCAGCGCATACTGGCCATCCACGATCTGTCCTGCTTCGGACGGTGCTCGCTGATGGTCATCATTCCCGCGCTTTCCGCCATGGGTATGGAGGTTGTTCCTCTGCCGACCGCCCTGCTTTCCACCCACACCGGCGGCTTTTGTGGGATGACCTTCTACGATCTGACCCATACCATGCTCCCCGCGCTGGAGCATTACAGACAGATGGACATGAGCTTTGATGCCATCTATACCGGCTTTCTCGGAAGCGCACCGCAGATTGATACCGTACGCACCGCCATTGAAATGTTCGGCCATTCCTCCGCGTGCAAGGATCGTCCGCTCATTCTGGTCGATCCGGTCATGGGGGATGACGGTGAGGTCTATCAGACCTACACCCCCGAAATGTGCCATCGGATGGGCGAGCTCTGCCATCTGGCCGATATCCTCACCCCCAATCTCACCGAAGCCTGCATCCTGACCGATGAGGCCTATCCCGCGCCCTTTGCATCCCGTGATGCGGCGGAATCGACCGGCCGCCGTCTGGCCCTTGCGCTCGCCGAGCGCTACAAGGTCGGACGGATCGCCCTCACCGGCATCGAGTGGGATGACCGTCTTCTGAGCATTTCGCTGGATTACGGTGAGCTGACCGTCATCGAGCAGCCGCGTCTTGCAAGCGGCTATCCCGGAACCGGTGATCTGTTTGCCTCGATTTTGCTGGGAGAGGCGATGGAGAATCAACCCTTTTGCCGTGCCGTTGAAAATGCCTGCCGCCTGACCGCCGATTTCATCGCCGATACGGCCCGCACCGATTCCCCGCGCCGCGAAGGTCTGTGCCTTGAGCCGAATCTGTACCGTCTTACCGAAAGAAGGAATCCCCAATGACCCACCATCCTGATATGCAAAACCGACACCACGCCCTGCGCCATCTTGTCCTCGGTGCGGTTTTCGCCGCACTGATTTTTGTCGCCACAGCCTATCTGCCGCGTCTGCCGTTCGCAGGAGGCTATGTTCATCCGGGCGATGCCTTCCTTTATCTGGCCGCCGCTCTGCTGCCGACTCCGATCGCCTGTGCGGCTGGTGCCATCGGCGCGGGACTCGCCGATGCCCTCACCGGCTATCTGATCTGGATGCCGGGAACGGTAATTATCAAAGCCCTGCTGGCTCTGCCCTTCACCGCCCGCTCCGAAAAAATTCTCTGCCGCCGCAATCTCATTGCCTGTGCAGCAGCCTGCGCGATCAGCATCGGCGGGTATTATCTGTATGAGATCCTTCTGACACGAAGCCTTGCCGCCCCCGCCGCTTCGGTCTTCTTCAATCTGCTGCAGGGCGTGGCCAGCGCCATCCTCTTTGGTCTGATCGGTCTGCTTTTTGACCGGACACGACTGAAAAAACATCTCGGTCTGCTCTGAAACTCCCCCGGAAGATTCCTTCTTCCGGGTTTTTTTACGGAAAAACAAGGAATATTTCCCTTCCCCTATTGAAATATTCGCGCAAATGAAGTATAATAGATATAATGCCCGGTGTATGCTTTCAGCCAGCCGGCAAATATCAAAACAGAAATGAGTGAATATCTTCATGAGCGATCCTTCCGTTGGGCCCCGATGTACCCCGTATCGGATTCTGACTCCAACAGGCGACTGCCCGCTGTCCCCGCCGTGATCTTTTCCCCGTCCCCATAAACCATCATTACATTTTTCGGAGGAACTGTTCTCATGGGTACCAGCGGTATGCTTATCGCACTCCTGATTCTTGTTGCTATGTCCGGCATTTTTTCCGCTACGGAAACTGCCTTTTCCACCTTCAACCGTGTCCGTGTGAAAACGCTGGCAGGCGACGGCAACCGGCGCGCCGCCCTCGTCATGGATCTGGTTGAAGACTACGATTCCCTTCTTTCCACCATACTTATCGGAAACAATATCGTCAATATCGCCATGGCCTCGCTTGCCACCGTCATGTTCGTTCAATGGTTTCCGACCAACGGCGCCGCCATTTCCACCGCGGTCACAACCGTTTTCGTGCTGATCTTCGGTGAAATCTCTCCCAAAAGCATCGCCAAGGAGCTTCCGGACGGCTTTGTTATGACCATCGCCCCCGTTATCCGCGTGATCTGCATCGTATTCACGCCGCTGAATCTGCTTTTCCGGTTATGGAAGAAGCTGCTGGCCAAAATCTTCAAATTCAAGGGCACGGCGGCCATCACCGAGGATGAGCTGATCACCATTGTCGATGAAGCCACGCAGGACGGCGGCCTGAATGAACAGGAAGGCGAGCTGATCCGCTCCGCCATTGAATTCAATGACGTCGAGGTCGGTGACATCATCACACCCCGTGTCGATGTGGTTGCAATCGACGATGATACGCCCTTCGAAGAAATCGGCGAGCTGTTCATGGAATCCGGCTTCTCCCGCCTTCCGGTCTACCGGGAAACCATCGACGATATTTTCGGTGTCCTTCACGAAAAGGATTACTACCGACTCCGCCGTGAGGGAAGCACCCGCATCGAAGATGCGCTCGGCAAGCCCTTCTTTGTCCCCTGTCATGTCAAAATCTCCAAGCTGCTGGAGCAATTCCGGCAGGCGCAGACCCACATGGCCATTGTCCTCGACGATTACGGCGGAACCATGGGCGTTGCCACGCTCGAGGACGTGATCGAAGAGCTGGTCGGCGACATCTGGGATGAGCATGATGAGGTCATCGAGCAGATCCGCGAGGAAGCGGACGGCGCGCTGATCGTTTCCGGCGATACCCGCCCACAGGATATGTTTGAGCGGCTGGAGCTGTCGGTCAGTGAGGATGAGCTGCCCCAGACCGTCAGCGGCTGGGTCACCAAGGAACTCGGCGAATTCCCGGAAAAGGGCGCTCACTTTGTCTTTGATGAAATTGAAATTGATATTCTTTCGGTGGATGAAAAGCTGGTGGATGAAATCCGCGTACGCAAATGCGCCCGACCGGAAGAAGAAAACGATACCCCCGCCATGAAAGGATCGGAAAAAGCATGATCGTTCCGCTTTATGAGCTTAACAAAACATTGGAAGGCCGCTGTCTTGACACCGAGCACGGACTTGGGCTGATCTGGAGCATGAGCGGCTTTCGCGCAAGCTTCACGGGATCCCGCATCATCCTTCACTTTGCCGGTCTTCATGTCGATCAGCCGGTCTATGTCCGTGTCCGGCTGGATCACACTGAGCAGACCTTTGCCGTCACCGACGGCCGCGAAAAGATCCTGCTGAAGGCATCCGGAAACGGCCCGCATACCCTGCGCTTCTCCCGTCTGACCGAAGGCAATGTGCCGCTGTATGTCCGTGCGCTGGAAATCCCGGATGCATCCGCTTCGATTCTCACACCGCCGGCACCGTCCGATCTGCGGCTGGAATTCCTCGGCGACTCCATCACCTGCGGCTACGGTGTTCTGGCAGGACCGGATGTACATATCTTCACAACCTATGAGGAGGATGCCTCGGCGGCCTATGCTTCGCTCACAGCCGAAGCGCTGAATGCCGATTACCGCATCGAAGCCATCTCCGGGCAGGGCATCATATGCAACTGTGCCGGCGAAATCGGCTATCGGATTCCCGAATTTTTCGAGCACAAAGCCCGTGAATTCCGCACGGAGCATGATTTCTCCTCCTGGATTCCCCATGCGGTGATCGTCAATGCCTCCACCAATGACGGCGGCGCACAGGTTCCCGACGAAACACTCGGTGCCGGTGCCAGCGCCTTCCTGCTCCGCATCCGCGAGGTCTATCCCGATGCGCATATTATCTGGTTCTACGGCATGATGGGCCTCCGCTACGAAAAGGAGCTGGCCCGCGTTGTTGAGAAGCTTCGCCTCACGGATGAAAAAATTCACTTTGAACCGGTCCGTCCGATCTACGAATTTGCGGATGAAACCGGCGCCAACGGCCATCCCAATGTCAAGGGCCAGCGCCGTGCAGCCGAGCAGCTGACCGCCTGTCTGCGCCGCATACTCGCGCTCTGATCGCAATAACGTATAATATTTACAAAAAGTTAATCTTCCATTAAGTCTGGGGATATCTCTGGGGAGTACAATATACATAGACAGGCTCCGACAGCAGGAGGGATGCAGAATGTTTGGCTACATAAAGCCGGTCGCCGCCGAGCTGAAGGTGAAGGAATACGAGCTTTACCGCAGCATCTACTGCGGGCTGTGCCGATCAATGGGGCGAAACACCGCCTGCATTTCCAGGCTGAGTTTAAGCTATGACTTTGTCTTTCTGGCGCTGATCCGCCTGATACTGGCCGGAGAATCGGGCCGAATCGTCCGACACCGATGCATCGCGCATCCCGCCAAGAAGCGGTCCGTTCTCACCGATTCCGCACAGCTGGATTACTGTGCAAGAGCCAGCGCTCTGCTGACATACGGAAAAATCCGGGATGATATCACCGACGAAAAGGGCTATCGCAAGCTGGCCGCCCGATGCCTGCTTCCCGCCGCCGGCCATATCCGCCGCCGTGCGCTGAAAACCGCACCGGAGGGGACCGATCTGGAGGCGCTCTGCGATACCGTTGCCCGCGAGCTGGCCAATCAGGCCGCGCTGGAAACCGAAGGCTGTCCCTCCCCGGACAAAGCCGCCGAGCCGTTCGGCCGTCTGATGGCCGCTGTCTGTGCCTGCGGATTTACCGAGGGCAGCACCGAATACCGTCTGGCCCGCGAAATCGGCCGCCATATCGGCCGCTTTGTCTATCTTGCCGATGCCATTGACGATCGGGAGACTGACAAAAAGAATGGCTCCTACAATCCCTTTCTGGCCGCATACGGTGCAGACGATGCCGATGCCGCCTTCCTTCGTGACCGCGACTCTGTGCGGAGTGCGCTGACAATGGAGCTTATCGGTGCTGAAGCGGCGATTGATCTCATGGATTGCGAAGCCCTTCCCGAATACGGAAATATTATACGAAATACAGTTTACCTCGGTCTTCCCGCCGTCATCGACCGCCTGCTCACCGATCCGCCGTCCGACGGAAAGCCGGTGAAGTCCGAAACGGAGAATATGAATTTATGAATGATCCTTATAAAGTGCTCGGCGTCTCCCGGGACGCTTCCGATGAGGAAATAAAAAAAGCATACCGCGAGCTGGCCCGGAAATATCATCCCGACAATTATGTTGACAATCCGCTGGCCGATCTCGTTCAGGAAAAGATGAAGGAGATCAACGAGGCCTACGATACCATCCAGAAGGAGCGGGCCGGCGGTCAGAAAAACGGATCCGCATCCGGCGGCTACGGCGATTATGTCCATGTCCGCGAGCTGATCAACAACCGCCGTTATTCCGAAGCCGAGCTGATTCTGGATGCCATCGGTCAAAGCGGGCGCAACGCGGAATGGAATTACCTCAAGGGCTGTGTGCTGATCCAGCGCGGCTGGTATTACGATGCCCAGAAGTTCCTCGAAACGGCCTGCTATATGGATCCCGCCAACAGCGAATACCGGACCGCACTTGAGCGGATCAAGGCCAATGTCGCCAACTTTGGCGGCGGCTACCGCACCTCCCAGCGTGTCAACAGCACTTCCGCCTGCGATCTCTGCTCGGGTCTGATCTGCGCCGACTGCCTCTGCGAATGCTGCGGCGGCGATCTGATCTCCTGCTGCTGAGGGTACAGCGATGAAAAAAACCAAAAAAATCGCCCTGGCGGCCATTCTTTCCGCCCTTGGCGTAATCATTCTCCTGCTCGGATCCGTCATTCTCTTTCTGGATCTGACAATGGTGGCGATCGCTTCCCTGCTCATTTATCTGGCTGTCATTGAAATCGGCGGCGGCTATCCGTATGCGATCTGGCTGATAACGGGCATTCTTTCCCTGCTTCTCCTGCCGGATAAGTTCGGCGCCCTGCTCTATCTGCTCTTCGGCGGCATCTATCCGATCCTGAAGGCCATGTTTGAGCGGCTCCATTATCGTGTTGCATGGATTCTGAAGCTGAGTTATTTCAACTCCATTCTCGCGCTTCTGATTCTGCTTTCGGAATATGTCTTCCACCTTCCGGATACTGGTCTGGGCTTCCACATTAAAGTTTTCCTTCTGTGCAATGCTGTCTTCGTGCTGTACGATCTGGCCGCAACCAATCTGGTAACGCTGTATCTTGTCAAGCTCCGCAGTCTTCTGCGGCTGAAAAATTACTTTCAATAAAGGCTTTGAGCCGTTGCTCCCGCATTTATCCGCCTCCGGATGCATACAATGTGTCCGGAGGTGTTTTGTATGAACCGACATTCGCGGCTGGAAAGCATTCTGCTGACCGTTACCCTGCTGGCTGTATCCGGCGGGATTCTATCCTACAATATTCTGACAGCCGAGGGCGGCGACATCAGCGTTTCGCTGTCCGATCTGATCGGCGCCAATTCTGAAGGTGATGGTGATGCTATCGGCACCGGCGGTGAGGCAATCAGCGCCTTTGCCGCAGGCGTGATTCTGGCATCCGATACCGGTGAAGTGATTCCCGTCATGGCCGGCGCAGCCCCGGTTCCGCCCGAAGAGCTTCTGCCGCCCATTGTCAGACCGGATCCGTGAAGCTCCCCCGCCTGCAGATCCGGCCGTCCGCATGGATTCTGGCCGGCATATGGATTCTGCTTGATCGGAGTGTCTATGCGCTGATTCCGCTGGCGGCGGCTCTCTGCCACGAGGGCGGGCATCTTCTGGCCATGCTTCTCTTCCATCAGCGGGTGGATTCCGTCATGATTACACCGTTTGGCATGGAAATCCGTTCCGGCTCGCTTGAAGATGCCGCCTTGCCGGCAAAACTCCTTATCTGGAGCGGCGGCGCGCTGGCCAACCTTCTGTGCTCTGTGGCGGCCATCCTGCTCCCGGCATATCCGGATTCGCCCGCACTCGGATTATTTGCCAGCTCCGGCTTTATACTGGGCACACTGAACCTGCTTCCCATCCCCACGCTGGATGGCGGCTGTATCCTGCGGGAAATCCTCCTTGCCTGCCGCACCCCACAACCGGAGCGGCTGCTCTCGCAGATCGGCGGAGCGGCCGCCTTTCTCCTGTGGCTGCTTTCCATATGGATCTGCCTGCGTGCAGGCGGTAATCTGTCGCTGCTGGCCTTCTGCGCCTGTCTTTTCACAGAGCTGTGGATAATCCCCCGTACAAATACCCTTGTCTGAAGCAAAAAAAATCCCGCCTCCGAACGGAAGCGGGATTTCTCTTTGATTAGTCGCTGATATAGGGCAGCAGAGCTACGTGGCGCGAACGCTTGATAGCAATGGTCAGCTGACGCTGATGCTTTGCACAGGTACCGGAAATTCTTCTGGGAAGAATCTTGGCACGCTCGCTGATATACTTGCGCAGTCTTGCTACATCCTTGTAATCGATTTCGTCGATCTTCTCGGCGCAGAACTGGCAGACCTTCTTCTTGCGGCGCATACCGGGACGGAAGGGCTTCGCTGCGTCTCTTTCGGTTCTCTCTCTATCCATTTTATGAAACCTCCTTTATAGATTTGGTCAGAACGGGAGCTCGTCGTCGTTATCCACAACCTCAAACTGAGGAGCGGAGCCGTTCTGAGATGCCGGAGCCTGTCCGGCGGGAGTCGAATACTGAGGCTCGCTGTAAGCCGAGGGCATATAGCCCTGAGCGGCGGGCGCTCCGTATCCCTGCGAATAACCGGAACCCTCGCCCTTGGAATCGACGAAGTAGGCTTCGTCTACCACAACATCGGTTGCGTAGCGCTTATTGCCCTGCTGGTCGGTCCAGGTGCGGGTCTGGATTTGTCCGACAACGCAAATCGACGATCCCTTGTGAAAATACTTGGAAATGAACTCCGCATTGGCACGCCATGCAGTGCAGTTGATGAAATCAGCCTGCGGCTGGGCGTTCTGTCCATCCTCGCTCCGGGAAGCAAATCTGCGGTTAACAGCGATCGAGAACGATGTTACCATAATGCCGCTGGTGGTCTGCTTCAGCTCGGGATTCGCCGTAAGACGGCCGCCGAGAATGACTTTGTTCATATTGAAGTTTGCCATTGTCGTTTTCCTCCTGTTTGGATAATCCGGGATTATTCAGCGTCTGCTGCGGGCGCTTCTTCAGCGGCGGGAGCTTCAGCCTTCTTGGCAGCCTTCTTCTCGTCATGCTTGATGACGATGGAACGCATAATGCCGTCGGTAATGCCGAAGACACGCTCAAGCTCTGCAGGGAATGCAGGCTCGCTCTTGAAGTCGACCAGAACATAGTAGCCCTCGGGCTGATCGTTGATCGGGTAAGCCAGCTTGCGCTTGCCCCACTCGTTGACCGATTCGATGGTGCCGTTGGCAGCAATCAGACCGGTGAACTTCTCAACCAGAGCCTTTACGTTCTCTTCCCCACCCGTCACATCGACGATAAACAGGGTTTCATAGGACGAAATTTTCTCCATTTAAGTTACACCTCCTCATGGACATAAGACCGGATACCGCGTTGAATTTGTACCCGGCAAGGAGAGGGAATGCCGCATTGTTTCTGCATACATTCCTTCACAATTAAGTATTATATCACAGCAAGATGCAATTGTCAATAGGAAAAGCGAAAAATATCCGTAAAATCAAATGATTTCTTTTGTATAAAAAAACATCGGCTTTTTCGTAAACTTTTGGAAAAGCCCTATACAAACGCCATATTTTGTGCTATAATATAAGATAACAAACTATGCCTGTACGAGGAGGCGGAAGCTGTATGGCCGAAATTCTGCACTTTCAGGTCGGCGATATTCTCGAAATGAAAAAGAATCATCCCTGCTCACCAAAGAGCAACACCTTCCGTGTTCTCCGGGTCGGCAGCGATATCCGTATTGTCTGCACCGACTGCGGACGCGATCTGACTCTCCCGCGCATCAAGCTGGAGAAAAGTGTCCGCCGCATTCTAAGGACCGAGCCGCAGGACAATTCCACCAATCAAGATCACAAGGAATCCGAAACATGAACAACGCTCCTTCTCTCCCGCGCCTTCGCACCGTGAAGCACATCTGGCTGGCCGCAGTGCTCCCCATGGCCGTTATGGCGCTCATTTATCTTGCCATGGAGGTATGGCCCTTCGGCAAGGGCTCCGTCCTTGTCCTTGATCTCAACGGTCAGTATGTCTATTATTTCGAGGCCCTCCGCGATATTCTCCGCGGTGAGCAGGGCTTTTTATACTCGTTTGAGCGCGCGCTCGGCGGCGAATTTCTCGGCATCATCGCCTATTATCTCGCCAGCCCCTTCTCCTTCATCGTCGCCCTCTTTCCCGAGGGAATGATCACCGAATCCCTCTACTGGATTCTCCTTCTCAAGTGCGGTCTGTCCGGCTTCAATATGTGCTATTATCTGCACGCCTCTCATCCGACCCGGCCGCTGAATGAGGTTCTGTTTGCAATGATGTACGCGCTGTCCTCGTATGCCATCGTCCAGCAGCACAACACCATGTGGATTGACTGCCTGCTCTTCTTCCCGCTGATTCTGCTGGGTGTGGAGCGGCTGATCAAATACGGCAAAACCACGCTCTATACCCTGACTTTGGCCGCCGCTGTCTTCTCCAACTATTACATCGGCTATATGGTCTGCATCGGCGTGGCCGCGTACTTCTTCTTCTATTATTTCGTCTGCACGCCCGAGGAGCGCAATCCGCTCGGTGAGCGCAAGCATTTTCCAAGCACCTTCATCCGGATGGTCTGCTTCTCCCTGCTCGGTGTCGGCATGGCGGCCTCCATCATTCTGCCCGCTTATCATTCGCTCAGCTTCGGCAAGAATACCTTCTCCAAGCCCAATTTCGACTTTGTCCAGCGCTTCGATTTTCTCGATATGCTGACCAAGATGTATCCCTCCTCCTACGATACCGTCCGTCCGGAAGGGCTCCCCTTCCTCTACTGCGGTACGCTGGTGCTGATTCTTCTGCCGGTCTTCTTCATTGCCTCGTCGGTTTCCCTCCGCAAGCGGATCGGATACGGCGCGATGATGCTCTTCTTCATCTTCAGCTTCAACGGCTCGACGATCGACCTGATCTGGCACGGCTTCCAGCGCCCCAACTGGCTGAACTACCGCTACAGCTTCATGCTCTGCTTCATCATGGTGGTCGCCGCTTATCTCATTTTCGAGCATATCGATCAGCTGAATTTCAAGCTGCTGGCCGGCTCCGGTGTCGGTGCGATCCTGCTGCTCTTTATCATGCAGAAATTCGAATACGAGAATCTGCCCGATATTTTCTGTGTCTGGTTCACCATTCTGCTGGTGGCCGCCCATCTGATTCTGCTTGGCGGATGGCGGCGGCGCTGGCTGGACGGCGCCATTTCCACCGTCATGGTGGTCTTCCTCATGCTGGAGCTTTTCTGCAACGGTCTTTCCGAGGTTGTTTCGCTGGATGAGGATGTCAGCTATTCCAGCCGCACCTCCTATGTCAACTTCATGAACAAGTGGGAGCCGATTATCGATGAGGTCACCTCGGCCGACAATTCCTTCTACCGTGCCGAAAAGACCGAGCACCGCAAAACCAATGACAACTTCACGCTGAACATCAAGGGCCTGTCAAATTCCACCTCCACGCTCAACGCCAGGCAGATCGATTTTCTGCAGCGGCTCGGCTATTCGTCCAAATCCCATTGGTCGAAATATCTCGGCGGCACGCCCGTCTCGGACAGCCTGCTGGGCGTGAAATACCTTTTCACCCTCCAGGAGAAGGAGATGAACGCGGTATACGGCGATCCCATTTCGACGGACGAAACCAACGAAACCGCCGCTTACCGGAATGACTATGCCCTTTCGCTGGGCTATATGATCAGCGAAGCCGCCTCCGAGTTCGATATGGAGGACTACGATTCGCCTTTCGAGCTGATGAACGATCTCGTCACCGATATGCTCGGAAGCGAGGAAGACATCGAGCTGTTCAAGGCCTACAAGAAGCTGAAGCCGGAGACCGAGAATCTGGAGATCTCCTATGCAACCGGTCACCGCAAATACACCAAAATCAAGGAAACCTACGCCGGACGGGTGATCTTCACCTTCACGCCGGTCAATGACCGCGAGATCTTCGTCTATTTCCCCAGCGAATTCAAGCGGGATGCTACGCTGAAGGTCAACGGCGAGGAGATTTCCGAATACTTCACCAATGAAACCTGCCGCATCGTATCCATCGGCCGCCAGCCTGCAGGCGAAGAGCTGATTGTTTCGCTGAATCTGGACAAGACCGATCTGTATGTCGGTACCGGTGTCGATTATTTCTGGTATCTCGACGAGGAGCTTTTCAGGGAAACCATGACGAAGCTGCAGGAAGGCAATTACCGCATCGATTCCCACAGCGACTCCGCCTTTGACGGCAGCATCACCGTTCACGAGGACCGTACCCTCTTCCTCATGACCGTTCCGTTTGACGAGGACTGGAAGATCCTCTGCGACGGCGAACCGGTGGAAACCTTTGAGGTTCTGGACTGTCTGACTGCCGCCGTTCTGACACCGGGCGAGCACACCCTCAGCCTGCGCTATCAGCCCCGCTATTTTTATGCGGGCGTCGCCATCTCCGCCGCCTCCATCCTCATTTTCATTGCCGCAACCCTTCTGATCCGGCTCTGGTATAAGAAAAAATCTGCCGGGGCAGCCGACATTTCCGAAGAATCTCCCGCCGGGGAGCGGCCGGCGGAAGAAACCGTCAATCCGCCCGAACCGGAGGAGAGCGCTCCCTCCGACATTTCCGCCACATCACAGGAGTCCGCCGAATCATGACCCGATCCGCACATACCCCGTTTCTCATCAAAGACAAAAATTTCTACCGCGTGGTTCTGCGCCTTGCCATCCCGCTGACCCTCCAGAATGTCATGCAGCTTCTGCTCAACATGATGGATACCGTCATGCTCGGCCGGCTGAGCGAGCGCTCGGAAGCTGTCATCTCCGCGGCCAATCTGGCCAATCAGCCTTATTTTGTCTATTCGCTCTTCCTGTTCGGCATGGTATCCGGTGCTTCGGTTCTGATCAGCCAGTACTGGGGCAAACATGACACCGATACCATCAACCGGGTTGCCGGCATTGCCGCCATCGCGGCCTTCGGCATCGGCGGCATCTATGTCACACTCTGCTATCTCTTCACACCGCAGGTCATGGGCCTGTTCACCTCGATCCCCGAGGTCATCGCGCTTGGTGTCAGGTACCTGCGCATCGTGCTCGCCTCCTATCTCATCGCCTCCATGACGACGCTGCTCTGCGGCGTTCTGCGCTCCACGGAGCAGGTCATGATACCGCTGCTCACCAATATTACCGCGATTCTGATGAATATCGTTCTCAACTATATTCTGATCTTCGGTAAGTTCGGCGCTCCGGCACTCGGCATCGAGGGTGCCGCATGGGCCACGCTCATTTCTCGGATTTTCGAGCTTGGCATGGTACTCATCTATGTCATTTTCTGCGAAAAGAAGGTCCGCCTTCGCCCCGCCAAGATGTTCCGGATTCAGTTGCTGCTGGTCCGCGATTTCATCCGCTACAGCCTGCCGGTCATCTGCAACGAAACCTTCTGGGGTCTTGGCATAACCCTGCATTCGGTTGTCATCGGAAATCTGGGCGACATTCCGTATGCCGCCTATTCCGTGGCCAACATTGTGGAGCGGATCGGCCTGCTGGCCGCCATCGGCTTTGCCAATGCCACCATGATTGTCATCGGCAAGGAAATCGGTGCCGGCCGGAAGGAAAATGCCTATCCCTATGCCAAAACCATGCTGACGCTTTCAGTCATTCTCGGCATCCTCATGTCCGGCGTTGTGCTTATCATACGCGGCGCGGCCGTCGATCTTTTCAATGTTGCCGATGAAACCAAGGCAGCGGCCCAGAACATCATCACGGTCATGTCCTTTGTTATCTTCATCAAGAGCTTCAACACCACCGCCATTGTCGGTGTCATCCGCGGCGGCGGCGATACCGTGACTGCCATGCTCTGCGATTTTCTCCCCATGTGGATCTTTTCGATTCCGCTCGGCTTTATCACGGCTTATTATTTCAAGCTCCCCGTCTGGTGGGTTTATGCCTGCCTGATGAGCGACGAGGTTCTGAAAATGTCCTTCTGCCTTCTGCGTATCCGGAGCCGGAAATGGATCCGGAATGTCACCCGCTGATGCCATGCAGATCACCGTTGACAGCCGCTTTGACGGCCGCACCGTCAAGGATTGGCTCTATCAGAACGGCATCTCCCGTACGCTGATTACCCGGCTGAAGAAGCGCGAGGACGGCATCCGGCTCAATGGATGCCATGCCACCGTGCGGGCGATTCTGCACACCGGCGATACCCTCACGCTGGCCGATGATGACCGCGCCGAGGATGAAAATGAATTTCTCACGCCGACTCCCATGCCGCTTGACATCCTGTACGAGGATGAAGACTGCATGGCACTCAACAAGCCGGCCGGGATGCCGACCCATCCCTCTCACGATCACCGGACGGATACCCTTGCAAACGGTCTCTGTGCGCTGTTCGCCGACCGGGGAATCCCCTTTGTCTTCCGCGCCGTGAACCGGCTCGACCGCGATACCAGCGGCGTTGTACTGATTGCCAAAAGTCAGGCCTCTGCCGCCCGCCTGTCCGCTCTCATGAAAGCCGGACAAATTCAGAAAACCTATCTTGCCGTGCTGAACGGCTGTCCCGATCCGCCCGCCGGACGGATCGATGCTCCCATACGCCGCAAGCCATACAGCACCATGCTCCGCGAGGTCTGTGCCCCAAAAGATGGGCAGGATGCCCTCACCGAATACCGCACAGCTGCCGCTTCGCCGCTCGGTGCCATCGTGCTGGCCGAGCCGATCACCGGGCGTACCCATCAGCTCCGGGTTCATTTTGCGCACATCGGATGCCCGATCGCAGGCGACGGCCTTTACGGAAGCGCCGAATCGGACCCGACTATACCGGATCGGGCGATTTCCCGGCAGGCCCTGCACGCTCTGTCGCTGAAAATCGGCGAGCGGACGATCCGCGCTCCGCTGCCTGCGGATATTCTCGCCGCGGCGAGAACAATCGATCAAACCTTTGAAAGGAACGGATGACACACCCGATTATGGAAAAGATAAAAAATGCAGTCCGGCGGTATATCCCGCTTCCGGCCGGAATCCTGTTTTTGCTGGCGCCCATCGCGGGAATCATCCTGCTGGCAAGCGAGCTGTCCGTCCCGTTCTCCGACTGGTTCAATCGGACGGTCGGTGCCTTCATACGCGGCTTTATGGCCACGCTGACCTCCCTGCCGCCCTTTTCGGTGGCAGAGGGACTGATTCTGTTCATCCCGGTGCTCTTCGTGGTTCTGATTGTCTGCTGTCACCATGCTGTTTCGCGCAGCATCACAGCCGGTGTGCGCTTTCTCGCCTCAGTTGCATCGGTGCTGTGTCTGATGTTCTTCCTCTTTGTCACTACGACCTCCGTTGCCTACAACGGCTCGCCGCTTGCCGACAAGCTCGGTTTGACCCGCCGCGATGTTTCCGCCGATGAGCTCCGCACAGCCGCAGAGTACATGATTGACAGGATGGACGAAACGCTCTCCCAGGTACAGTTCCGCTACGGGGATGCCTCCGTCATGCCCTATTCGCTCTCCGAGATGAATAAAAAGCTGCTGGATGCCTATGCAGCTGCCTCGGACAAATACGGCTTCATCCCGCATTTTCCCTCCCGCATCAAGCCGGTCTGCCTGTCCGAGCCGATGACTTACACCCATATCTCCGGAATGTACACCTTCTACACCGGCGAGGCCAATCTCAACATCCATTTTCCGGATTTCAATCTGCCCTACACGGCCGCGCACGAGCTCTCGCATCAGCGCGGGATTCTGCCGGAAAACGAAGCCAATTTCATGGCCTTTCTGGTCTGCATTGAATCCGAGGATCCTTATATCCGCTACAGCGCCTATCTGAACATCTACCAGTATCTGAACAATGCTCTGTACAGCGCCGACTACGATCAGTTTGCTGCGGTTTACCGGAAGCTTGATAACCGCGTTATCGGCGAGCTCCGGGCCTACAGCACCTTTTTCAACCGGTACCGCGACAGCGTTGCCGCCGATGTCAGCGACAAGCTCAATGACACCTATCTGAAGGCGCAGGGTCAGACTGCCGGCACCAAGAGCTACGGCATGGTGGTCGATCTGGCCGTAGCCTATGTTCTGAACGAAATCGGCTGATCCGCCGTCTTTTCCGCGAAAGGAGGTTTTTCCATGCATCCGGCTTCACCAAAGCAGGTACGGGTGATATCCGCAGTTATCTGCCTCTGTCTCATGCTCGGCATCGTCTTTGCCGCCCGCATCCGTCTGGAGAGTGTATCTCCCGCGTCTCTGCTCTACTTCAACGACCGCCCATGGTCATGGGAGGACCGTTATCCGCTCGTCAAGACCGTCAACAACTACCTCATCCCTATCAGCCTGCTCGCCCAGCTTCCGAATGTGACGGTACGCTCCAACACCAGCTTCAAAACCGTTCTCATCCAGCATGGGGAGTATTATCTTTCCTTCAACACGGAGAGCAAATTTGCCATCAACCAGAATTATGAATACGGCTATCAGCCTCTGCGCGATTACTACGGTGAATGGTATCTGCCCGTCGAAATCTGCTCCCAGCTGAACATCGGCTACGAGATTCTCGTCAGCGAGCATACCGGTGAAACGGCCATCCGTGTCTGCGACGGCAGTCAGCAGAAGACCTTCGAAGCGCTGCTCACCGCAAAGAATCCCGCTTTTCTTGCTGTTCCTCCCCCCGATACCACCCTTCCGCCCGATACAACACCGCCCGATACAACCGTACCGCCGCCCGTCATCACCGATCCGCCGGTTGCCGAGCTCGGCGAGCGCACGATTTATCTGACCTTTGAGGATGCCCCCGGGCCCTATACAGGAGAGATTCTGGATGTCCTTTCAAAGTACCGGGTAAAGGCGACCTTCTTCATCATCGGCTCGGACATCGTCGAAAATCTGCCGCTTCTCTCGCGGATTTTAGCCGAAGGACATACCCTCGCCCTCCATACGATGGAGCATGACGGTGCCCTGCTCGGCGACACAGCCCTCATTCTGGCCGATATGGAAAAACAGAATGCGCTGTTTGAGGATACCCTCCGGTTCCGATCCCGCATCTGGCGCGCTCCCGAAGGCTCCGCCCTTCTGCCTGCGCTGGATGAAGCCGCCGCGCAGACAATCCGCGAGGCCGGCTATTTCATCTGGGATTGGAATGTCGACATTCTCCCGACCCGGAGTGCGGCCCGGCAGGCCAATGATGCCATTGACGGCATCTGGGATAACGAAACCGCCATCCTCCGCCTCCGCGAAAACAAGTATACAGCCGCCGCGCTGACCCGGATTCTGGACTTCATTTCCGCCAACCAATCCGTCTGCGAAGTCCGCACCGTATCGCCGGCTCAGCAGGAATACAACAAGATTCCATCTTAACGCCGAAAGGATTCTGCCATGTCTGAACAAACGACCAAAAAACGTGTCCTCGTGGTCGAGGATGAAAAAAACATCGCCATGCTGCTGGCATACAATCTGATGCAGAACGGCTATCTGTGCGAAGTGGCATATGACGGCGAGGAGGGCCTCAAGAAGGCGCTCACCGGCACCTTTGATCTGATTCTGCTGGACCTGATGCTCCCGAAGATGGACGGCTTCGAGGTCTGCCGCCGGGTCCGCCAGAAGCTGGCCACCCCCATTATCATCGCTACCGCCCGCGTGGAGGAGGTTGACAAGGTAATGGGTCTTGACATCGGCGCCGACGATTATGTCACCAAGCCCTTCCCGATGAACGAGCTGATGGCCCGGATCAAAGCCAACATCCGCCGCTCCTCCAACGAGGTGGTCGCTGCCCCTGCAAAGGAGGATACCGTCATCACCCTGCGCGGCCTTCAGATTGACACCGTCCGCTACTCGGTCACCCGGGACGGCAATGTTCTGGAGCTGACCAAGAAAGAATACGAGCTTCTGACCTTTATGACCCGCAATGCCGGCACGGTCTATACCCGCGAGCAGCTGCTGGAGGAGGTCTGGGGGTACGGCGGTTATTACGGCGATACCTCCTCGGTCGATGTCACCGTCAGCCGGCTCCGCGCCAAGCTGGAACGGGATGCCGGCAAGCCGGAGTATCTGTTCACCAAGCGCGGTATGGGCTATGTCATCCGGTAAGCCATGTACAATAGCCTTTATTTCAAGATCATTCTGATTCTGGTCATCTTCATGATCACGGTCATGTGCGTCATCGGAACCGTCCTGATCAACAGTGTCAACAGCTTCTATATGGACAACTTTGAGGCGGAAATGAAAGAAAGCTTCGAAGGCAGCAGCACGCTGATCGGGGAACTTCAAAGCGCCTTGTCAGGCGAGCGCTTCTGGGATGAACAGAACCGGATCCTTGCCTCCTACAGCGGCGTTCTCGGCATTGACGATTACCGGAACTACTACATTCTGGACGAAGACGGTGCCTTTCTCAACGGCTCGGATGAAACGCTCGGGCGCAAGCTTCCCAAGACCGCCAATCTGATGTCCGCCATGCGCGGCAAACCGGACAATACCCAGCCGCTCGGCGCGGAATTCGCCGACTGGGCCGTCCGCCTCGAAAATGGGAACACCTGCATCATCTATGTCAAGGATTCCATGGATGAGATGCAGGAATTCACCTGGATGCTGTTCTCCATCATCCTTCAGGCGCTGATGTTCGGTCTGATCTTTGCCATTGTCCTGGCCTTCTTCCTCTCCCGCGCCATCACCGCTCCGATCCAGAGTCTGACCCGCGGTGCCAAGCTGATCGCCGCCGGTGAATTCTCGCAGGAGCTGGATGTCCATTCCCGTGACGAAATCGGCACGCTGACCGACACCTTCAACGATATGAAGGCAACGCTGAAGAGCACGCTGGAGGAAGTTTCCGGCGAGCATCAGAAGCTGGAAACCATTTTCACCTATCTGCATGATGGCGTTATCGCCTTTACCGATGACGGCCGCGTGCTCCACATCAACGAAAGTGTCCGCGCCCTCTTCGGTCCGGCCTGCGAGGAGGAGAGCTTCACTTATCCCTATTTTCTCTCCCTGCTGGGAATCGAGGAGCATCCGGAGCCCAACCGCTCCGGCATCGACCGGGTCGAATATGTTGACCGCGATGACGGTGATGCGGGAAGCGTCAGCGAGGTCATGTTCAACAGCCGCGTACTGGATGTCAGCTTCGGCAACATCCGCTATACCGAGAACAACGCGCCGCATGACGGCGTACTGGCCGTTCTCCACGATGTGACCGGCCGCTATGAGCTGGACAAATCCCGCCGCGAATTCGTGGCCAATGTATCCCATGAGATGCGCACCCCGCTGACCAGCATCAAGGGTGCCTGCGAAACGATCCTCGGCAGTACCGATATGCCGGAGGATACCCGCCAGTTCTTCCTGCAGATGGCGGTGGACGAATGCGACCGCATGACGCGCATCGTGTCCGATCTGCTGGTGCTCTCGCGGCTTGACAATAAGCGCACGCAATGGACAATCAGCCGCTTCAGTGCCGATGCGGCTCTCCGCCACCTTATCGAGGTCATGCGCGTGGATGCCGAGTCGCACAATCACACGCTGGTTTATGCTCCGCGCGGCACGCTCCCCGAAATCACGGCGGACAAGGAACGCATTGAGCAGGTTCTGATCAACATCCTGTCCAATGCCATCAAGTATACCCCCGACGGCGGACGGATTCAGCTCTCGGCCGCCGCCTCGCAAAGCCTGATCGAAATCCGTGTTTCCGATAACGGCATCGGTATACCGTCCGATGATCTGCCGCATCTGTTCGAGCGCTTCTATCGGGTCGAAAAATCCCGTACCAGCGAAACCGGCGGTACCGGTCTGGGTCTTGCCATTGCGAAGGAAATCGTAGAGGCACACGGCGGTGCCATCGGCATCGAAAGCACGCCGGGAGCCGGAACCACAGTCATTCTTCGTCTGCCGCTGGAAACCCGCCTGAAAACCGTATCCTGAAGATAAGGAGGTTCACATGAAAGCCGAGCAACAAAAAACGCTCAGCCGCATACTGGAAAACGGCAAAACCATCCTGCTGGCTCTGCTGACCGTGAGCCTGATTGTCCTTGTCGTTGTCTACATCGCAAGCACCAAAATCTATGAAAGCATGACCGATCAGGGCCGTGCCACGCCGCTTGATAAGCTGCGTATCGTACAGTCCGATCAGTCGATGCCCGAGGGGCTGGAGAGTGACCATCTTCTGCCGGAGCTGATCGGCTACCGTGCCGCCGGAACAAACAGCGGTTCCCTCGGATACGGCGAAGCGGCCGCCGCGCTCTACGAATCGGTCAAGCCATGCCTGAAGGAGCTGCTTGGTCAGGCATCCGTCTGCCGCGCGCTCAGCGATTCCCAGGCTGCATCAGCCGTCAACGAGGCACTTTCAGCCGAAAATCTCGTCTATATCCGTTATCATGAGCCGATCCTGTTTCATCTGATCTGGGCATGGGCCTCCGAACAGATCACAGTGGAAATCGACGATACCGCCTCCTCCGAGGACGGCGCCTATATCAAGGAACTCATCATTCTGCCTGATCGGGATTTCGTCCTCGCTGCACACCGCTTTATCGCCTATGCGCATGACGGAAGCGGCCGCTGGTATGAATTCCGCCCGGATGAAAGCGTGCTCACATCTTCCTTCTATATCAGCAAAATGGCTGCCGACGGATCCGCAATGGATGTCATTCCCTTTACTTTTTCATCCGCCTCCGAAACCGACGGACTGTGGGATCTGCAGCCCATCACGGAGGATACCCCCACCTGTGAAACGCTGCTTATGGACTATCGGCCGATCCTGCCGACCGATGAAAGTCAGGACAGCGGCCTCACCGATTCCCTTCTCCGTCTGCTCGGCTACAATCCCAACAAGCTGAATGCCTATCCCGATACCGCCGATCAGGCCGTTGTCTTCATCGATACGCACGGCCAGCTCCGTCTTTCCAATCAGCGGATCTACTATCAGGCTTCCGATGACGAAAACGGTCTGCGGATCGATTCCCTGCTCGGTTACAGCACCGGCGGAACGTATTCGCTCTTTGACCGGGTAAGCGCGGTGGACAGTCTGATCCGGCGTATGAGCGCCATCGATATCGGACTGACCGGCAAGGAGGCCCGCCTCTGCCTCGGTCAGATCTACACCGAGGATTCCCTGCTGGTCATCGAATATTTCTACACCTTCAACAACATCCGCATCGGAAGCAGCAGCTCGCCGGCCGCCCTCCGCGCCAAGCTTTCCCAGGACAGCATCCTCTCGCTGGAATTCGCCCCGCGCAGCTATACCGGAAGCGGCAATACCGTCCTGCTGACCGAACCGCTCTACATTCTGCGTCAGCTTCTCCGAACCGATCCGGGCATGATACCAGACACCTTCCGGCTCCGCTACATGGATGGCAGTGACGGCACACTTGACGCCGAATGGTGCTTTCTGTCTGCCAATGCACGGGAAGGAGGGCTTTCATGAACTGGTCAAAGGTTAAGAATCTTCTGATTGTCATGCTGATTGCGGCCAATCTCTTCCTGCTCTGGCAGATTGCCGCCCAGACCCGAAGCCGAAGCTATATCGCCCCGGACGAAATCGCAGATGCCTGTGCCCTTCTCGGAGAACGAGGCCTGCTGGTGTCCGAAGCAATCGTCCCCACCAAGCGCTTTGTAAGCGATATCTACGAAAGCGAGTACACAGGCGACAGCTACTTCACCGACACCGCCTATCTGCTTTCGGGAATCGAATACAAGCATCCGCTTTATATGCCGGACGGCGGTTTTCTCTTCACCTCCGAGGATGGCAGCCGGATTGAATTTGACAGCGAATTCGGCTTTTCCTACATCAAAAATAGCAACTCCCTCACCAAAGCATATACTGATGTCGGAACCGAAAATTTCGATGCCCGCAAAAACAGCGGAAAAGAGGTCTCGGCCTCCCAACGCACCCGGCTGGAGGAGCTGACGCTCGGCTTCCTGTCCCGCGGTATCCGAACGGATGAAGGCACCCCCTTCGGCATTACCGTAACGGATGCCTTCGCGGATCCTGACAGCGGCATTGTCTACTGTAAGGCCATTCAGACGCTGAACGGCTATCCGGTCTGGGCGCATGAAGCAGTCTGTACCTTCAGCGGCGAAACGCTCCTGGCAGCCTCCGGGCGCTGGTATTTCCGACCGCTGAAGGAAAAAAGCTATACGACCGAACTGGCCGATCAGATCAACATCCTGTTTACGGATCTTACCACCGTAAAAAACGATCTTGCCGAGGCGGCCGGTGAATCCGGGATACCTTTTCCGCTTGAATCCACCGGCGCGGCCGATATTCCTGCGCATATGGAGCCCGGCGCATCCGCTTCCTGGCGGGTAACTTCCCTGTCCGCCTGCTACACGCTGTATTGGAACGCCGACAAAACCGCGCTGTTCTTCATTCCGGCATGGCAAATTAACCATGTAAACGGTGAAACAATCGTGTACAATGCCGCAAATAGCACAATCTATCAGCGCCAATAAAGATTTTTGAAGCTAATTGTAAATATTTTGTTACAAAGGCTTCCCTTTTTGCGAAAAAAGTGTTATAATAGTTTAAGAATACAATCGGATTTTGAACATTTCATGAATGGCCGGCCGTTTGGCAGGCCTCGGAAATGTTTTTTAAGAGTGCCCGCAGGGGCGCTTTATCAAAGCTATAACGAAATGTTGACGGACGCGGCTGCGGAGCTATGGTTCCGCCCCGGCGCCGGGAAACGAGATATTGATTATGGAAAAAATTATGATCCGGGGCGGTATTCCGCTTCGAGGAACGGTAGAGGTCAGCGGTGCCAAAAATGCCGCTGTGCCGATTATTCTTGCCGCTCTGATGGTCAATGACAAGTGCATTATCGAAAACGTGCCGAACATCAGCGACGTTTCTCTCTCCTTTGAGATTCTGTCCGCGATGGGCTGCCGCGTGCGTATGTTAGCCAAAAACACCGTCGAAATCGATTCGCGGAACGCCGAGGGCGGACTCGCGCCCTACGATCTGGTGCGCCGGATGCGCGGCTCCTACTATCTGGTGGGTGCCGAGCTTGGCCGCTGGCACCGCGCCTATGTCGGTCTTCCCGGCGGCTGTGATTTCGGTGTCCGTCCGATCGACCTTCACATCAAGGGCTTCAAGGCGCTGGGTGCCAAGGTATCCGTTGAGGGCGGCTATATCGATGCCGTCGCCGAAAAGCTGGCCGGCAGCTCCATCTATTTCGATACAGTTACCGTCGGCGGTACCATCAATGTCATCCTCGCCGCCTGCATGGCCGAGGGCACCACGGTCATTGAAAACGCCGCGCGCGAGCCGCATATTGTCGACCTTGCCAACTTCCTCAACTCCTGCGGCGCGAAGATCTCCGGCGCCGGCACGGATATCATCAAGGTCAAGGGTGTCGATCATCTGCACGGCAGTACCTACGCCATCATCCCCGACATGATCGAAGCCGGCACCTATATGTGTGCCGCCGCCGCCACACACGGTCATCTCCGCGTAAACAACATCATCCCCAAGCATCTTGAATCCATCTCCGCAAAGCTTGAAGAAATGGGCGTTACGCTCATCGAAAACGATGACTCCATCGAAGTGATCAGTAGTGGAAAGCTGAATCATGTGAATGTGAAAACACTTCCCTACCCGGGCTTCCCAACCGATATGAATCCGCAGTTTGGCGCACTTCTCTGCTTGGCAGACGGTGTTTCCTGCTTGACCGAGGGCATCTTCA
>JAZNKS010000108.1:0-15569 GCA_045578725.1 Candidatus Flemingiibacterium sp.
TCGCCGAGACCAAGCCCACGCTGTTCCGGCTCGATAGGCTCTGGCTGGAAATTCCGCTCAAGGCGGAGGCGATGACTCTCTTCCATATGTATCCCAACTCCGCCCTCTCCCTGGCCGACGGCACCGAGCGCCCCTCCACCAGTATGTCCATGAGCGGCACTATCCCGACACAATCTGCAGCAATGCCCTTCAAGCCTCTGCTCTGGATGGGCAATGAGGAGCGTGGTCTTGGCTGGTTTGCGGAGAATGACCGCAACTGGCAGCCCGCTGATCCTGACAGGGCGATAGAATTTGTCCGTGACGGCGATGCCATCATCCTGCGCCTGCATCTGCTCGACAGCCATCCCGCTGCATGGACAGCGGATCCCGCCCAGGGCCTTCACAGCTATAGGCCGGTGGAATTCAATTTCGGATTTCATCCCACGCCGGTCAAGCCTTTCCCCAAACAACCCTATATCCACAATGCGTTCCATCTCGACTGCGGCATCAAGGTAAAGGGCAACTACATCGATGTTCTTGCAGGCCGCTATGATGAATTAAAGGAAAAGGGCGTGACCACGCTCATCCTCCATGAAAAATGGAACAAGTGCCAGAACTGGTTT
This sequence comes from Candidatus Flemingiibacterium sp., assembly GCA_045578725.1. Classification (GTDB taxonomy): domain Bacteria; phylum Bacillota; class Clostridia; order Oscillospirales; family CAG-272; genus Flemingiibacterium. The sequence continues at coordinate 603 of JAZNKS010000108.1, forward strand.
GAGCTATCCGAATTCACAACGCATCAGATCAGGACGATCACAGACGAATGCCATAAGCGCGGCATAAAGGTGCTCACCTATTTCGGCTATGAGCTGTCCACCATGTCACCGGAATGGACCCGTCTGCGTAAGCAGACCGCCGTACACTCCTCCCTCGGCCATGAAATTGGCGGGTGGTGGCGCGTGCCGTTCCAGCGCGACTACAACGTATGCATCAACAGCGAATATGAAGATCTTTTCATAAACGGTGTTACAAAAATCATGGACGAGTGCCACATCGACGGTGTCTATCTCGACGGCACCTATCATGCCCGTCTCTGTTATTCCGAGGAGCATGGCTGCGGCTGGCGCGATCATGAAGGCAAGCTTCATGGCAGCTACTGCTGGAAAGCAATCCGTCATCTGTTCAAACGCCTCTATAACGCGGTGGAGGAGCGCGGCGGCATGATCAACGTGCACGCATCCGGCTTCATCAACTTCACGGCAATCCCCTACATCCACCAGAACTGGTACGGCGAGAACCTGCAGTTTGTGCTGATGAAGGGATCCACCGACGATATAAATCTCGATTATTTCCGCGCGGAATATCTTGGCCGCAACATCGGTGTGCCGGTGGAATTCATCGCCTATGAAAACCGTCCGCTGTGGACCTTCGAGCAGGCGCTGGCAAGTTCCATCCTGCACGGCATTCTGCCGCGCCCGAATGACATCAACCACCCGCTTGATCTGATGAGCGGCGTTTGGAAGATCTTTGATGCATTCCCCATTGATAAATCGGAGTGGATGCCATACTGGAAGAATGATGCCGAAACATCCCACGAAAAGGTCAAGGTCAGCTATTACCGCTACACCGATCTGACCGGCACGCCGCAGCTGCTGGCATTTGCAGTCAACATCTCCGCAGTACCGGTCGAAAATGTTGTATTGAAGTTCCGTGAGCCTGTAACGTGCGCGATCGATATGGAAAAAAAGGAGAATGTGGGCTTCGAGTTCCCGCTCGGTGCATACGGATATCGGATTCTGTTTGTAAAATAAACAAAAAACTGCCATCAGGCCAACGCCATTGACTGGGTACTGTCAAGATGAGAAAGGGACGAATCTGCGGATTCGTCCCTTTCTCGTTGCGATATTCATGATTCTTCCCTTATGGGACCCGTTCTTTACATTCTCGGATTGTTGTTGTAAGGAGGCCGGTTCTGCGGCGGAATTGTGCCGCCCGGCTGTCCGGGATTTGTGCCCGGCATCGGCCGGCGGGGCATCTGTTGAGTCTGCTGGGTCTGCTGCATGGCAAGCATCTGGCGGCGGCGCATCTCGCGGCGCTTTTTCCGGATCATCTGCGCCCGGATATACAGAGCCGCATAACCGATCACAGCCAGGAGCACCAGAATCAGAAGCGCCCACAGGATCACGGCAAGGAAGGATGTACCGCCCTTGGTGTGCAGAACCACGCTTTCCAACCAGATTCCGTATTCGCCGTCCACGCGGGCACCGTCATCGGCCTTGATCCACAGCTTCAGCAGATCGACATTGCCATCGGTTTCGGCGATGAAATCCTTCACCTTGAAGGTGACCTCGTGCCATTCATTGGTCCTAAGCGAAACCTCGCCTTCATAGACCCACTCCTCCCGATCGGCATTTCCTTCCGATTGGAGGCGGATCATGACATCGACCGACGGAACCTCGGCAGGTGCTACTGTCATCAGCTTCAGCGTGACATAATGCGCATTTTCAAAGGCTTCCGGCTCCAGCGAAGCATTGCTGATGCCGCGATAGTCGGTCGGCGCATCGGTGATGCGCGCATAAAGGATGGATTCCTCGGCATTGTCGAGCGTTTTCAGCTCCACATAACCGGCTCCGTCCGACGGATAGAAGCCGCACAGGCTTCCGCCCTTCAGATTGAAGAGGGTGCGTGTCTTGTAGCCTTTCGATGTTTCCGAAGCATCCACCTTGCCGCTTTCCATCACGCGGCGGGTTTCAAATTCGCTGTACTTGACCTTATCGCCCATAAAGCGGCTGAAGGCACCGTTTCCGACCGTCGCCTTGACAAAAGCTGTCGCTTCGGCACTCTGATCGGTATCAATCAGCGAAAAAACATTGTAAATGGACTTTTTGGCGGACGGGGTAAGCGGGCTGTCCTCCACGCTCGACCACAGGCCGTAATAGTAGCCCTCGCCGGCATAATCCACCTGCCGGTGATAGATGAAGGCATCGATGTCCTCATTCTGCGCCGCTGTGTAATAGGCCAGCGCATATGCGGCTGCCTGCATCGTCATCGAGCTTTCCTCGCGGGGATCGCCGTTCAGGCCGAATTCGCCGACAAGGATGCTCCGGGTCTGCCCATCATACAGGAATTCCTCCCTGCGCAGGAAGCGGCAGAGGATGTCGATGTTCTTCATGGTGATGAACGGCGTGTCTTCGTCGTCCTTTGCCAGCGTGTCGTTCCAGTAATCGGTCATACCCTCATCGGACGGATAGGGATTGATCGACAGGCCCCATTCGATATCACCCGAATTGGCAATGGCGCCGGCAAATACCTCTATAAAACCCTTGGCCGGATAGTCAAACAGCACATCCTCGCTCCCCTGCGAGGCGGCATCGGGCGCGGCCGAGGTGAAATTGTTGCCGACGGACAGATAGACACGGCCCTCGCTGTAATGCGAGCGCATCGCCATATAGGAGATGCGGAAGGCGGTGCAGTAGGAGTAGATGTAATTCTGCATTTCCATCGGGCCGGCGTTGTTCCATGCCCGGCTTGCATTGACCTCAAAGCCGAGAATAATGCCCGGCACAAAGCCGTATTCGTGATCCGGCCGCGTGTAGCGCTCCAGAATGTAATCCATGAACGCCAGGAAATTCTGCATTGCTGTGGCGCTCCGGGTATTCAGCGCATAATAGATGGCATCCGGCGAAGCATTATCGTAATAGAAGCTCCGGATGACCGCGTTGGCATCCTCGGCGGGCTTCGTCAGCAGAATGTTCAGATAGACATTGATGCCGGCCTCGCTGTAGGTCTTGACGCGGTGATCCAGCAGAGCCAGCTTATCCTTGTTCAGATAAAAGGTCTGGCCGTTGTAGACAAAGGACTGTGCCTTGTCCGAATTCTCGCCGAGAATGTATTCGTTCAGCTCCACATTGATCGTGGTGTGCTGAACGCCCAGCAGCTGGGCATCGGTAAACAGCTGAACCTGCAGGCCTTTCTTACTGGCAGGAACCGGAAACGCCTCGGTGTTGGTGGCAAGGGATTCCAGATTTTCGATATACTTGGCCGCTGTCAGGATCGAATAGGTTCCGTCCTCCGCCTTCTCGGCAACGAGGAACTTGGAGTAGAGCCGATTGGAGTTGCCGCTGATAAAATCCACCGTGACCTTCGCCTTCTCGGCGCACTTGAAATCGGCGATGGGTGTCAGCGTGTTCAGCTCGGAGGTGGACTGATACGGCAGGAACTCAAACACATACAGCTCCTCGGATTTGTGCTCCTTGACGTACTCCTTCTGAAGTGCGATTTCCAGCACGATATCCGCCTTGTTCTTGGCCAGCGTGACGGAGGTGATTTCATTTTTTGACGCATCGGCGCCCGATACTGCAGCAGACAGCAGAACCGTCAGAAGCATCAGCATAACCGTCAGCATAAAGGCGCGCTTATTCGGGATCGTTGTTTTGGCTTTTTTCATAATTTTATCTCCCACAGAAATGGAATGAGGAAAGCATATCCGTATCTGTTTATATCATACCACAATCCGACAGAAAAATCAATGGTTATTTACGAATCTTAAAAAAAGCTTAAAAAACGGAAAGTCCCCGCAGCGAAAACGCTTCGGGGACCGATAACCGTATGAAGTTTCTGACGGAAAATCAGAATCAGAGCTGTTCCTTAACCTTGGAGCTCTTACCGACTCTGTCACGCAGGTAGTACAGCTTTGCGCGTCTTACCTTACCGTGGCGGATAATCTCAACCTTCTCAACGTTGGGAGAATGTACCGGGAAGGTCTTCTCAACGCCGACACCGTAAGAAACACGTCTTACCGTGAAGGTTTCGGAAATACCGCCGCCGTTCTTGGCGATGATGGTTCCCTCGAACATCTGGATACGCTCGCGGGTGCCCTCCTTGATCTTATTGTGGATGCGAACGGTGTCGCCCACATTCAGCACAGGGGCATTTTCCTTCAGCTGCTCATTCGTTAAAGCCTTAATCAGATCCATTTTGGCTTCCTCCTTGAATTTTTTATTCAATCGATGAAAAGCATTCGTGCAGAGCATTTGCAGAGGACTGCTTTTGATGTACTCGCAGAGCACAACAACAGTATTATAACATACAATTTCCAAAAAAGCAAGAGGTTTTCAAAAAAAGTTCAGGGGAAAATCAACTTTTTTTGATTCTTGTCTTTACTTTCGCCGCCCGATATGTTAAAATAATGATAACTGGGAATACTGTTCCCATCACCGCAAGATAAAGGAGGATCCGGAATGCCCTACCAGCGGACACCAAACCGGTCCGGAGCACCGCAGCGGTCCGGAGCACCGCAGAACAATCCGCCGCTGAACATCCAGCGCGCACCGCTCCGCCAAAATCAGGCCCCCTCCACGCCCGCCCAGAACCGGCCCCGGGCACCGTATAATCCCCGTACTTCCTCCGTCCCGCTCCGGCCCGTCGCCTCGGCAGGCCGTCCGTCCGCGCCGCCTGTGCATCCCAATGCCGTCCGGCAAGCCTCACCAAACCGTCCCATCACCCTGCCGCCGGCAAAAAAGCGGGCAAGGCAAAAGCCGCTTCGCACCTATGCCGAGAAAAAGCGGGCACGCCGCGATTTCCTGCTCGGATTCCTCGTTGGCCTTGCCATCTTCGGCCCCGCCGCCTTTTTTGTCTGCCGCGCCATACTGGATATATTTGTATGAGAATTGATAAGCTGCTATCCGAAATGGGCCTCTGTACCCGGACCGAATCCGCCCGGCTGGCCCGCGCCGGTGCCATCACCGTAGACGGCAAACCGGTCAAAAAAGCGGATCTTCACATCGATCCCGAAAAAAATCAGCTCACGGTACAGGGCGTTCCGGTCATCTACCGCCGCTTCACCTATCTGATGCTGAACAAGCCCGAGGGCTATATCTCCGCCACCGACGATCCCCGGGAGCGAACGGTTCTGGAGCTGCTGGATGACCGTCACCGCCGTCTCGCCCTCTTCCCCTGCGGACGGCTGGACAAGAACACCACCGGCTTTCTGCTGCTGACCAATGACGGCACCCTCTGTCATCAGCTGCTCTCGCCGAAATATCACGTTGAAAAGACCTATGCCTTCACCGCCGAACGCACCGTCACCGAGGAGGACCGCCTTCGTCTGGAGGCGGGCGTTCTTCTTGACGGTGAGCGCACCAAGCCGGCAAAGGTCACCGTCCATGCGGACGGCCGCTCCGGCACAATCACCATCACCGAAGGGAAATTCCATCAGGTGAAACGGATGCTGGAGGCGGTCTGCAACCGGATTCTCACGCTGGAGCGGATCGCGTTCGCCGGTATTCCGCTCGATGCGGGATTGAAGAGGGGAGCCTGGCGCCCTCTCACCGAAGAAGAGGAGAACCATCTCCGCCAACAAGTCAAGTAAGGAGTACATATGGATATCATCAAAACACTCGCCGCCGAATTTTCGCTGAAGGAAGATCAGGTGGAGCGCACCGTCGCGCTTATCGATGACGGCAATACCATCCCCTTCATCGCCCGCTACCGCAAGGAGGTCACCGGCTCGCTGGACGATACCGTCCTGCGCGATCTTTCGGAGCGTCTGGCTTATCTGCGCTCGCTGGAAGCCCGCAAGGCCGAGGTAACCAAGCTGATCGATGAGCAGGGCAAGCTGACACCCGAAATCGCGTCCGCCCTCGCCGCGGCGAAGATTCTCACCGAGGTGGAGGACATCTACCGTCCCTTCCGCCCCAAGCGCAAGACCCGCGCCTCCGTTGCCCGCGAGAGAGGGCTGGAGCCGCTCGCCGAAGCCATCGCCCGTCAGGAAAAGCAGTATCGCCCGTCACTCGATGAGCTTGCCGCCTCGCTCATTGATCCCGAAAAGGAGATCGCCTCCGCCGAGGATGCCTTTGCGGGTGCCTGCGATATTCTCGCCGAGGATATCTCGGACAATGCCGAATACCGCAAGCGGATCCGCTCGCTGACAACCGAATACGGCGAGTTGACTGCAAAGCAGGCAAAGGAGGAGGATTCCGTCTATTCGCAGTATTACGATTTCCGCGAAAAGCTGGCAAAGCTCCCCCATCACCGGATTCTCGCCGTCAACCGCGGTGAAAAGGAAGAATTCCTCAAGGTATCGCTGGAAATGCCCGCCGATAAAATTCTCGCCTATCTCACCTCCCGTGTCGTTACCGCCCCGGCAAGTCCGGCGAAGGTCTGGCTGGAGCGGGCACTTGCCGACAGCTATGAGCGGCTGATCGCCCCCAGCGTGGAGCGCGAAATCCGCACCGCGCTTTTTGACGATGCCTGCGAGGGCGCCATCAAGGTATTTGAGGACAATCTGAAGCATCTGCTGATGCAGCCGCCGCTCAAGGGCAAGACCGCCCTCGGCTACGATCCCGGTTACCGCAACGGATGCAAGCTGGCAGTTGTCGATAAGACCGGCAAGGTGCTCGATACCGCCGTCATCTATCCGATGAAGCCGCAGTCCCGCACCGAGGAGGCCGCGCGGATCATGAAGCGGCTGATCCGGACGCACGATGTCGGCGTGATTGCCATTGGCAACGGCACCGCCTCCAAGGAAAGCGAAATCTTCGTCGCCGGCCTTCTGAAGGAGATCGGCGGCGATGTGAAATACACGATGGTCAGCGAAGCCGGTGCCTCGGTCTACTCCGCCTCCAAGCTGGCGGCCGAGGAATTCCCGGACTTTGATGTCATGCAGAGAAGCGCCGTTTCCATTGCCCGCCGCCTGCAGGATCCGCTGGCCGAGCTGGTCAAGATCGATCCCAAGGCCATCGGTGTCGGCCAGTATCAGCACGATATGAAGCCGGCCCGGCTGGATGAAGCGCTGGGCGGCGTGGTCGAGGACTGCGTAAACAGCGTGGGCGTGGATGTCAATACCGCCTCCTATTCCCTGCTCTCCTATGTGGCGGGCATCAATGCCACCGCCGCGAAGAACATCGTCAAATACCGTGAGGAGAACGGCGAATTCCGATCCCGTGCCCAGATTCTCAAGGTTCCGCGCATCGGTGCCAAGGCCTATGAACAGTGCGCCGGCTTCCTGCGCGTATCCGGCTCGGATGAAATCCTCGATTCCACCGGCGTGCATCCCGAAAGCTATCCGGCTGCAAGACGTCTGCTGGAAAAATTCGACTACACCCCCGAGGATGTCCGCATGAGCCGCCTTTCGGATCTTCGCACCAAGGCAAAAAAGGCGGGCATCAAACAGCTCTGCGCCGAGCTTGAAATCGGCGAGCCGACACTCAATGATATCATCGGCGAGCTGGAAAAGCCGGGCCGCGATGTCCGCGACAACCTGCCGCCGGTCATTCTCCGCGACGATATCCTCGATATTGCCGATCTGAAGCCCGATATGGTTCTCACCGGAACGGTCCGCAATGTCATCGACTTCGGTGCCTTCGTGGATATCGGCGTCCATCAGGACGGTCTGGTTCACATCTCGGAAATCAGCGACCGGTATATCAAGCACCCCTCCGAGGTTCTTGCCATCGGCGACATCGTCCAGGTCAAAATCAAGTCAGTCGATCTGCCCCGCAAGCGGATCGGCCTCACCATGAAGCTGTAATCCATGTCCAAACGCAAACCGGCCCGCGGGCCGAAAAAGCTCACCGCGCTCATAACCTCCGTTCTGATTACGGCGGCCGCCTTTCTCTATATGCTCTTTGGCGAGAGCATCGCGCCGCTTCTCAGACAGCTCGGAATCGATACTACCGATCTGATCCGGATTGTCCGGCCGATCACCGAGGGCTGTGCCGAGGTGCATTTCATCGATGTCGGTCAGGGCGACAGCATTCTGATCCGCACCGTCGATCATGCCGTTCTCATTGATACCGGCACCAATCTGTCCGAGGATATCCTCTGCACCTATCTGGCGGCGGGAGGTGTTTCAAAAATCGACCTGCTTGTCCTGACGCATCCGCATGAGGATCACATCGGCGGCGCCGACCGGATCTTCGATGAATTTACAGTCGGACGGCTGATGATGCCGAATGCGGCATCCGAATCCGTTACCTATGAAAAGGTGTTGTCTGCAGCCAAAGAGGAAGGAGTTTCTATCGAATATCCCTATCCCGGCGACACCTTCGCGCTCGGCGATCTGCAGTTTACCGTGCTCGCACCGCTTGATCCCGCCTACACAACCGGCACAAGTGCACCCGTCACGGAATCAGAAGCCGAAGGCAACGCCGCCAGCATCGTACTGCGGCTGGATTACGGCACGACCTCCTTTCTGTTCACCGGCGATGCCGAGGAAGAAAGCGAAGCAGCCATGCTGGAGCGCTGGCCGGTCTGGAAGCTGGACTGCGACGTGCTGAAGCTCGGCCATCACGGCTCGAACACCTCTACCTCCGAAGCCTTTCTGCAGGCCCTTACGCCGGAATGGGTCATCGCCTCCTGCGGCGCAGGAAACGATTACGGTCATCCGCACCGTGAAATTCTCAACCGTCTGAGGGATTGCGGCCTTGCCGACACGGCGATTCTTCGCACCGATCGGGACAGCACCGTCCTCTTCATAAGCGACGGTACCAAAATTGAAGTCTATTGAAAAATCGGGATTCCAGCCCGCAGGAGCGGATGGGAATCCCGATTCTTTTATACCGGCTCAGCGTAGAATTCTTCCGTCGCAGGCTGACGGATCTGCGCTTCGGAAAGCTCCGGCTTCAGAGCGCGGAGAAGAACCTCGCCTCCGTCGCTCCAGGATGTAATCAGCGGCGCTTCACCAAGTCCCCGGATCGTCATATTCTCCAGATGAATCCGCCGGAAATGGCAGGCACGCATAAAGGTCTGATTATCAAAGCCCTCATCAAAGGAGAAGTGGACATTCCGCATTTCCAATGTCAGCGGAACCTCGTCGGAGCCGTAGGCGTTCAGCGGCATCCGGATTCCCTCGGCCCGGACATTCTCAAAGCAGATGGATTCCAGCGGCCGGCTGGACTGCCAGGCCTCGTTGCCGGAGAAGTTGAAGTGGAAGAACAGGTCCGTATTCTCCACCGAGCAGTCCCGAAGGAGAATACGCCCCGGCTGCTCCCGGATTTCATGCGAATGATCGGCAAAATAGGTGAAGGCGCTCTTCATGTTGTGCCGGGCTGTATCGCGGGAGGGAGCACCGGACAGCTGCTCCTCTTTGGTCAGCGTGTAGCGGTGACAGTACTCACCGGGCCCCACAAAACGACAGCCGAGCACCGTAACATTGGTACCGCCAAAACGCATACCGCTGCAGGAGGAATTGATGTAGCAGTTCTTCACCAGTACATTCTGATTATCATATCCGGCAATACAGTCATCACCCGTGCGAAAATCGCAGTTCACAATCCGCACATTGTCACAGCCGCGCACATGAATGCCGTCATGACCGGCGCGAACCGATACCGTATCGGCATCAATATTGGCGGTATCGAAGATCGCGTGCGCCCAGTTGGCGCTGTCAATCACCGTGTAGCCCCGGAGCGTGACATTCCGACAGCCGTGCATGGAAATGGCGTGCGGGCCGCGATAGCCCTCCTCACCGGAAGGATCGGCGCAGTTCTGCCCGTTGATGGAAGAGCCCGGCTCGCCGATGATCGCAATATTCTCGGCAAAGAGAGCCCGGATGATCGCGTTGTTCCAGCGTGAATAATAATTGGCCATGCGCTTTCCCGAACGCTCCGTCCCAAGTTCTTCAAGCGGCTCGACCGTATCATGGAGGAAACCCATATACGCCTCGGGATCCCGCAGACCGATCAGCTCGGCCCCCGCCTCCAGATACAGCGTCACGCCGGAACGGAGCCGGATGCCGCCGGTGAACCAGCGTCCGGCCGGAATCCGAACCTCACCGCCGCCGTGAAGGAAGCAGTCATCAATGGCATCCTGAATCGCCCTCCTGCAATCGGCCGATTGGCTTTCGGCGCCGAAGGTGCGGATATTGACCGTGTATTTTCCCATTGTAATCCTCTCCTCGCTTTCCCCGATCAGCAAAAATCCCCGGACAGGCCGGGGATTTTTGTCTTCTGACGGAAATCAGTTATTCTTGATAATGTAACCGCCCATGATGCTGTCAACAACGAAAGCATCCACACGGCCTGCCTTCAGGTCCATGTAAGCGGTGATGTTGTCGGCAAACTCGACGATCTCGCCGTTGTCATCCTCGGCTTCTGTTGCGCCGTTGAGGATGGCATTGTAGGTAGCCTCGTCAGCCTTGACAGCGTCAAGAGCCGAGGAGCCCTGCTGCAGAGCAACCTTCTTGCCGGCCAGATCCGCACGGGTCTTGATGGGCGAATCAGCGGCAACGATGATAGCCTGGGTGTTGGCAATGTAGGGCTTGGAGAGGAACATACTCTCGGTGCGCTCGGGAGTTACGGACATACCGTTCCAGATGCAGTCGATGTTCTTGCCGTCCAGCTCCATTTCCTTGGCGTTCCAGTCGATCGGCTGAACCTTCAGCTCAACGCCCAGACGCTTGCAGACTTCGGTCGCAAGATCGATGTCAAAGCCGATGATTTCGCCGTTTTCGGAATCACGGAAGCCCATGGGCGGGAAGTTTTCGTCCAGACCCAGAATCAGGGTACCCTTGTCCAGGATGTACTGAAGCGAATTGTCGCCCTCAACGGTCTTCATTTCGCGGGGGAAAGCGCCGTCGGTCTTGAACGCATCACGGCCGAACCACTTTTCGGAGATGGTCTTGGCAGTGCCGTCCTTGCCCATTTCGTCCAGGATTTCCTGAACCTTGGCGGCCAGCGCGTAGTCATCCTTGCGGAAGCCGATGGCATAGTCTTCAGCGCCGAAGTTGTCTTCGAGAATGACATACTTGGCTCCGCCGCCGCAGGATGCGAGCAGGGTAACCAGCATGAGCGCTGCCATAAGAAGTGCAGTAAGCTTTTTCATGAGATAATCCTCCAGATATTTACAGCCGAACCATGTCCGGCTTCATTCGTTCTCAATTATATCACAAAGCCGCGGCAAAGTCAAGGACTTTATCAAATTAAATGAATAAATTTTGAAGAATTTATTGCCGCCTGCTGCCTGGCAGCTCCCGAAATTCCATATTTTTTCGGGAATCCCTTGACAGAGGCGGCTTTTCAAGGTATAATATAAGGTATGATGCCAAAATTATTTTTTGAAAGGACTCTCCGTTATGGCAAACGACAAGAAGCTTGTTGAAGCGATCACATCCATGGATGTGGACTTCGCTCAATGGTACACCGATATCTGCAAAAAAGCCGATCTGATCGACTATTCCAGCGTAAAGGGCTGCATGATCATCCGCCCCTACGGCTATGCAATCTGGGAAAATATCCAGAAGAATCTCGACTCCCGCTTCAAGGCGCTGGGTCATGAAAACGTATATATGCCGATGTTCATCCCGGAATCCCTTCTCCAGAAGGAAAAGGATCATGTCGCCGGATTTGCGCCCGAGGTTGCCTGGGTCACCCACGGCGGCAGCGAAAAGCTGACCGAGCGTATGTGTGTGCGTCCCACCTCCGAAACCCTCTTCTGTGAGCATTATGCCAATATCATCCGCTCCTACCGCGACCTGCCCAAGCTCTACAATCAGTGGTGCTCGGTTGTCCGCTGGGAGAAGACCACCCGCCCCTTCCTGCGCTCCCGCGAATTTTTGTGGCAGGAGGGCCATACCATGCACGCCACCGCCGAGGAAGCCCGCGCCGAAACCGTTCAGATGCTGAACGTTTACGCTGATTTCCATGAGCAGGATCTGGCGATCCCGGTCATCAAGGGTGCCAAAACGCCCTCCGATAAGTTTGCCGGTGCCGAGGATACCTACGCCATCGAGGCGCTGATGCATGACGGCAAGGCACTCCAGGCCGGTACCTCCCACTATTTCGGCGACGGTTTTGCCAAGGCCTTCGATATTACCTACACCGATAAGGAAAACAAGATCGTTCATCCCTTCCAGACCTCGTGGGGCGTTACCACCCGTATGATCGGCGGTATCATCATGACCCATGGCGATGACAACGGCCTCGTTCTCCCGCCGGCTGTTGCACCGATTCAGGTTGTCATCATCCCGGTCGCCGCTCACAAGCCGGGCGTTCTCGAAGCCGCCGGCTCGATTGCCGACCGTCTGAAGGGCGATTTCCGCGTGAAGCTGGACGATTCCGACAACTCCCCCGGCTGGAAGTACGCCGAGTATGAGATGAAGGGTATCCCGGTCCGCATCGAAATCGGCCCGCGCGACCTGGAAGCCGGTCAGTGTGTCATCGTGACCCGCCATGACCGCGAAAAGACGATTGTTCCGCTGGAAAATCTGGAAGCCGCTGTTGCCGAGAAGCTGCAGGCCGTCCGTGACGGTATGTACGCCAAGGCGCTGGCCAACCGCGAAAAGAGAACCTACGACTGCAAAACCATCGACGAGATCAACGAAAAGCTCGCCGCAAACGGCGATGGCTTCGTTCGCGCCATGTGGTGCGGCGATCCGGAGTGCGAGGATAAGGTCAAGGAGCTCACCGGTGTCGGCTCCCGCTGTGTCCCGCTGGATCAGGAGCAGATCTGTGATGTCTGTGTCTGCTGCGGCAAGCCGGCCAAGCAGCTGGTTTACTGGGGCAAGGCGTATTGATTTCCGCCATCTCACAATTCTGATAACAACCAAGGGCTGCTCCGATTCTGTAGCAGCCCTTTTCTCAAAGGAGAGCCGATGAAACAACGAATTCTGTATCTCGATCTGCTCCGTGCCTGGGCAATCCCCTGTGTTGTGCTGCTGCACTGCCTCAATCCGATCATTGTCCATGCGGGATATTACGGAAGCACCTCCTGGAATCTTTCTTTATTTGCCAATGAATGGACCCGATGCGGCGTACCGCTCTTTTTGATGATCAGCGGATGCCTCATGCTCTCGGACGAGAGGACCTCGGATGTCCTCGGGTTTTACAAAAAGCGGCTTCCACGCCTGCTGATTCCACTGCTGACGTGGCATACCGTCTATTATTTTTACTTTGCCCTCCGCGACGGCGGAGAGCTCAGCATCCGAAACTATCTCGGCGGCCTGTTCAACAATGGCTCCGCCTATCATATGTGGTTCGTCTACTCCCTTCTCGGCATCTATCTGATTACGCCGTTTCTCAAGCGGATTGTTGACGGCTGCAGTATGAAACAGCTGGGAATCTTACTTCTGATTCTGATGTTTCCCGGTACCCTTCGCCCGCTTTGGAACATCGCCACCGGATTTTATGTCTATCTCTTTGATCCGTTGATGGAATGTTATCTGGGTTATTATCTCTTCGGCTACATGCTGTCCAAAATCCGCATTACGCCGCTTTTGCGCGTGCTGTATGCCATCGGAGGTGTCGGCGGATTTCTGCTCGGCTTTTTCGGGAATCTCAAAAACTGCTCCTCGGAGGGTGTCACTTATCTTTTCAACGGCGGCTATACTCTCAACCATTATCTGCTGGCCGGTGCCCTCTTCCTTCTGGCACGTGATCTGACCGAAAACCGCACAGCGCCCGCATGGCTGACCAAATCAGCAGCCGTTCTCTCCGATACCGCCTTCGGTGTTTACTGGATTCATATTCTTCTTCTTGAAACTTTCCAACGGCTTATTACACCGGATGCAGCTCCGATCATCCCATGTGCCCTGAATTTCCTCGCTGTCATGGTATCCGCCGAGCTGATTATGTTCTGCATTTCCAAAGTCAAACCGCTGAAAAAACTGCTGATGTAGCCAGCCGGCTCCCCCTTCCAGAAATTGTGCGTTGAACTGACGCGGTATTTATGGTAAAATAATAGCATACGACAGCACCGTGATCGCGGTTTCTGCCGTATGCTATTTTTATTCCAAGGAGGATCATCCAATGAACCGAATACGAAAGCTTGCACAGTTTTTGCTGATCGGCGCCCTGCTGTTAACACCGGCTGCAGCCTATGAGCCGATCGAAATCCGCCTGATGGGCGAGCCGGCCATGATGGACGGCCGGCTGATCGGATCGACTACCTATGTAAATCTCGATCTCGCCCGGAATCTGCTCGGCGCGGCCGATGACAGCATCACCGTCCGCGCCATCCCCGGAACCCGCTACATAGAAGCCCGCGGCCGTTACATCGGCGGCAGCCCGAATCTGCAGATTGACGGCGCGCTGTACATTCCGATCCGCTCCGCTGCCGAAATCTTCGGCAATGGGGTCGAATGGCAGGAGGATACCCGCTCGGTCGATCTCACCGCCGGCATAGGCTCCGGCATCGTGCCAGGCGATGCCTATTACGATGCCGATGAGGTTTTCTGGCTGGCACGGATCATCCACGCCGAAGCACAGGGCGAGCCGATGGAGGGCAAAATTCTCGTCGGCAATGTCGTGCTCAACCGCCGCCGGCACGCGGATTTTCCGGACAGCATCTACGGGGTTATCTTTGATTCCAAATACGGCATCCAGTTCACGCCGGCCGCCACCGGCACCGTCTACAATACACCCTCGCACGAGAGCGTGGTTGCGGCAAAAATCTGCCTCGACGGCTATTCCCTCTCCGATTCCGCGCTGTATTTTCTGAATCCCCGCATCGCCGAGAATTTCTGGATTCCCGCCAACCGACCTTATATCACCTCCGTCGGCAGTCACGATTTCTATGCATAAAAAAGGATTCCCTTTGTGGCACCTGCCGTAAAGCAGGTGCCACAGTTTTATTCGCCTGCGGCGAGTTCTATTGCTTCGCAGTGGTATTCGGCTATCGCCGAGTGATATTCGCTATGCGAGCTTGAGAGGCGAATATAATATCACTGCGACCATCGGGAGCAATATCACTGTTGCTTGCAACAATATCACGCTGACACGGTCAGCATATCACTTCCAATTTGATAC
>JAZNKS010000109.1:0-3943 GCA_045578725.1 Candidatus Flemingiibacterium sp.
ATCAATTTCGGCATCACCGGCACCCTCGTGGCCCGCGCCGGCCTCAGCCGCACGAACCAAACCGCCTTTCTCGATCGGCTGGACGGCCTCGCCGATGCCGATCTCGCCGTCATTTTTGGCGGCACCAACGACTATTTCTGGTCGGATCGGCCGATTCAGCCCCCGGTCGGCCAATCCGGATCGGATTATTTTGAATGTGCGCTGGATGAGCTTTGCCGGCGTGTCTGCGCGATGCGCGCCGATCGTCCGACGCTCCTCCTCACCCCCTATCCTCACAACGGCATCGGCAATTTTGCCGGCGGAAGCCATTGGCGTGAGGATTCCAGCCGCCACGATACCGATTGTCCCAACTACAACGGACATACGCTGCGGGATTACGCCGACTGTATTCTGACGACCGGCAAGCGCTATTCTCTGCCGGTGCTGGATCTCTATGAGGCTATGGCTTTCGACCATACCGTTCACACCCTGGACGGCTGTCATCCGAATGAAGCCGGTCACCGTCTGCTGGCCGATACCGTTGTCCGCGCGATCCGCACTCTTCCGGGACTCGCGCTGTAATCTCCGTAGGAGGACGCGTGATGAAACAGATCGTATTTACCAAACCCTTCACCGCCGAGCTGCTGGAGCTTCCCGAAAGGGAGCCGGCCGCCCATGAGGTGCAGGTCGCGACCGCCTTTTCAACCGTCAGCTGCGGCACCGAGCGGGCCAATTTCACCGGCGATCCCAATGTGAATGCCGGCGGCGAGCCCTCCGTCATCTTCCCCCGCTATGTGGGCTACTCCTCCTCCGGCACCGTCATAAAGGTCGGCGCGGCCGTGAAAAGCGTTCGTCCCGGCGATCGGGTCGCCATGTTCGTAAGCCTTCACAAAAGCGTGAATACCCTGCCCGAGGCCAATGTCATCCGCCTGCCCGAGGCTGTCGGGCTTCGCGAGGCCTCCATGTGCTACATCGGCACCTTCCCGCTGGCCGCCGTCCGCAAAACGCGGGTCGAGCTCGGTGAATCGGCGCTGGTCATGGGCCTTGGCATCCTCGGCCTCCTTGCCGTGCAGTTCCTGCGTGCGGCAGGAGCCGCCCCGATCATCGCCGCCGATCCCGTGAAGGAACGGCGTGAGCTGGCGCTTGCCCTCGGTGCCGATACGGCGGTGGATCCCCTCTCTCCCGATTTTGCCGATACGGTGAAAAAACTCACCGGCGGCGGCGCCAATGTCTGCATCGAGGTCACCGGAAACGGCGCGGCGCTCGACTCGGCGCTCGACTGCATGGCAAGATTCGGCCGCGTGGCCCTGCTCGGCTGTACAAGAGATAAGAATTTCACCATCGACTATTACCGCAAGGTCCACTTCCCCGGCGTCCAGCTGATCGGCGCGCACACCGTCGCCCGCCCGGCCGTGGAATCCCATCCCGGCTGCTTCACCCATCGGGATGACATCGCATCCATCCTCCGCCTGCAGGAGGGCGGACGGCTGAAGCTCTCCTCCATGCCCGCCGAAATCGCTTCGCCCGCCGACTGTCAGGCCGTCTTCACCCGCCTGTCCTCGGATCCGCACTTTGGCCCTGTGATTCAGTTTGACTGGAGCCTGCTGCCGGGGGAGGAAGCATGAAACCGATAAAAATTGTCCAGATCGGCGTGGGACACGCTCATGCCCCCTCCAATTTCAACAGCTTCGCCCGTCAGAAAGAGCTCTTTGATCTGGCCGGCTATGTGGTTCTGCCCGGCGAGGAAGCACGCTACGAGCGCTTCGCCTCCGCCTATGCCGGCTATCCCCGGCTGAGCCTTGAAGAAGCGCTGGCCATCCCCGGCCTCGAAGCCGCCGCCGTCGAGGCGGAGGAAACGATCCTCGGTGATGCCGCCCTCACGGCCGCAAAGCGCGGCCTGCACATTTTCCTTGACAAGCCCGGCGCCGTGGACGGCGAATCGTTTGAAGAATTCCTCTCGATCATGAAAAAATCCGGCCGCGTGCTGACAATGGGCTATATGTACCGCCAGAATCCCGCTATTCTTCGCGCAAGGGAGCGGATCGCATCCGGTGCGCTCGGAACGGTCTACTGCGTGGAGGCCCATATGGATTGCCGCAACGATGAGGATACCCGACATTGGCTGAAGAATTTTCCCGGCGGAATGCTGTGGTTCCTCGGCTGTCATCTGGTCGATCTCGTCCTGACCCTGCAGGGGATCCCCGAGGAGATTATCCCCCTCTCGTCCTGCACCGGAATCGGCGGCGTGACGGGCATGGATCTCGGCATGGCCGCCTTCCGCTATCCGAACGGCAGATCCTTCATCAAAACCTGCGCCTCCGAGCCGGGCGGCTTCATGCGCCGCCAGCTGATTATCTGCGGCTCGCTCGGAACCGTCGAAATCCAGCCGCTTGAACAGTACATCCCGCCCGTCGGCGACTGCGATCATGTCACCCACATCCGCGAAACCTATGCCGACGATCCCGCCGGCTGGACGGCGCGCGGGGAGGACAAAACGCTCGGCCCCTACAACCGCTATGACGGCATGACCACGGATTTTGCCCGTTTCGTGCGCGGTGAACTGGATAATCCCTACACCCTCGAATACGAGGCCCGGCTCCACCGGATTCTTCGCGCCGCCTGCGGGGTGGAAACGGATTGGCGGGGTGAAATCCGCCTTTAACTTACAGGCAATTTTCCGATTTCTCTTGCCAAGCTTACAAAAGCGTGGTATAATAAAGGCAGTACCATCAAAGAAAGGATTTCCCGCATGAATATTTCTCTTGAAGCCCTTCACAAGAAGAAGGCCTTTATCTGCGATATGGACGGTGTTATCTATCACGGCAACCGTCTGCTTCCCGGCGTTCCCGAATTCATTCATTGGCTCCAGACCAACAAGAAGGATTTTCTCTTTCTTACCAACTCCTCCGAGCGCGCGCCCCGCGAGCTGGCCCAGAAGCTGGCGCGGATGGGGCTTGATGTATCCGAGGATCACTTCTACACCAGTGCGCTGGCAACCGCTTCCTTCCTTGCCGCCCAGTGCCCGGGCGGAAGCGTCTATGTCATCGGCGAGCCGGGTCTTGTCAATGCCCTGTACGATGCCGGCCTCTCGATGAACGACTACAATCCCGACTATGTGGTCTTCGGCGAAACCCGCTCCCTCAGCTATGAAAAGATCGAGCGCGCCGTCGAGCTGGTCTTCAAGGGTGCCAAGCTGATCGGCACCAACACGGATATCACCGCTCCCGGCGAGCGCGGCATCATCCCCGCCTGCCGTGCGCTGATCGCCCCGATTGAGCTGACCACCGGCAAGAGCGCCTACTACATCGGCAAGCCGAATCCGCTCATCATGCGCCACGCGCTGAAAAAGCTCGGCTGTGATCCCGCCGATGCGGCCATCGTCGGCGACCGGATGGATACCGACATCATCGCCGGCATCGAGAGTGAGCTGGATACGGTTCTCGTCCTCTCCGGCGTGACGAATATGGACAACATCAACAAGTTCCCCTACCGCCCGAAGTATATCCTCAACGGCGTGGGCGATATTCCCGCCAAAGCCGAATAAAGCGCCGCCGATCCAAGAGGGGCCGCACGCAAACCTGCAAAAACAGAAAACACCCCGGTTTCCATTCCGCTCAGGATTCCAGGGTGTTTTTGTATACGTTTCCGTCAGGTTTTGTATCCGTCAGCCTTATGTTTCGTCATCAAAAAAGATTTCAAAAAAGTCCTTGGCCTGCGCCATAGCAGCGGCTTCAATTGAAGTTAGGGTTGATACAACCGAAGACGGATCGTTTATCATGTCCAGCATGGTGACCGGTGTGATTTTTCCGTCTGCAAAATTATAATAGAATGTAATATCCATACATACATCTTCCATCATCATTTCCGCAACACGAACCGATTCATCATCACGCAGAATCTTATAGTCATGATACACATCAAGATAGGCGGATTTCAGCTTTTGCTCCGAAAGATACGCCAAGGC
>JAZNKS010000110.1:0-2262 GCA_045578725.1 Candidatus Flemingiibacterium sp.
ACAACAACATCTCCTGCGGTCACATCCCAGCAGCCGCCTGCGCATTTGAGCCGGCCACTTCCTTCAAGCAGAAGATGAATCTCCGTCTGCTCGTGCCAGTGAAGGTAAAAATCGTAGTTGCGGGGCGGAAAGCGCTGCAGCCGGATCTGCGGATTCGGCGGGATTTTTTCATAGAAAACAGTTTCATTCATAATGATTCCCCGGCAAAAATGAAAATTACGATAGAACAAATCAAAATACTCATTGTCCGTATTCAAGAATTATTATATAATAGATTCAGCTGTTTGTCAATCATAAAATTCACAAAAGGAGATCAATCATGAACAGAAGAATCACAGCCCTGTTTTTGCTCGCAGCGATGCTTACCGCCTTCATTTCCTGCGGCGACGCCGACGTACCGGGTGAATCAACGGACAGTACGGAAAGCCCCCCACCGGAAACCATCGATCCCGACATCCCCGATTTTGAGTACAAGGACTTCGGCAATGTGGACTTCAACGTGGTATCCACGGAATCCGGCTGGACAGCCGACTGGTTTGTGGCAGAGGCGGAAACAGGCGATACGCTGAACGATGCAGTTTACAAGCGGAATCTGGCCGTCGAAGAGGCGCTGAATATCAATCTGACCTACGCCCAGATCGATGTCAGCAATATGGCAGATCCGATTCGCACAGCTGTCATGTCCGGTGACTGCGATTATCATATTGCCCTGACGCATCAGATGAGCGGCGTTTCAGCGATGGTAACGGAAAACTTACTGACGGATCTGTCTGAGCTTCCGCACATCGACTTTGACAAGCCGTATTGGCAGAAAGCCTGCAATGAGGCAATGGAAATCAACGGGCATCAGTACTATGCGGCTTCCGATTACATGAAAAAAGATACCTACGGTATTTATTTCAACAAAACCATGATCGATGAGTACAAGCTTGAAAACCCATACGATCTCGTCAGAAGCGGCGATTGGACGCTGGATAAGATGGCCGAAATGGCGAACGATGCCGCTAATGATCTCAACGGTGACACCAAGATGGATTACCAGGATCAGTACGGCTTCAGCTCTATGGCTGACTTCTGGCTCTCGATGTTCATCTGGAGCTCCGATCTTCGCCTGTGCGAGCCGGAAACGCTGGAGCTGGCGCTGATGAGCGAGCGCACGGTTTCGCTGTTTGAAAAGCTGTACGCCCTGATTTACGAAAGCGGATGCGCGTACACCTGGTCATTCCGCACGCATTTTGACAATCCCGAACAGCGGATGCTCATTACCAGCGGCCGTGTTCTGTTCACCCCGAATACAATCGGCGCGATGAGCGGCTATCGCGACAGCGAAGTGGATTTCGGTATTCTCCCGATGCCGAAGTTCGACAAGGAGCAGGATGATTACGCCAATATCAACTGGAATGGCCTGCTGTGCGTTCCCGCAGTTGTCAGCGATCCCGAAATGGTCGGTATGGCCGCCGAACTTCTGGCCTATTACGGAAGAAAGTATGTCACCCCCGCCTATTACGATACCTTGCTCGGTGCCAAGCTGGCCCGTGACGAGGATATGCGCGAGATGATTGAATTCATGTTCGACCATATGGTATACGATGCCGGAATGCACTACTTCGGGCAGGCCGGATCCATGCGGGATATGTATTATTCGCCGGCCGTACTGCTCTTTGATATGAAGAGCAAGGATTTCGCATCCTTCTACGCCGCCGTCGAGGTATCCTGCAAAAAGCAGATCGAAGATTTCTGGACCGATGTGAAGAAGAATTCCGCGGCAGCTGAATAAGCCGCTCAAAACAAGTCCCCCGGAAGCTGAACTTCCGGGGGACTTGTTTTGCAGAGAAATTGCGTTTATTCGGTTCGCAGGGCAACAACCGGATCCTTCTTGGCCGCACTCCGCGAGGGAATGATGCCGGAAATCAGCGTCAGGAATACGCTGATGGCGACCAGAATCACCGCGGTGGGGAGCGGGAGAATCGCGTTCAGATTGCCGATGCCGGTCAGGGCATGGAGAATCAGGTTGATCGGGATGCAGAGCAGATAGGTGACCAGCACGCCGAGCAGACCGGATGTGAAGCCGATGATGCAGGTTTCCGCATTGAACATACTGGAAACATTGGCTTTCGATGCGCCAATGGCACGCAGTATGCCGATCTCCTTGGTGCGTTCCTGCACCGAGATCAGCGTGATGACACCGATCATAATGGACGACACGACGAGCGACACCGCCACGAATGCGATGAGCACGTAGGTGATCGCGTTGATGATGGT
>JAZNKS010000111.1:0-49320 GCA_045578725.1 Candidatus Flemingiibacterium sp.
TTGGCGCGCAGGGTCAGCGCATCGTCGCCGACATCCACAATGCAGTCGCTGACACAGACCCGCGAGCAGCAGTCGATATCAATACCGTCATTGGTCCAGCGCAGGCGGTCGCCGCGGATGGTAAGACCACGCACCAAAACATCCTCACAGCCATGAAGGAAAAGATGCCAGTAGGGCGCGTGCAGAAGATGCACATCTGCAACCTGCACACCCCGGCATTCGCAGATGAAAATCATCTGGCCGGGCCGGTCGTCCACGGGGGCATAGATGGGTGAGTTCCCGATCCGGTTGTTTTCATTCATCCAGTAATGGCCTTCGCCGAGAATCGTACCCTCGCCCTTGATAAAGATATTCTCCTGCTCAACGGCCACAATCAGATGTCGGCCGCTGACGTGCTCAGCCCGGCACACCTCATTCTGCGGGCAGAAATCGTCGGCATTATAATCGCAGGCATCGTGGCTGGCAATCAGAACGGCGCCGCCGTCCAGATACAGACCGCCGTTGCTTTTGAGATAAAGCGTGCCGGTGCGGTAAGTGCCGGCGGGAATATAGACCGTGCCGCCCGCATCGATGGCGCGCTGGATAGCAGCGGTGTCGAGTGTTGTGCCGTCACCGACAGCACCGAAATCGCGTATGTTCTGCATAGTATTTCTCCTTTGAAGCAGATGGTGATGGAAGGCACATTGGTGTTTTTCGTGCCACGCAATGACTTTATTATAGCACGCCCATCCGGTACCGGCAATAAACATCCTGCCATCAAAATATAAGGATTCCGCTGCTTTCAAAGCGGCGCACAAAAATCGCCCCGGAAGATTTCCCTTCCAGGGCGGATTAACTGGATAAAATTCACAGGCTGCCATTCTTCTTTTTTGCCATATTCCGGTACTCGCGCGGTGACAATCCCAGATGCTTTTTGAAGCTCACGGTGAAATAGCTGGAGGTGCAGAAGCCGCACAGCTGGGCAATCTCCGTGATGCTGTGGCCGGTATCGGATAACAGCAGACGGGCCTTCTGGATCCGTGCTTCCATGATATAGCCGCCGGGGCTGATGCCGACCGTTTCTTTGAACACATGGTAGAACCGGTCGGCGCTGATATACATCTGTCCGGCCAGCTCCTGCATGGTCAGCTTCCTTGCAAGATTGTTGTCGATGTACGAGAGAATTTCCTGAATCTCGCGCTCCCGCGAGCTGATGCGGCGGGCGATGCCAACCTCACAAAGAATCGCGGTCAGCTCGCTGATTTTTGCGGCGATCCGATAGAGGGCACTCTGCGAGATGCCGCCTTCCGGTTCCGCCAGAAGCACTTCGACGATCCCCTCAAAGACGGCGGCAATATCCGCACGCGCGGCGATCCGGTTGACAAAGAGAAGTTCCTTCGTCGCCTCAAAGAACAGCCAGTGGGGATTGACGATCAGGCATACCACCTCGGGATTCCCGCCGAAATCGTCACAGCGGTGATATTCCCAGGGGTTGGCGGTGATGAGATCGCCCGCCCGGACGGTGATTTCCCGATCGTTGATCCGATAGGTACAGCCGGAGGTCCGGCGAAAATACATGAATTCAAGCTCATTGTGGCGATGGTGATCCATTTTGACCGGCGAGCTTGAAAGGCAGAGCTTGAAGGTATCGCATTTAACGGACGTGAACTGATAGCTTCTTGCCAAGGGATGGCACCTCCTTATCGGACGGGATTGGAATCATTCTATCACACCGCAGGGGAAAAAGCAAGTCCCCCGTGCCAATTTGTCCGGATTTTTCAGGCGCTCCCCGCCTGTATGACCGCGAAAAGGTGCTTTATCAGGCTTTATCAGGCAAAGCTCCGGGTACAGAGCGGGAGGACATGGCCCCCCTTGCAGAGCTCACCGGCCATCTGAAGAAAGCGGGCGGTATTCGGCCGCGCGGCGGATTCCTTTGATGTGGCAAGATAGATCATCCGCGCCGATTGCTGGGGATCAAAGGCAAAATAACAGATATCCGCAGCCGTGGCGCCGGACAGTGCGGCCACGCAGTCATTGGTAAGAAGCGCGCCCATCCCCTCGCACATCATCTGAAAATGCACCATGCTGTGAACCGAGTTGATGATCCGGTGGGGCGATACGGTATAATTCCCCAGCAGATGGATCATATGCTCGGTCGTGCTGGAGGTCCGGCTGAATTCAAAAAAGGGAATCCCCTCAAAAAGCTCCGGGCGCGGGATGATCCGGCTGGCGGACGGCGGACCGGAAACCAGCTCGGCGTAATGCATCGCATATGGGGCCAGCGCATCGGTCACAAGGCTTTTGTGCATCGCCGCAATCATATGCTCGCACAGCAGAGGGCGGCCGCTGAATTGGTGTCCGTCATATTTGTAGCAGATGACCGCATCCAGCTCATTCTGCTCCAGCTTCTGAAAGAGGGAGAACCGTTCGTTCAGCGGTGAGCGGGCGCTGAAGGAGCCCACATCCAGCTGGATGTCCACGCCGGGATACCGCCGGCTGAAATGGCCGCACAGGACGGGAAGAAGATAGTGGGAGGATGAGGAGGAGCCCCCGATCCGGAGTGCCTGGATTTCACCCTCCGCCAGCTGCTCGATGCGGGAGCGCATATGCCGTTCGCTTTCGAGGATTTCCTCCAGCATTTCGATGTAGGCCTGTCCCTGCGGGGTCAGCTGAATCGGCTTGGCGGAGCGGTCGAAAATCCGGAAGCCGAGCTGCTGCTCCTCATGGGCCACCGCCGCACTCAGCGACGGCTGGGATACATAGAGCCGGCTGGCTGCCTTGGAAAAGCTCTGTTCCGCCGCCACATAATAAATATACGTCTGTGCTGTTGTCATGATCGGTGCCTCTATAGGAAATACCCTATACTTTCATTTCGTTATTTGTATTTGATTATATCATAAATTTGTGGTATAATCAAGAGGCAAATCAAAAGAAAGCAAGGATTCAACCGTGTCAAGTCAAAAGAAAATCCTGTTTATCGGCGATTCGTTTATCTATTACGGATTGACCGTGCTGAACGATTGGAAATCGCGCCTTCATGACGAGGGCTATTTTTATCAGCTCTGCCGCGAAACCGGCATCGATGCCGATGTGACCAACTGGACCTTCGGCGGCAAGGGGATTTCCTGGATCTGGGAGAATACCCGCGAGGAGATGCCGGAGGGGCCCTTCGATGCGGTCATTCTGTCCGGCGGCCGCCGCTCCGATTCGTGCGCCGGGGCTTACATCCCCGTTCTCAAAGCATACCGGGAGCGTTTTGCGGCGACAAATCCCGACTGCCGCCTCTTTTATCTGGTCAGCTCCGGCGCCCACAACATCTCGGTGAAGGAATCCTTTCCGCGGGATCTTCTGAATCATCTGACGGATTTCGAGGCGCTCGGCTATACCATCATCGATTGGGGCGCGCTCGTCGCCGATCTGATCCGGGGGCGGGTGAGCGTACCGGGCGGACAGCTGCCGATCACCAAAAACAGCCTCATTGTCTGCCGCTCGCCGGAGGATGGCTACCATCCGGGACCGCTGGCCGGCTATCTGACCACGCTGATGGTCTGGAGCGCCTGGACCGGCCAAAAGGCCGAGGGCTGCCCGTATTCCTTCTGGAATGACAAAACCCGGTGTGAGCGCTTCGATCCCGAGGCGTACATCCGTACCTATTATACCTGCGGCGGGACGAATTTCCCCGAAATTTTCGCATCCGGGGCGGATATGCGCGGCCTGCAGATTCTGGCCGACCGGTATCTGGCGGCCAAGGATTACCGCCGCTATCATTTTGAGGAGGAAAGGCAATGAGTGCTGTCAATACCAAACGCCGGGATCTGACCGAGGGGGCCCTCCTGCCGCAGGTCGTCCTCTTTATTCTGCCGCTGATCGCCACGAATCTGCTCCAGCAATGCTATCATGCGGCGGATATCATGGTGGCCGGCCTTTCAAGCGAGCCGGATGCCATCGGTGCGGTCGGCTCGACCGGCACCTTCCTGGCGCTGATCCGGAACCTTTTCCTCGGCTTTTCGGCCGGTGCCAATGTGGTGGTCGCCCGCTGCATCGGGCAGAAGGATTCCGAAAGAACCGCCCGCGCGGTCCATACCTCGCTGGTTTTATCGCTGCTGCTGGGATTTGCCGGCGGGATCATCGGCATCGCGCTGAGCCGCACGGTGCTGGTGATGATGGGCTATGAGGGCCGCCTGCTGACACTCGGCATCCGCTATGCGATCATCTATCTGATCGGTCTGCCCTTTCTGTCGCTTACCCAGTTTCTGGCTGCGATCTTCCGGGCGCAGGGCAATACCCGCACGCCTCTGTATGTCATGAGCGCGGCGGGACTCATCAATGTCGGGCTGAATCTCTTCTTCGTGCTCATCATCGGCCTCTCGGTGGAGGGCGTTGCCATTGCCACAGCCGCGGCCAACGCCCTCTCGGCCATCGTGCTTGGGGTGATTCTGGCAAAAAGTGGCGGGGATTGCCGGATTGTGGGCGCAAGGCTCCGCTTTTACAAGGCCGAGCTTGCCGATATTGTCCGGATTGGTCTGCCAGCCAGCCTCCAACATTCGATGTTCTCGATTTCCAATATGCTCATCCAGTCATCGATTCTGGAGGTCAGCAACCGCCTTACCCCGATCGGGAGCGAATACGCGCCGGTCCTCAAGGGCAATTCAGCAGCCGGCAGTCTGGAAAACTTCATCTTCGATGCGCTGGGAACCATCACGGTGGCTGCCAGCGTCTTCACCGCGCAGAATATCGGTGCGGGGAAGCTTCGCCGGGTGAAGGAGGCTTTTTATCAGATCCTCCTCTCGGCGGTGGTGATCGCCGTGGTTATGCCGGCGGCGGGAATGCTTCTGCGCGTGCCGCTTCTCGCGCTCTACGATGTCCGCGCGGACGGCGGCGAGCTGGCTATGCTGGCCTTTGATACCGCCATGAAGCGTATGTTCTGGAAATGGCCAGCCTTCTTTGCGTACGCGGCCATGAATACCTGCGCAGGAACAATCCGGGGTATGGGGCGCTCCGCTCTGGCCGCCGCGATCACCTTCTTCGGAACCTGCGCTTTCCGGGTGATCTGGGTTCTGACGGCCTTCCGGGCCTTCGGAACGCTGGAGGTCATCTACCTTTCCTATCCGATCTCCTGGATTCTGACCGGCGCCTGCTTCTTTATCGTTGTGCGGATCCTTTGGAAACGGGAAGAAGCAAAATTGTAAAAAAACGCGAAAATGAGCGATCCAGCGAGCTGAAGCTTGCCAGGTCGCTTTTTTTGCCTTAAAACGAATGAATTTTGACTTTCTTTGACTTTGACTTTCTTTGATCTTTGAGGTATAATAGTATCACAAGGTCAAAGAAAGTCAAAGGAGGCATGAAAAATGCTGATATCCGATACCATCGCCCGCCTGATTGAGGAGATGCTCTCCGAGCAGGGCGGAACGCTTGACATCAGGCGGAACGATCTCGCCGGCCGCATCGGATGCGCGCCCAGCCAGATCAACTACGTCATCACCTCCCGCTTCACACCGGAGCGGGGCTACATCATCGAATCGCGCCGGGGCGGCGGCGGCTACATCCGTATCGTCAAAAAGCAGCTGGCGCGGGACGAATACCTGATGCACTGCTTCTTCTCCGTTGGTGATGAGCTGGACGAGGGAAGCGCGCTGGCGATCCTGCAGAATCTTTTGGACAACGGCGCGGCCGATCCGCTTCAGGTGCGCCTGTCATCGGCGGCAATCGGGCAGGCGGCGCTTGCCAGGATTCCGGCCGGCGAAAAAAAAGCTGTCCGCGCCGACATTTTCCGACAGCTTCTGCTGGCGATGATGAAGTAAAATAGTAGGGATAGACCGATTCTTCAAGGAGGAATGAAAATGCTCTGTTCGAAATGCAAAAAGAAAAACGCCGTTGTTTATTATAAGGAAACCGTCAACGGCAAAACGACCGAATACGCGCTCTGCGCCGATTGCGCGGCCGAGGCGGAGAAAGCCAAGAAGCCGTCCGGCTATGACATGGCCGACGATTTCTTCGGCATGGGATCCCTTTTCCAGACTCTGCTCGGCGGCACGCATCCCCAAAGTGCCGGCAAGCGATGCCCCCTCTGCGGTGCATCCTTTGAACAGATTGCCCAAAGCGGCAAGGTCGGATGCGCCAAATGCTACGAAACCTTCGCGGGCGAATTGGCACCTACCGTCGCCCGGATTCACGGCGGCGCACCCGCACAGGCGGGCCGTGCCCCCCGCCGCTTTGGGGAAACACGGCTGAAGCAGCAGAAGGAAGCCGAGCGCCAAAAGAAGCTGGATACGCTGAAGGCTGATATGAAAGCGGCCGTGGAAGCAGAGGAATTTGAGAAGGCCGCCTCCCTGCGCGATCAGATCCGCGCGCTGGAGAGCGGGGAAGGAGAGAATTGACTATGGCATGGTTTGATAAAACGGGACCCGAGAGCGATGTGGTCATCAGCTCCCGCATCCGCTTTGCCCGCAATCTGGCGGCTTATCCCTTCCCGTCAAGGCTGGATGAAGCCGGACGGCGGGCCCTCATCGGCAAGGTCAGCTCGGCGCTGGCGGGGCTGGAGCTGACCGTTACCGAGCTTGGCGAGCTGTCAGTGCCGGCGGTTCGCTCGCTGGTGGAAAAGCATTATATCAGCCCGAATTTTGCCGGAGAAACGGCCCCGCACGCCCTGCTTCTCAACGAAGAAAAGCAGATCGCCGTCATGGTGCTGGAGGAGGATCACGTCCGGATCCAGACGCTGGAGCCGGGACTGGCACTTGACAAGGCCTTCGAGCGGGCCTGTGTGATCGACACGGCGCTTGACGAGGGCTGCGAGCTGGCTTACCATGAGAAGCTCGGCTATCTGACCGGCTGTCCGACCAATCTCGGCACGGCGATGCGCGCCTCGGTGATGGTTCACCTGCCGGCGCTGACCATGGCGGGCAAGATCGGTCCGCTGACGCGAAATCTTTCCAAGCTCGGTATGACCGTGCGCGGGCTGTACGGCGAGGGAAGCGAGGCGGCGGCCGCACTTTATCAGGTATCCAACTCCGTGACAATGGGCCTGTCCGAAACCGAAATTCTCGGCAAGCTTCACGATATCGTGCTCCAGCTGGCCGAAAGCGAGCGAAAGCTCCGTCAGAGCATGAAGAGCGATGGCTATGCCAGACTCTGCGATAAGGTCATGCGTGCATTCGGCACGCTGAAGAACGCCTATATGATGTCGAGTGAGGAATTCCTCGGCCTCTGGAGCGATACCCGTCTCGGTGTGTCGCTCGGCATCCTGAAGGATGTAAGCCTTGAGACGCTGGGCGGCCTTCTCGTCGGCGCGATGCCGGCAACTCTCGCCATCGAATGCGGAAGCGAGGCTTCCGATGCCGCGGGACGTGATATTGCCCGGGCCGAAAAGATGCGCAGGACGCTCGGCGCACAGTAATTATCATTAAAAGGAGGGCTATTCTTGGCCAATCAGTTTACGCAAAAAGCAACCAATGTTCTCAATAAATCGCTCTATCTGGCCTCCGAGCTGGGGCACACCTATATCGGAAGCGAGCATCTTCTGCTGGCTCTCTGCGCCGAGAGCGAATCGGTGGCCGCCCGCATTCTTGAGGCACGCGGCATCACCTACGATAAATGCCGGGCGGCGATCGCAGAAGCGATCGGCACGGGGGAGCGCACCCGCGTGACCCCCTCGGATATGACCCCGCGCACCAAGCACATCATCGAGAATTCCGCCTATGGAGCCATGCGCTTCGGTCAGCATTATATCGGCACCGAGCATCTTTTGCTGGCGCTGGCCTCCGAGGGAGATTCGGCGGCGGCCCAGCTGCTTGGCGGAATGGGTGCATCGCCCGCCGATCTGATCAGCGATGTGAGTGCTTTCTTTGGTGGTATGGGCGAGGGCGGACAGCCCGAAAAGGCATCCGAAGCCGGATCCCATTCCCAGCAGAAGAGCGGATCCAAGGCTGCGGCATCCATCAAGGATGCCCCCACGCTCAGTCAGCACGGCCGCGATCTGACCGCGATGGCCCGTGAGGGACGTCTGGATCCGATCATCGGCCGCGATGCGGAAACCGAGCGGGTTATCCAGATCCTCTCCCGCCGCACCAAGAACAATCCCTGCCTGATCGGTGAGCCGGGTGTCGGCAAGACCGCTGTAGTCGAGGGACTCGCCCAGCGGATCGCCGAGGGAAGCGTTCCCGAAACGCTGGCGGGTAAAATTCTCGTCACGCTTGACCTTTCCTCGATGATTGCAGGCGCGAAATACCGCGGCGAATTTGAGGAGCGGATGAAGGCCGTTATGGGCGAGGTCATGAAGAACCCGGCGATCATCCTGTTCATCGATGAGATCCACACGATCATCGGTGCCGGAGCCGCCGAGGGCGCGGTCGATGCCGCCAACATCTTAAAGCCGGCGCTGGCACGCGGCGAGCTGCAGGTCATCGGCGCGACCACGGTAAACGAATACCGCAAGCATATCGAGAAGGATGCCGCGCTGGAGCGGCGGTTCCAGTCGGTTACGGTCGGCGAGCCGACTCCCGATGAGGCAAAACAGATCCTTCACGGTCTGCGCGACAAATACGAATCCCACCACAAGGTGAAGATCACCGATGCGGCCATCGATGCCGCCGTCGATCTCTCGGTGCGCTATATCAACGACCGCTATCTGCCCGACAAGGCCATCGACCTGATCGATGAGGCCGCCTCCAAAATGCGGATTGCCGGATGCACCTCGCCAGCTGATCTGCGGGAATCCGAGGAAAAGCTGAAGGCGCTGGCCGGCGAGAAGGAGGAGGCCATCAAGGGGCAGGATTTTGAAAAGGCCGCCTCTCTGCGCGACGAGGAAAAGAAGCTCCGGGAGGAGATTGAAGGCCGGCGCAGCGAATGGCAGAAGGAGCGCGGCGGCACCGGTCTTTCGATCGGCAGTGAGGAGATTGCCGACATCGTGACGGCCTGGACGGGAATCCCGGTCAAGAAGCTGGCCGACGAGGAGGGCGAACGCCTGCTGCATCTGGAGGAGATTCTGAAGGCCCGCGTAATCGGGCAGGATGATGCCGTCACGGCTGTGGCGCGCGCCATCCGCAGAGGCCGGATCGGTCTGAAGGATCCAAAACGTCCGATCGGCTCTTTCATCTTCCTCGGCCCGACGGGTGTTGGCAAGACCGAGCTCTGCAAGGTTCTGGCCGACGTCAT
The DNA here is from genome assembly GCA_045578725.1 of Candidatus Flemingiibacterium sp. Classification (GTDB taxonomy): domain Bacteria; phylum Bacillota; class Clostridia; order Oscillospirales; family CAG-272; genus Flemingiibacterium. Next base: position 9,130 of record JAZNKS010000111.1, read on the forward strand.
GTTCGGCGATGTGAACGCGATGATCCGGGTCGATATGTCCGAATATATGGAGAAGCACAGCGTATCCAAGCTGATCGGCTCGCCTCCCGGCTATGTCGGCTACGAGGAGGGCGGTCAGCTGACCGAAAAGATCCGCCGCAAGCCCTACAGCGTGGTTCTCTTCGATGAAATCGAGAAGGCGCATCCCGATGTCTTCAACATCCTCCTGCAGATTCTGGAGGACGGCATCTTAACCGATGCGCAGGGGCGCAGGGTTGACTTCAAGAATACCGTCATCATCCTGACCTCCAATGTGGGAGCAAATGCGATGACGGCCGGGCCGAAGCGCCTCGGCTTCACGCCCGCGGCCGCAGAGGCCGAAAAGGCCGATGTCAAGGCCGGTGCGATGGCCGCGCTGAAAGAAACCTTCCGGCCGGAGTTTCTCAATCGCCTGGACGAGATCATCGTCTTCAACAAGCTGACCGACGAGAATATCAAGACCATCGCCGGTGTCATGCTGGAGGAGATTCGCGCACGGATTGAAAAGCTGGGTGTTACGGTCACCTTTGATGATGCGGTGGTCGAGATGCTGGCAAAGGAAGGCTTCGATCCCGTCTGGGGTGCCCGTCCTCTCCGCCGTGCGATCCAGCGCAAGGTCGAGGACAGCTTTGCCGCGGCGATGCTGGAAAGCGGCGGTATCCGTCCCGGCGAGCAGGTGCACGCATCTCTTGGTGAGGACGGCGCGATTGTCTACACCCGCACCGAAAAGCCCGCATCCGAAGGCGATGCGCCGGAGGACGGCAGCGATAAGTCCGGCACCGGGGCCTGAATATTCTAAAAAAATCTCCCCCGGCTCTTGCATCCCGGGGGAGAATGTGGTATAATAATAGCGAAACCAGAATGCTCCGGCGCGCTTTCGCCGGGATACCCGAAAGGAACACATTATGCTCAACACCGGACTTCGCTATACCAAATCCGAAACCGTAACCGAGACCAATACCGCCGCCTCCATGGGAAGCGGCCTGCTCCCCGTCTATGCCACCCCGGCGATGATTCTGCTCATCGAATCCGCCTGCGCCGAGTGCGCCGCGCCGGAGCTGGAGGCGGGCATGACTACCGTCGGCACCAAGCTCGACATCGCCCACGTCGCCGCCACGCCCATCGGCCTCGAGGTGCGCTGTGAATGCGAGCTCTGCGAGATCGACCGCCGCCGCCTTGTCTTCGATGTGAAGGTTTACGATAAGGCCGGCCTGATCGGCGAGGGGCGCCATGAGCGCTTCGTTGTCGCATCCGAAAAGTTCATGGAAAAGGCAAACGGCAAGCTTACGCTGTAAGTTAACACAAATTTCATCATTTCGTGACAATTTGTTTCAGATTATTATTCGCAGGTTCACATATAGGGCGTAAAATGATATACAAGCTGAAAATATAGGCTGAAAATACGGAGGTACGAATCATGGCATTCAATTTCAAGGATTTTTCCAAGAAGGTAAGCGACTTCGCTGACAAAGCCGCCAAGAAGACCGGTGAAGTCACCGAGTCCGCCAAGCTCAACATCGCGCTGAAGACCGAGCAGAACAAGCTGAACGGTCTGTTCACCGAGCTCGGCAAGCTCTGCTACGAAAAGGCAAACGGCGCCGATGTGGACGGACAGGTAAGCGCAATGGTCATCGAGATCGACGGCCAGAAGGCTGAAATCGCCCGCATCAAGGACGAGATCGCGGCAAACAGCGGTAAGGTATACTGCTCCGGCTGCGGTAAGGAAATCAGTGCCGAGGCTGCCTTCTGCCCGCTCTGCGGTGCCAAGCAGGAGCCCAAGGAAGCAGCTGCAGAGGCAGAAGCTCCCGAAGCAGCTCCCGAAGCAGCTGCTGAGGATGTTCCCGCAGAAGAGGCTGAGGAATCCGCCGAGGAGGAGCCTCCCGCGGGCACAGAAGCCCCCAGGAGCGATGCTCCCAGGGCTGAAGCTCCGAAGTCCGAAGCGGACGGCTTTGTTGAATTTTTCAACAACACCGTTGAAAAGTATTCGGACAAATAATCCGGGCTATCCCAATCCCCTGACCGAACGGCCGGGGGATTTCTTTTTTGTACGGTTGACAAATACGGAGCGGTATGGTATAATAAGGAAAAACGCTGGAAAGGATGCCTTTGCCGGGCACGGGAGTGACTATGACGGAAATGGAAAAAATATGTGATCGGTGCGCCGATCTTTTATGGCTCGGATTTGCTGATTTTTCACCGGTGGATTCCGATCTGCCGGATGGGAATCGGTTATATGATACCCTGCGGCCGGACGGAAGCTGGCCGGATATTGACTACAACGATCAGAACCGTACCTACTGGGACACGGCCAAGCACTATCAGCGGATGCTCCTTCTGCTGAAACAGGCCGGGCCGGGGCGATTGGCCGCGGATTCGGAATTCTGCGGGAAGCTGACGGCGGCGCTGTCCTTCTGGGTGGAGCATGATTTCAAGAATCCCAACTGGTGGTACAATGAAATCGGTGTTCCGCGCGACATGGGCGATGTTCTGTTCTTGATGCTGCCGTATCTGTCGGACGATCTTTTGGCGCGGGCGGCGGATGCTGTCAGGGCCGGCTCGATGGTGCTGCATGAGGATTATTGCCGGCGCTGGACGGGTGCCAACCGGCTTTGGGGCGCGGTCAATACCCTGAAGCACGCGCTGATCATCGGCGATGAGGCGGCGCTTTTACGGGCGGTGGAAATCGCCGGCGAAACGCTGACAATCGTTCATACCGTGCCCCGCCCCGATCAGCATTGGCGGGAATGGGAAGGCATCCAGCCGGACGGAAGCTTCTTCCAGCACGGGCCGAGGCTCTATTCGGGCGGATATGGGCGCTCGTATGCCTTCCAAGTTGCATGGATAGCTTATATTCTGAAGTGTACCGAATATCAGCTGCCGACGGACAAGCTGGAGATTTTCCTGCACCATGTTCTCGATGGCCTGCGTTATATGATGCACGGACGAAATCTCGATTATATTACAACCTGCCGTGAATTTACACGTGCAAATGCCACGGATGCGGGACTGATTGAGCTTGCGCTTGCGATGATGGCGGAAACCGAAGGGCTGCCGCGGCAGGTGGAAACCCGTGCCTTTCTTGAGGAAGTCCGGGGCGGGGCGCGGTGCGACCGCACAAAGTTTTTTCCGGATGCCATGCTGCTCACCCATCATACCGGCGGGCTGTATATCGGCGTGAAGATGCAGAACAGCCATCTGTGGGGAGCGGAAGAATGCAACGGAGAGGGTATCCTCTTTGCCAATCTGGCTTACGGAAGCCACTCCTGCATCATGAAAAGCGGGCTTGAATACCGCAATATCGCGCCGCTCTGGGATTATGCCCGGATTCCCGGCACCACGGCCTTCGCCGAAACGGATGAGGAACTGGCCTCGCATCTGGAGGAGTGGCGGAATCAGCCGCTTCCGAGCGATCACGCCGGCGGAGCCGGAAAGGGAAGCCGCGCGCTGATCTATGAGCGGGCCGAGCATGACGGGATTTCCTGCCTTGTCACCTGCTTTGCCTTTGAGGGCGGAGCGATCTTTCTTGGAGCTGATCTGTCCTACCCGGAGGGAAGAGGGATTCCGGTTACAACGGCGGAGCAATGCCTGAAGAACGGTGAGATCACCGTGACAGACGGTGCCGTCATTCACAACGGCATCCGCTGGGAGGGGCTTGACGGCACCGTGCTGGAGCCGACGGCAGAATTCCGACGCGGTTCGTGGAAGCGGAACAGTACCTCTATCTCCGACATTGCCGCCGAGGGGGAGATCTTCACGCTGACGGTTAAGCCCGGCTCCGATCGGTATGTCTATCGGGTCAGCCCGGCCGATTTTGAGGCACCTTGGGCCTGCGTGCTCCGCAACGATGAGGCTGTGCAGGCCATTCGTCTTGCGGACGGCAGGATCATGGCGGTTTTCCACATCCCCGGGACATATTCGCTGGACGGCCGGACGGTCTGCGGCGAGGGCGCATATATCGAATAAACATGGGTAAACATGGGCAGGGGCGCTGCATCCCGGTGCGGCGCCTTCCCGGATTTTTGCGAAAAAATAAAAAACTTTCAAAAATCCCTTGACAAACGGATTGGATTATGTTATAATATTATTCGTGATGAAGAGATGGCCGGGTAGTTCAGCTGGTTAGAACGCTAGCCTGTCACGCTAGAGGTCGTGGGTTCGAACCCCATCTCGGTCGCCATCACGCTGCTATGGCTCAGTCGGTAGAGCGCATCCTTGGTAAGGATGAGGTCATCAGTTCGATTCTGATTAGCAGCTCCAATTACAGGGGCTGTTGCATTTAGATGCAACAGCCCCCAGTAAATACATCTTGGAACCCATTGAGGGTTCCATTTTTGTGTGCTTTGCACACAAAAACCGATGTATTCGGGCGCGAAAGCGCCTGCGCTTACGCGCCCAGCGCTGCTGCAAGTTTTCAACTTGCAACAGCGTCTTTTGGTTTGTGTACACCATTGACATCCCATGAAAAATATGGTATAATGACCCTGCAGGCCGATCGTGCCCGAATTCATTTGAAAAGAGTGTCACAATGAACCGTTCTTCCCGGACGCTGGATATCACCGGCGCCCCTCTGATTCCCACTATCATCCGCTACAGCATCCCCGTGATGCTGGCAAGTCTCATTCAGGTGCTGTTCAATGCCGTGGATATCGCGGTGCTCGGCCATATGGCAAGTGCCGAAGCTGTGGCCTCTGTCGGCGTCACCGGCTCCATCAGCGGACTGATTGTCGTATCCTTCACCGGCCTCAGTGTCGGTGTGAATGTTATCCTCGCCCGCGCCTTCGGTGCGAAGGAATACGGGGAGGTCAGGCGGACCATCTCCACCGCCATCCTGACAGCGGCCTCCATCGGAGCCGTTATTGCGCTGGCGGGTATTCTGCTGGCACGTCCGATGCTCGGCCTTGTCAACTGTCCCGGGGAGAATCTGGCCGGCGCACAGCTCTATCTCACGATCTATCTGCTCGGCGCCCCGGCGATTCTGATCTACAATTTCTGCCGCTCCATCCTAAGCGTCAGCGGCGATACGGTTCATCCGCTGATCTTCATTATTCTGTCCGGCATTCTCAATGTGGGGCTGAACATCATCCTCTGCTTCATCCTGCCCGAAAAAATCCTGGCGGTCGCCGTGGCGACCCTCGCTTCGCAGATGCTGGGAGCCGTGCTCTGCATCCGCCAGCTCTGCCGGGTGGAGGATACCTTCCGCCTCGATATCCGCCGCATTCGCTTTGACCCGGTGATCTTCTGGCGGATTCTCCGCGTGGGCCTGCCCGCCGCCATCAATCACTCGCTTTATGCGATCTCCAATATTCTGATCTCCTCCACGATGAACGGCTTCGGAAGCGATGCCATCGCCGGCAACACCGCCGCTTCCAGCCTCGAAGGACTGGTCAATGCGATCTATGTTTCCTTCTCCTCGTCCGCCTCGGTCTTCGTCGGCCAGAATCTCGGTGCCGGCCGGAATGACCGCGTGAAGGCGAGTATCCTTCATTGCCTCTGGCTGTCGGTGCTGACAGCCGTGATTTTCGGCGACGGCGGCTTCCTCTTTGGCCGGCAGCTGCTCGGGATCTACATCCCCGGCCAGACGGCGGCCATCGAATACGGCCGGATGCGGCTGATGTGCATCTGCGCGGTATCCTTTATCAATTCCGTCAACGGTACGCTGGGCAGCAGCCTGCAGGCCTTCGGCTACACCACGCTGTCGGCATCCATCTCGATTGTGACCGTGCTGGTTTTCCGGTTCTTCTGGATGTTTGCCGTCTATCCCTTCTTTGAAACGATCGGCTGCCTCTATTTCTGCTATACCTGCTCGTGGACGCTGAATCTGCTGGCATCCTCCACCGCCTTCCTGATCGTCTGGCGCCGCTTCCGTGCGGGACATCTGAAGCAGCTGTAATCCGCATCGAAAACTGACATTCGGGAGCCTGGTGTTGTATCATGAATTTTCAAAAACGAATCGAATCCGGCTGGAAGCTGCGATTCTTCATTATCTGGATCGGGCAGGCCTTCTCGCTGTTCGGATCCGGCATCGTCGATTTTGCGCTCATCTGGTGGCTGACGGATGTCACCGGCTCCGAGCAGGTGCTGGTCATCGGCAATCTGGTGGCTCTGCTGCCGCGGATGGTGCTCGGACCCTTTGCCGGCACGCTGATCGACCGAGCCGATAAAAAGCGGGTCATGATTCTTGCCGACGGCGCCATTGCCCTGGTCACGCTGGGGCTGATGGCGGCCGCCGCATTTGGATGGCTCTCGGCCGCGCTGGTCCTTTTTGTGCTGTTCCTTCGCTCGATGGGCGGAATGTTCCATCAGCCGGCCATGAAATCTGCGACTGCGATCCTCTTTCCCGCCGATCAGCAGGCCAGAATCGGCGGCTTCAACCGGGTACTCACCGGCGCGATGACGATCATCTCTCCGGTAGCGGGCGCACTCTTTTTGGAGCTGCTTCCGATGGCGGCGGTGCTGGCGGTGGATGTTGTGACCGCCGCGCTTGCGATTACCTCGCTCCTGCCGATCCGGATGCCGCCCGCACACGAAAAAACGGAGCTTTCGGCGGGCGATGTTCTGCGGGAAACCTGGGACGGCCTTCGCTATGTCTGGGATTCCCGGAGCCTGAAATATGTGGTCTTCACCTGCACGGCGGTGAATATCGGTGTCGGTCCCTGCGCGGCACTTAAATCGATGCTGGTCAAGAGCGTCTTTTCCGGCGGTGCGGCCGAGCTGTCGGTGATCACCTCGGCGGAGGGCGCGGGCCTTCTGCTCGGCGGCATCATCATGGGGCTGTGGGGCGGATTCCGGCGGAATCTTCTTACCAGCGGCCTCGGATGGGGGCTGGTCGGCCTGTCCTATTTCGGGATCTCGGTGCTTGCAGGCGATCAGTTTGTCCTGCTGGCGGCCTTCTTTCTGGCATCCGGCATCGCGATGGCGATCGGCTGCGCGGGGCTGGATGCCTATTACATGAACGCGGTGCCCGAAGCCTATCATGGCCGGGTCTTCTCGGTGCTGGCAACGCTCGATAATACCACGGTGCCGCTGGGGCTTATCATCGCGGCTGTCACCGGCGGCCTCATCCGGATCCAGACCTGGTATCTCATCACCGGCATTCTTCATTTCGGCCTCTTTGTCTTCTGGCTCTTCTCCCGCCGCATCCGCAAAGCGGAGGAGGGAAGGGAATAGGTTCTGCACCGTAAGACACCGGTGACAGGATCAAAGGCGGCGATTGCCTCTTGACAAATCGCCGCCTTTGTGGTATGATATTATCGATGCCCCCGTAGTAAAGTGGATATTACAAGTCCCTCCTAAGGATTAGTCGTGGGTTCGATTCCCGCCGGGGGTGCCAAAGGCGCTGTTGCAAGTTGAAAACTTGCAGCGGCGCAGGCGCTTTCGCGCCCGAGCTTTCGCGCCCGAGCTTTCGCGCCCGGGCTTTCGCGCCCGAATACATCGGTTTTTGTGTGCAAAGCACACAAAAATGGAACCCTCAATGGGTTCCAAGAAGTATTTACTGGGGACTGTTGCATCTAAATGCAACAGTCCCTTTTGTTTGCGTATTTCACCCGGGCTTTCAGCCGCGCCGCAGAAGCTTCAGACAGCCCTGCAGAATCGGGCGGGCGTTGATCAGGAAGATCAGCGAAACGCCGAGAATCTGTACCACGATCCAGCCGGGCATTGAAAAGAGCATGGTCACCGTCTGCCAGCCGATAATCAGCGTGTTGGCGATCAGCTTGCCCTCATGAAGCGGGAAGCGGATGTACTTTCGGGTATTGACGGCCCGGATGACGAAAACCACGGCATAGGAGATCAGCGTAGCCAGCGCCGCGCCGTTGGCACCCATCACCGTCGGAATGAGAATCAGATTGAAGATCACATTCACGCCTGCGCCGATCATAGAGGTAATCAGCGAGAGCACGCTTTTGCGGTCCACCAGATAGACGCTTCCCATGAAGGTCACAAGGCTGGAGAAGACGGTCGCGGCGATCAGCAGGGGCATATACTGCCAGGCCTCGTAATAGCTATCGGCGAAAAGGATTTTCGCAAAAATTTTCGCAAAGGCGATCAGCCCCGCCGCCGAAATGAAGAGCATTCCCTGAAAGCTGTCGAAGACCTTACCGAAGAAGGCCTCATGCGAGCGGCGGGATTCGTGATCCCGCTCGGTGACGGCCGAGAACTGCCAGGCCTCGATGAAGATGCCCGAGAGCAGAATCAGCATGGTCGGAATCTTGAAGGCCGCGGCATACAGGCCGTTGATATCGTCGCCGATGAAGCCCTTGATCATGTAGCGGTCGGATACGTTGGTGATCCACCAGAAGACGGTGGTCGGAATCAGCGGCACGCTGTAGGAGAGGAGCGTGCGCACAACCGTCATATCAAAGTACCGGGGTCGGATCGCAAAATCCAGCCGCGCCAGAATAAGGATCAGCAGAGCCATCAGGCCATCCGCGATGACAACCGAGAGCACATAGCCGACCACGCCGATCTTAAAGACCACCAGAAAGAGAATGTTGAGAAGAATCGTGACCGCCGTGGCAAGCAGGCCCTGTACGGCGAAGAAGGTGGTCATGCCCCGGGCGCGGATGTATTGGGCAAAAAGGGAATGGAGATTGGCGATGACGGCATAGAGTAAAATCAGCCACATATAGCCGTCGAAATATTCGATGGTGTCAAGCAGGGGATAGAGCACCACCGCCAGCAGCAGGCCGCCGAGCAGGATGGCCGTGCCGGCTGTCAGAACCGCCCGCCGATCAAAGGCCCGGTCCAGCGTATAGCGGAAGACGGCCTCGCAGATTCCCAGCGAGAGCAGGGGCATCAGCAGATTGGCGCTCTGGGTGATGATGTCCGCCGTGCTGTATTCGGCGGTGGAGAGAAAGCTCGTATAGAGCGGCATGAGCAGGAAGACCAGCAGCTTGGAGCCGAAGGTTCCCAGACCCAGAATCGCGGTGTTGGATAAGAGCCGTTTGTATTTGTTTTCCATGACGGTTTCCTTTGTCGGTATTTCTTCAGAGCAGAGGGGCGAAGATCTTCAGCACCGCCATCGGGATGCCCCAGCGGCGCTTGATCATCCGGTAATGCTCGGGGGTGATCTCCTCGGACACCTTCAGCGCCTCGGTGAAGTCCCGCTTGACATCCATGACCGCGGGATTTTCATAGAGCAGAGCCGCGCACTCAAAGTGAAGATAGAGGCTCCGGTAGTCGAAGTTGATGGAGCCGACCGCGGCGATGGCATCGTCGCTGACCACGAACTTGGAGTGGATGAAGCCGGGCGTGTATTCATAAATCCGCACGCCGCTTGCCAGCAGCTCCCCATAGAAGGAGCGGGTGACCTGAAAGACATACCATTTGTCCGGGATATGCGGCACGAGGATCCGCACGTCGATACCGCTCTTGGCGGCAAAGCAGAGAGCGGTGACCAGCTCGTTGTCGGGAATCAGATAGGGCGTTGCGATGTAGATGTAATTCTTGGCCTTGTTGATCAGATTGAAATAGACCAGCTCGCCTACGCATTCGCCGTCCAGCGGGGTATCGGCATAGGGCTGGACATAGCCGCCCCAGCTGCCGTCCTGCACGGTGAAGGCACCCGGCTCCGGCTTATAGAGGAAGCGGCCGGGATCCTTGTCCGGCGGGCAGCCCATGTACCAGGCCTGCAGAAACATCGCACTGAAGCTGCTGACGGCATCGCCGCGGAGCATGACGGCCGCATCCTTCCAATGGCCGAAACGCTCATAGGCATTGATGTATTCATCGGCCAGATTGACGCCGCCCGTGAAAGCGGTATGGCCGTCGATGACAACGATCTTGCGGTGATCGCGGTTGTTCTGGATGACGGTGGCCACGGGAACGAAGGGATTGAAGATCATCGTTTTGATGCCGAGATCGGCCAGGATCTTCTCGTAATTCTTCGGAAGGGTAGACATACAGCCCATGCCATCCCAGATCAGGCGGATATCCACGCCCTCCTTTGCCTTCTTGATGAGGATTTTCAGAATGGTATCCCACATGACGCCTTCCTGAATGATGAAATATTCGAGGAAGATGAATTTCTCCGCCTTTTTCAGCTCGGCCTTCAATGCCTCAAACTTGGCCTCGCCGGAGGCAAAATAGGTGACCTGCGTATTTTTGTAGACCGGGAAGGAGGCCTTGCCGGCCAGATACGCAGCGTGGGAAGCCATTGTGCGGCTCTTTTTTCGCATTTCTCCGGTAACGGCGGGATCCTGCTTAATGAGCGGGCGGATAATCGAGGCGGCGTGCCCGGCGCGCTTGCGGAAGAGGTAGGTCGAGGACTGCAGCTGAGATACCAGAAACATCAGACCGCCGAAGATCGGGAAGGTCAGAATCAGGATTGCCCATGTCAGCTTGAAGGCGGGATTGCGCTTCTGGTTGACGATGATGATGACCGCGACCAGGCTGATAATGCTGAGGACAGCATAGATCGGGAGGGCCGCCGTGCTCATGGCCACAACGGAAACGATGAAGGCGACAATCTGCAGAAAGGCAAAGAAGGCGGTGAGAATCAGCCGTCCGGTGAAGCTTTTCAGATATTTCTTTTTCATTCCGGCCCCTCCTCTCATTTGAAGAATCGTTACCATATATTATAACATACTTTGTCTTATGGCGCAAGCCTTTTCGCAAAATTTGCCGCCCTGCACCAAAAAGGCACTTTTGTGCCGGTTCGGGCCCCGATTGCTGTTTTGAAAAAATCCCGGGAAATTTTCAAAAAAACGTTGACTTTATCGGACAAATATGGCATAATATAAATAAGCAATTTCTGCCTTCACAGGCGGGAAGAAAACGAAAACAGAAATGAGGTTTTTGTCATGGAGAAGAAAATCAAGGTAACAATCTGGAACGAAGGCCGTCACGAGCAGCACAACAAGGGTGCTCAGGCAATGTACCCCCTCGGCCTGCACGGTACGATCAAGGCCTTCCTTGAAAAGGATCCCGAGCTTGAAGTACGCACGGTTTTACTGGACGATCCCGATCAGGGTCTGCCGGATGAGGTGCTCAACGATACCGACGTTCTGATGTGGTGGGGCCACTGCGCACACGGCGATGTCAAGGACGAGCTGGTTGAGCGTATCCGCACTCGCGTATATAACGAGGGTATGGGCTTCATTGCCATGCATTCCGCTCATATGTCCAAGCCCTTCCGCATGATGGTAGGCACCTCCGGTCAGCTGTCCTGGGGCGACGATCAGCGCGAAATCGTATGGAATCTGCTTCCCCAGCATCCCATCGCGGCCGGCATCCCCGAGTATTTCGAGATCGAAGCCGAGGAAATGTACGGCGAACCCTTCCGCGTTCCCCAGCCCGATGAGCTGATCTTCACCAGCTGGTTCGAGGGCGGCAACATCTTCCGCAGCGGCATGACCTTCTATCGCGGTATCGGTAAGATCTTCTACTTCCAGCCCGGCCATGAAACCTGCAAGTCCTTCCACAATCCGTGGGTGCAGAAGGTTCTGACCAACGCTGTTCACTGGGCAAAGCCGAACGATTTTGTTATTAACCGTCCGACCAAGTGCCCGCACCGCAAGAATCCCATTGTCGAGCTTGCCGAAGCAAAGGCTGCAGCCGAGGCAAATAAATAATTCACTGCACATATAACATGGGCGGCGGCATTGCCGCCACCCTTTTTAAGAAAGGAAACTCTATGATCCGTCTTCCCGATTATCACAAATCGCTCGATGTCCTCCACTTCGGATGCGAAGAACCCCGCGCCTATTTTGTTCCCGCACCGAGTGCGGAGATCGCCGCCGAAAACACCCTCGGCTCCATCCAGAACCGGGCGGCTTCCCCCTATTTCAAGAGCCTGTGCGGCGAGTGGGATTTCAGGTTCTATCCCTCGCTGGCAGAGGTGAAGGATTTCACCGGCGCCGATTTCGATCCCGCCAAGGAGGGCTTTGAAAAGCTGACCGTGCCGATGAACTGGCAGAATGAGCTCGGCCGCGGCTACGATGTCCCCAACTACACCAATATCAACTACCCCTATCCCGTCGATCCGCCCCACGTCCCGGCCAAGAATCCCTGCGGTGTCTATTCCCGCGAATTCACCGTACCCGCCGCCCTTCTGAAGGAAAAGAAGGTGTACATCAATTTCGAGGGTGTGGATTCCTGCTTCTATCTGTGGATCAACAATCGCTTCGCCGCCTACAGTCAGGTTTCGCATATGACAAGCGAGATCGACATCACCGATTATCTGACAGGCGGAAAGAACAGCATCAAGGTTCTCGTCCTCAAATGGTGCGACGGCTCGTATCTGGAGGACCAGGATATGTGGCGGCTCTCCGGTATCTTCCGCGAGGTCTATCTTCTCTACCGCGATCCCGTCCACATCACTGATGTCTTTGTAAAGCCGGAGCTGTCCGACGATTTCACGAAGGGCACGCTGAAGATCGAAGTATCCCTGAATGGTGAGGCCGAAGTCACCTGCCGTCTGGAATGCGCCTGCGGCAAGGTGCTCTATGAAGGCCCGGCGAGCGAGGTCATCACCGTCGATAAGCCCGCCCTCTGGAGCGATGAGGAGCCAAATCTCTACCGCCTCTATCTCTTCTGCGGCAAGGAAGTGCTCCGCTTTGATATCGGCTTCAAGAAGATCGAAGTGAAGGACAAGGTCATCTACATCAACGGCCAGAAGGTCAAGGCCAAGGGCGTCAACCGCCATGACAGCCATCCCATCCTCGGCCATGCTACGCCCCTTGCCCATATGCTGCGCGATCTTCATATCATGAAGCGGCACAATGTCAATATGGTCCGCACCTCCCACTATCCCAACGATCCCCGCTTCACCTCGCTCTGCGATGCCCTCGGCCTCTATGTCTGCGATGAAACGGATCTGGAGTGCCACGGTATGCAAAGACATACCGGATGGAACGAGGCGGGCTCCCAGCTCTCCCGCGATCCCGATTGGAAGGAAGCCTATGTGGACCGCGCCCGCCGTATGGTCGAGCGGGACAAGAACCATCCCTCCATCATTTTCTGGTCGCTCGGAAACGAATCGGGTTACGGCGAGAACCACAAGGCGATGTCCGCATACATCAAATCCCGCGACAGGTCCCGCCTCGTCCATTATGAGGGCGCGCACATCGGTTACACCGACGGCATTCAGCAGACAGACGTTGTCGATGTGGAGAGCCATATGTATGCCACCCCCGCCTGGTGCGATGAATACTGCAAGAATCCGGATTATATCCAGCCCCTCTTCCAGTGCGAATACAGCCATGCCATGGGCAACGGCCCCGGTGATCTGGCCGATTACTGGGATGTCATCCGCGCCAACGATGAATTCTTCGGCGGATGCGTCTGGGAATTCACCGATCATTCGGTCGCCCTCTTCGATGAGAAGGGCAGAGCCGGCTACACCTACGGCGGCGATTTCGGCGACACGCCCAATGACGGCAACTTCTGCGTGGACGGCCTGGTCTATCCCGACCGCCGCCCCCATACCGGTCTTCTGGAGCTGAAGGAAATCCTCCGTCCGCTCGATGCCGTGGCCGAAGATCTGGCCGCCGGCAGGATCCGCATCACCAGCCGCCGCTATTTCACCGATCTGTCGGATGTGAATCTGGTCTGGTCGTTGGAGCGCAACGGAAAGGAAATCGCCGGCGGAACGATCCGCTCGCTGTCCGTTCCTCCGCAGGCCTCCGAGGTGCTGACTCTCGATTACACCATGCCCGCCGACGGCTATGTCTATCTGAATCTCTCCTTCCGTCAGAACCGGAGAAGCGAATGGGCACCGGTCGGCTATGAGCTGGCCCAGATTCAGCTGAACGCTGAGCTTCCCACGCCTGCTCCCGTCTGCACCTGCCGCTCGATTCCCGATTATCTGGCCCTTTCGGTATCCGAATGTGACCGTTACATCAAGATCGAAGCCGGTGATACCAGCTATCGCTTTGACAAGGCCTACGCCTGGCTGGATTCCATCCGCGCCGACGGCAAGGAATGGCTCCGTGAGCCGATGGTGCCGACCGTATGGCGCGCGCCGATGGACAATGACCGCAATGTAAAGAAGCAATGGATGCACTACGGCTTCCACGATGCGGAGCTGATCGGCTATTCGATGAAGCTTGGCGAGGTCAATGAAAAGATCGCCGAGGTCATCTCCGAAATTGCGCTGGGCGGCAAGATCATGGATCCCGTCCTGCACGCCACGGTGAAGTATCTGGTCTTTGCTACCGGTGAAATCCGCGTCACGAGCGAAGTGAAGGTTTCGGATAAGGTACCCTTCCTGCCGCGCTTTGGCTGGGCGCTGACCCTGCCCGAGCGGACCGAGGATATCCGCTACTTCGGATACGGCCCGATGGAAAGCTATACCGACAAGCATCTGGCCGCACGGATCGGCGAATTCGTCACCACCGTCACGGAGAATTTTGAGCCCTATGTCCGCCCGCAGGAGAACGGTGCACATACCGGTACCCGCTGGGTCAATGCAGCCTCCGTTGCCGGTCAGGGACTGCTCGTCACCGCCGCCGGTCAGGAATTCTCCTTCAATGCTTCCCACTTCAGCGATTCCCAGCTCACCGATACCGGTCACGATTATGAGCTGATCCCGAAAAAGGAAACCTTCTTCCATATCGATTACAAGCAGAGCGGCTCCGGCTCCAACTCCTGCGGCCCCGGCCTCGCGGAAAAATACCAGCTCTCGGAGAAGGAATTCACTTTCTCCTTCCGCATCAAGCCGGCCGTTGCCGCCGATGTTGATCCGTATCGGGAGATGACAAAAGAATAAGTCTTTTGTGCAAAAATAATAAATGTAGCCGGGACGCTTGACAAGCGTCCCGGCTTTTGCTATAATAGTAGCAGCCGATACTTCGGCCGGAAAGGAAATGAAAATGAAAAAGCAACTGCTTTCAGCCCTGCTGCTGGCGGCCATGCTGCTTGCCTCCTGCGGCCAGGGCGGATCTTCGGATACATCTGCTCCGGATGACTCCACCACCGATCCCGCACAGTCTACCGATACCCAGGCACCCGAATACGATCTGAGCGCCTATGATTACAAGGGGTATGAATTCAACCTCCTCAACGTCGAGGATATCTACCATATGCATTCCCAGCTTGACCGGGAAGCAACGGACGGCGATATCTTCAATGACACGATGTTCGAGCGCTGCCGTAAGGTCGAGGAGGAGCTCGGCATCACCTTTGTCGAAACGCTGGATATCTTTACCGAGGTAACCTCCAACATCCGTACCCTGCTGAGTGCCGGCGACGATACCTACGATGCGATGTATGTCCCCTATGCCTCCGACCATCCGCTCGGCGCCGAGGGCCTGCTCCTCAATCTGCTGGACTATGACGGCTTTCAGTTTGATCAGCCCTGGTGGGATCAGGCGGTCAATACACACAGCACAATCGGCGGTGCTCTCTACGGTGCGACCGGAGAGGCTCATCTGATGCAGCTGGACTCCACCTGGGTTATCTACTACAACGAAAGCTTCGGCGAGCGCCTGAATCTGGATACCCCCTATCAGCTGGTTCGCGACGGCAAATGGACGCTGGACGTGCTCAATACCTACTGCAAGGCGGCAGCGATTCTCAACGGCGACGATTCCTTTGCCTGGAAGGACGGCGGCAATGCAACCTACGGCCTGTCCACCAACTCCAACGGCCCGCTTTATACGATGTACGGCTTCGGCGAGGAGATGTTCGGCATCCGCGATGACCGTCTGACCATCACCGCCGGCAGTGACCGCTACTATACGGCCGCCGAGAAGCTGGGTGCCATGTTCTGCGATGACGGCCGGATCTACCGCATGACCAGCGGCAGCGTGGACGATGAAGCGGACAGCTATGTCCATATGTTTGAAATCGAGCGCACCCTCATGCTGGCCACCGAGCTTTCCAAGACCAACCGGATGCGCGATAAGGCCTACTCCTTCGGTATTCTCCCGTACCCCAAGTTTGATGAGGAGCAGGAGAACTACATTGCCCGCAACGGTATGGCGATGAAGTTTGCGATTCCGTACACCGCCAAGGACCCCGAAATGTCTGCCGTTGTCGGCGATGCGCTGAACTATTTCAGCTACACGATGGTCAAGGATGTCTTCCGTGAGATCACCATCGAACAGAAGAATCTGCGCAACGACGATTCCATTGATATGCTGAATATCATCTTTGATTCGCTCCAGCCGAATCTCGTTTATATCTACGGTCTGACCGATAACGGTGCGACGATGGTAAACTCTCTCAGCTCCGACATCTTCGGCAACCGCGCCGGCTCGCAGGCCTCAATCATCGATTCGCTGAAGGGCTACGTCCAGGCGGCGATTGATAAAATTTACGAATAAGTCCAAAAAAAACGGAGGCTTTCAAAGCCTCCGTTTTTTTGTCAGCGTCCGATCAGCGCGAGGATGCCCTGCGCGTAGACCCGGGCGAGAAAATCGCTGGGATGATTGATGTTGTTGCCGGTCATGTGGTGAAATTCCTTGCGGGTGAGCATAGTGCGATGCAGCTCGGTCATGTTGAGGAAGGCTGCCCCCTCTTCATCGGCCAGCACCGCCAGCGGCGCTTCGTAATCCGGCTGGAGGCCGAAGAAGCCCTGCGCCAGCGGATTCGGAAGGGTCGTGGCAACCAGAATAAATGCGGAATCCGGACTCTTTTCCCGGATGGTGTGAATGATTTTCCGGGTGTTGCCAATGTAATCCTCTACCGGGAGCATTCCGCTTCCGTCATTCATGCCGAAAGCGATGACCGCCAGATCGGGGGCAAAGTTCTCAAACTTTTTCGCCGCCACCTCCACGCCCCACGGGGTTGCCTTGCCGCCGACCGAGGGGTTGTAATAGTGAATGTGATAACCACGGCCGCTCAGCGTTTCGGCGACCAGGCGGGGATAGATCGGCATATGCGGGGGGATATCGTCATAAAGGCCGCTGGCATTGCAGCCGAAGGTGATGCTGTCGCCGAAGAAGGCCAGCTTCAGCACCTCGCCGGCGGTCAGCTTGGCGCGGACACCGGACAGCGCCTTGTCGGCGGCGGGACGGTAATGGCCGTCGAAGGAATTGGCGGCGGATTCGTACGTGACGGCAAGCTGGAGCTTGTGGAGATCGTTCCGAACGCCAAAAAAGAGAAAACCGCCGTCCGTGTGGGCGTAATGCTTCCGGGTCGCAGGCTCGCTGAAGCGATCGTGATAGATGACCGGGATGCGGGTGTCGGCGGGAATATACAGCTCACCGTCCCGTACCTCGTAATCCCGGCCTTCTTCAAATTCAGTATCGTGGGTGGCCGTGCGGACAGAGAGGATCCGCTCAATCGGATTCAGAAGACGAACGGAAAATGGGCCGGTTTCATCTTTGCCGCGCAGAGGGAAAACCGTTTCATCGGTGATAAGGCCGCCCTCCCAGATCGGTTTCATGTAGGACTCGTGCATTGTAAAGAGATTCATGGTGTGAGTATCCTTTCGTAGATGTATTTTTGTTTTTGGGTATCGGTATGCTCCAGCACGCCGAGCGTGCAGAGGGTGCGGATGCTGTTGCCGGCGATATGCTGGGTAAAGCCGGATGCGCGGGCAAAGTCGGCCGCTGTGAAGCGCTCGGGCAGGGAAGCGGGCACCAGCGAAAGATAATCCCCGGGGGCTTCCAGCATCATCGTGCCGGCAAGGGCGGTGGGAATCCGCTCAAAGCGGGAGGAACCCCGCTTGCCGTCGCGGCTCCAGCCGTTCAGCGACCGGAATTCCTCCACCTCTAAAAAGACCAGTTGGAAGCGAACATTGGTCAGCGGCATGATGGGGCGGAGACGGTAAAGCTCCCGCAGAATTTCCCAGGGCATCCCGTGTCGGGGGGATTTGCGCCGGGAGGTGATCTCGCCGGTTTCGGGCTGAATCCAGGACAGATACTTGACGGTGTCGATGGGATAGACTACCGTTACTCTGTAATCGGGCGTAAAGGCAGCCAGCTTTGAGCGGAGATTGGAAAAGTCGCGGGTCTGGATCTCAAGAATTTCATCCTGCCGGCAGATGTCGGCGACATAACGGCCCACCTTGATTTCGTGGCGGGTCAGATCCGGCTCCAGCCAGGTTTTGAGGATGGCATGAAGGGTGCGCTCGCCCAGTGTGCCGATGCCGCTCTCGCGCCGTCCGTCCGAAAGAATCCGGCGGCAGACGCCGTCAAAAGCCAGCCGCTCGGCCTCACTCGGCGCGGGGATGGATACGGCTTCCTTTTTCATACCCTCGGCCCTCCCATCCGGTATATTTCCGGGGATACGCCCCGGTGCTGCTTGAAAATCCGGCTGAAATAGTGGGGATCGTCATAGCCGACCGACTGCGCAATCTGCGCCACGCTTAAATCGGAGGTGTGCAGAAGATCGCAGGCACTCTGGAGCCGCAGCTCGATCACATAGGCGCGGGGTGTGGTGCCCGTACAGCTCCGGAAGCGGTCGATGTACTGGGAGATGCAGAGATGCTCCAGCGCGGCAAGTGTTTCGTTGGAGATCGGCTTGGTGAAATGATCGTGAATGTATTTGAGCGAGGTGAAGACCCGGCTGTTGGCGGGATTGTCCGACCGCTCCCGGCTGTCCATCCGGCGGCGCATGGCAACGAGAATCGCAACCAGCCGGTTGGCGGCGGAATCCTCGTAATAATCGTCCAGCCGGATGAAATCGTCGATCAGCTCCATGAAAATACGGCTGATGCCCTCATCGATTCCGATGGGATAGACCGCACCCTTGTCAAAGCCGTAGCGGCTCCGGATGGCATCCACGCCGCTCCCGGTGAAATGCACCCAGAGATACTGCACGCTTGACGGGCTGCTTTTGGTATAATGATAAGCCTTCTCCGGCGGGAAAAAGACGGCATCGCCGGGAACAAGGCGCCGCTGCTCGCCGTCCACCAGCGCATCGAGCGTGCCGCCCAGCATATACATCAGATAGGTATCATGCCGCCCCTGGGGCTCGCTGGTCGTGAATCGGAAGGGAATGTCCACACGGCCTGTGCAGTTGACCGCCAGATAGCAGTCATCCCGCCGGCGGTTGCTGGCAATGCGGCCGCCTACACCGCTGCTGCTGCCTTCGTTTGCGGATTTCCCGTAATAGCTGACACAATAGCTCCGAAGCTTCTGCTGATTGTCTTCATATAAAATGGATACCGGTATTTTGTCCACCTACTCACCAAAAATGTGCATTGCACTGTCGATGATCTTATTGTATAATATAAATGTCGATATGTCAAGGGCTTTTGCAAAAAAATCCGTGACCTGGCGCTTCCTTCCCCGTGAAAAAAGGAAGGAAAGGAAAAGAAAGAGCGAACCGGCAGGCAAGTTTTGTCCATGCCGGTTCGCTCTTTTATGTGAACAGCCGCCACACGGCCGTTGTCAGTGACGTTAGCAGAATTCCGATCAAAGTCGGGATAACGGCGGCTAATACGGCATCCGACAGCCGCCCGCTCTCCTTTTTGATGCTGATCAGCGTGGTTGAGCAGGGAAAGTGGAAGATGCACAGAAGCAGGGTGTTCAGCGCCGTCAGCGTATTCCAGCCGTTGGCGGAAAAAATCGCCTCTGCACCACCGGGCGATCCGGAGGCGGTATAGATCGCAAACAGAATCGGAAGCACGGTTTCGGCGGCGGGAAAGCCGAGCAGGAAGGCCGAGAGAATCGCGCCGTCAAGCCCGATGGCCCGGCCGATCGGATCAAGAGCGGCTTTCATGCGCACAAGCAGGCTGATCCCGCCGGGCGCGGCGGCACCGAGCGCCCATATAAGCAATCCGGCGGGGGCTGCCACGGCGGCGGCTCTGGCCAGCACAAAAAGGGTGCGCTCCGCCAGCGAGCGGACAATCAGCACGCCGATCCTCGGTACGCGGTAGGGCGGAAGCTCCAGCGTGAAGGAGGAGGGCACGCCGCGAAGGAGTGTAGCCGACAGAATCCGCGATACCAGCAGGGTCATGCCAACACCGAGTGACAGCGCCCCGGTCAGCGTGAGCGCCGACAGGGTACCCGAGCGGCCGAACAGCAGGCCGGACATCACAATCAGAATGGGCCAGCGCCCGTTGCAGGGCATGAAGCTGTTGGTCAGCATGGCAATCCGCTGCTCGCGGGGCGAATCGATGATCCGGCATCCGATCACGCCGGCCGCATTGCAGCCGAGCCCCATGCACATGGTCAGCGCCTGCTTGCCGCAGGTCCGGCAGCGGCTGAAGGCACCGTCCAGATTGAAGGCGATCCGTCCGAGCAGACCGAAATCCTCCATCGCGCCGAACAGCGGGAAAAAGATCGCCATCGGCGGGAGCATGACGGCGATGACCGTGAACAGCGTATGGGCCGCACCGCCGATCAGCGCATCGGTAAGGATCGCGGGGACACCGATCGCCGCGGCACCGGACAGGAGCATCGCCTCCAACCATTCAAAAAAGCGGGTGAGCAGGGCGGAAGGATAATTGGAGCCAACAATGGTCAGCCAGAGAATGCCGGCAAGCAAAAGAAGCATCAGCGGGACGGAAAGCAGGGGATGGGTGATGATGGCATCCAGATGCGCATCCAAGCGGCGGCCGGCCCCGGTCTTTTGGACGGCGGCCGATGCAATCGCCTCAGCCCGGCTGGCCCATTCTGCCTGCTTATCAAAATCCGCCATCTCCGCCGGGGCTTCCTTGACCGCTTCTTCTGACGGGGAGATGACCGCCTGCGGATCCGCGGATGGCGGGTCGGCGATCCGGAGAACGGCGGCGCAGAGGGCATCCAATCCCTTTTTGTGGGCGGCATCCGTGCCGATCACCGGCGCGCCGAGCCGCTTTTCCAGCACGTCCGTGTCAACTGTGATCCCGTGGCGGCGGGCTTCATCCAGCAGATTCACGCAGATCACCACCCGCCCGGGACAGGTCTCCAGAAGCTGGAGGGCGAGAATCAGACTCCGCTCCGGATTGGTCGCATCGCAGACGGCGATGACGGCATCGGCCGCGCCGCTTTCCAGAAAGGCGCGGGCCTCCTCTTCCTCGGGGGAGCGGGCGTGAAGGGAATAGGTGCCGGGCAGATCCACAAGCCGCACCGGCATATTTCGTACGGATCCGGATGCGGCTTCGACCGTTTTTCCGGTCCAGTTGCCGGTATGCTGTTTCTTACCGGTCAGCGCATTGAACAGCGTGCTCTTGCCCACATTGGGATTACCGGCGAGGGCAACGGTGATCGCACGCGGCCGCGCGGAAGATGCAGATCCGGACCTCATGACGGCGGAGGATAATGGGAGGCGGCGGGGCATCGCCGGACGATGACCGTCCGGGCATCGGCGAGGCGGAGAGCAATCAGCGCGCCCCGGATCCGGTAGGCCTTCGGGCCGCGTGATGGAGCCGCGAGCTCGCATTTTACGCGGGTGCCGCCGGTCAGGCCGAGCTCGGCCAGCCGCCGGCCAAGCAGGGCACCGGGCAGAATCCGCTCGACGACGGCCGCCTCGCCGGGGAGCAGATCGGATAAGCAGGATATGATAATCACCTCATTTCGGGATTCAATGCAGTATATACCGCCGCGCCCCGATCGGTGAAGACCGGGGAAGGGGGGGAATTGCCGGCTGGTGCTTGACTCACGGGATAATCTGTGATATAATGAAGTAAAATGAAACCCGGAGGAGATTTTCCGAAATGAATATTGTTGTGCTCGACGGCTTTGCCGTCAATCCCGGCGATCTGTCCTGGGACTTCTTTGAAAAATATCTCGACGGCGGAACGCTGACCGTCTGCGATAAAACGTCGGACGATCGGTGCGCTGAGGTCTGCCGCGCCGCAGGAGCCGAGGCGGTCTATACCAACCGCGCCAAAATCACGGCCGAACTGCTGGATGCCTGCCCCACGATCCGCTATGTGTCGGCACTCGGAACCGGCTATGACATGATCGACATCGAAGCCTGCCGGGCGCGCGGCGTGGCGGTGGTCAATATCCCCGCCTATTCAACGGCCTCGGTGGCCCAGCATACCATCCATCTGATGCTGTCGCTGGTCACCGATCTCGAGGGAATGTGCGGCATCGTGAGGGAGGGAATGTGGACGGGAATCCCCGGCTACGCCTATCACCGGTTCGCCTTTACAGAGCTGGAGGGGCGGACCCTCGGCCTGCTCGGATGCGGCAACATCGGCCGCCGTGTCGCCGCCATTGCATCGGCGATGGGAATGCGGGTGCTGGCCTCGGCAAAGAATCCCCATCCGGATACCGATACCGTGAAATTCGTGCCCATGGAGCAGCTGCTCGGTGAGAGCGATATTCTGTCCATCCATTGCCCGCTGTCCGATGAAACGCGGGGAATGGTGAATGCGGATTTTATTGCGGAAATGAAAAAGGGCGCGTATCTTGTCAACACCGCGCGCGGCGCGATTTTATCCGAAGCGGATGTGGCCGCGGCGCTGAATGCGGGAATGCTGGCCGGTGCGGCGCTGGATGTGCTGGCCGCCGAGCCTGCGCTCCCCGATAATCCCCTGCTGACGGCGAAAAACTGCCGCATCACGCCCCATATTGCCTGGGCGAGCAGGGCGGCAAGAGAGCGCCTGCTGGCGGTGCTGGATGCATCGCTCGGCCATTTCATCGAAACCGGTGTCGGCCTGAACCGGATTGTTTAAGGGGAGGAAAAGTCTGAAAGACAAATCTTTCAGACTTGGTTTTAGCAGAATGCTTTGCATTTCTGCTTGGCTTCTCTTTGCACTTCGTGCAAAGAGTTTGCTGCGCAAACCACCCACAATTCCCAGGAAAGGAAGCTTTCGCTTCGCGAAAGCCATGATTATTACCATGAAAGCATACGAAAGACTGATCCGCTACGCCGCCTACCCCACCGCATCCGACGAGGCGCAGGACGGCTGTCCCTCAACGCCCGCGCAGACGGAGCTTGCCAAGGCGTTGGCCGATGAGCTTCGTGCCATCGGATGCACCGAGGTCACGCTGGACGAAAACGGCTATGTATTCGCCTCCATACCGGCAAGCGCAGGCTGTGAAGATGCGCCGGTGCTGGGATTCATCGCCCACATGGATGTGTCGCCGGAGGTGGAGGACAAAAATATCCGCCCCCGCACGCTGGTTTATGAGGGAGGCGACATTCTCTTGAACGAGGAAAAGGGGATCGTCATGCGGCAGGCGGACTATCCCGTGCTCGGAAAATATATCGGCAAAACGCTGATTGTCACCGACGGCACGACCCTGCTCGGTGCCGATGACAAGGCGGGCATCGCTGAGATTATCACCGCCGCCGAGCGCATGATCGCCGACCCGTCGATCCGTCACGGCAAAATCCGGATCGGCTTCACGCCGGACGAGGAGATCGGCCGGGGCGCGGATCTCTTTGATGTCGCAGCCTTCGGTGCGGCCTATGCCTATACCGTTGACGGCGGAAGCTTCGGCGAGGTGGAATACGAAACCTTCAATGCCGCCGCCCTGAAGGTAACGCTGACGGGACGGAGCATTCATCCCGGCTCGGCCAAGAACAAGATGGTCAACGCCTCCCTTCTGGCGATGGAATACATGAGCCTGCTTCCCGCTCTGGAGCGGCCGGAGCGTACCGAGGGCTATGAGGGCTTCTATCATCTGACTGACATGGACGGGGGCGTGGAGGAGGCTCATCTGAAGCTGATTCTGCGCGATCACGATGCGGCAAAGCTGGAGGAGCGCAAGGCCATCGCCCGCCGCGCCGCCGATGAATTGAATCGCCGCTATGGCTATGGGGCCGCTTCGGTTGACATCCGGGACAGCTACCGCAATATGCGGGAGGCGATTGAGAAGGAATGGCATCTGATCGAAAATGCCTCGGCCGCTGTAAAGGAAATCGGCGCGGAGCCGATCAGCGTGCCGGTGCGCGGCGGAACGGACGGAAGCCGGCTCTCCTTCATGGGCCTGCCCTGCCCGAATCTCGGAACCGGCTCCCACAATCACCACGGCCGCTTTGAATTTGCCTGTGCCGAGGCGATGGAGGACTGCACCGCGCTCCTTATCCGTCTGGCCGGGATTTACGGGGGTATGACAAAATGACGGGCCTTGATAAGAACGGCCGGGAGCGGATCGAGCGCCTTCGCACCGGTGCCGTGGATCCGGTTGTCTGCTATGACACGATGTATTACGCCTTCTGGAAGGAATGGGAGCGGCTCGAGCGAGAGCATCCCGGCCTTGCGGATGAGGAAAAATACGCCGCCTCCTACCGCGCCGCTTTTTGTCAGGTGCCGGTGGAAATCGGGGCGGAGGAGCGGATTGTCGGCCGCTTCAGCCGACCTCTTGGCGGGGAGGAGGCCGGAGATTGGGCGCGGATCCGCGAAACGGTTGCCCATCCGAGGCTTGCCATCGTGGGGCAGGATTCCCATATGGCGCCGGATTTTGCGCTTCTTCTTTCAAAGGGAAGTGATGGCATCGCTTCCGATATCCGGGCAAGGCTGGAATCCGAGCGGAATGAAGAAAAGCGGAGCTTTTATACGCTCTGCCTTTCGGTGCTCGATACCATGGCCGCCTTTTCCGATCGGTACGGCGACACGGCCGCGGCGATGGCATCCGAATGCTCCGATCCCGAAAGAAAGCGAGAGCTTGCCGAAATCGCGCGGATCTGCCATAAGGTGCCCCGCCATCCGGCCCAGAGCTTCCATGAGGCCATTCAGGCGGCGCATTTTCTCTGCCTCTGTCTGTCGGCGGATCCCTTCCGCTGCTTTTCCATGCAGCAGTTCCAGCTGGGGCGGATCGACCGCTGGCTCTATCCCTATTATAAGGCCGACAAGGATGCGGGCCTCCTGACGGATGCCGAGGCCCAGCTGCTGATCGACTGTCTGGCCATCCAGATCAACAATCGGGTGCCGCACGGCCTTTCCTGCGGCTATATGGTCGGCGGACGGCTGGCTGACGGCACGCCCGTCGCCAACGAGCTGACCGTGATGGGAATGCAGGCCGTCGATGACATCCGGCTGGTCTATCCCTCGGTCGGATACTGCTGTACAGCCGATCATCCGAAGGAGCTCCTTCGGATGGCCTGCGAAATTCTTTCCCACGGCCGCTCCCATCCGGCCATCTTTAACGATGATATCATCGCCGACGGCCTTCGGTACTGGGGCGTTCCCGCAACGGAGTGCCGCGATTACATCCACAGCACCTGCGTGGAAATCACGCCGATCGCCGCCTCCAATGTCTGGGTTGCCAGCCCCTATACCAATCTGCCCGGCCTCCTGCTCGGTCTGCTGGATCGGGAATGGGAGAGCTTCGATGCGCTCCTTGAAGCCTATCTTGCCGCTCTGGATGAATCGATTGAAAGAAACGCGCGGCAGTTTACCGAGGGGCGGAAGCTTCGGCGGGATAAGGGAATGACACCCCTTCTCTCCTGCTTCGTCAATAACTGCCTGGCGCGCGGGCGGGATATCGAAAAGGGCGGTGCAAAGTACAACTGGATCACGCCGAGCTTTGTCGGCGCGGCCAATCTTGTGGATTCGCTGTTTGCCATCAAGGTGCTGATTTTCGATGAGAAAAAGCTGACTTTCGGTCAGCTGAAGGCGGCGCTGGAGGGGGATTTTGCCGGCTGTGAAGCACTTCGTGCAGAGATCGTCAGCCGGATCCCCAAATACGGCAACGATATAGAGGAAGTCGATGCGCTCTTCGGGCGGATCACCGATTTCATCATCGCTTCCTGCGAGCGGGTCAATGCTTCGGGCATCATGGAGCTTGGATTCTCCGAGGCAAAGCTGATCCCCAGCGTCTTCTGCTGGGTTGTGCACGAGCGCTTTGGCCGCCAGACCGGTGCCACCCCGGACGGACGGCGGGCGGGATTCCCGCTGGGCGACGGCTCCGGCCCCTGTCAGGGACGGGAGATGTGCGGCCCCACCGCCTCGATTCTGTCCAGCACCAAATGGGAGCATAAAAAGCTGATCGGCGGTGTGGCGGTCAATATGAAATTCTCGAAAAGCGCCTTCACGGCCGAATCCTGCACCAAGACGGCCGCGCTGATTGAGACCTTCCTTGCCCGCGGCGGCTTTGAAATTCAGATCAACGTCACCGATCGGGATATCCTGCTGGCCGCGCAGAAAAATCCCGATGCGTACCGGGATTTAGTGGTGCGAATCGGCGGCTACAGCGATTATTTTGTCTGCCTCTCGCCCGAAATGCAGGCGGAGGTACTGGAAAGGACGGAGCACACAATATGAAGGGAACGGTTTTCAATATCCAGCGCTTCAGCATCCAGGACGGGCCGGGCATCCGGACCACCGTCTTCATGAAGGGATGCCCCCTGCGCTGTCTTTGGTGCCACAATCCCGAATCGGGACGGATCGCTTCGGAGCTGTTTTACGATCCCGGCAAGTGTATCGGCTGCGGACGGTGCGTGCCCGCCTGCACAAGGCGGGGCCATGCCATCACCGACGGCATCCATACCCTGGATCGGAGCGGATGCACCGGATGCGGGGAATGCGCCGAGGTCTGCCCGGCTTCCGCGCTGGAGCTGTGCGGCCGGGAATGGGAGGCGGCGGATGTCATCGCCGAGGTTCTGCGCGACAAGCCGTTTTACGGCGATACGGGAGGTATGACCCTGTCGGGCGGCGAGCCGATGCTGCAGGTGGACTTCACACTGGAGCTTCTCCGCCTTGGAAAGGAGGCCGGTCTCCATATCTGCATGGAAACCTGCGGCTATGCCGATCCGGATGCCTATCGGGCGGTTTCGCCCTATGTCGATCTCTTTCTGTACGATTACAAGGAAACCGATCCCATCCGCCATAAGGAATACACCGGCGTGTCCAATGAAAGAATCCGCGGGAATCTTCGGATGCTGGATGAGCTCGGCGCCAAAAGCATTCTGCGCTGTCCGATCATTCCCACGCTCAACGACCGGGCGGATCACTTTGAAGGCATCGCCGCCATGGCCGAGTCGCTTGCAAATGTGCAGGAAATTCACATCGAGCCCTATCATCCGCTCGGTAAATCCAAAGCCGAGCGGCTGGGAAAGGAATACGCGCTCGAATCCCTCGGCTTCCCCGAAAAGGAGGAAGTCGCCCGCTGGATCGAGTCCGTCCGCGCGCATACTTCGGTGCCTGTGCGCCAGTCATAAATAAGAATCACCGCAGGGATATCCCTGCGGTGATTGTGTATGTGGGATTGTTCAGCGGATGCCGTACTTTTCGATAACGTAATCCATATCCTTGTCGCCGCGGCCGGAGAGGTTGATCAGCACCGAGCCGGTCTTCATCGTCTTTGCCAGCTTCATGCCGTAGGCAACCGCGTGCGCCGATTCGATGGCGGGGATGATGCCCTCCATGCGCGAGAGCTCGAAGAAAGCATCGATGGTTTCCTCATCGTCGATGACATCGTATTTGACACGGCCGATATCGTGCAGGAAGGCGTGCTCGGGACCGGAGGACGGATAGTCAAGGCCGCTGGCAACCGAATAAACCGGAGCCGGCTCGCCGTTTTCATCCTTGAGCATCATACTGTTGAAGGCGAGCATGATGCCAACGGAGCCGTATTTTAAGCTGGCCGCGTGATCGCCAAGCTTCGGACCGCGTCCGAGCGGCTCAATGCCGTAGATGTCAACGGGATCATTGAGGAAGCCGGAGAACAGGCCGGCCGCATTGGAGCCGCCGCCCACGCAGGCGACAATCGCATCCGGCAGATGACCGGTCATCTCGATGAACTGATCGCGGGCCTCCTCGCCGACAACGTGCTGGAAATCGCGGACCATCAGCGGGAAAGGATGCGGGCCGAGCACCGATCCGATGCAGTAGATGCAGTCCTTGTATTCGCGGGAATAGGCGGCGAAGGCGGCATCGACGGCCTCCTTCAGGGTCTGAAGGCCTTCCTTGACCTCGACCACATTCGCGCCGAGAATCTTCATGCGGGCGACATTGGGCGCCTGCTTTTTGATGTCAACCGTGCCCATGTAGATATCGCATTCCAGACCGAAATAAGCGGCGGCGGTGGCAAGCGCCACGCCGTGCTGACCGGCACCGGTCTCGGCGATGATCTTCTTTTTGCCCATATATTTGGCAAGCAGGGCCTCGCCCATGCAGTGATTGAGCTTGTGCGCACCGGTGTGATTCAGATCCTCACGCTTGGCGTACAGCTGAACGCATCCGAGCTTGTTGGACAGCCGCTCCAGATGGGTGATCGGCGTGGGCCGACCCTGAAATTCCTTGCGGATCCGGCGAAGCTCGGCGATGAACTTGCGGGACTGACAGATGGTGAAATACGCCTCGGTGATTTCATTCATGGCCTTCTTCAGCTCGTCGGGGATATAGGCGCCGCCGTATTTGCCGAAATAGCCGTTTGCGTCGGGATAATTCTTCAGATAGGTATCAAAATTGATGCCGTTTAATTCCATACTAAACCTCCGGTATATAAAAGCCCCTGACAGACATTCGGCTGTCAGGGGTGTTGCTTGTATCCTGTGCCTGATAGTTCAGTATACCACAGAATTCGGATTTTGTCAAGGATTTTCGCGCAATTTGTGCCTTAACCCTCGCGCGTGAACCGGATGGCGTAGAGATCCGCATCCATGATCCGGATTTCCAGCGTGATGGGCTGACCCGACAGGCGGGCGACGGCTCCGGGATCGTCGAAGATGACCCGGCGGTCGATCTTGTTGCCGAAGGTTTCACAGCTCTCATACCGTGTCCCGTCCCCGGAAACCAGCGTGAGGTACAGATAGCCGCGTGCCGAGGTGGCAAAATTGATGCGCAGGGTATCGCCGTCGTACACGAAGGGCTTGGTGACGATCCGCTTCTCCTTCGCGCCCGCATAGAGCGAGCGGAAGCCGTCCATACGGATGGTGTAGCGCGCCAGCTCGGCGGGGATGTTCATCCAATGATTCTCGGGTAAGAACAGCGACAGCTCGGGATCCGCGCCGGGAATCTCCGATTCCGTTTCCAGCAGGCCGACTGCCGGATAGCAGTCGCCGTAGACCCAGTTGAGCGGATTTTCGGGCAGCGGGCGCAGGAAGGCCTCGTCGCTTCGGGTGAAATGCCGGCCGTCGCGGGAGCTCATGAAGAGGCAGTCGGTGATGACCTGACCGATGCGGGGATGGATTTTGCACCGCAGAAGGCGCTCCTCGCGGCCGGCCAGCTCATCAAAGGAGCCATTCCACGTTTCGCGGAAGGTGTAGCGGCTGGGGAAGCCGACCGAGATGTGCGGCGCACGGGGATAGATGCTGACCACGTTGGTATAGAGCGCCGAATCCTCCGAATCGCCGAAATCCAGCAGGCGCGGCTCGCTCCAGGTGCGGAAATCCTTCGATTCCGACACGCGGATGTCGCGGATGCAGGTTTCATCGAAGAAGGAAAGCAGCTCCTCGCTGCCCGGCTTGTGGGCGGCCCGGAAATAACAGCGGTAGATACCGGCCACCTTATCCCAGAGCGCCACATTCAGCGAATCGAAGGCGCCCTTATCAAACATCTGCACGCCGGGATTAAAGTGGATGCCGTCCTCGCTGAACCAGCAGCAGAGCTCGCGCATCCGCCCCTCCTCGTTGGAGGCAATGCCCTTGTAGCGCTCCTCGGGCGGGCAGGCGGGATTCTCATCCTTGAAGACATAGAAATTGTCGATGTGCCCGTGGCGGCTCTTGTCGAGGATGATGTTGTTTTCCTTCGAGCCGTTGTACTCGCACAGGCCGAGATTTGGCTTCTCCCAATGGATGCCGTCGCGGCTTTCGGCATAGCAGACGCGGATACCGTCATAGGGGGAATTCTCCACCCGGTAGCATTTCCAGCCGAGATAATACATCCGCCAGATGTCGCCGTCACGGAAGAAATTGTGGTAGTTGCAGCCATCGCCCTCCCACGGAGCATCGTGGGAGAGGACAATCCCGGCACGGCGCGGCTCATGGAGCCGGGAGGCGGCGGTGGTGCGTTCGGTGTCCAGAAGATAATCGTCGAAGAAGGGCTCAAGACGGGAGCCGATGGTAATCATGACAGTGAAAAATCCTTTCTGCGGGGGTTATTCTTCCAGAGAAGTGAGCTTTTCGATCAGCTCGGAGAGCTTCTGCTCGCAGGATTCCTTGACGCCGGCATACCAGGAAGCGTAATTCTCGGTGTGCCCCTGCATGAAGAGAAGCTCCGTGTTGATTTCCTTATAGAAGATCGTGCCGAAGTCGAGGACGGCGCCTTCCATCATCAGGTCGATCATGGCAGAGGAGGCATCGTCGCGGGCCAGCTTTCTCTGGAGCACGATGTCATAGTAAGCGGGAACGGTTTCGTAGTAGCTGTAGCAGTTCATGGCTTCCAGAACGGTGCAGCTCATGCCCGCATCCTTGCAGACCAGCGGCACGCCGGCGATATCGGCCCAGCACATGGTGTAGTAAGCATCCTGATCTTCGTCCAGCTTCGGATAGGGAAGAAGACCGAAATCGGCGGCCTCACGCATATCGGGATCCTCGGCCAGCTTGATCGGGTAGATGGTGAAGAGGGCGTTGCCGGCGCGGATTTCCGCGATCAGATCGGCATTGCTTCCGGTGCTGGTGGTGTTGAGATAGAGCTCGGTATCCGTCTTCAGCTCGTTGATCTTTTCCATGATGCGGAGGGTGTGATCGGAGGCGCCGACCATCTGCGGGATGCCGTCCTCATCGTTCTGGGTGATGTGTCCGCCCAGCGCGAAGGGAAGCTTCCAGATGGCGGTACCGTCAACGTCAATGACACCGAAACGGTCGCCGATGTCCGCCTTGGTGTTGCCGTTGACATCCTTGTACGCCTTGCGGCCCATCTCGAACATCTTATCCATCGTCCACTTGCCGTCGAGCACGATCTGATAGGGCTCCTCCAGCTGCAGCTCCTCAAGAAGAGTCTTGTGGAAGATGACCGAGCCGACCTCGGCCAGCGTATTCAGACCGTAGGCGCCGGCGCTGGCATACAGCCGTCCGTCGATGGTCAGATAATCGTTCATGTTGGCATAATACCAGGGCTGGTCAAAATTGAATTCGGGCCGGTTCAGCTGATTGATGAAGAAGCCCTCGGCGATGTAGTTGCCGGCGTAGGCGGAGGAGCCGGCATAGAGATCGAAGGACATATCGCCGGCCATGACGCTTCCGCGCAGAGCGGTGGAAATCTCGCTCATGCCGGCCATGTGACCGTTGCGGATGTCATAGATCAGATCGATGTTGTAATTTTCCTCGAGAAATTGATTGCGCTTGAAGACCGCATCGTCCAGCGTTTCGCCGGTCTGCTCGGCTTCATACTTGTTGGCGCAGTAATGAGCGCCGGCGAGGATGGTAAAGGTTGCGCCTTCATAATCGGCCTTGGGCAGCTGCTCCAGGGGATCGGCCTCGGTGGTCACCTCGGGCGTGGTATCCCCGGTGGAATCCGAGGGCTGGGTATCCTGCGGCTTGGTGGATCCGCAGGCGGTGAGAAGGAGGGAGGAGAGAAGGAAAACGCTCAGGGCTTGTCGGAATTTGCGCATTGTGATGTGTGGCTCCGGCCGCATAGCCGGGGCATCCTTTCCCGCCGCTTGGGCGATAAATTCGGGAGTTTCCGATGCCTTTATTGTAGCACAAAAGGGGATCGGTGTAAAGAGCAAAAAAAGACACAGCGAAGGGAAAATGACGGAATTTTGCACAAACGGTTGACAAGGGCCGCCGGCGGGAGTATAATAGATTCAGAAGAAAAAGGAGTGAGGCTATGAACGAAACGGTGACATTCCCCAACCGCGGCGAATACAGCGCGGCGGCGGAGAATGTGGAGCTCAATCTGCTGATCGATTACCGGCGGGAGGATATCCGCGGCGGTATACGCTATATGCATTCGCATACCTATACGGAGCTGTTCTGCTGCCGGGCCGGCGAGCTGGAGCTGGAAACGCCGGCGGGGATTCTGGTGCTGAGTCCCGGCGAGATGGCGATCATCCCGCCGCACTGCGGGCATCGGATTCACGCGGAGCCGGAGGCGGAGGATGCCTGGTGCGCGATCGGGGTCAGCTTGTTATACCGCCGATGCCGGAGCCGGCACAATCTCTGGCGGCTGCTGTCCGGCCTCTGCCTTGGCACGGAGCCGCTGAAGCTGACGGTGGAAGATGGCCGGATGGAGCAGGTGTTTCGGTTGTGCGCCGACCGGCCGGACCGGGAAAGCCCGATTCCGGCCCTGCAGATGATCAGCCTGCTGTCGGAGCTGGCTGAGATTCATCTGCCCGTCCGCAGTACCGGCGAGGAGCGGCAGATTCCGGAGCGGGAGATCAAGCGGATCGCCCAGCTGGAGCATATCGTCGCCAATCATTACCGCGAGGAGCTGACAGCCTGTCAGATCGCGGGTCAGCTGTACATCAGCGAGCGCCAGCTGGAGCGGATTGCCGTCCGATGCTTCGGGATGCCGCTTCACCGGGCGATTTTAGCCAAGCGGATCGAAGTGGCGGCCGGTCTGCTGACGGATACGGAGCTGTCGGTGGAGGAAATCGGCGAGCAGGTGGGATTTTCGTCCAAATCCTGCTTCAATCGCACCTTCCGCGCCCGGCTCGGTATGACCCCGCGGGAATACCGGTGCCGGAATCCGGTGATGGCGGCGGATCCGGATAAGCAAGCAAAAACAGAAGAGCCTTCCCGATGACCGGGAAGGCTCTGTGCATGATTGCGGGGGAGGCTTTATAGGGCAGATATGCCGAACTCCTTCTCCAGAACCGCGAGAAGGCGGGCATCGCTCATGCCTTCCTCCATCGAGGCAAGCCGATCGCCGATAAAGCGCTTGAAGGTCCGGCCATCGACGGTTTTTCGGCCGTCGGGGGTCTTGATCGCCAGCATCGGGGCCTTATTGAAGGGCGAATCCGGGTGCGCCTCGCACCAGAAGGAGGGGACCGTGAAATCCACCTCAAAGGCGGGGAAATCGGTGAAGCTGATATACCGCCGCCAATCGCCGTTATGGCGATCCCACAGCACCCATCCGAGCGCCGGATCCCGCTCAAAACGGTAGGCCTCCCCATTCTGCTCCTGCACAAGACCTTCCATCAGCGCCAGCGGACGGCGGGGGGCGATCTGTCCGACACCGATATCGAGCAGCCATTGCCGCTCTTCCAGCTTCACAATCACGATCCGGTGGCGGCCGAAGGGAATCGCCGTCTCACCGCGAAGAAACCGGGCCAGCCGGCTCTCGGCTTTAAGTCCCATCGCCGCCAGCATATGATGGAGCAGGGCATTCACCTCAAAGCAGTATCCGCCGCGGTGACGGCTCACGATCTTATCATAGATTGCATCCGCATCCAGCGAAATCGGCCGGCCGGCGAGGATGTCGAGATTTTCATACGGGATCGTGAGCACGCAGGCCTCCTGCACACATCCGAGAAAATCGGCGGTCGGCGTGACGGCGGTATCGGCGGGCAGGCCGATCCGCTCAAAAAAAGCGGGGACTTGATTCATGGCGGCATTTCCTTTCCGTTATAAATAGGAGAGCAAGGTATCGATTTCTTCTTTTGTGGTCTGATGAGTGACGGCCAGACGGACCGAATGCGCGAATTCATCCCAGTAATGCATATCGTAGACCTCGCAGAGCGGGGCGAATTTTTCGGGCGGGATGACACAGAAGACCATATTGCTTTCGACCGGCCAGACGATGGGAAGCCCCTTTCGGCGGATCCCCGCCTCCAGATACTTGGCCGCGGCGTTGGATTTTTCGCCGTCGCGGATCCAGATTTCCTTCTCAAGAATCGTTTCGATCTGTACGCCGAGGAACTTGGATTTCGACAGATGCTGAAGGGACTGCTTCTGGGAATAGTCGAGATACCGGCCAAATTCCGGGCGCAGGAAGACGACCATCTCGCCAAAGAGCGCGCCCGCCTTGGTCCCGCCGAAGGAGAAGGCATCCACGCCGGTCTCGCCGAGCATCTTGTCAAGGCCGATGCCAAGATGAGCCGCCGCATTGCCGATCCGCGCGCCGTCCACATAGACGTACAGCTCGCGGGAATGGGCGAAATCGCAGATGGCGCGAAGCTCATCCGGCGTATAGACCGTGCCGTATTCGGTGGGCTGGGCTAAAGTGATGACCTTTGGCTTGTATTTGTACTTTTTGGTGGCCAGCAGAAGATCCGCGAGAATCTGCGGAGTCAGCTTGCCGTCTGGCGTTTTTGCGGTGAGAATCTTGTTGCCGAGATTGAATTCGAAGGCGCCGGCCTCATAGGTATGGATGTGGGTCTGCTCGGCGCAGAGAATGGCCGACCAGCGATCCAGCATTGCCTTCATCGCCATGACATTGGCGGCGGTGCCGTTGATCGCCATCGTGGTGAAGATCGGTTCGGGGAAATATTCCTGCATCAGCGTCTGGGCGCGGCGGCTGTGGCTGTCACTTCCGTAGCCGCCGTCGATCGGTTCGGCATTGGCGCGGACGACGGCCTCGAGGATCTCCTCATGGGCATTGATCCAGACCTCACCGTGAAAGGCTTGTGATTTCATCATCGTATCTCCTTCTCATTTTGGATGGATCCATTATAGCACGGATGACAAAAATGCGCAAGAATAATCCCATGATTGATCGAATCGGGCAGAAATTGACGGGATACGGAGTCCCTGGTGATCGAAACCTGCAGAAAAGCTTGACAATCCGTCCCCTCTGCGGTATAATGAAAGAAAAACGGAGGGATGGGGAATGCCGAAATCCAGAGAAGACCAGCTGCTTGCCATGCTGAAGCCGTTTGAAACAACATCCATCCATCGGATTGCCGGGGCGCTTTACATCAGCGAGGCGACCGCCCGCCGATGCGTGAAGGCGATGGCCGCACGCGGGCTGGTTATCCGCACCCACGGCGGCTGTTTGCCGATCGCCGCGGCCGATCCGAATCCGCCGCTGGCTCACCGGCTGGCTTCCGGGAAAACCGAAAAGCGCCGTCTTGCCGAGGCGGCCGCCGCGATGGTCGGTCCGGGCGAGGTGATCTTTCTCGATTCTTCCTCCACCGTCTGCCATATGGCGGAATTTCTGGCGGGGAAGCCGGGGCTTGCGGTTGTCACAAGCGGCCTTGAATGCGCGCAGGCGCTGGCGAAGGCGGGGGTTCGCACGATGTGCCTGGGCGGCTTTATCGACACGCCGAAGCTGTCCGCCAATTCCGCCGAGGCGATCCGCGCGATCGGGCAGATCAACGCGGATTGGTTCTTTTTCTCCTGCGATGCGCTCTCCGATGCAGGAGAGCTGAGCGACAATTCCCATGAGGAATGTATCCTCCGGCAGGAATTCATGCGCTGTGCCGCCCGCCGGGTTCTGCTGGCGGATCACACCAAGCTCGGCAGAAAATGCCGCTTCAATCTCGCGCACCGCGATCAGCTCGATGCCGTCATCCGTACGGATGAAAACGGCGCGGTGACGGTGGATCGGGTCAATCCGTCCTCTTTTTGCGGGTGAAAAGAAGGGCCAGCAGAACGGCTGTGACGCCGCCGGCCGCCTTGCCGATCAGCATCGGCAGGGAGAGAGTAGGCTCCATTGCACTGCAGAAGGCCAGATGATCGCCGAGCAGATAGCCGGCGCTGACCAAAAAGGCGAAATTGACAACCTTGCCGCGCTCGTTCATGTCCCCGATCAGATGGAAGGTCGGGACGGCATTGGCAAGGGTCGTGACAAGACCGACCGCCGATTTATCATCGAGGCCGATCGCAGAGCCTGCCGCCGCGAAGGGCTTTCTTAACAGGCGCGAGATGACCTGCACCAGCACGTACGCACCGGGCAGAACGAGCACCACCGCGATAACCGTATCCATGGCACCGTGAATGGATCCAAGGCCCGGAACCAGGTTGATTCCCGTCAGCGAAGCGGCGATGGCCAGCACGCAGGCGGCGATGGCCGCCGTCTGGATGATCCGGCCGAGGATCAGAAAAATCCGGGTGATCAGGCGGGGGAAGAAGAGAAGACCGGCACAGATGACGGCCGACACCAGAAGAATCGGGATCAGATTCAAAAGCAGAAAGCCAAGGGAGGCGCCGGATGCCAGCCCTCCGACGAAGCAGCCGATCGGGATGGTGATGAAGCCGCAGAGGATGCCCTTCACCATGGCCGGATGGTCCTCGGGCTTTACGATTCCCAGCGCGACCGGGATGTTGAAGACGATGTTCACACCCATCATGGAGGAGAGAATCATGCCGCCGAGCGCCTGTCCCTGGGGTGTTGAGGCCAGCTCGCCGGCCAGCGGCCAGGCCCCCATATCGCAGGCCAGCAGCATCCCCGACAAAATGGCGGGATCCATGCCGAAAACGGTTTGAAGCGGCGCGGCCAGCGGCAGAATCATCCTCTCGATCAGCGGAACCAGCACGATGATGCCGGCCATGGTCGGCGCGATGGAGCCGAAGGCGGCAAAGCCCTCCAGAAAGGCGGGACCGAGCCCGAGCTTATTGCCGATCAGATGATCGACGGCACCGATAAGCATGAAAAGAACCATCAGATCGATAATCAGCTGGCTGGGGGTAAGAAGGGATTGCAGAATGGACGGCATATGTTGGCTCCTTGTCAGAAAGTATCATCAGTATAGCATATTTCCGACCCGCTGTCAAGCGGCGGGACGGCAAAGGAAGAGGTTGATTATGAAAAAACGGAAAAACGGAGCGGCTCTGCTTCCGCTTGTCATCTATATCCTGATCGGCGGCGTGTGCGGCTTTCTCTGCGCCGCCTACGGTAAGGATTTTGCCGCCCTGCTCGGCGTGAATTACGGCATCGCCATGCTGTATCTCCTGCTCTGTCTTGTGCTGGCCGTCTGGGCACAGATTGTGATTCATGAGGCCGGACATCTGATCGCCGGGCTTGCCTGCGGCTATCGGTTTCTGTCCTTCCGGGTCGGGAGCATCCTGCTGGCAAAGGAGGAAAACGGCTTCCGGATCGGCCGGATGTCGCTGGCCGGCACCGCAGGTCAATGCCTGATGGCACCGCCCGACGGCGATTTCGATTCGGTTCCCGTCACGCTCTATAACCTCGGCGGCCCGCTCATCAATCTTGTCAGCGCACCGCTGTTTGCCGTCCTCGGTCTTGTCGGCCTGCCGGCCCCCGTCGCCTGCTTTGGCTGGATGGCCGGAGCGGTCGGCATCGGCTTCTTTCTGACCAACGGCATCCCGTTTGGCATGGGAAACGTCGATAACGACGGCCGCAACGCCATCCTCACCCGCCGGGATCCCGCCGCCAGGCGTGCCTTTGTGATCCAGCTGCGGACTGCATCGGAGATTGCACAGGGAAAGCGGCTCCGGGATCTGCCCGAGGCCTGGTTTGAGCCGGTTGCAGGCTCGGACTGCATCCTCACGGCGGCGATCGATGCCTTTGCCTGCAATCGGCTGATGGATGCGGGGCGTCTCGACGAAGCCGCATCGGCGATCGATTCCTTCCTGCACACACGGCAGAATGCGGGGCTGTACGCGCACCTGCTGCGCGCGGACCGGCTCTGCCTTGCGGCTCTGCGCGGCGAAACGGCTCTCCGTGATCGGCTGCTTGATAAGAGCCTGCAGAAATTCATGGAGGCGATGAAGGATTTTCCGTCGGTTCTGCGGACCGGTTATATCCTGGCGCTCTGGGACGGGGACGAAAAAAACGCGGCTTCGCTCAAAGCAAGGTTTGAGCGGATGGCCGCGAAATATCCGTATGCGGGAGAGATGGAAGGGGAGCGGGAGCTGATGCGAAGCGCCGAAGAAAAATTCTCCGGGGCGTGAGAATCAGAGAAGCAGATCGGGGCGCACCGTCTGAACGTAGCGCTTGATGGCGGCGAAGGATTCGTCGCTGATGGCGTGCTCCAGACGGCAGGCGTCCATGGAGGCGGTGTCCTCGCTGACACCGAGCGAAACGAGAAGGCCGGTCAGCAGCTTGTGGCGCTCGTAGATTTTGCGGGCGACCTCAAGCCCGGCATCGGTCAGATGGAGGCTTCCGTCGGCATCCATGACCAGATAGCCGCCGTTTTTGAGCAATCCCACCGCGCGGCTGACGCTCGGCTTGGAATAGCCCATATATTCGCCGACATCAATGGAGCGGACGGCTTTGCCATCCCTTGAAAGAACATAAATGGTTTCCAGATACATCTCGCCGGATTCCTGAATTTGCACGGTATGGCACCTCCTCAAACGTCATTTATAATATGATACCACAAATTTGTGAATAATTCAACTCTCCCGGCGGAATTTTTGATCGGACAGACAAAAATTATTTTTCAAAAAGGGGTTGACAAACGCCTTCCGTTGTGTTATAATATATAGGCGGTCAGGAAAAGGGCCGTGTGTTCGGTGAACGGACGATGCCGGAGTGGCGGAATTGGCAGACGCCCGGGACTTAAAATCCCGTGAGACATTCTCTCGTACCGGTTCGAGCCCGGTTTCCGGCACCAAAAATATCGCGGAGTGGAGCAGCCTGGTAGCTCGTCGGGCTCATAACCCGAAGGTCGTAGGTTCAAATCCTGCCTCCGCAACCAGTAAAAAAGAAACCACCCATCCGGGTGGTTTCTTTTTTACTTATTCCGATGGAAGAATGGTGCCTGTGGCTTTTGGGGTTATGAGACCGACGAGCGGTGCTCGTTGGGTTAGTGAGCGTAAAACAGCACAGTGTGCTGTTTTACGGGAACGGTGTCGCCCAAAGCGAGGAGTCTTGAAGCGAGTGTGAGCGAGCGCGCAAGACGACCGCGACGGCGACGGG
The DNA here is from genome assembly GCA_045578725.1 of Candidatus Flemingiibacterium sp. GTDB lineage: Bacteria > Bacillota > Clostridia > Oscillospirales > CAG-272 > Flemingiibacterium. Next base: position 47,570 of record JAZNKS010000111.1, read on the forward strand.
CGCGAAGCGATAAGGCGAAGGTCGTAGGTTCAAATCCTGCCTCCGCAACCAATTAGTGCGACCAAAAAAGATATCGCACCGAAAACCCGAGATTTTCTCGGATTTTCTTCGTTTTTCGCCTGTTTTCAGCACTTCGCGCGCGAAGTGCTGCTTTTCTCAAAAATCAAAAAACAATGCGGATATAAAGATGCAAAACGCATTTTAGAGGTGTCGGTGGGGACTTGAACCTCAGACTTCCCTTTTTTGAGGTGTTTTGGAAACTTTATTTCAAGATTTCCCGCAATTTTTTCTGATTTTATTTGTTAACTTTCTATGTCTACCCTTTATTAATGCTGTACCGTGGCCTCGCCCAGGTTTCCAACTGGGTAAGGCTTAAATTCGCTGCCATGAATCTTAAAAAGTTTGCTAAAAGAAAATGGAGAGATAACCATCCCTCCGTTTTCTTGCTGTTTTTCTCGCTTTTTGACTGGCTACATTTATATATCCGATCTTATTTTCAACACCGATTGTGCATCGGTGCTGCCATTTATTTTTTGATAATATACCCTGCATTCTCATCAATCGTGAAGCTTACGCCGCTTTCATCTTTTTGGATAGCTACATCAGCCGCTTCATAAGCATTCACAATGCTTGTGAACTCACCGTGCCAGCAAACCTTCTTTTTAACATTGTCTTTATTAACAAGCAGAACCGCTTTATCGGTTTCTGCCATAGCAATGCCTTTGTGATCGCCTGTCAGCACTGTGCCGTTGGGGCAGAGGATCGAAACAAGCTCTTCTTCGGAGGTCACACGAAGTGTAGTTGCGGGAAGCTTGGCAAATTCACCGTCAAACATTTCAGTACCTTCGGGAGCATACCAGATAATCTGAGTTCCGACCGATGCCATATGGTTGATTGCAAGCAGCGTTTGATCAGTAACATCACAAGCACCAACGACAAAGTTTTTCCACTTGCCCCCGGCCTGACGGCTTGCATTTTTAGTATCAATGTATGTAAAGTTGTGCTGTGCGTTAATCATTGCAAACTGTGCGCCAAGCATGGCATCCTCACATGCCCTCATCGTTGTCCAGCTGTTGTCACCCTGCTCACGAATGATCGGCTCGAAGCAATTTTCAATGCTGTGATACAAAGGTTTGCGGTGACGCATCATCGTTTCAATCGGGTACAAAAGCAAGGTGTCGGATACACGCTTACCTGCGATTTCTTCGGTTGCAAGTGCTATGGCATCAAGAATCTTTTTCTTGGTGCCATCAGCGTCATCGTCGATATAGTAAGAATGGAATATGTCAACACCAAACGCCAGCTGCAGCATAATACAGACGTACATATCTGTAAGGGTAAATTTATCCATCTTATTACCCTGATTGAATCCGGATGTCTCAGACATTAAGTGCCCGCGACCGTAAAGCTCGGAAACACTGCGACCAAGCTTGAAAGTGAACGCGTAACCCCAGACCTCCTCGGGGATAGAAGTAAGGTTATCTATACCCGTAATTTGCATATGACGAAGCAAATTGAAGAGGTTGCCCTCAAACATGACGTGCCAGGTAATTTGGTCTTCAAGCAAAAGGTGACCTGAGAAGTTAAGACCAACCTGTGCGCAGTAATCGGAAATCTGTGCATAAAACGCCTGCTCATTCAAATCGCTCATTAACTGATGATAGTCGTGACGGACTTGGCGGAAATGCTCACTATGACCTAAGAAAAGCGCGGTAAGCTCATTTTCCAAACGGTAGCCATAGGTACTTGCA
>JAZNKS010000112.1:0-9774 GCA_045578725.1 Candidatus Flemingiibacterium sp.
TCCGGCGGCCTGACCGGTGATGTAGCAGCCGGGCATGACACGGATGGAGGCCTGCATCTTCTGATCGGTGCCGACGCACCGTCCGGCGACCAGGAGATTGGAGAAGGACACCGGAATCAGCGAGCGGTAGGGAATGCCGTAGGATTCGCCGGGCGCATAGCGGTAAAGCTTCTCATATTCAAGGAGGAAGCGCTCGTATTCCTCCTTATCGGTGGTCTTGATGTGGATATCGACCGGATAGCAGTAGCGGCCGATCTCATCCTCGAATACGGCGCGGGAGGAAAAATCGTCGATTCCCAGCGTGTAATCGCAGAGAATGCGGCGGGATTCGCGCACGCCCAGCGTGCCGCCGGAATAGATCAGCGCGGCATTCTCAAAGCCGGGCACATAGCGGCGGTAGTATTCCTCATATTCGGTGAGAAGATTGCGGCTGTAGACCATCGCCGCGGTCAGCGAGCACTCGTCGGCAGCATCGATGTCGAAGACATGGCCGAAATTGCCGCACCCCACGCCGTGTGCCCTGTCGGACATTCCCATGCCGGAGTGATGCCGGTCGAGGACGGAGAGCACGCCGTCCCGATAAGCCTCCTCCACCCGGTCGCCGTCCCGCATCACGCGGCGGTCGAATTCGATTCCCGTCCACATGGAGCAGAGGGTGGCGGGCATGACCTGTCCGTTTTTGTCGCCCTTTTCGTATTTTCCGCCGCCGAAGGCACAGAGATCGCCATCACCCGTGCAGTCGATGTAAACGGATGCCTTCACGGCAAAGAGGCCGGATTTGGCGGCAAGCACCACGGCTTCGATCCGATCGGAGGCCGTGATGACATCACAGACGGTGGTGAAGAAGGAATACTTCACGCCGGCTTCGGTGACGGCTCTGTCATAGGCCCGCTTCAGCTCCTCCGGGCGGATGGGTGCCCATTCCACATCCAGCGGGAAATCGCGGGATACGGTCTTCCGGATCTCATAGCCGATGCCGGAGGCCAGCACGTTCACGCCGTCGGTGAAGACCGCGAAGGAGGGAACAAGTCCGGTGGTTCCGGCGCCTCCGAAGCAGCCCTGACTCTCGGCGAGGAAGACGGATTTGCCCTGACGGGCGGCGGCGATGGCGGCGCAGACACCGGCCGGGCCTCCGCCGGCGACAAAAACATCGACGGTATATTTTGTGGTGAGTGCTTTCTGATAGATCATGGGATACCTCCGGAAAATTTTTTCTATTATAGCACATTCCCCGCCCTGCGTCAAGCTGTTTCACCATACGAAACATTTGCGGGGCGGAGAATGCTGGTTAAGTTCAATCAGGCGGGAAAACGGAACGCTGCTGTATATATTATTGGTAGAGAATTGTCCCGATCCGTCCTGCGGCATCGCCTATATCAAAGGAGATGATCGCCATCTTCTTGTACCACGCGAATTCCCATCCCGACTCAAAGGGGACATGATGGGATTCCACCGAGAGGGCGGAGGCGTGGGATACCACCGAGGCGGCCAGCGAGAGCAGCTCGGTGATCGGGATGTTGGTCTTCACAAGGCCGAGCGCATAGTGAATCGTTTCGTAGATCTCGGGCAGGGATTTGTCCTTCAGGATCCGGTTCATCAGCGCGACGATGACATCCCGCTGACGGCGGGTCCGGCCGAAATCGTTGTCCGAGGAGCGGTTTCGCAGATGCATCATCGCATCGAAGCTGTCCATGTGAACGGTGCCGGCTGTGAATTCCCGTCCGGTGTAGGCCGAATAAAGCTCGGCCTCGGCTTCGGTGATCGCAAGATCCACGCCGCCGACATAATCGATGAAATCCGCCGCGCCGTTGAGATCGATGACCACGAACTCCTGAATATCCAGCCCGAAGAGCTGATTCAGCGTGTTCACGGCAAGACCCACGCCGCCGAAGGAATAGGCCGTGTTGATCCGGTTCCAGTCATGCCCCTCGATCGGGATCAGAAGATCGCGCAGGAGGGAGATCATTTTGATCGCGCCGGTCTTTTTGTTATAGGACACGATCAGCATCGTGTCGGAGCGGCCCCGCTCCACGGTCACATCCAGCGAATCGGTGCCCAGCACCAGGATGTTCACGATGTCGGGATTCTTTTTCGGCACCTTGTAGATCGGGATTTTGGTGTACACGCTGACGGCGTTGTCGGAATTGGCAAAGGAGGCATCGGTATCCGGCGCACGGGTTTCGGAGGTGGCCGGCGGGGTCAGCGTGGAGGGGAGCGTTTCCGGCGGATCCGGCTCGCTCACAGGGGGATCCGGCGCCGTCACGGGCGGATCCGGCTCCCCGGTATCCTCGGGATCGTAGGGCGGCTCCTCGCTTCCGACGATCAGATCCTCGGGGTAGGCGGGGATGACATAGGTGTCCTCCCGCTCGACGGGCTTGATGGGAAGATAGGAGGTTTCGTTGTAGCGGTGAATCATCAGAACACCGATGCTCATCACCAGCAAAAGCAGGATGACGGGGATCATCAGAACAAGGATGAGGACGGTGCGAAGCCGCTTTTTTCGGCTTTTAGGCGGAGGTGCCGTCTGCGGGCGATCCGGGGTTGGGGATTCGTTCATGAAAAAACTGCCTTTCGGGATTACAGGCCGAGCCGCTTCATGAGAGCGCGGACGCGGTTTTCGGTTTCGGGTGTGAGGGTTCGGTTGATCTGCAGCTCGCCCTTGATGCGTGCGGCCGTGGAGCCGGAGGCCAGCCGCAGCCAGCGGTGAACCTCGGCCGCGGGCAGAAGGAGCGGGCATTTCTGCAGATAGGGGAACTGATATTTGAGATCATCGAAGGGGAGGAAGATCCGCGAGAGAAGATAGCCGGAGGAATTCTTTTCCAACCGCTTGATGCGGACCCGGTTGGCTGTGCTTCCGTAGACGCCGGATCCAAAGACGAAATCGGCCAGCTCCTCGCTCTCCGCTGTCATGGGATCGCTGCCGAACCAGCTTCCGGCGAGCTTTTTGGCCTCACCGGCAAAGGCGAGCAGGCCGGCACGCGACAGCATCCCCTCAAGGATGACCGGATCGGCGGGAAGCTTTTTCTCCATGATCCAAAGGTCCATGAAGAAGCGGATGCCGCATCCGCCCTCACGAAAATGCCTGGCCATGTGCGCATAGTGATAGAAGGCGAAATGCTCCGGGGTCATCGATAAACGGCAGGGAAGGGCGGGATCGGGGATCGCCGTCTTCCAGAGATCGGCCAGCTCCCGGGCAATCGCGGGCGATCCGGTTTCCGGCAGGACAAAATGAAGCTCCAGATGCACGCCGGAGGGCGCCGTCAGTAGAATATCATGCGAGCCGCGCCGGACCTTCTGATAGCCCAGCGAGGATGTGAGCGCCGAAGCGGCCGCATCCGCCGAGGACTCGCCGACCAGCAGATCGATGTCGCCGCTGGTTCGCATCTCGGGGGCGGGATAGAGGGGCCGCAGAATGGCTCCCTTCAGCGGAATATGCGGGATCCCGGCCGCGTTCAGCGTGGTTGTGATCGCATTCAGCTCATATTTCAGCTGCTCGCACCGGCAGACGGCCAGAATCTGCATCCGGCCGAAGGGATCGGAGCCGCCCTGCTTTGGCAGACAGCCGGCTCTTCGCAGAGCCGAGCCGACCATGTGCGCAAGATCGTGAGCGGCGGACAGCGAATAGAGCTGTGCCGCCGTCCCGGCGTCAAGCGGCTGGGGAAGCGGCGGCAGGGGATCGCCGCACAGCTCGCTTTTCAGAAGCGCGGCGGTCAGTTTTTGAATCTCATTCATGTTCGGATGAATCCTTTTTTCGGGAATGGAGGGCCGTCCATATACCAAAGAGAAGCGGACGGATCGGCCGGGTCGGATACCAGAGAAGATTCCACAGCTTCAGGGAGGGCGCATCGCACGGAAGCTCCCGACCGTTTTGGCAGATGTGCGTGACAACGGCCATCACCGTGGAAGCGGGGATTCTTTCGCACCAGGACTGGGCATCGCCGTTCATAAGAAGCTGTCCGTCCGGGAGCTTTTTTCGGATCCGGTGGAGGACCGGACTTCCGTCGGCGCGGATAAAGAGGACGATCGCGCCGCGCCGCAGATCCTTCCCCTCCGGCTTCCGGATGTAAACCGTGTCGCGAAGGGAATGCAGGGTCGGTGCCATGCTGGAGCCGGTGACCCTCAGCGGGATGCTTCCGCCCGTATCCAGCAGCTCGGCCAGAAGGGCAATGCCCGCTTTATCAGGTGTGATCGGCTTCATTCTTCTGCGGTGCCGTCAGCGGAGGACGGATCGGCATCCCCATCCCTGACGGAGCGGCGGGAGGCTTTTTTGTAACGGCCATAGCCGTATCCGTAGCCATAGCCGTAGCCGTAACGGCCATAGCCATAGCCGTATCCGTATCCGTAGCCGTATCCGTAGCCCGGGAGCGCGGAGCTGACACCGTTGAGAATACAGCCGAGCAGGGGAATATCCGTGTGGAGCAGATTGTCGAGCGCGGCCTTGATGCGGCCGGTGCGGATGATATCCTGCCTTATAACCATCAGCGCTCCATCGCAGCTCTGGGCGATCATCGTGGTTTCGGAGGTCAGGCCGCAGGGGGAGGTATCGACGATGATGAAATCGTAGCTCTTCTTCAGCCGCGCAAAGAGGCTCTTCAGATAATCGACCCGGATCAGCTGCCAGAGGCGGTAGTCGGAGGTGTTGAAATTCATGACGGTGACGGTGGTGGAGGGAAGGGGCTGGAAGGAGAGCGCCGCCGGCTTTTCCTTCTTTTCGAAGACCGGCTCGGAAAGCCCCGTCATTTCGTTGACGCTGGGATTGCGGAGATCCGCATCCGCCAGCAGGACCCGCTTGCCCATATGGGAGAGAGAGATGGCCAGATTGACGGCGGTGGTAGTCTTGCCCTCGCCCGGAGCGGTGGAGGTTACGAGAAGAACCTTGCTGTCCCGGCCGACGGCGTGAATCAGGGAATTGCGCAGAGAGCGGAAGGATTCGTTGTAGCCGTCGCTGACCATGGGATTGGTGAGAAGCACCGAGCGGTCAATCTCGCGGTTGTATTTCCGGAAGAAAACCTGCGGCAGGGTGCCAAGGCAATGCTGATTGAGCTTATGGCGGATATCGGAGCGGCTCTGGACGGTCTGGCGGAGAAGAACATAGAGGCCGATCCAGAGGGCGCCAAGCATGAGGCCGGCCAGCGCGCCCTTGACAGTCGCCGTCCGGTAAGCCATCCGGTTGGAGGGCTCGGTGGGAAGGGTCGGCTCGCTGAGCATATGGAGATTGGTGTTGCCGATGACATATTCGGCGACAGCCGGATAATTCTCGATGGCGGAATTCAGCACGGCCAGCGTCAGCTCGGGATCGCTTCCGGAGGCGGTCATGGTGAACATATTCGTGCCGGATACACCGGAGGCGGAAAGGGTGGCCGGCATATAGGACAGGCCGAGATCGCCGCAGATGATATCCTGCAGGATGTTGCTCTTCATAATGCTGGGGAAGGTGGCGGCCAGCTGATTGGCGGCGGAGCGGTTATAGGTGAAGGAATAGGAGGTGATGCCGTTGCCGGCCGAGCCGATCTGCTGGGTCTGGACCGTAAAGGTGGCCGAAACCTTCCAGACGGGCGTGAAGCGGACATAGCTCCGATAGAACTGGAGCGCACCGCCAAGCAGGGCCAGAATCAGGCAGAGCCACCAGAATTTGCGGATGCCCCGCCATATATCCTCCGTGCGGAAATCCAGCAGGATTTCCCCGGAGGGTTCATTCTTATTCACTTCTTCGTTTTCGGTATGGGTGCGCATTATTTGTTTTCCTCGCTGACTGACGGGATGGTGGGCTCGGGGATGTCATCCTCCGGCATTTCGGGAAGACGGGAATCCTCCGCATCAAAGTCAAAGCTGCCGATGCTTTCATAGCCGCTTCGGCCATAACCGCTTCGGCCATAACCGCTGTGGCCGTAGCGGGAGCCGTAGCTGTGATAGCCGGCGGTGTGATAATAGCCGGATTCGTCAAAGCCGGTCTGGCCGAAGAGGGAGAATTCGTGGGGCAGATCGTTGAGAATGACGCCTGCGAACTTGTCGGAGGATTCGCGGATGGTCAGAATCGCATCGTTGATGTCGGCGCTCATGGCGCAGTCGGTGCGGACAACCAGAATGGTGCGGTCGGCCAGCTCCGAAAGGTGGGTGACATCGGCGGCCACCGAAAGCGGCGGCGTATCGACGATGACGAAATCGTAGCGGCGGCGGGCCGACTGGATGAATTCGGCGACAAAATCCGAATGGATCCAGTTGACGTAATCGGCGTGACGGCCGGCATTCAGGGCGGTGAAGAGGGTGCCGCGGCGGTATTCCTGCAGCTTGAATTCGCTGGCGGGAATCTTGCGGCCGAGCATACTGCCGAAATCGTGCTCACGGTCAATTTTGATATCGAAGATCTTCTGCATGGCCGGCTTCTTGAAGTCCATATCCAGCAGGATGACCTTGCTCCCGCGGCTGGCCAGCGCCAGCGCAATGTTGGCGGCGGAGGTGGATTTGCCCTCATTCTCGGCAACAGAGGTGATAAGGAAGACACGGTCGCCGGTGCTCCTGTGCATATAGTCCAGCCGGTTGGCGATCTTCTGATAGTTTTCGGTGAAGTGGAAGCTGGCAAAGGCGTTGCTGATGAGCAGGGAGCGCTTTCCCTCGATAAAACGGCGGGTCAGCTTCTGGTGACGGTGCTCATGGATGACCGTTCCGATCAGCGTGCAGCCGATCTTCTGATGGAAGGCGGCCTCATTCTTGACGGTATCACGAAGGAGGGAGATGACCATGATCGCGCCGGCCGTCAACAGGACGCAGGCGAGTACGGCGAAGGTACGGCTCCGGCCGACCAGCATATTGGAGGGGGCCTTGGGAACACTCGGATAACGCATGATCTCGATGACCGAGTCGGAGAAGACCGATTGGGAGATCTCGGGATAAACCTTCAGAATCGCGTTCAGCTCCCGGTAGGAGAGCTCAGGAGAGCCCGAGGTCACGCTGACCGTGAAGATGTTGGTGTCCTCCAGCGCGCGGGCCGATACGCTTCCCGAAAAGGCATCCATCCCCAGATAGGCGGCGGCATGGGCGCGCATGGTGGGCTGGACAAAGACCTCGGAATAGATCCGCGCCATCTCGCTGGAGGCGGAGAGGGTGGTATAGGCCTGTGAGGCGCCGGTCTTGACATTGACAAGCAGCGTGGCGGTGCTGGTATACTGGGGGGTGTACACGCTGTGATTGTGGATAAAGACCGCCATGAGGCCGATAAGCCCCGCGAGCACGATCACCCACAGATTGTGAAGAAGGTCGCGCAGGAGGCTGTTGATTTCAAAGGTGACGGAGGAGTTGGACTTGCGTTCGTTCATGAAATTGCCGTGATCCGGACGGCCGGATCTCCTTTCAGACAGGATAAGCGGGATTATTCCCCGACGATGACGGTGAGGATGGTGTGGGCGCGGCGGCCGAGGGAATCGGCGGCATAATAGTGCGCCTGATAGGTGCCGGGCGTTGTCAGGTCCAGATCGGTGTCGATCTGGACCGAGCCGGAAAGATCGGTTCCGTCGGCGGCGGCAGCCCGCTTTACATTGGCGGCGACATCAAGGATATCGCCGGGCTTTGCATAGATCAGATATTCCTTGAGTTCGATGGTGGGCGCGGATACGCTGATATCCTCGATGTAGAGGGGAAGCTCCAGATAAATCCGGTCGCCCCGGCTATTGAAGGCTTTGAAGGAGATGTGATAGACGCCGAGGGTGTTGGAAACATAATCGGTGCCGGCGATGACAACCTTGCCGCTGATATCGCCGTCGATCACATCCACGGCGCCGACCCGATCGAGCACCTGCGGCGCTTCCACACCGGAGAAGACAAGGGAATCGCTCATCGTGAAGCGGGGGGAGGTGTAGTCCTCGTAGCGGATCTTCCGGGAGGCGGAGGCAACATGATTGTCGTCATCCCAGACCGCGTAGGTTACAATGGCAACGCCCGGCTCGGTGAAGCGGGAGATGGATTCCACGATGATCCGGTCGGTCAGATCGCCGTCCTTTTCATCAAAGGCGGAAACGCCGGACAGAAGCTCTTCGTCCTCAGCCTGCAGGCTGATGGTGAGAAGGTCGGTGTCAATTTCGATGACGGGACGGGTGGTATCGGCGCTCCGGGAGCGGATGAAGGATACAAGAAAAAGGCAGGCGGTGACAAGAAATACGGCGCTGACGCCGATTCGCAGAAATTTCATGGCTTGGGGAATCTCCGTTTTTTGTTAATAGCGTTCGATTTTCCGGTTGGCGATGACCCGCATCGGGTTGTCACGCAGGAGGAAATCGGCATAATCATAGGAAAAATGCTCGGCGACGGATTCGTGGATGTCGGAAAGATAGGGCGTGCGGGCCCAGGGACTGTGACCGTCGCTTGCGATGAAATCGGCCGTCCGGCTCTCAAGCAGACGGTGGGCCAGCATCGCGGCATCGGGACCGAAGGCTCCCTTCAGGCTGCCCTTGTTGATCTGGAGAAGACAGCCCAGCTGCCGCATCCGGCGGGGCGCATCGGGGAATTCCGATGCAAAGGGACAGCGCTCGGGATGCGCGACGATCGGGATATAGCCCTCGGCCAGCAGCATTCCCAGCTTGTCAAGAGCGGTGGGAAGGGATTCATCGGGAAGAAATTCGCAGAGCAGATAGCGGGAGGCGGCAAGGGGGATCAGCTTTCCCTCCCTAAGAAGCGGGAGAAAGCGGCCCGACAGGCAGATCTCCTGCCCCGGATAGAGTGTCAGCGGGATGCGATTCCGTTTTAGGAGCGCCTGTACGGCGGCAAGGATCCGGAAAAAGAGCGGCGAGGCGTGATTTTCATACAGCCCCGGGAGATTGGCGTGCGGCGTGCAGATGACGGCACCGCTTCCGCCGGATACGGCAAGACGGGCCATCTTCAGGGTTTCAACCTGCGTGTCCGCACCGTCATCCAGCCCCGGCAGGATGTGACAGTGAATGTCGGTAAGCGGATTCCGGGTCATGCGCCGGCTCTTTCATCCGGCTTCGGAGCCGGTACGCGGCGGAAGGTGGGGACGATCTCCATCAGCTTTGCTTCCAGCGCGGCGTGCTTTACATAGGGATCCCGAACCAGCGCCTCCAGCTCGGCCAGCTGACGGCGGAAGGCATCGGCATCCATGCCGATCGCGCGGCCGATGAAGATCTTGTTGTTTGGCGTGCGGCGAAGGCCCTCCTCGCTCATCAGAAGCTCCTCATAAAGCTTCTCGCCGGGGCGCAGACCGATGTAGCGGATATTGATGTCCCGGCCGAGGGTCAGCCCGGCAAGCTGGATCATCTTTTTTGCCAGATCGTCGATTTTGACCGGGCTTCCCATGTCAAGAACGAAGATTTCGCCGCCCTTTGCCATCGCGCTGGCTGTCAGCACCAGCTGGCTTGCCTCGGGAATGGTCATGAAATAGCGGATCATCTCGGGATGGGTGACGGTCACGTCACGGCGGTTTTCGATCTGCTGGCGGAAGAGGGGAATGACCGAGCCGTTGGAGCCCAGAACATTGCCGAAGCGGACCGCCGCAAAGGTGGTATCGGAGGGAATCGAAGCGGCGTGCTGGACGATCATCTCGCAGATCCGCTTGGTTGCACCGTAGATGTTGGTCGGATTTACCGCCTTGTCGGTGGAAATCAGCACGAAGCGGCCGACGCCGGCCTCGCGCGCGGCCTTCACAGCGCTCAGCGTGCCGAAGACGTTGTTGCGTACCGCCTCATCAGGGGAATCCTCCATCAGCGGGACGTGCTTGTAGGCAGCGGCATGGATGACGATATCGGGCTTTTCCTCGTTGAAGAGGCG
>JAZNKS010000113.1:0-15140 GCA_045578725.1 Candidatus Flemingiibacterium sp.
CTTTTTAAGGTGTTGTAGGTATCCACCAGAAGGGTGGTATTGCTTGGATACAGCTCGCAGTAGGTCCGGAAGGCCTCGTATTCGGAGTCAAACATCTGCACCCAGGCGTGCGCCATCGTGCCGCCGGCGGGAACGCCGAATTTCTCATCGGAAAGCGCACAGGCCGTGCCGGCACAGCCGCCGATGTAAGCGGCGCGGGCACCGATGACGGCACCGTCCGCACCCTGCGCACGTCGGGAGCCGAATTCCAGCACCGTCCGGCCGCCGGCCGCGCGGACGACGCGGTTTGCCTTGGTGGCGATCAGCGACTGGTGATTGAGGGTCAAGAGCGTGTAGGTTTCGATCAGCTGGGCATCGATTGCCGGTGCGCGGACGGTCAGAATCGGCTCACCCGGGAAGATCGGCGTGCCCTCCGGGACGGCCCAGACGTCCCCCCGGAAGCGGAAATTCTCCAGCCGCGCGAGGAAGGCTTCATCGAAAATCCCCTTGGAGCGGAGGTAATCCATATCCCCGGCATCAAAATGCAGGTTCTCCAGATAATCGAGCAGCTGCTCCAGTCCGGCCGCCACGGCAAAGCCGCCTCCGTCCGGCACACGCCGGAAAAAGACATCGAAGGTGGTGATCCGATCGGCCATTCCCCGGCGGAAAAAGCCGTTGGCCATCGTGAATTCGTAGAAGTCGGTGAGCATGGCGGGGTTGTTCATTCGTGGTTCTCCTGGAGAATTTTATATTCCAGCGCGTCCGAAAGGGCGATGAAGCTGGCTTCGATAATATCGTTGGATACGCCGACGGTTGTCCATGTACGGATATTGTCCGCGGATTCAATCAGAACGCGGACGCGGGCGGCGGTGGTGGAGTTGGATTCCAGCACGCGCACCTTGAAGTCGGTCAGCCGTACATCGGCGATGGCGGGATAGAAGACGGTGAGTGCACGCTTGAGCGCGAGGTCAAGGGCGTTGACCGGGCCGTTTCCGAGGGAAGCGGCGGTTTCCGATACGCCGTCCACCTCTACCTGAATCATCGCGCCGGCCTGAAGCTTTCCGTCGGTGGACGGGAAATCGTCGGTTGCCTTGTAGAGGACGACCGTGAAGGGGGGCTTCCAGCCGAAGATCTTCTTGCGGACCAGCAATTCAAAGCTGGCATCGGCGGCCTCGAACTGATAGCCTGCGTGCTCGTATTCCTTCAGCGTTTCGACCGCGCGGGCAATTTCGGGCGACGAGCGGTCCACGTCGGGGGCGAAGCTCTTCATCTTTTCAAAAATCGTGGTCTTACCCGCTACCTCCGAAAGAAGCAGGCGGCGCTTATTGCCGACCAGTGCGGGATCAACGTGCTCATAGGCGCCCTCCAGCTTTTCGGTGGCATCGATGTGCATTCCGCCCTTGTGTGCGAAGGCGGATTTGCCGACATAGGGCTTGCCCTTGCGAAGGGATGCATTGGTCAGCTCGGCGATATGACGGGCCGTACCGGTCAGCGCTTCCAGCCGGATGCCGCCCCGTCCGCAGGGAGTCCCGCATTTCAGCGCGAGATTGGGAATCAGCGTGGAGAGATCGCAGTTGCCGCACCGCTCACCGATGCCGTTGAAGGTGCCCTGTACCAGCTTGGCACCTGCATCCGCCGCCGCCATGGCGCCTGCCACGGCAAGACCCATATCGTCATGGGTGTGGATGCCGATGCTGCAGCGGGAGCCGAAGGCTTTGACAGCGGCCGCTGTGACCGAAGCAATATGAGCGGGCAGGGATCCTCCCCGGGTATCGCAGAGAGTGATGCCGTCCGCACCCGCATCGGCGGCGGCAGAAAGCACGGCCATCGCGTAGGCGGGATCGGCAGCGTAGGCATCGAAGAAATGCTCGGCATCGAAGATGACCTCCTCCATCCGCGCCTTCAGATAGGCGACGGTGGAGTGAATCAGCTCTAAATTCTCCTCGGCCGTAACGCCCAGCACCCGCTCGGCCTGAAGCCGGTCGGATTTGCCGAAGATGGCAGCGCAGGGGGCACCGGAGGCCAGAAGGCTGGCGAGGCCGGGATCCTCATCGGGCGTAAGATTGCGGCGGCGGGTACTGCCGAAAGCGGTCAGCCGGGCATTGCGCAGGGACATTCCGGCGGCCAGCGCGAAAAACTCTGCATCCTTGGGATTGGAGAAGGGATTGCCCGCCTCCACATAGTCGATGCCGAATTCGTCCAGCGCGGCCAGAATCTGGAGCTTGTCCCGCACGGTATAGGAAATTCCCTCGCCCTGTGCACCGTCGCGCAGGGTGGAATCAAACAGTTCGATCATGATGCAGTCATCCTTTGGTGTTGTGAAATCTTACTGTGTACAGTTATAATTATTATACTCAAAAATCGGCCCGATGTCAAGGGAAATGTTGACAAAGGGCGGAAAGGATGGTATAATAATAGGGAATAAATCCCGGCGATGGCCGGATGAATGGAAAGTGGTGTCTTTTATGCCGAATCATGTTTCTCTCGATCAACTCTGCGCCGCGCTCTGCTATGCGATGGGCGTGGAAAAGCCCGCCTGCGCCAACGAGCCGGCCGGTGATCTGATCGCTTATCTGGATAACGCCTGGGACGGACGCCGGGCCGACCGGATCTTCATGTACAATCCCGATGCCGTCGCCCAGTGGGTCACCGAAAAGTATCCCCAGCTGGTCAAAAGAGCCGAAACGTATACCGATATCGCCATGCCGTTCTGCACGGTTATGCCCTCGGTTACGCCGGTCTGCTTCGGCACGATGTACACCGGTGCCCAGCCGGCCGTTCACGGCATCCGCAAGTATGAAAAGCCGGTGCTGACCGTCGATACGATCTTCGATGCGATGATCCGCGCGGGAAAAAAGCCGGTCATCGTCGCCGAGACCAACTGCAGCATCGCGAAGATCTTCCTGGAGCGGGAGATGGATTACTTCATCTACGATACCATCGAGGAGGTCAACGCCAAGGCGGCCGAGCTGATTTTAGCGGACGAATATGACTTCTATGTGGTCTACAACGGCAATTACGATTCCGTCATGCACAAGCACGGCCCGGAGAGCATCGAGGCGCTGGGCGAGCTTGTGAGCAACGATCACGCCTTCGGAATGTTCTCGAAGATGATCGAAGCGCACTGGACGGGCCACGATACGCTGGTCGGCTTTGCGATGGATCACGGCTGCCACGAAATCGACGGCGGCTGCGGCTCCCACGGCCTTGACATGGACGAGGATCTGAACATCGTCCACCGCTACAAGGCATACAAGAAAGCCGAATAAGCAAATCCCCGCCGCCCGGTAAACGGGCGGCGGGGCGATTTTTTTATACCTTACAGACCGATTTCATCCAGCGGGATGGGCTCAAAGCCGGGCAGAAGCTCACAAAGACGGCTCTTTGAGAGATCCAGCCGATCCCCGTCATCGGAAATGCCGGTGCCGGTGCGGTCGGCAAGCTCGAGATTGTCGAAGACCTCGTTCTTCAGACATTTGCGGGTGTGATCGAAGCGGATGTCGATCGGCTTGTGGCCGATGATGATGTTCCTTGCGATCGTGCAGTAGTGGGGATAGGACTGCTCCGTTTCGGGATCCCATGTCAGATACTCGGCGATGTGGGGATAGCGGGCGGTCCAGATTTCATTCTGCCAATCAAGGCCGGCGCGCTTTCTTTCATGCTCGCCGCCCGCCTCCAGCGAATGCCAGTAGCCGTAATTGTGGAAGCGGATCGAATACTGGGATTTCGGGCAGGCATCGAGAATCAGATTGTTGACAAACACCATATCGTGGCCGCCGTGGAGTAGGAGCGCCGACTGACAGCGGTGGAAGATGTTGTGCGTGATCGTGGTCGCGCCCAGATTGTCGTCGCAGTACATTCCGAAGATGCCGATGTGATTGTCCGCATCGCTCTTCATATCGTGGAAGTAGTTATAACGGATCACATTGCCGCAGGTGGTGTAATCCCGGCCCGCATAGATTGCGCTGGAATCGTCGGCGATCTTGCAGACCTCCCAGATTTCGTTGTATTCCATGATATGCTCGTTGCCGTGGAAGGAGATCGCCTGATGGGCGGAATCGTGGATGTTGTTGTGATCGACCCGGATTCCCACGCCTTCGATGGCGACGCCGGGCCGGTAGGTGCGGTAGATCTCCGCGATGTGGTGGATGTGATTCTTCGTGATCCGGTTCCCGGAAGGCGTCAGGGTATTGCGGTCGCCGCCCTTCATGCGGATGCCGCCCTCGCCGGTGTGCAGGATTTCACAGCCCCGGACGGTATTGTTATCACCTGTCAGAATTGCGGCCCAGCCGGCCACATTCTTGATCGTGCAGTTTTCGATGGTGATCCCGTCGCCCGTGATTTCGATGGCATTGCCGCGGGTGCCGGCAAAGGTGAAGCCGTCAAAGGTGAGATCGGACACGCCCTCAGACGCAAGCAGGGGACCTGTCAGGAGGGAGAGATTGATTGCGGATGAGGACAGCTCGCAGGGCGGATAGAGATAGAGGATGCCCGCATCGCGGTCGAGGAACCATTCGCCGGGCGCATCCAGCTCCTCAAAGACGTTGTAGAAATAATAGGGCGCGTGCTCGCGGGTGCCGAAATAGCTTGCATAGACGGATTCCATCTCGCAGGTTTCGGTATGGATTCTCACCGGCGTGGAATCGTCGGCCCAGCCGTAGCGCGGATAGCCGTAGCACCATACACCCTCCTGCGACTTCCAGCCGGCCACGCGGGCGGCGGTATCGGGATCAATTTTGCGGATGTCGCCGATAGGATTGCGGAGCTTCCGCCATTCCGGGTCGGGCATGGTAACACCGGTGCCGGATTCCCGTCCCTTGCCCTCGCGGATGACTTCACCGGTGTGCAGGAAGCCGGAATCGGGATAGCGGGCAATTTCCATGCGGGTATCGTTGACGAACAGCTCGCACCAGATGGGGGATGTGATCGCGCCGTCATACCGGGAGGCGGTGGAATAGGTACCGATGGCGCACATCTCGCCAAGATCGGCGCGCTTCAGCCCGAGCGCATACAGATCGGCCTTGACAACCTTATCCTTTGCCGCGCCGTGGAGGCGGGCGCGCTCCTCTTCATTCAGCGGCACGAAGGCAGCGGGATCCAGCGAGAGGCCGCCGTTTAAGATGACCTCGCCCTCGGCTTTGAAGGTGATCGGAAGACCGGCATCGTCGGCGTTCAGACGGATGCCGGAGCAGCGGTATTCGCCCGTCCGAACGGTGATTTCGGCGGACTTGCCGATTCCGGCGGCCTTCAGCGCGCGCACGCCTTCGATGGCGCGCTCAACGGTGGCAAAGGGATCGCGTGGACTGCCGGTATTGGTATCCGAGCCGGCGGGGGATACGGTAAAACGGATCATGATGAATCTCCTTAATATTATTCGGTGACCGAAGAGCCGCCGAGTAGAATGACATTGGACGAAGAATAGATCGAGCCGGGGGCATAGGGGATGCTGGAGGCATAGGGAGAATTGCGGTTGAGGGCGGACATCCGGGAATCGAAGCCCGAATAGGAGAGGTAGTACATATAGGCCTCCTCCGGAACGGTGACATTGACGGTACCGTCCTCGCCGACCTTCAGCTCCGCACTTTCCCAGGTCGGCTTGGTCTGCTGATTGTAGGGGGCGAGCGGAGCGGGGAGCCAGTGAAGTGTGACCGTCACCTTTTCAAGATCCTCGGGGACGGACAGCTTCAGCGTGTAGCTCCGGCCGAGGGCGGCATCGGGCTCCTTATCGGTCCGGATGAAGCCTTTGGCGCTTCCGAGAACCGTGTGTGCGAAGCGATAGATTTCGGATGCCGATGCGCCTGCCTGCTGGGAATGATTATAGTTGTGCTTGATGATGAGTGTGCCGTTTGAGAGGGCATCCAGCGTGCTCATCTGGGTGTTGATCGTGGCAAAGTGATCGTTGTCGCCGGCCAATAAGAGGGTCGGCACGGGGGAAGCCTTCAGAAGCTCGGGATTCTGCCAGATCTTCTGGGCGATCCGATGCGCCTTCAGATTGCCGACATCGGAGGCCACGGTGGCCCAGGTGTAGGAGCTCAAATAGACCGGAATGCAGAAGGCGAAGCGGTAATCGTAGCAGATCGTCGAGGCGGCGATCAGACCGCCCCACGAAATGCCGGTGAGACCGACCTTGCTTTCATCGACCTCGGCAAGGGAGCGAAGAACCGTATTGGCGATGGCCGTATCGGCGACCGCCCAGTAAAGCCATTGATGCTCGGGATCGGCGGCCTGCATGATGAAGGAATCCTTGGGCTTGTGGCCGAGGGGATCGGTTTCGTAGGCATCGGCGGATTCGCTGTAATTGTCCCCGCCGGTGATGTTGCGGCAGCCCTCGGTGTCAAGTGCGATCGCCGCAAAGCCATGCTGCATGGCCTCCAGCGTATAGCGGGCATAGGCGTGGCCCGCACCGCCGTGGACGCAGACGATGCCGGGAAGCTTATCCGCCGCTTCGGGAATGCCCATGTAGCCGAAGGTGCGGCGGGCGCCCTTTTCGATCAGCTCCTCCTCGGAAAAGAGGGACGGGTCATAATCGCAGGGATAATAGACATACAGAGCATGGATCCGCTTGCGAAGCTCAACCGAACTGGTGGAATAGGGATCGCGTTCGGGCAGAAGCTGAATCCAGATCGCCTTTTCGCCTTCCTTTGCCTTGTCAATGCCGCAGTAGCGGACGGGGGAGTGGGCAATCTCATCGATGGATGCGCCAACCTTTTTGGCGATCGCGGCGGCGATATCGGCGTGTGCGGTGTCGATGTTTACATCCGATTTCATGGGATGATAGGTCGGCACCTCGCCCGGAACGGGATCGGGGCCGGGACCTGCGGGGCTGCCCCCTTCTGCGGGACTGCCGCCACCTGTGGGGGCGGCTTCGCAGCCTGCCAGGCATCCGATCAGAAGCGTGAGCGAAAGAAGAAAGGAAACGGTGAATTTCATGATGATCCTCCGTGCAAAAGATTGGGCATGGCCCTTTGCATTCATTATAGCACGGCTCGCTTGAAAAATCAAGCCAAATCGAAAAAAACAGCGGCCCCATTCTGCCCTCAAGGGCAGAATGGGGCCGGTCTCTCAGCCTTCAGAGGCGAGATTTCCGAAAATGTACAGATAATAATCCTCAAGGGATGGCATGACGGTGACGGAGCGCTCGGTGGGCTTCTCCTCGGAGAGCACCCGGAGCAGAACATCGCCGCTGGCTTCATCCCGCGTGATGTTCGTCACGCGGAAGCGGGCCTGCATCTCCTGGACGGCATCCTCGGAGCAGGGAACGCTCCAGACCTTGCCGTCGATCTTCTTCACCAGCTCCTGCGGAGGCGCGTTATCGACGATCACGCCCTTCTTGAGCATGATGATGTCGCGGGCGACGAATTCAACATCCGGCACCACATGGGTGGCGATGATGACGATCTTGTCAAAGGCGATCCGGGAGATGTAGTTGCGGATGGCGATCCGCTGCTTGGGATCAAGACCGGCCGTCGGCTCATCGAGAATCAGGATCTCGGGATTGCCGAGCACCGCCTGCGCCAGCGTCAGCCGCTGCTTCATGCCGCCGGACAGCGCGCCGATCTTGCGGCGGGGTACATCGTCCAGCTCCACGGCGGCGAGGATTTCGGGGATCTGCTTCTTCGCCTCCTCCTTATCCATGCCCTTCAGCGAGGCCATGTACCAGAGAAAGCGTTCGACGGTGAAGTTCGGATAGAGGCCGGGATACTGGGGCATGAAGCCGAGCTTCTCCCGGTACCGGATGCCCATCTTCAGGACATCCTCGGTGTTTCCGGCATCATCGGTGTAGGTGACGGTACCGGTATCCGCCTTCAGATTGTCCGTTAAGATGTTCATGAGCGTAGATTTGCCGCTTCCGTTGGGGCCGAGCAGGGCATAGATGCCGGGGGTCAGCTCGGCGGTGAAATTGTTCAGGGCAAGATTGCTGCCGTAGGATTTTGAGGTGTTGGTGATCGTCAGTTTCATCGGTTCCATTTCCTTTCTGCCCGCCAGAGGAGCAATGCGACGATTACGAGATAGAAGCCAAGCGAGAGGCCGAAGACGTGCCAGCCGAGAATCAGAATCGGCGTGCCGCGCATCAGAAGCATGAAGTCAAGACCCTTGAAGAGGGACAGACCTGCGCGGGAGAGAAGCATCGGCAGGATTGTGATGGCCGCGATGGCCGAGATGGCCGCGATGTTGGTGCGAAGCAGGAGCGAGAGCGCGGCGATCAAAAGGCCGAGCAGCAGGCAGATCAGCAGCCGCAGAATCCAGTAGAAGACCAGATACTGACCGAGCGACAGCGAGAACTGGGCCGTTTCAAAGCTCTGCAGGGAGTGGATCGGCGCCTCGGACAGCGGCATCTCGAAGGCGTTGGTGACAAAGAAGGCATCGATTGAATTCCAGAGCAGGGAGAGGATCGCGGTGATGAGCAGCATGACCGCCAGCTTGCGAAGGAAGGTGGGCTTGCGGCCGTATTTCGAGGCCCGCAGGATCTGCGCGAAGCTTCCCGCCGAGGATTTGCTGTCGTATTCGGATGCGAACAGACCGGCAAAGAGAAGCAGGATGGCCGCGTACAGCGTCCAGTCGAAGGTACTGAGAAGCCAGGCATCCCAGCCGGTATCGTAGACGAACCACGCGGTTTTATCCTCCCGCGCCATCCGGTCGATGTAGGTCAGATGGGCTTCGATCCGCGCAAGATGCTCCATCCGGTTAACGGCCTTGTTGTAGGCGGAATAGGCGTTGAAGAATTCCGTGGCATCGATCTGACCGGCCTCGTATTTGGACTGAATACTGGTAAAGCCGGTGATGATTGCCTGGAAGGATGCCCGCTCATTGCGAAGGAATTCCCGCTTTTCGTCGGTGACCTCGCCCGCAAGCTGGGTCATGTATTCCTTGTAGACCGATTCCGCGTATCCGGTGTCCTCCACGAAGGTGTGGCCGGAGAGATAGATCTTGATGACCAGCAGGATCACCAGCGGAATGACCATGCGGGAGGAAATCAGCGTTTTGTGCAGCTCGGTCAAAAAGAGGGATTTGGAGTATTCGCGCACCGGCTGTCCCCGACCGCTCGGGGGAGCGGGGATCAGCGCCTTCAGCTTTGCCTTGATCATGGCCGCAAAATCCTTGCGGATGACGGGATTGCTGCCCCGGTTATGCTTGAAGACGGTCAGGGCGGACGCGGCTATAATCAGCAGCGGGAAGGTGATGAACAGCAGCGGCAGGAAGCCGACCACCAGATTGAAGAAATTCAGCGCACGGTACCGCTCGAACAGCGCATTGACATTGGCCGTGGCGAACAGGTTCATGTTGCAGAAGAAATTGTTCAGATCGAAGTAGGTGATGCTGTTTAGGAAGAAGTTCAGCCCGAGGAAGCCGAGTCCCGAAACATAGATCAGCGCGTAGTTGGCAATGAAGGTGCTCACCACCATGATGACCGAGGCGAACAGATAGAAGGTCAGCAGGCGGATCACCAGATTCAGCACAAAATACTGACCGATCGTGATCACATAAGGGGACTGATAGAATCTCGTCAGAATCTGAATGGCGTTGAAGGGGCTGGAATAGCCGCACCGCAGGCCGACGGCGATAAAGGTTTCCGCTGTGAAGAGAAGGACGATCACGGTGACGGCGATGTAGAGGGCCGCGATTTTGGTCAGCGCGGTCCGGGTGTGGCCGTACCGTGCGGCGCGGATCAGCGGCAGGGTGCCGGTATTCTTCTCCTGCGCGAAGATGACCGTTCCGAGCAGGATCAGCAGGACAAAGATGAAGAGATTGACCTGCGTGTAGCCGAAGTAGGTGGACCAGCCGTGGGGGTATTCAAAGCCCATGCGCACCTCAGCCTGCGCCTTTGCGTACATGGTGAGCACCTTTTCCTGATAGCGGACGGCGTAGCTGTCCTTGGACAGCCCCATGTGCTGGTATTCCTGAATGTTGATGCGCCCGACATCGATGATTTTCTGCATATTCACGCCGTACTGCCGGATCGGCGTGACGGTGTTGAACAGGAAGTTGTAGAGCAGGCCGTCATCGTAGCTTTCGCTGACGGAATAGACATTCTCGAAAACCGGCTCCTCGATGTCCTTTTTGCCGACCATCATGGCCTGCTGGCGGAGAATCGTCAGCTCCTCCTGGAAATCCTGATACTTCTTATAGTTGGCATCGACCTCGTCGGGATGCTCGAAATAGTAATCGAAGAAGGCGTTCAGCTCCGAAACCGGGATCCGGGGAACACCGTGGCCCGCCTGATTCCAGGCAAGGAAGAGGTTCAGTATGAGGAAGATCAGAAGAAAGAGCCGTATGGCGCGGTTATCCGTGATCTTTTTGAGTTCAAAGAGAAGCAACGATTTCACCTCCGAAAAAACAAAGCCCGGGATGCCGTACGGCATCCCGGGCGCTGGTGCGTGCGGCATTGCGTGTATATTTTATGAGAATCTGGAATTCTCTACTAATATTATACCACATTCTCTGCCGCTTGTCAATCCGGCATTATCACCAAAGATTGGGCATCCGATTTGTGCACTGTGCCCAAAAAATCCGGTTATTTTGTTTTTCGGACCCTTCCGCCTGCGGGAAAGTCCATATTTGTGCGGGAAATTTACCTTGATTCGGGGTGGGACGGGTGGTATAATAAGCCTGTATCAACAAAAGAACAGGAGAAAAACATGAAAATATCCGTATTTGCCCGACCGGCGGTCCTGCTGCTGGCGGCATCCCTCATCCTGCCGATGGGAAGCTGCGGTGATGCCGTACCCGCCGGTCCGGATGAATCCACTCCCGCTGTGACCGGCGATACCACGCCCCCGGCCGATGTCACAACCGGGCAGGCATACGATTTCACCGGCATCGATTTCGGCGGCGGCGAGCTGAATATCCTCAACTCGACCAACACCTGGGGGGCTTATGACACCATTGATCTGGAATCCACCACCGGCGAGCAGCTGGACGATGCCGTCTTCAACCGCAACCGCGATGCCGAGGAGAAATTCCATTTCACGCTGAAGGTTACCGATCAGCCGATCGCCGATGCCAACGAAACCGCCCGCCGCACGATTATGGCCGACGAGGATGTCTATCAGACCGTCTATCTGCGCGGCGATAATATTGCCGCCCACCTGACCGACGGCCTCTATCTCGATCTGCAGAGCGTGGACGGCTTCCAACTTGATCGGGAATGGTGGAATCAGGCAACGACCGCCGAGGGACGGATCGGCAAGGACGGAAGCCTTCTCTTTGCCAGCAACTATCTCTCGCTGGTCGGCTTTGATCTGACCATCTGCACCTTCTTCAACGAAACGATGCTGGAGAATCTGCAGGCGGACAAGCCCTACGATCTCGTCCGGGAGGGAAAATGGACCATCGATAAGCTGAAGGAATACACAAAGCTCGGCGCTAATCTGAACGGTGACGATTCCTTCGACTGGGAGGACAACGGCAATGCCGTCTACGGTATGACCACCTGGTACAACGGCCTCAGCGCGATGATCTTCGGCACCGGCGAGCGGTACGTCCGCATCGATGAGGAGGGAATGCCCTACATCGCATCCGGCGGCGAGCGTTTCCTCGATGTCTGCGCCAAGATCGCCTCGCTGACGGCGACCAAGGGCGAATTTCTCCAGCGCGATGCCAACAGCGGCGAGCCATCCCACTATGAGGAGATCTTCCGCAACGGCCGCTCCCTTTTTGTTGTGGCCGAACTGAAGGCATCGAGCAAATACCGCTCGCTGGAGGATACCTTCGGTATCGTCCCCCTGCCAAAATACGATGAAGCACAGGAATCCTACTACGGCTACACAAGCCCGGCGCAGTATCTGATGATGATGCCGGTCACCTGTCAAAAGCAGGAGCAGACCGCCAAAGTTATCGATGCGCTGGCCTATCTCTCCTGGCGCGACATCCTGCCGATCTACTACGATTACACCGTTTCGCAGAAGGGTCTGCGCAACGAGGATTCGATCGAGATGCTGGAAATTATCAGCGAAAACCGCTGCTTTGATCCGGGCGATGCCTATGGCTGGGCTTCGAATCTGAAGAGCGCGGTGCAGGGCCAGCTGACCGCCGGAAGCGCGGATGTGGCCTCGTTCCTTGCAAGCCTTACCACCGCCGCCGAGCTGAGCATTCAGCAGACGCTGGAAAAGCTGGAAGGGTAAAATTCCTATTAACAAACAGCAAATCCACCCGTTACCGGGTGGATTTGCTGTTTATTCTTATTCAACCACGAAAATGAAGGGGTAGACATCCTGTCCGCCGTCAACGGTGTAGAATTCGACGTCCGGATGGGTCTCGGCAAGCCATGCCTCGAGGGCTTCCACTTCCTCGGAAGCGGCATCCTTGCCGGTGAAGGCGGTGATCAGATAAATGCCGTTCTCGCTCATCTTTTCGATCAGCGATTTGGCCGCCTCCAGCTTATCCTTGCAGGAAACGAGCATCTCCTTGCCGACAAAGCCGATATAATCGCCGCACTCGATGTGCACGCCGGAGAGATCCGCGTTCCGGATCGAGGTGGAGATGAAGCCGGTCGTCACCGCGCTCATCGCCTCGGTGAAGGTGGCTTCGATCTGATCGGCATCGCCCGACTGGTAGTTCATCGCGGTGATCGCCGCGTAGCCCTTGCCCAGATCCTTGCTCTCGATGACGTGAACCGTGCTCTTTTCATAGAGTCCGGCCGCCTGCTTGGCCGCCATCACGATATTGCCGTTGTTCGGGAAGACGAAGATGTGCCTTGCATTGACCTCCTCAAAGGCCGCGAGGAAATCCTGCGCCGAGGGATTCTGGGTCTGACCGCCGCTTACGATGGCATCCACGCCAAGCTCCGTGAAGAGCTTTTTGATGCCGTCGCCGGATGCGACCGCAACCGTACCGAAATCCTTGGCCGGGGAAGCCTTGGCGGGCTTGGGGGCCTCGTCATTCTGGCTGTGCTGAACGCTCATATTCTCGATCTTGACCGTCAGGAATTCACCGTAGCGGCGGCAGAATTCGAGAACCTTTTCGGGGGTCATCGTGTGGACGTGAATCTTGACGATGCTGTCATTCTTGACGGCCACAATGGAATCGCCGATGGTCTGCAGAAATTCGATGATCACCCTGACATCGAAGGCTTCGATGTCCGTCTTGGCGTGCATCAGCCGCAGAAGCAGCTCGGTGCAGTAGCCGTAGGTCATCTCGCTGTCGGAGGTGAAGGCCGAGAAATCCACAGCCGGAGCCTTGGGCGCCAGAACCGGGAATTCGCTGGCCGAATGCACCTTCTCGCCCAGCAGGATCTTGAGAAATCCCTGCATGATATAGAAGAGACCCGCTCCGCCGCTGTCGATCACGCCGGCCTCCTTGAGAACCGTCAGAATCTCGGGCGTACGCTGGAGCGAATTCTGCATTTCCTCGGTCAGATCCGAGAAGATGCTGGTGATGGTACTGGATTCGTCAATATTGGCGACCGCATATTCGACCGCCTCGCGGGCAACGGTGAGAATCGTGCCCTCGGTGGGGGTGATGACGGAGGCATAGGCCTGCTTGACACCCTCCTGCATCGCCAGACCGACAATCTCGGGATTGGCGCGGTTGTACTGGGAGAAGCACTTGGCCATGCCGGCGAAGAACTGGGAGAGGATAACGCCGGAGTTGCCGCGGGCACCCAGCAGCATACCCTGCGAGAGCTTTTCGGTGACATCGGCTAAATTGGTGGAATGCACGCCCTCCAGAGCGGCCACGCCGCCCTCAATGGTCATGCGCATATTGTCGCCCGTATCGCCGTCCGGCACGGGGAAGACATTGAGGTTGTTGACCTCCTCTGCATTGCAGCGGAGCTGCTCCGCACCGCCGCGGAGCATATTGGCGAACATCTCGCCGTCCAGATACTTATCGGAAGGCTCGTTTGCCTTCACCGTTTCGATCGGATCGTTCTGCTTCATTTTTCTGTCTGATACCTTCTTTGCTTAATCAGTCAACGCGCTCGTCACCCCAATAGAAGAGGGCAACGGTGCCGGGGCCGGTATGGCTTCCGATGGTGGTTCCGATGCTGTTGATCATAACCTTGCCGTCCAGCTTCGGGAAGGCGGCTTCAACGAGATCGGCAACAGCGCGGGCATCCTCATAGCAGGCAGAGTTGCTGATGAAGCACTTGCCGTTATAATCGAGGCCGTTCTCGGCGTGCGCCTTCATGACATCGACGATGCGCTGGATGACCTTCTTCTTGGGACGGATTTTTTCGCGGGGAATCAGCCGGCCCTGATGGTCCACATTGAGCAGAGGGCAGATGCCCAGAATGCCGCCGATGGCACCGGCCGTCTTGGATACGCGGCCGCCCTTGACATAGAAGGTAAGGTCGGAGGAGAAGAACCAGTGGTGCATTTTGCGCTTGTTTGCTTCGGCCCACTCGGCGACCTCCTCGATGGTCTTGCCTTCATCGCGCAGATCGGCCAGCTTATCCATAAGCAGGCCAAAGCCGGAGGAGGCAGCCAGCGAATCGACGATCATCAGCTTGCGGTCGGGATATTTTTCACTCAGCACCTTCTGGGCTGCACGGGCGGACATATGGCTGCCCGAAATACCGGAGGAAAGAGTCAGATGGAGGACATCCTTCCCCTCGGCGAGGAATTTTTCAAAATACTCAATGTATTCGCCGGCGCTGACCTGCGAGGTCTTGGTGTCGGCACCTGCTACCATGGCCGCGTAGAATTCATCAAAGGGCATGGTCTTGCCCAGATCGTCGGGGCGATCCACGCCGTCCATCGTGTAATGGAAGCAAATGTAGGAGATATCGCGGGAAACGAAATATTCGTGGGAAAGATCGGCTGTGGAGCAGCAGCTCAGGATGTAATTTGCCATAGAAATCCCTTTCTGCCGCCATCTGCGGCGGCCTGTCTGTTTCGATAATGGAAGACACATTAACAGTTATTATAATGATACCACAAATTCCGTCCGAAATCAAGCCCTAAACCGAAGATTTGTTGATATTGCCGAAAAAAGATACAAAATTTGTGACATCCGGCCGGAAAACAAAATCCCGCCGGCCGGAAAGCAGGCGGGAGGGGGAGTCATCAGGCGTTGGGCAGATAGGCACCGAGCGCTTTCAGGCGGCTCTGCAGCTCGGACATGGATACGGCGCGGACATCGCCCGAATCGGCGGCAAGCGCGGCGGCGCATCCGGCGGCCTGACCGGTGATGTAGCAGCCGGGCATGACACGGATGGAGGC
>JAZNKS010000114.1:0-11608 GCA_045578725.1 Candidatus Flemingiibacterium sp.
GGTTTTCTGTTCCGATTTTCGTTGGGATTGATGTTTCCATAATATAATTCATCAAGAAAGCTCATTTGTGCACTTCCATCGAATAGACAAAATCTCGCAGTACAAATTCTTCAGCCGAGTGGCGAATGTTGTTCATAGCACCCACCCACGCCATTTGGTCTTTTGCTTTAAGTTCTTCGGTGATTCCTTGCTTGACCGCCATATCTTTTATGAGCTTATCAATCATTTCCTTTGCAGATGTGTCAATTTCTTCGAGATATGCAAGCCAAGTGCCGTTGAGCATTTTCATCGAGTAGAAAGCAGGGCGGTTTTCTTTAATAAATATTGAGTGCAGTTTTCCGTACCTACCGATGTCGTAAGTCCCTTCGGGAGCCTTTAAGCTTGGAATGTAGTAATCACCGTTTCTTACATAC
The DNA here is from genome assembly GCA_045578725.1 of Candidatus Flemingiibacterium sp. Classification (GTDB taxonomy): domain Bacteria; phylum Bacillota; class Clostridia; order Oscillospirales; family CAG-272; genus Flemingiibacterium. The sequence goes on from JAZNKS010000114.1 coordinate 414, forward strand.
TCAATTCCGTTTTCAATAAATTTTTCCTTCATTGTGAAGTACCTCCTTTGTTTTGATGTCTACATTTTATCAAAAGGAGATTGCTTTGACGAATGTGCGGATAAAAAAAGAGAAAAATTCTTTTTATCGAATCTTCCTCAAACTCTGAATTATGCGATTTGACACCGTTTTCTCGTTATTTTCATTTTGACACGTTATGAACAGCCGCACCAAATAAAGCCGAAAACGATCGTTTTCGGCTTTATTTTTTTGCTTTTTGGGGAGCAATATGGGGCATCTGCGGCGAAACGAGGCAGTGGCGGTGGAGGCTGACCACATGTTTGACCATAGTCGGTGACCACATGGTGAAACACTTTTTTTAGAAAGTTTTTGGCGGTAATCGCAAGCTGCGATCACCGCCTTTCTTTTATTTAGGTAAAGCTAATTTTGATTCGATTTCAGCCTGAATATCATCTATATCCTTCTGTATTTCCCCAACTTATATGCAGTTAATTCTTGTTGTTTGGAATGTCTAAACTTCTGTAATGTTTCTATGTGCTTCTGAGTTTCCTCCGTTAACAAAGCTTCGCTGACGTTAGTTTTTTTGTTTGCTTTCTCTAAGGCTGATTCGAATTCACTCTTTGCCTTTTCTTTTTCAGATTTCAATCTTTCAGTCTGCTCCTGCAACTCGTCATGCGCATGAACAATTTCTGCACTTTGCGCTAATGCTTGCGAAAATTTATCATCAACCACTTGAGTATTATATCATATTCCCCCTTCATAAAGTGAGAGCGGCTCTGGCTTGGAAACTTCCGATTCAGAACCGCTCTGTTTGCGTTGTTTAGTTGTTTTCTTCGTGTCATGTGCATTTCCTCCATTTCGCGGTACCACAAACCATACCACAGAACGAGGAGAAAGTCCAGAGAAAATCAGAATATTTTTATTCTTTCTTCCGCGCTTCTGATACATGAGATGTTCTGATAAGTACAGTGCAGGTCCACATAAATGTGGACCTGCACTGTTACTGTTTTTACGTTTCAGCAAACGCCTTGATGGATTTACTTCGCTCTGTCAGAAGCTGCCGCTCGTACCGCCGTGCGTCTTGCCGGAGGAAGACGTATGCGTGGACGAGCCGCCGGAACTGCTCTCCGATTTCTCCCGCCGGTCCACACGCCGGTACAGGAACAAATCCTTCTGCTCGGTGAGCTGCAGGCTGCCGCTCTTCACATAATCTTTCGCCGCAGTCTTTGCCTGCACGGAGTAGAGCTGATTCTTCCATTTGTTCATCCGGAAAAAAGCGATGACGAAGCCGATTCCAAGCGAAACAAGTCCGGTTAAGATCGGCGTGAACGGCTTCTTCGGAAGATTGCCCGCATCATACGGTGCGCCGGTTTTCGCCTGCGTGATAAATTCGTCGCACAGCTCGGCAAAGCTGTGGAACGCATCATTCCATTCACCGGCGGACATCTGATCTGCGAACTGATCGGTCAGATAGTCCAGCCCCGCATCGGTAAAGGCGGTGATGCCGTAACCGGATGTGGATATTGCCCATTCGCGGTCATCCACGCTGATGAGCAGCAGAACCCCATCCTCGCCGTATTCGTTGTAATCGTATGTATCGTCCGCATATTCTGTGGCATTCTGAGCATCGGTGCTGTCTACCGTTACAATCACAACGTCCAGATTCTGCCGGAGACTGATTTCGTCCAGCTTCGCGGACAGAGCCGCTTCTTCGCTGTTGGTCAGAAGATCAGCTTCATCCACCAGTCGGGCAATGCTGTCGGATGCAAATGCGGGCTGAATCAGACACACCGCAAGAAGCAGGATGCCAAGCAGACCGAATATTCTCTTTTTCATCCTCCCACCTCCTAAAACAGCCACAGCAGATACGCCGCTGCATAGATCGCCGCACTGAACAGCGCGGTAAAGCCAAGCAGCCACCGTTTGTATTTGCCTTTGTCCATCGGAAGATCGCCGACAAATTTACCGGTCTGACCGTTCATGGCAAATGTGTATCTTTCGCCCTTCCATGTGGTGTTCAGCAGCCACACCGGCAGCAGCGCATAGCGTACCTTGCCTTTGCGGAGGCTGATATTGGTCGATTCCGCTGTCACCGTCGCGTATCCCTGCACGGTATCGGCGAATGCATCCTCGGTGCTTTTTTTGATGCGCTCGTTGGCACGCTCGATACTCGTTTCGGCATCCACATCGTATTTGTTCGCCAGATATCCGGCGAGATATGCGGTCTGAAAATCCACCGCATCCTCCATCCTGAACGGCTCGATGGATTCCATCAGCTTGTCTTCCATCTTAGTGGAGCCATCCACGGGAACCTGCGTAAATCCCAGTGAGCCGCCCCGCGTGACCGCATAGCAGGTTGTCTCTGTGTACTCATATCGGCTGTCGCTCCAGGTCCGGATATTCGATGCTTTATAGCGCACCTTTGCGTCCGCATCTGCGTCAAACAGCCAGACCGGAACGTACACACCCTTGACCTCGTCGATATGATTCTGATCTGCGAACACCTTCGGGAGCAGCTTTTTGCCGCCGTAATGCTTTTGCAGTGCCGCCTTCGCAGCTTTTTTATCCAGTTTGAACGGGATTACAAGATCCGGCTTCAAAGCGCCCGAAAGCTGTCCCATCATCACCACCGGATTGTCACAGTACGGGCAGGACATCGCCGCTGTGGTTTCGTCTCCCACAATCTCACCGCCGCAGGAGCGGCAGACATAGGTATACAGTCCCTCCGTCTCACCCTCCTGCCAGTTATCGCTCTCCGTCTTCCATTTCATGTTGTCCGCGGGCTCATTTTTCAGTTCCGCATCGTAGGCGGCGAGAGTCTCCATCTCGTATTCCGTATCGCAGTACGGACATTTCATCTTCTGCAGGGTGCTGTCAAAGGCGATGGCACCGCCGCAGCACGGGCATTTATACTCCTGCAACTCTGCCATATTCACACCTCCTGTTACTGCATGTCCCCGTCATCAAACGGATCACCGCATTCCGGGCAGAACTTCGGCGGCTTCACGCCCTTTTCCGGTTCCCATCCGCATTTGTCGCATTTGTACTGGGGAACACCCGCAGGCTTCTTCGCGCCGCACTCCGCACAGAATTTTCCCTTGTTCACCGCGCCGCAGGAACAGGTCCAGCCGTCATCGGCAGGCTTGGGTGAACCGCATTCGGGGCAGAATTTGCCTGTTGCCAGCGCACCGCATTTACACGTCCAGCCACCCGCAGGCTTGGGTTCGGGCTTCTTCGCCCCGCATTCGGGACAGAACTTTCCGACAGCAACCGCACCGCAGGAGCACTTCCAGCCGTCCTGAGCAGGAGCGGCAGCCGGAGCCGGTTCTGCCTGCTGTTGCTGCTGACCCATCTGGAAGAGATTCTGTGCGTTCATACCGCCGGCGTTCATCGCCATACCCATGCCCATGAATCCGGTCATGGCACCTGCAGAGTTGCCTGCTGCGGTCTTCATGGCATCCGCCTGAGCGCCGACCAGCGTAGCTGCCGCCATCGTGGGATCGCGGTACATGGCAGTTTTCTGCGCGGTTTTTAGCATTTCCTGATCTTCCTCGGTGAGCGTAGGCGGATTGATCGCCACCTTTACATCACCGATACCACGTGCGCCCCATTCGGTGGAAAGCTCCTCGTTGAGATATGTTTCCAGCTCATTCGTGTGCGCCGGAATCTGGTTTGGACGGATCTCCAGCATGGACAGCTTGGCAAGAGCCGGACCGAGTGCGCTGACAAACTCCGTCTTCATGGTGTCGCGCAGCTCATCCTTGGAGTAGGACTGCGCCACGTTGCCCGTCACGTTGGTGTACAGCTTGATCGGGTCGGTGATGCGGAAGGTGTATGTACCGTTGCAACGGAGGGAAACGTCCACGTCAAAGTTGATACGCGAATCAACCACGCGGAAAGCGATAGGATTGGCTGTACCGAACTTGTTATCGAGGATCTCCTTGGTGTTGAAGTAGTACACCCGCTGATCCTTGCCCGTGTCACCGCCGTAGGTGAAGCGCTTACCGATTGCTTTGAAGGTTTCAATGATACTTTTACCGAGGCTGCCTGCGAAAATGGACGGTTCGGTGGAACTGTTCCATGTAAACTGACCGGGTTCGGCGCAAAGCTCCACGACCTTGCCCTGTTCAACGATGATCATGCACTGACCGTCTGCGACAGCGATGCCGGAACCGTTGGAGATGATGTTATCTTCCGCTTTGGTATTGGAGGAACGTCCGCTTATACGCTTCTGTCCCTTGACGATCAGAATATCGTTTGCAATGGAGTCACAGTAGAAAAATTCCTTCCACTGATCGGCAAGTACGCCGCCGGCCGCTCCGGTGATCGCTTTAATAAGTCCCATAGTTGTTCTCCTTTATGTAGTTTATTTGTTTATTGTATGGTCAGTCTGCCGCTGACACTGCGGTCGAGATTCTGATGCTCCGAGAGGTATTCCTCCAGGATCTCCTGACTGTTCGTAGCGACCATGCGCGGTTTGCCGTTCCTGGATATTTCCTCTATCGGAACAGAATACATCGCTTCGAAGTTTTTGAAGTGATAGGATTGGATTCCGACTGTGTAAACATGCCCGTCCTCGATCGGCATCTGATAAAAATCGAACTTGCTGAAGCTGTGTGTACTTCGGTCATACACAATCTCCAATCCATCGGAGAGCTGATAGAACTCCGTATGTCCGCCCTCCAGTGCCTCGTCCCGCAGCATATACAGGATCATCCGCCGGAGCTGAGCTCCGGTGATATTGCACATATATATCGGATCGCTGTACGGGAAACACTCGGCAAGATCGGAAAGAAGCACGATAGGTCCAAGCTCGGTAGTCCGAATACTGCCGGAACCCAGCAGCATAATGTCTAAGCGCAGGCTGTCTTTCAGGATATCGGCGAACAGATTTCCGAGCTCCGTTTCCTGGTAACGGGACGGGTGGGTCAGCTGCCGCTTGAATCGGGTAATCATCCGCTGATATTTTTCGTCCGTCTGTGTCTTATAGTATGAGATGATTCCTTCCAGCGCGGCATCCTTCGGACAATGTGCAGCATCAATCGGAACACTCTGCCAGCGGTAATCACTCACGCAGTTGTTGTCTGTGTCCACAGTAATATCAAATCTTCCAATCTGATCCGTTCCTGTTCCGGCCTGCACGATCAGGATATCGTTTATAACCGTAGGTTCTTCGAGAAAGGTATGTGAATGACCGCCGATGATGATATCCACGCCCCATGCCGGATCCAGCAGCTCTGCCATTGCCTTGTCTTCCTCAAATCCGATGTGGGTAAGCAGAACGGTAAGATCAATGTCCATGGTGTGATACGCATTGCATATTCTGCCCACTTCCTGGCTTGCTTCATGCACATCCACAAATGAACCGATCACACCCTCGTTTCTCGTTTGGTTGATGATATCCTCGGTCAGAATGCCGATAAACAGAATCTTCATTCCATCCATTTCGACGATATGATAGGGCTTGAACAGCCGCGCATTGTTGGTCTTGATATGCAGATTGGCATTGATGATCGGAAATTTCGCACATTTCTCCAGAAACAGAAGGTGTGCAATGCCGTAATCCGTTTCATGATTGCCGATGGCAACCACATCCGGGGACAGCATATTCATGATTTCAATGGTGGAAACGCCGCGGAATTCGGAATCGATCACCGAGCCGCGAAACATATCTCCGGCAATGCAGTAAATCGTATTGGATTCCTCACTACGTGTCTGATTCACATATCCCGACAAGCGGGAAACCCCGCCGATCAGTCGTTCATCCACGTTTTCTGCCAAAAAATCGCCGTGGAGATCATTGGAATGAAGTATCGTCAGCTTTTTCTTGTTGTCTGCCATACGGTATTCCCCTTTCATTTATTTCGATTCATTTTCGCGCTCGGCTTCACGCTGCAGAAACACCTTCACCTCGCGATTATTCATAATCTGCTCATGATACCGAGCAGGGAACATATCTACAAATTCTTCAAGTGTGCATCCTGGATAATACTCCTCCGGCATCGGTCGCTCCAGTGACGCGCCGCCGCTCGAGCCTGCCGAGATGCCGGTGGTAAAAATGTCGATGAGAAGATCCATCGTGCCGTCTTCGTAAAAGCGCAGTACCAGCTTCGTGCTTTCGTCATGTGCCTCGTCCCGGTGCCAGCCAAGCTCGATATTCTCCGGCAGGAACCGGAGTCCGTTCTCCTGCGCGAAGGTGCCGCCGTATGAGCCGTATGCCGCATGGACGATCACATCGTTCGTGTGAAGAAACGTTTTCAGCGCATCGGTCATCTCAATGCACCGCAGAGATTTCGGCAGGTTCAGTTTTTTCATGTTCGGAAACTGTTCGAGCACACCTGCATAAATCTCCGTGATATTCTCACAAACCGTCACTGTAGTGAAAACTTCCTTCCAGTTCTCGACCGGATTCCATATCTCGGTATCTTCCCGCCGGATGCCGCCCTTACCGCTAAACTCAAGTTCCCCCATACCGCGGTCGATCAAAACCAGTCCCTCGTGATTCTTGGAATAATACATAGAGTAATCCTCTTTATTTGCGCGCAGGCATACCGTCGCTTCCCACGCGGTAAGGTGCAGTTTCCTGCTGTGTTTCAAAATTCTCCAGCATCATGTTTTCGGGATCGGTCAGCGCCCATGTGCAGTCAACCGGAACGTAGCCGGGAGCGATGTGCATATCTCCGACTTCACGGAATCCTCCGCCTGTTATGTCAATCACGCGAAGCTTCATGTCATTCGATGCCAGCTCGCTTCCTTCCGCGAAGACGTACAGATAGTGTCTTCCATCCGCGGTTTTCACGTAATACGGGTGATAGCCCCCAGTGCGGTAAGTCGTGTCCGCGGGAAATTCCGCGTGGTAATACTGTGCATCCGTATCGGAGTAAACAGCAAAGGATTCATAAAACAGACCACTTTCATCGAGGACAGGAGTAACATTGAGTTCTTCCAAATTACCGTCACTGTCAAGATCGGCATAGAACGAGTGATTCAGCGGAAGCTCGACGATATAGGATTCGGGAGCCGTCCTGTATTTTTCGTTGAACAGTTCAGGATACTGTGCAAAGGACACCGTTGCCGCCAGATGTCCGTTCCGGCCGATCTCGGCTACATCGCCATTTCTGAAATAGAAGGTCACGCCGTTATAATCGAGTGTCCAGCGGATACCGTCCTCGGGCGTGTCGCGGAAATAGTCTTCCACAGCGTTTTCGGAGGTAAAATCGCCCGTCCAGGTGTGGGCGGTCAGTTCCTTCTTTACGATCACGGGAATTTTGCTCATATCTTTGATTACATCGGTGATCATCAGCTGCTTTCCGGTTTCGGTATCGTAGGTTGTTCCGTTCAGATACCGGTCATTGATATTGCCGTACACCAGGAAAGAATCTGACAGTACACTAACTGCCACGCTGTCGGCACGGCGTATCTGTACATCAAGGGTGGAAGATTTGGTTACGAAGCTGTCCGCACCAAGAAAGGCCAGTTCCTCTTTTGCAGTAGAAAGAAGATTGTCGAACTCTTCCTCCAGGGAGCGTACCGTCATATTTTTTGTCTGGTCCAGAGTATCTGACAGAACGGAATACTTCTGTGTACTATCTTCACTCAGAGTAACAGCGGAATATTCGCTCACAACCAGCAGGATTTCGTCGTCCCATTCAGACTGTTGACTGAAATATTTAACCAGTGTAATATGCTCTGCGGCAGATTGTTCAGTGGATGGCATAATCGTATCGTTTCCTTCATATTTTGTTTCTGTTTTGTCTGCAATGTTTTCAAAAGGTTCTGTTTCATCGGGAATGTGTTCTGCATTGCATGCGGCAAGCTGACACATGATAAGCAACACTCCAACAACCAGAACGGCTATTCGTTTCATAAGTCTCTCCTTTGGAAGTTGTGGGGCGAGGGAACATCCCGCTCCATCGCCCCACAACCCGTAAGTATCCTGTCAGCCCGTTTGTGTAAGGCTTGTCAGTATTGTTTGTACATCCGCATCTGCCAGGGAGATCTCATATTCGCCGTTTTTTGTGAGGATCATCACCTGAAAGACACAGCCGTCATGCTTTGCTTCCAGCATCGTATAGGGATAGCCGAGACTGGTGCAGGTGTAGCCGTTCCACGTGTACGCGCCGAGGGTGAACGGCTCCATATCGACAATATTATCGTAGAAAAACTTGGGTGAGAGATAATAATCCTGCTTCCCGAAAAAGCATATGGTAATACCGGCGTGGGTGAAAATGTCCGTTTCCAGCTTCGCTCCCTTGAAGATATGTACCTTCTTCTGCGTTGTCCTGCATTCGCTGTCAATGCCGCAGAACGCCATCCAGCCGTCCGGCACGACGATCCGGAAGTATCCGCTGTCGAACAGATCAATTCTCATGCCGCTTACGCCCACTTATCCTCGGATTTCGGAAGCCTGATATCTGCAAGACACTGGATATCATTTAAGAACCACTCGCCGGTTGAGGGCTTTTTGCGCAGCTTGATGGGACGGGGATTGTCCGCACCGCCGCTGGTTACATACATCGTTGCCCAGTTTTCCTCATCGAAGGAGTACGGATTCTCGCTGACAGATACGGTATACGGTGTGGTCGGTGTGTAATTGTTGTCTGCTGTTGCACCGCCAAGGAAAGATCTTGCTTTATAGCCCTTGCCGGACAAACGATCCTTGAGGAAACTCTGCTCCTTACCATTGAACTCTTCCGGGCCTTTTAGAAAACCGAGCATGGCAATCGCCGCATCCGAATCTGCCTCATAACGATTCAGTGCAAGGATTACCAGCGCAGTTGTTTTGAATGCAGTGTCCATCTTTGCCTCGGGAAGTGCTTTCAGCTCATCAACATTGGCGGGAAGTGCGGTAAACGTAAATTTTTCAGTATGATTTCTGCCTTTGCCGATGTTCTGTACGGCGGTGTTTACCGCATTGTTTACCACTTTTCTCGACTCTCTCTTGAGCACGGAGAGTGCCGCATTTTTTAGTGTATCAAAAAAACTCATGATTTTTCCTCCTGCTTATTCTGCTTTTACATATCGGGTGGTCATAAAGGTAAGATACCCATCATCATCGGAGAGCTTCACCCAGCCGTCCTCACTCATGTCCTCGCCGACCTCCAGCCACAACGCGCCATCCCGTTCTTCGCATGTCTTCGGATCGTCGGTTATCATGCCGTCGTACAGCTTGATGACGCCGGCCTTAACTGCCTGATCGACTTCTTCTTTGGAAACTCCTTCGGGCAGAGGCATCAGCATATACAGCTTGCCGTCTTCGCTCACGGCGATCTGCCCGCCAATCATCTGCCGTCTCTCCTTCATCTCGTCCGCGACTGCTTCTTCGTCCGATTCATCGACATACGGCATCGGTGCCTTCAGGTATTCCTCTGCACTGAGGTATACCATTTTGTCCGAATCGTTCATCATACCAATGGAATGAAATACCCATTTGCCTACGTAGCGCATAATCTATGCCTCCTCTATAAATATTTTGAAGATTGCTTCTTCTCAAAATCCTTCTCGCATATCCACGGAGAAGGACTTTGAGAAGAAGGGGAGACGAGGCTCCCCTCTTCCGGAATAAAACGGATTACTTTGCGATATTCATCATAAATTTGTGCAGATAAGCTGCCAGTTCTGCGCGGGATGCCTTGGCAGTCATGTCAGAGACATCAACACCGAGACCATCCAGCAGACCGTTGTTTTCAGCCCAGATTACGTTGCTCTCCGCCCAATCGCTGCACTTGTACTGTGCAAGCATCGGTAGTGCAGTGCCGTCCGTCCATCCCTTGTATGCAGCATAACGGTTGAGGATCGCAGCAATCTGCTCACGGGTGATCTGATCGGTGGGACCGAATCTGCCGTCACCGTAGCCGTTTACGATACCGTAAGCGGAAGCCCAATCAATCGCTGCAGAGTACCACAGACCGTCTGCAACGTCGAAGAAGTCCACAGGACTGTCAACCACGGGACAGCCTTCCAGTCTCCACAGAACCGTAACGAGCATTGCACGGTCGGTGGTGATTTCGGGAGAGAACTTACCGTTGCCGGTGCCTTCCATCAGACCCATAGCGGTGACATAGAGAACATCGTCATAGAACCAATCGCCGGCCTTGACGTCGGTGTAGGGATTGATCTGCTCAAACAGCGCATGGATGGTGTGCTTCTTGGTGACGTTCTTGAAAGTATAAGCGCTGACTGCGCCTACATCCTTGCCATCCACGAAAACGGCCTTGATAGCATAACCGGCATCGGGAGTGATGGCGTAGGTCATATTCTTTGAATACTGAACCTTGGTCACGCCTGCGGGAGCAATCTTACCACCCTCGGATGCGGCTGCGGTGATGTCGAACTTTTGGCTATGGAGCATAATCAGTGCCCAATACCAATCGTCCATGAAACTGTTGTCTTCTTCCCAAACTGCAACGAGAGTAATGTTTTTGTTTACTGCCGTGTTGAAGTCATATGTGGAACCATCGAGCTTCCAACCCTTGAAGATATAACCGTTCTTGACAGGATCGGCAGGTTTTGCGGCTTTCTGACCGGCTGCAACGGTCTGTGCTGCTACAGCAGAACCTCCATTGGAATCAAAGGTTACTGTATAGTAGGTAACGGGAATATCCTCCCAAACTGCAGTTACGGTAGTGTTAGCAGTAACGGTGATCTTATCGCCGACTGCCTTTTCTGCACCGCCAACGCTCCAAGCCTTGAACTGCTTACCGGAAGGAGCAGTAAAGGTACAAGCAGGAAGCTCGTATTCGCCGGAAATGCCGGTTGCATCAGCCATTGCACCTGTACCGCCGTTAGCCGCAAAGGAAACGGTGTAAGTGGTAACGGGAATATCCTCCCAAACTGCGGTTACGGTAGTGTTAGCAGTAACGGTGATCTTATCGCCAACTGCCTTTTCTACGCCGCCAACGCTCCAAGCCTTGAACTGCTTTCTGGCAGGAGCGGTGAAGCCGTTTGCAGGAAGCGTGTACTCTGCGCCGGATTCAACGGTTACGTCAGCCATTGTACCCGTACCGCCGTTTGCCGTAAAGGACACGGTGTAGGTCAAGGGCGCGGATGCACCAGTCGGATTGATGAGTGCCATTGCCATAGAACAATCGGGTGCAATCGCTCCGCAGGATGCTGTCGGATTTGCAGCATCGGGAGCCGAAAGTGCTGTGCCGCCATAAAGTAATTTTGTATCCGCTGTAAAGCTGTATCCGGTT
>JAZNKS010000115.1:0-35560 GCA_045578725.1 Candidatus Flemingiibacterium sp.
ATAAAAATGTCAAAATTAAGAAAAGGAGAATCATTCTTGTGAAAAAAACAGTATCCGTTCTGCTTCTGGCGGCGCTGGCGGCTAACACGCTGATCGGCTGCGGCTCCGGCAGCGCGAACCCGTCCGCCATCTCTGACGGAACCGATACATCCGCACAGGACACAGAGATTACCGATGCGGATATGCTGGGCTTCCCCAAGGAGGACAATGGGGGGAAGACCTTCACGATTCTGGTGGCCGAAAACCGTGCTTATGAGTATGCGGTCGAGGAAACCTCCGGCGATGTTGTCAATGACGCGGTTTACGAAAAAAACAGAACCGTTGAGGATTATCTCGGAATTGAGTTTGCCTTCCGCGTGGAAGCAACCGCATGGAACACCCGGGAACAGTTCAGCAATATGATCATTCAGGATGTCATGTCGGACAGCAAATCCTTCGATCTGGTGAATTCGGCCACGGTGTCAACCATTTCTACCGCATCCTCCGGCGTTTTTCTGGAAGGCGGCAGTCTGCCGTTCGTGCAGTTTGACCGGAGCTGGTGGATGGCAGATATGTACAGCCGCTTTTCCATTGACGGAAAGCTGTACGGCTTTATCGGTGATGCCTCTCTGTCGCTTTACAAGGATATGACCGCGATCTTCTTCAACAAGCGGATCTGGGAGGAATTCAAGAAGCACGATCCCTATGAGCTGGTTCGCAGCGGCGAATGGACGCTGGACAAAATGATTGAGCTGACCGTGGATATGGTCAAGGATCTGGATGGCAACGGCATCTATGCGCCGGAAACCGATCAGATGGCCTGGTATTCGGAAGTCGTTCCCAACGGCACCTTCCAGACTTCGCTCCAGCTGGAGGTTGTCCGGATCAACGATGAAGGAACGCCGGAATATCTCGGCCTGACCGAGCGTTTTTCCGATGCGTACGACAAGATGTATGCCTTCTATCAGCAGCCGGGCGTTGCTTCCCGCAGCACGATTGATGATAAGTCCTATCACACGATGAAGACCTTCGCCCAGGGAACGGTTGCGACAATGTGCAATTTCATCTATTCGACCGAATATCTCCGCGATATGAAGGATGACTACGGTATTCTTCCGATGCCCAAGTACGATGAAACGCAGGAAAAGTACATTTCACAGGTCGGCACCTCGACCTCGATGCTGTTTGTGCCGCTCACAACCAACGATGCCGAACTGACATCCAAGGTGATGGAGGCCTGCGCCTACTACACCAATCAGCTGGTTGTTCCGCGCTATTATGAAGTAGCACTTAAGGAAAAATACGCGCGCGACAGCGATGTTGCTGAAATGCTGGATCTCATCCGTGAGGGCGCCGCTTTTGATTTCCTGTTCGTTTACGGAGCCGGATGCCTGTCCAACGCGCCGAACCTCTTTTTCCGTAAACTTGAGTCCACAGATCTTGCTTCGGAATTTGCGGGAAACAAAGCAAGCTTTGTCGCCTCGCTGGAGGATCTGATCGAAATCTATCAGGGACTCGGTGAATAAGAAAGGATAATTTGGATAGAAAATCGCCTATGAAAAAGGGATTGGCTTCCCGGCCTGCGCTGATGGTTCAGCATGGGTAAACCTCTTTTTGTTAACAAAGCAACCGCTCCCGTTTTTGTGGGAGCGGTTGTTCTGCTGTTTACTTTTCGAGCATGGCTTCCAGCTTGTCGGCGGCAGCATCGAGGTAATCGTTCTCCATCAGCTCAAGGATACCCTTGTCGCAGAGGGCGGCCAGACGGGGATCGATCGGCATATGAGCCAGCACATCGTAGCCGAACTTTTCGGCAACCTCGGCGATATGGCTCTCACCGTAGATCTTGTAATCCTTGCCGCAGTCGGGGCAGCGGAAATAGGCCATGTTTTCGACCAGGCCGATGACCGGAATGTTCATCATCTGCGCCATATTGGCGGCCTTGGACACGATCATGGATACCAGCTCCTGCGGGCTGGTGACGATGATAATGCCGTCCAGCGGAATCGACTGGAACACGGTCAGCGGGACATCGCCCGTTCCGGGAGGCATATCGACGAACATGAAGTCAACGTCATCCCAGATCACATCGGTCCAGAACTGCTTGACGGTTCCGGCGATGACGGGGCCTCTCCATACAACCGGCGTGCTTTCGTCGGAGAGGAGGAGGTTGACGGACATCATCTTGATGCCGGTCTTGGAGGCCAGCGGGAAGATACCGCCGGCACCGTCGCCGGTAACATCGCCCTTGACACCGAAGGCCTTCGGAATGGAGGGGCCGGTGACATCGGCATCGAGGATGGCGGCCGAGTAGCCGCGGCGGTTCATCAGAACCGAGAGCATGGAGGTGACGATGGACTTGCCGACGCCGCCCTTGCCGCTGACGATACCGATGACTTTTTTTATTTTGGACAGCTCATGGGGCTGTTCAATGAGGCTTTTTTTCTCGCGGGAGCCGCAGTTGGCGGAGCAGCTGGAGCAGTCATGCGTGCAGCCGGACGCCGGAGCTTCCTGCGTAGAATCATCATAAATCATGATAGCTTCTCCTTTCATTGTCTGTACAATCTATTATAACGCAAATAATTGAATTTTGCAAGTCTTTTTGCACTTTCATGAAATTTTTACGCTTTGTCAAAGATTTGCGCTGGAATTGACTGCAAATTTGGCGTATAATACTTTGAGAAATTCAAAACAGGTATGGGGGAAAACGGAAATGATGAATAAACTCCGACAGTTTTTATGGGGACGGTACGGCGTGGATACGCTCGGCTATGTGCTGGTCTTTTTCTCGCTCGGACTCAATCTGATCGGCACGCTGTTTGGCATTGATTGGCTGATCCTTGTATCGTATCTGCCGCTTATTTGGGCCTTCTTCCGGATGCTGTCCCGGAACATTGCCCGGCGGAGCGCCGAGAACACGAAATTCATGCGCTTTTTCGGGCCGGTGAAAAAGTGGGGCAAGCTTCAGGCAAACCGGATCCGCGACATCCGCACGCACCGCTACATCCGCTGCCCGTCCTGCCGCAATATGCTGCGGCTTCCGAAGGGGAAGGGCGAGATCACCGTCACCTGTCCGGTCTGCAAGAATCGGTTTGATTCCAGAACCTGATCAGCGCCCGAAGGTAAGCATGGCGCGCAGAGCCTGTTCGGCTGCAGCGGCCATATTGGCTGCGGCTGTCATTGGATCCATCGCTTCTTTAAGCGTGCAGACGGAGCGCAGAATCGGGAAGACGGCATCGATGCCGGCCGCATGGCAGGCTTCGGCACCCTTGCCGATGCTGCCAGCGAAGGCGATGCAGGGCTTACCGAAGCGCTTTGCGATAGCGGCCACTCCCTGCGGGGTCTTGCCCATCGCAGTCTGAAAATCGATCCGCCCCTCGCCGGTGATGACAAGATCGGCATCGGCGATCGCTTTTGCAAGGCCGACAGTTTCGAGAATCAGCGGCGCGCCGGGCAGAAGCTCGCCGCCGAGGCAGGCGGCCAGTGCAAAGCCGAGTCCGCCGGCCGCACCGGAGCCGGGCTGCTCGGGATCGGCATCGGGGAAGGCTTTCTTCAGGATGGCGGCATACCGACCGAGCCATCCGTCCATTTTTTCAATATCCTCCGCCAAAGCTCCCTTCTGGGGAGCGAAGACCGCGCTGCAGCCATTGGGCCCGCAGAGCGGATTTTTTACGTCGCATGCGATCCGGAAGCGGCAGTCGGCGAGAGCAGGCAGAATCCCTGCGGTGTCAACGGATGCCAGATCGGCGAGTCCGGCCGCACCCGGTCCGATCGGGGAGCCGTCGGCCTTATAAAGGCCGAAGCCGAGTGCCTGCAGCATACCGGCACCTCCGTCATTGGTGGCGCTTCCGCCGATGCCGATGATGAAATCGCGGCAGCCCTCGTTCACGGCGATCCGGATGAGCTCGCCAAAGCCGTAAGTGGAGGCGATCATCGGATCGCGTTCCTCCGGCTTCAGAAGGGGCAGGCCGGAGGCGGCGGCCATCTCCATGACGGCGGCAGGAGCGGCGGAATCCGGACAGAGCGTGCACCATGCGGCATCCACCGGCCGGCTGAGCGGGTCGGAGACACGGGACGAGCGCCGCACGGCATCCGGCCGGACGGCAAGGGCATCCACCGTTCCCTCTCCGCCATCGGCCACGGAAAAGATGCGGCAGTCGGCATCCGGGCAGACCCGGCGAAAGCCCTCGGCGGCCGCTTTTCCGGCATCAAGGGAGCTCAGGCTTCCCTTGAAGGAATCGATGGCAAGTACAATTTTCAAAACAATCCGTCCTTTCGCGGAATCCGCATCCGCATTTTTTCTAAATTATAGCATAAACTCTGCCCGGATGCAAGGGATTTTATGTACAATTGATTAAATTTGCAAATTTGCTTGAATACGCCGGGAAAATATGTTACAATAATATTATCTGACAACAGAAAGAGGTTATTCCGATGTCACAGGAAAAATATCTGGAATGCGGCAAGCTGGTCAACACGCACGGTGTGCGCGGAGCCATGATGCTGGAGTCCTGGTGCGATGCGCCGGATGTGCTTCTGGCGATCAAGCGGCTATATTATAAGAAAAAAGAGGAATATATCGCGCTGGATGTGGTGAGCGCATCCGTACATAAGGGGCGGGTGCTGATCACCTTTGCCGGTATTGACACGATGGATAAGGCATTGCTGCTGAAAAACCGCGTGCTGTACGCCGACCGGGCGGATATCCCGCTGGATGAGGACCGGGTCTTTATCGCCGATATCATCGGCCTGCCGGTCTTTGATGCACGGGATGGATCGGCTCTCGGCAGACTGGCAGATGTGATCGAAAGCCCGGCTTCCGATCTGTTCGCCGTACACACGCCCGCAGGGCGGGAGGTTCTGGTTCCGGCGGTGGATGCCTTCATCGATCACATTGATCCCGGGGATGGTGTCTATCTTCTGCCGATCGCCGGAATGTTCGATGGGGACGAGGAAGTGATCCCCGGCGGCGATCATGAGGATGAATGACCATGCGCTTTGATATTATGACTCTGTTTCCCGAGATGGTGGACACGGTTCTGTCCACCAGCATCATCGGACGGGCGCAGAACAGCGATCGGGTCGAAATCCATACCCACAACATCCGCGATTACACGCTCAATAAGCACCGCAGGGTCGATGATACGCCCTACGGGGGCGGCATGGGAATGCTGATGGGCCCGGAGCCGATCTATCGGTGCTACGAGGCCGTTCTTTCTTCCCAGCCCCAAACGGAAAAGCGCCGTGTGATTTATCTTTCCCCGCGCGGCAGGGTACTGACCCAGCGCAGGGCATATGAACTGACAAAATACGAGAATCTGATCCTCCTCTGCGGCCACTATGAGGGGGTGGATGAGCGGATTATCGAGGAAATTGTGGACGAGGAGCTGTCGATTGGCGACTATGTGCTGACCGGCGGCGAGCTTCCCGCCTGTGTGCTGGTGGACTGCGTTTCGCGGATGCTGGACGGTGTTCTGTCAAACGATGACTGCTGGCGGGGGGAGAGCATTGCCTCCGGTCTGCTGGAATATCCCCAGTATACGCGGCCGGTTGAATTCCACGGGCGGAAGGTGCCTGATGTCCTTCTCAGCGGCCATCACGGGAATATCGAAAAGTGGCGGCGCGAGGAGGCTCTGAAGAAAACGGCGGAAATGCGGCCGGATCTTCTGGAGCAAAAGGGCCTTGCCATCGGTCCCGATGAGCTTCCCGGTGAAAATCCGGAGGAAAATCCTTCATGAACGGGAACAAAAAAGAAACAAAAGCCGTCAAAACAGTAGCTGTTATGATGGGCGCCACGGTTGTGGCCAAGCTGCTCGGTATGCTCCGCGGCATTCTGCAGGCGGCGCATTACGGCTCCATGCCTGCGGCCAACGCCTTCACGGCGGCTTCCAAGCTCCCGCTGACCTTCTTTGATATGCTTCTGGCAGCCGCAATTTCCGGCTGCTTCATTCCGATCTACAACAGCTTTCAAAAGGATAAGGACAAGCCCTCGCTCTCCGCGGAAGGGGAAGAGGCGGCGGATCGGTTCGCCGGCCTGTTTCTCACCTTTGTTCTGCTGGTATGCGGCATTCTGACGCTGATTGGCATCATCTTTGCCGAGCCGCTGATCCGGCTTCTGACGAGCGGCCTTGCCGAGGATACCGTCCGGCTGGCGGTGCGTCTGACCCGGATCATGTTCCCGATGGTGATGTTCACGGGCGCGGCCTATACGCTGGTCGGTGTTCTCCAGTCAAAGGGCTCCTTCATTGCCCCCGCGCTGATCAGCGCGGTATCCAATGCCGGCGTGGTGCTGTATCTGCTGCTGATCGACGGTCATCTGGGTGAGGACAGCATTTACGGTCTGGCCGGGGCGTATCTTGTGTCATGGATGATTCAGCTGGCAACGCTGATCGGACCGCTTGCAAAGCTCGGCTTTCGCTGGAAGCCGGCGCTGAATTTTCGTGATCCGGCGCTGCTCCGCGCGCTGAAGATGGCGCCGCCGATCATGATCGGCTCCTGGCTGGCACCGGCGGGCATCCTGATCGGACAGGTTTTTGCGGCCCGTGTTGCGGCATCCGGCGGAATAGCCGGCGCGACCACCCTGTTTGACTGCGCCAACAATGTCTATGTGATTTTGGCCGGAACGCTGACCTACAGCATCTGCAACTACACCTTCCCGAAAATCGCCCGTCTGTCGGCGGGCGGGGATACCGAAGCCTTCGGCGGAACGGTGCGGAGCGGCCTTCTGTCGGCGCTGTATATCACCGTGCCGTTCATGGCGGCGGCGCTGGTGCTGACCGGTGAGGGCGTATCGATTCTCTACCGCAGAGGCGAATTCACGGCGGAGGATGCACGATATACCGCCGAGGCTCTGCGGATGATTCTGCTTGCGATGCCATTCTTCTGCATAACCGAGCTTCTGACCCGGGTCTTTTATTCCCGCGGTCTTCCGTCCGTTCCGATGTGGGCGGCGGCTGCCGGCATTGCGGCCAATCTGATCAGCGGCTGGCTTCTTACCTCCGGTGAGAATCCAGGAATCGGTGCGGTCGGCCTTGCCAACGCGATCGGTCAGCTCACGGCGGCGCTGATTCTTCTGGCGGCGGCCATCCAAACCGTGCCAGGCGTATTTGACCGGCACTTTTGCATCCGTCTTCTGAAAATTGCTCTCGGCGGCGGGATCTGCTTCGGCGTTTGTCTGCTGCTGTATTCTCTGATCGGCGGGGAGCCGTATGAGGCCGGGCTGATCGCCAATCTGCTCCGGGCGCTTATCTGCTTTATCCCCGGCGCGGGAAGCTATCTTCTCTTTACAAAACTGGCCCGTATCCGCCTTGGCGAATGACGGGAATGGGAGGGAACTGTTTGAATCAAATAAAAAAAGCGGCCCGGCAGTCGAAGGGGCGCGTGCGCTCAATCGGCGGCGCGGCAAAGGGCTCGCAGATTATTGCCTTCTTTGACCGGCTGTCGCAAAAAATCTACCGCAAGCTGGAAAACGGCTTCTTCGGCGGGATCTTCACCGCCTATGACCGGGAGAACCGGGCACTCGAAAACAGCGGTGCGGCCTCGCTTGTGCGGCGGCTGAATCCCGAAGGACGTCTGCTCGGTCCCATGAAGCACCGGATCGCCGAAGCGCTGGAAAACAGCTGGATTCTCGGCGGCATCCGGAAGCATCTGACCCATATGCTCTACAGCGCGATGCGGGTTTACGGCCTGTTTCTCTTTTCGTTTGCGCTCTATGCTTCGCTGATCTATCTTTTCAAGAGCTTCTGGGGCTACGATCCCGATACCTTCAAGCTGGATTTCGGCCTGATTGTGACCATTGTGCTGATGCTGATCGCATCGGTTGCCATGCTGGCCTCAAGGCGGACACTCGCACAGGCCCTGCTGGAGGGAAGCCTGTCAAGATTCCTTCTGCTTGATGTGGTCGGTATCCGGCGGGAATCGCTTGAACAGCCGGTCGGCTCGGAGGGACGCTTCAATGTGGCCTTCATCATGGGCCTTCTGTTCGGCCTTGCCTCCTATTTTGTCAGCCCGATATGGCTGCTGGCCGGCATCGGCCTCCTGATTGCGGCCTGTCTGGTGCTGATCAGCCCCGAATTCGGTGTGCTGGCAATTGTCATCCTTCTTCCGTTTGCGCCTACGATGGCGCTGGTTGGTGCCGTTCTGTATACGGCGCTGGCGATGTTTCTCAAGCTGATCTGCGGCAAGCGGACGCTGCGGATGGATCTGATGGATCAGACGGTCTTCCTCTTCCTGCTCCTTATGATCGGCGGCGGTGTCGCGGCGGCCTCGCGCGGAAGTCTGAAGCCGATGATGGTCTATGTGGCCTTCATGCTGGCTTATTTCCTGGTTGTCAACCTGATCCGCTCGATGGAATGGCTGATGCGCTGTCTTGTTGGCGCGGCAGGCTCCTGCACGGTGGTCGCTCTGTACGGCCTGTATCAGAATTTCTTCGGCGTGGTGGAGCAGACCTGGCAGGACTCCGATATGTTCAGCACCATCAAGGGCCGTGTGGTTTCGACCTTTGAGAACCCCAATGTTCTGGCGGAATATCTGATTATGGTGCTTCCGCTGCTGCTTGCGATGTTTCTTCTGAACCGGAATCCGAAGGTCTGCTTTGCGCTGGCTCTCTGCATTGCCGTAAACGGCGGCTGTCTGATCTTTACCTGGTCGCGCGGCGCATGGCTCGGATTCCTGATCGGCACGGTGATCTTCCTGCTTATGACCTCCCGGCATACGCTGACGGCGATGCTTTTCGCTCTGCTCGGTGTACCGTTTCTGCCGTTTGTTCTGCCGGACAGCATCACCCAGCGCTTTATGAGTATCGGCAATCTCGGCGACAGCTCCACCTCTTACCGGGTCAACATCTGGAAGGGTGTTATCGATATGCTGCAGGATTACTGGCCGACCGGTATCGGAATCGGCTACGATTCCTTCAAGCTGGTCTACCCGGGCTACGCGCTGTCGGCCATTGAAAAAGCGCCCCATGCGCACAATCTGTTTCTGCAGATCCTTGTGGAAATCGGCATTGTCGGACTGATCGTCTTCCTTGCGGCGATGTTCTTCTATGTGCAGGGAAGCCTGACGCTTCATGTGAAGGAGCGCAGATCCGAGCGGCTGCTGTCAGCGGCGGTATTCTGCGGAATTCTGGCTGTGCTGGCACAGGGAATGACCGACTATATCTGGTACAATTACCGCGTATTTCTGATGTTCTGGCTGATGCTGGGGCTTGGAGCGGCAATCCGGAAAAATCTGAACGCCACTGCGGTGGAATATGAATTGTAAAGTGAGGAAACGAGAATGAATTCAAGTCAAACAGCACCCAAAAAGCATCGCTTCAACGCGGTGGATGCCGTTATTGTGCTGCTGATTCTGGCGGTGATCGGCGCGGCCCTGTTCTTACTCGGCGCGGGACGCTCGGCAGACGGGGAAGAGAATCCGGCGCTGGCATCGGACGAGCGCATGATCGAATATCAGGTGGAAATCCGGACGATCCGGAACGAATTCAATGACAACTTCAAGGTTGGCGAAAAGATGGTCGAATCGTCACAGAAATATCCGCTGGGCGAGATTGTCGATATTCAGGTAAGGGATGCCGTCTATGTCGGTGTCGATACGGTGAACGGCAAGCTGGTGACGGGTATCTATCCCGATCATTCGGATGTCACCCTGACGCTCCGTACGCCGGTTACGCTGGACGAAGAGAAGACCTACATCGCGGGCGGCGGCTTCCGTCTGACCGTCGGCGCACAGATTTATATCCGTCTTCCCGATTTTGCGGGAACCGGATACTGCACGGCAATCCACGAAATTGATGCACAGGAGGCGGAAAACGGCCATGAGTGAGAAGAGCATTAAGAAAAAATCCGCTGGCCTGCGGCTGAATATTCTGGATTTTCTGATTATTCTGGCGGTGCTCGGCGCTCTGATCGGCATTGCCGCGCGGTTTGGAATCCTGGAAAAGGTGACCACGGGCAGCCGGCTCGAAAAGGCGGAGATTTCCTTCCTGGTTCAGGATATCAAGGACACATCGGCGGATTATTTCCGGGCCGGTGAAATCTTCTACAATCACACCCACAGCTGTGTGCTGGGCGAGCTGAAGGAGATCACCTCGATCATGCCGGCCGAGGGCTATATCAGCAATCAGAACGGTACGCTTGTGAAGACCCATTCGACGGCCGGCCGCATTGATGTGCGCGGCGTGATCACGGGCGAGGGCCTGTTCAGTGACGAGGGCTTCCTGCTCGGCGGTACCAGTTATCTGGCGCCGAATCAGTCTGTCTTCATCCAGAGCCCGGGCATCAGCGTATCGGTAACGATCACCGCGATTGAACCTGCGCAAAAGTAAATGATCCGTACAGACGGGAGTCATCGGTCCGATGGCTCCTGTTATTTTTCAATTCGCAGAGAAAACGGTCCGCGCGGCGGCAAAATATATGCAAAACAGCTATTGATTTTTTGAAAAAAATTTGATATACTATAATCAGTATATTTATAAACACAGGCACCAGAGCCGGCCGTCATACCGTTTTTTGGAAGACGCGGGCTGCGTTCGGGCCCATGTGCAGCATACAAACCATTACAGAGATAGGAGCGAACGAAAATGATTTCACGCAACGTGACCATTCAGAATAACGTAGGGCTGCACGCCAGACCGGCTACGTTTTTCATTCAGAAAGCCAATATGTATCAGAGCTCGGTTTGGGTGGAGAAGGAAGATCGCCGCGTCAATGCCAAGAGCCTTCTGGGCGTTCTGTCCCTGGGTATTACCAAGGGAATGACGGTTACTCTGATTGCGGACGGCACCGATGAGCAGGATGCTCTGGACGGCCTCGCAGAGCTTGTCGACAACGGATTCGGCGAGTAAGCCAATCATTATAACAAGGACATCGGACGAGTCGCGGCTGCATTCTGTCAGAGCGGGCTCGTCTTTTGTTTAATAAAGGATTTTTATGGAATTCAGATATATCCCGGAGGAGCGGCGGGCGCTTCTGCTGGAAAAGGCGAACAGCCTCCCCCTCCGTCCGGGCGTCTATATCATGCGCGACAAGAACGACAAGGTCATCTATGTCGGAAAATCGCGCTCGCTCAAGAACCGCGTTTCGCAGTATTTCCACGAAAAGGCGGATCACAACGAAAAGACCCGACGGATGGTGGCATCGGTTTTCCGGTTTGATTATATTCTCACCGATACCGAGATCGAGGCACTTTCGCTGGAAAACAGTCTGATCAAGCAGTACACGCCCAAATACAACATCCGGCTGAAGGATTCCAAATCGTATCCGTACATCCGGATCACGATGAATGAGGATTTTCCACGGATCACCGTCACAAGAAAGAGGCTTTCGGACGGCGCGAAGTATTTCGGTCCCTATTCCAGCATTTCGGACGTTTACAGCATTCTCGGAACGATTCAGAAAACCTTCGGCATTGCTTCCTGCAGCCGGGAATTTCCGCGGGATATCGGCAAGGACCGGCCCTGTCTGAACCGGCATATCGGGCTCTGCATCGCACCCTGCACGGGAGCGGTTTCCTCGTCGGAATACAAGAGTCTGTTCAAGGAGGTCTGCACCTTCCTGCGAGGTTCCTTCCGCGAATGCGAGCAATCCCTGCGCGAGAAGATGGAGGAGGCCTCCGAAAATCTGATGTTCGAGGCGGCGGCCCGTTACCGCGACCGGATTGAGGCGCTGGCCAAGCTCTGGCAGCGGCAGAAGGTAGTCGGTTCCCCCGATATGGAGGAGGATGTGATCGCTCTTTACAGCGATGAGCTTTGCTCCTGCATCGCCGTCTTTTATATCCGGCAGGGAAGCATCACGGACAGCGAGCATTTCCTGTTCCCGGCCGAGCAGATTCTGGAGGCCGAAAATATGGCATCCTTTCTTTCGGAGCTGTATAACATCCGCGAATATGTTCCGCGCGATATTCTGCTGGATTTCACCCTTCCCGAGGAAGAGCTGAAGGCTCTCTCGGAGGCGATCGGAGCGCGTGTCGGATACAGGCCGGACATCCGCACGCCGGAGCGGGGGGATCGCCGCTCCCTCTGTCAGATGGTCTATGACAATGCCAAACAGCAGGCTCTTCTTTACAAGGCGCAGTCCGAAAAAGACAACAAGACGCTGGTCAAGCTGGCATCCATGCTCCGGCTGGAGGTGGTGCCCGAGCGGATCGAGTGTTACGATATTTCCAACTTCGGCAAGGACAACATCACCGCGGGCATGATCGTTGCCCAGGACGGAAAGCTGAAGAAATCCGATTACCGCACCTTCAAAATCAAGTCAACCGATGGCATCGACGATTACGGTGCCATGCGGGAGGCGCTTTCGCGCCGGCTCAGCCATCTGTCCGATGAATCCTTCGGCGCACCGCCCGATCTGATTTTACTGGACGGCGGCCGGGGTCATGTATCGGTGATCCGTGAACTGATGGCAGAGATGTGCTGTGAGATCCCCGTTTTTGGCATGGTCAAGGACGATTTTCACAAGACACGGGCGCTGACCGATGATACCTCCGAGATCAGCATCGCAAGGGAACAGTCGGTATTCACCTTCATCTACCGCCTGCAGGAAGAGGTTCACCGCTTCACGATCACGCGGATGGAGAATGCCAAATCCCAGACGCTGAAGCATTCCTCTCTGGAGGGAATCGAAGGCATCGGTAAAATCAAGGCGAAAAGCCTGCTGTCCCATTTCAAGAGCCTTGCTGCCATAAAGCGGGCCGATAAAACAGCGCTCCTGCAGGTGCCGGGAATCACCTCGGCCAACGCCGATGCGATTCTGGCGTATTATCAAAAGAAAGAGGCATCCGAAAAGATGAAGGATGCCGTGAGGACATCAAAATGAGAATTATCACCGGAAGTGCCAGAGGCACAAAGCTCCAGACACTGGAGGGAGAGACGACCCGTCCGACGGCTGAGCGGGTCAAGGAAGCGATTTTCAGCATGATTCAGTTCGATCTGCAGGATGCCGAGGTGCTGGATCTGTTTGCCGGAAGCGGTCAGCTCGGCCTTGAAGCCCTGAGCCGCGGTGCCGCGAAGGCACATCTGGTTGACAAATCCGCCGAGGCTACCGCCATTATCCGCGCCAATGCGCAGAAGACCCATCTGTGGGATCGCTGCCGGCTGATGACGATGGATTATGCCGATTATCTGCGCGGCTCGAAGGGACAGGCCAAATTCGATTTCGTTTTTCTGGACCCGCCTTACGGAAGCGGTTTTCTGCAGAAGGCGCTGCATCTGCTGGCCGATGCGGATATCCTGGCCGAGGATGCCTGGATTTTCGCCGAGGAGGAAACCGACGATATCTTCGGCGGCGATGAGGAGCTGGAATCGAAATACGAGATTGTGAAGCAGTCACGCTACAGCCGGATCCACATCACGGTGCTGAAGCGAAAGTGAGAACCGACAAGTCAGGAAAGGACCGTTTGAAATGAAACGTGCTTTGATTCCCGGCAGCTTTGATCCGCCGACCATCGGACACCTGGATCTGGTGAAGCGGGCGGCCGCCATCTTCGATGAAGTATATGTCGTGGCCTTTGTCAATTCGGCCAAGCGCGGCCGATTTACGTCCGAGGAGAAGCTGGCTATGCTTCATGCCTCCTTTGATCATATGGAGGGCGTGGTCTGCGATCTTTCCGAGGAACTGCTGGCAGATTACTGCATCCGGCACGGCATCACCACGATTGTCAAGGGGGCACGCTCGGCGACCGATTTCGATTATGAGCTGTCGCTGTCGCTGATCAATCGCTCCATTGAGCCGACGCTTGATACGGTGATCCTGCCGACCCGGAGCGAGTATATGCATATCAGCTCCACCATGGTCGGTGAACTGATCCGGTACGGCCGCGATTACAGTACGGCGGTTCCGTCCGGCGCGGCGGAGATTATCCGGAAGATAACAAATAATTCAAAATAAGGGAACAACTTCATAGTAATCGGGACAGGCCTCCCGGTCTATACCTCAAATGTGGCCGATTATTGATGTGCGCGGCGAAAAAATTTGCATATTTGCAGAAAAAAATAACCGAAACCTATTGAAATCGGGCGCGATTTGAGGTATAATATTTTTGTGGGGAATTGAGGGGCAAAGTGGTGCCATTTTCCATGAAATCAGAGGATGGGAGGCGATCGGATGCTGACCGGTGAATACTGCCATACAATTGACAGCAAGGGACGGGTCTTTGTACCCGCAAAGCTGCGTGAAGCGCTGGGCGACCTGTTTATGGTTTCCAAGAATGTCGATGGCTGTCTGTCGCTTTATCCGATGGCCGAGTGGGAAAAGCTGACCGAAAAACTGAGTCTTCTGCCCGATTCCCAGACCAAGACAATCAAACGATTCCTCTTCACCTTCGCTTCGGATGTTTCCTGCGATGCGCAGGGACGGATCACCCTCCCGCCGCGCCTTCGCGAATGGGCAGGGCTTGTCAAGGATGCCGCTTTTCTCGGTGTGGGCGATCATGCCGAATTGTGGTCGGCCGAGCGCTGGGAAGCCCTTCAGGGCGGCGAGGATGCCAAGCTCGTGGAGCAGATGATGAAAGAGCTCGGGCTGTAAGGTCCGACGGAGGATTGCGGATGAATTCCGATATGACGCCCGCCTTTAAGCACTATTCGGTGCTTCTTGAAGAGGCGGTGGACGGTCTGGCCATCAAGCCGGACGGTATTTACATAGACTGTACGCTCGGCGGCGGCGGTCATTCGCTGGAGATTGCCAGGAGGCTTGACGGCGGACGGCTGATTGCCATCGATCAGGATGCGGATGCGATTGCCGCATCGAAAATCCGGCTGGCGGAGTATCTGGACCGGATAACCTTTGTACGCGATAATTTTCAGAATGTCGGACAGGCTCTGGAAACGCTGGGAATTGACGGCGTGGACGGAGCGGTCATCGACCTTGGTGTGTCCTCCTATCAGCTGGATACGCCCGAACGCGGCTTTTCGTATATGCACGATGCGCCGTTGGATATGCGCATGAATGCCGATGCCTCGCTGAGCGCATGGGATGTTGTCAACACCTATGAGGAGGAGCGGCTGAAAAAGCTGATTTTTGCCTACAGCGAAGAAAAATTCGCCGGCCGGATTGCTCACAGAATCTGTGAAGCCCGTGCCGTGCGGCCGATTGCATCGACCTTTGAGCTGGTCGATATCATCAAGGGCGCGATCCCCGGCAAGGCGCGCGAGGACGGTCCTCATCCGGCCAAGCGAACCTTCCAGGCGATCCGGATTGAAGTGAATGCGGAGCTTGCCGTCATTGAGCCGGCGCTGGATGCGCTGGTAGCGGCCTTGAAGCCGGGCGGCCGCTTATCGGTGATTACCTTTCACTCGCTGGAGGACCGGATTGTCAAGCAGACCTTTGCCGGCTATGCAAAGGGATGTACCTGCCCGCCGGATTTTCCGGTGTGTGTATGCGGTAAGAAGCCGAAGATCCGCTGTGTCAACAGCAAGCCCATCCTTCCCTCCGAGAGGGAACTGGATGAAAACCCCCGTTCCCGCAGTGCCAAGCTGCGCATTGCCGAACGGCTCGGAGAATAAAAGAAACAGGGAATACCCGAAAGGAGGAGCAGGATGATCGGAGCCGTCAACCCCAAAAAAGAACAGTCCCATGAGCGCACGGTACGTTCAACGCATCCCGCTTACACCGAGTATTCCTGGGATTCTCTGGCATCCCGCCAGATGGCGGCGCGCCCCAATGTTCAGCGTATGAATCCGCCCGCGGCCGGATATGCCAACTGTGCAGGAACACAGCACCTGAATTCACAGCGCCCGAATGGGCAGCGCACGGCGGCACAGCATACAGCAGCCCGCCCCATTGGTATGGGCGCAAATGCCCGCACGATGAATCCGGGAGGAGCACCGACTGCCGGGAGAGCATCCGCCTCCGCGCATACCGGTGCAAGAGCGCAGAGCGTTCCCCGCACCGCGCCGAAAACGGCGGCAAAAGCGGCGGAAAAGAAGAATATCCGCAAAAAGACCGTTACGATGTTCCATACGATCGTGGCGGAAAAGAAATACACCTTCCCGCTGTCTGTGGTGCTGATTGCCGTCACCTTTACGGTGATGATTATGGCGATCATCACAACCTCGGTGGAGATCAATGAAATCTCCTCGGTTACGGCTGCCATGCAGAGGGAATATGCCGGACTGGTATCCACGGAAAACGAGCTTCGGCTCCGGCTGGAAACCCGCGATGACCTCCGCACGGTGGAGGAAATGGCGAAGAATGAGCTCGGTATGGTAAAGAAGGATCAGGTTGAGCGCTACTATCTTTCGGTGCGCAAGGAGGACCATGTGGAGCTGGTTGTCGAGGAGCAGGAAGAGAAAGCCGGCCTGCTGGACGGCATCCTCAGCTTCGGCGGCTCGGTTGTCGAGCGTGTCCGTGCATTTTTTGGCCTGTAATTTAATAGAATACATTGACATCCCCGCACAGAAGAGTAAGCCAATCCCCGAAACGATGCTTACTCTATCTGTTTCTATTGGAATTATCCTGTTTTTCGTTATCGGGAAGAATTACGGAGGTAAGGAATGGCGTTTGTTTCACAGCGCAGCGGAATGAATAAGCGAATGATCGCCTTTGTCTGCGGTGCCGTTATCCTGTGGACCGGCCTGCTGGCGCGGCTGTTCTATCTGCAGGTGGTTGAACACGATTACTATCAGCAGATCGTTGTGGATCAGCTGATGTCCTCGACGCCGACAACGGCCGAGCGCGGTAAGATCTACGATACCAATATGAATCTGCTGGTGACGAATACAACCGTCTACCGCGTATTCATTTCGCCCTTTGATATCGCCTTCAACAATGCCAAAAAGGCGGCCAAGGCGAAGGATGCCGGCATCAGCGATGCCGATATTGAAGTGAGCGACAGCGATTATTCGACAACCAGCCCGGAGGCGATTCTGATCGCCGACAAGCTGGCTGAGGTGCTCGGTGTCGATTACAATACCGTCATGGAAAAGGTGACCAGGATCGGCCGCCGCGATGAAACCATTCAGAAGAATGTGGATCCCGACACAGCAGAGATTCTCCGCGCCTTCATCAAGGAAAACAAGCTGACCGGTATGCTGAATCTGTCCGCCGAATCCAAGCGCTATTACTGCTACGGCGATCTGGCGTGTCATGTGCTCGGCTTCACCAATTCGGACGGCAACGGCATTTACGGCGTGGAGGCAACCTACAACGATTATCTCAAGGGTGTGTCCGGCAAATACATCACGGCAAAGAATGCGCTCCAGCAGGATATGCCGTTCAAATACGAGAGCTATGTCGGCGCGGAAAACGGCGCCAATCTGGTGACAACGCTGGATATGCGCCTCCAGTATGAGCTGGAGAATCAGCTGAAGGCGACCTTCGAGGCCTCGCAGGCCGGCAACCGTGTCTGCGGCCTTGTTATGGATGTCAATACCGGC
This sequence comes from Candidatus Flemingiibacterium sp., assembly GCA_045578725.1. GTDB lineage: Bacteria > Bacillota > Clostridia > Oscillospirales > CAG-272 > Flemingiibacterium. The sequence continues at coordinate 17,348 of JAZNKS010000115.1, forward strand.
GGCCTTCTTGCCTCGGCGGTTTATCCGAACTTTGACTGCAACGATCCCTATCAGCTGGCGGCGGAATTTCTGACGGAGCTTGAAATGAGCGGTCTTCATGAGGAGAGCGAGGCTTATCAGAAGCTGAAGAGCGAGCTGACCTACACCATGTGGAACAACAAGGTCATCAGCGAGGCCTATGAGCCCGGCTCCACCTTCAAGATTATCACCTCGGCGATCGGCCTTGAGGAGGACGTGGTCAAGGTGGACGATATGTTCACCTGCTACGGAAGCTATCGGGTCGAGGGCTACAGCGAGCCGATTCCCTGCCATCGGGCCGGCGGTCACGGCAAGGTGACCTTTGCGCGCGGTCTGCAGCAATCCTGCAACCCGACGATGATGGCGCTGGTGGAGCGGATCGGCCGGGAAACCTTCTACAAGTATTTTGAAGCCTTCGGCTATACCGCCAAGACCGGTGTGGATCTGCCCGGCGAGGTCGGAAGCATCATCTACCAGGAGAAAGAGATGGGCCCGGTTGAATTGGCGACCCACTCCTTCGGCCAGACCTTCAAGGTCACGCCTCTCCAGCAGCTGACGGCAATCTGCACGGTCGCCAACGGCGGTTATCTGGTCACCCCTCACATCATGAAGGAAATGGTGGACGATGACGGCAATGTCATCTACTCCTACGAATCGGAGGAAAAGCTCCAGGTCCTCAGCGAGGATACCTGCAAAACGCTGGCCTCGATTCTGGCGGAGGGCGTTGCCACCGACGGCGGCGCGAAAAATGCCTATGTAAAGGGCTATAGTGTTGCGGCCAAGACCGGCACCTCCCAGAAGCAGGACATCTGGATCTACTACGATGCCGAGGGCAACGAAGTCAGCGTCAACGATGAATGGGTCACCAAGGGACGCCCGCGCCGGATCGGATCAACCGTGGCTTTTGCACCGGCCGACGATCCGCAGATCGCGGTTCTGATCATGGTCGATGAGCCGATGAACGGCTCCATGTTCGGAAGTGTTGTGGCCGCCCCCTATATTTCCAAGTTTCTTACGGCGGCGCTCCCGTATATCGGTGTGGAGGCCAACTACACCGAAGAGGATCTGAAGACGATGGATGTGCCGATCACGGATCTGAGCGGCATGGAGGTCAGCGATGCGACCCTCTACATCTCCAACCGCAAGCTGGAATACAAGATTATCGGCAGCGGCAATACGGTTGTTTCCCAGAGCCCTGAAAGCGGCAGCCGTCTGCAGCCGGGCAGCGGTGTGGTCTATCTCTATGTCGGAGATGCTGTGCCAAGCGAAACGGCTGAGGTGCCCGATCTGATGGGCAAGACGGCATCCGCCTGCAACCGGCTTCTGACACGGGCCAAGCTGAACATCCGGTTCGAAGGCTCGCAGAACTACGATGAGGGCAGCGGAGCGATTGTCATCGCCCAGTCACCTGCAGCCGGGACACAGGTTCCCATCGGAACCGTTGTTACCGTAGAATTCCGGCACATGGACGGCACAGACTGATTCTGCCGTCATATTTCCGGCGCGGCCGGCGTACACTTTCAGCAAGACAAATTTGTTTTTGCTGAAAGGATGATGATACAATGGCAGCATTATCGGAACTGATGGCGGGGATTCCCGTTCTCACCTCCCATCTTACAGAGGACTTGTGGACGCAGGAGATTCCCATGATTCGCACCAATTCGCTGGAGGTGGAAAAAGGCGATGTCTTTCTCTGCATCCGCGGCGAGGTGTTTGACGGACATGATTTTATCAGTACGGCGGCAGCGCGCGGGGCATCCCTGATTGTCTGCGAACGTGTTACGGACTATCTTGCCGGGCATTCCGAAATCCCATACCTGCAGACCGGCAATACCCGGCAGGCCGCCGCACGGATGTGGCATACCTTCTGCGGCTGTCCGGGAGAGCGGATGATTCTGGTCGCCGTTACCGGCACGAACGGCAAGACATCGATTACATATTTTCTGCGGGAAATCTTTAAGCGGGCTGGATATCAGACCGGCGTGCTGGGAACGGTGCGCTGTATGGTCGGTGACGAGATTGACATTCTCACCGACACGCCCGGCTCGAAGGTCAACGCGATGACAACACCGCCGCCGCATCTTCTCTATACCGAGCTTCGCAGGATGGCGGATGCCGGCGTGGAGATCGTCTTCATGGAGGCATCCTCGCACGCGCTGGATCAGTACCGGCTGGATCCTCTCCGCTTTTCACTTGGGATTTTCACCAATCTTACGCCGGAACATCTGGACTACCACCGGACGATGGAAGCCTATTATGCAACCAAGAAGCGGCTGTTTGAATCCTGCGAAACGGCGCTGATCAATGCGGACGATGAATACGGTGCCCGCCTTATAGGTGAGCTGAAGGCAGAAGGGAAGGACCCCGCCGCCTTTTCCGTGCGCACGGTCTGCGATTATTCGGCGAAGAATCTCTATGACCGGGGCTTTGATGGGGTCGGCTATCATATGCTGGAGGAGGGGCTTCTCCACCACATCCGCTGTCCGATTGCCGGGCCGTTCACCGTCAGCAATACGCTGGCGGCGGCGGGAGCGGCGAGGCTGTTCGGCATCAAGCCGGAGATTATCCGGGATGCGCTGAATACCTGCCCGCCCATACCGGGCCGGATGGAGCGCCTGGTGCTTCCTGCGGGGAGCGAGCTGGAGGTCTTCATCGATTATGCCCACACGCCGGATGCGCTGGAAAATGCGCTCCGCACGCTGGGGACGCTGAAAAAGCGGCATCAGCGGCTGGTGGTGCTCTTCGGATGCGGCGGTGACCGCGACCGCACCAAGCGGCCGGTTATGGGCCGGATTGCCACCGAGCTGGCCGATTATGCGGTGATCACCGGCGATAATTGCCGGAGTGAAAATCCGCGCTCCATACTGTACGATATTATCCGCGGAATCCGCGCCGGCGCCTCCTACAAGGTGATCGAGCGGCGGGAGGAAGCTATCCGCACCGTGATTCGGACCCACAGACCGGGCGACATCATCCTGCTGGCCGGCAAGGGGCATGAGGATTACGAGATCGATGCCGACGGCAAGCATCCCTTTTCCGAAAGGGAGATTGTCCTGGAAGCTCTGGCGGAATCCGGACGGAGCTGACATTCCGGCGGACCAACAAAACACGGGGGAAAGAAAATGATACGATTCAAAAAAGAAGGATTTGACACCGGCGAAATTGCCGCCGTTCTCGGCGGTGAGATCGCGGTGGATCAGAAAATAGCCTGCATTGTCACCGATTCCCGGGAGGCGGAAACGGGAGCTCTGTTTGTCGCCCTTAAAGGTGAGCGCTTTGACGGACACGACTTTATCCCGCAGGCGCTGGCACGCGGCGCTGTGATGGTTCTGGCCGAGCGGATGCCCGAGGGGCTCGCGCCGGACGAGCAGGCGCGGATTCTTACGGTGTCCTCCACGCTGGAGGCCTTCGGCAAGATCGCACGTGTCTACAAATCCCGGATCCGTCCCCGCACGATTGCTGTTACCGGCAGCGTCGGAAAGACCACTACCAAGGAATTTGTCTATGCGGTTGCCTCGGCACGCTATCTGACCCACAAGACCGAGGGCAATTTCAACAACGAGATCGGTCTTCCGATTTCGGTTCTCGGAATGCCGGCGCGGACACAGGTCTGTGTTCTTGAGATGGGCATGAGTCAGGCCGGCGAAATTTCGCGGATGACAAGAATTGCCGAGCCGGATATCGCTGTCATCACCAATATTGGCAATTCCCATATCGAGAATCTCGGCTCCCGTGAAAACATCTGCCGGGCCAAGCTTGAGGTGGCCGAGGGAATGGATGAGCGGGGCTGGCTGATTCTGAATGCCGATGAGCCGATGCTGTTTGCCCAGAAGGGCAAGCTGAAGCAGAATCTGCTCTTTGTATCGCTTTCCAATCCGCAGGCGGATTACCGGGCGCTCAATATCCGCGAGTATGAGGACAGCACCGAATTCGATCTGCTGGCCGGGCACCGGGTGGTTACCAACGTCCGCATCCCGACCATCGGGCGGCACAATGTATACGATGCGACCTATGCCTTTGCGGTTGGTATTCTGCTGGGCATGAATGATGACGAAATCAAGCGCGGCCTGCTTTCCTTCCGGAATACGGGTATGCGCCAGAACATCTACGAATACGGCGGAATCACCATCATCGAGGACTGCTACAATGCCGGCCCGGAATCCATGAAGGCGGCGGTTGAGGTCCTGGCGAAGATGGCCGACAAAAACGGATGCCGTTCCATCGCCGTGCTCGGCGATATGCGGGAGCTGGGCGAATATTCCAAGCAGCTCCATATGGAGGTCGGCACGCTGGTGGCTTCCCGCCAAGTGTCGGGTCTTGTGACCTTCGGACGTGAGGCGGAGAATATTGCGCTGGGCGCGATCAACCATGCCTTCAAGGCTGACAACATCAGCATCAATACCAATATCGAGAATCCGGATGCGCCGGCGGCGATCATCTACGATCAGCTTCGGCGCGGGGATGCCGTTCTGTTCAAGGCCAGCCGTGCGGTTCGCCTGGAGCGGGTCATCGAGGCGCTGAAGCGGCGCCTGGATGAGAATCCGGCCCGTGCCTGAAGAAACGAGGAGTAATATCGGAATGCTTGCAATCTTTCTTGTCACCTTTGTTCTGACCTTTATTCTGACAGCGGCGATTGCCCGCGGCCTGATCCCCAGGCTGAAGAGCATGAAGCTCGGTCAGCAGATTCTGGATATCGGCCCGCGCTGGCATAAGAGCAAGGAGGGCACGCCGACTATGGGCGGCCTGAGTTTCATCATTGCCTCGCTTTGCGTTTTTGCCGTAATGGCCGTTTATCTTGGTGTCACCTCGAATACGGAAGGCCTTGAAAAGGCCGTGATCGTCATCTTAATGGCGGCCGCCAACGGTGCAGTCGGCATTGTGGATGACCTGACGAAATTCAAGAATCACCGCAACGAGGGACTTACCGCCTCACAGAAATATCTGCTGCAGCTGCTCTGTGCCGGCCTGTTTCTGGCCGCGCTGAAGCTGACCGGCAATCTGTCCACTGCGCTGATGATTCCCTTTGTCGGCATCGAGCTGGAGCTTGGCATCCTGTATTATGTGCTTTCGATCCTGCTCATCACGGGCATTATCAACAGCGTGAATCTGACCGACGGTATTGACGGCCTGGCCAGCACGGTAACGCTGGCGGTCGGCGGATTCTTTGCCGTGGCCGCCTTCCGGCTGAATCTGCTGCCTGAAGCGGTGATGGCCGGTCTCACGATGGGTGCCTGCCTCGGCTTCCTCGTCTACAACTTCTACCCTGCGCGGGTATTCATGGGCGATACCGGCTCGCTGTTCCTCGGCGGTCTGGTCATCGGCATGGCCTATATGCTGAACAATCCGCTGCTGATCGTCATCATCGGCATTGTGTACATTATGGAGGCCGCATCGGTCATGATCCAGGTCTCCTATTTCAAGCTGACGAAGGGCAAGCGCTTCTTCAAAATGGCGCCGATCCATCACCACTTTGAAAAGTGCGGCTGGAGTGAGCTGAAGATTGTCGGCATCTTTTCGCTGGTAACCGTCCTTGCGGGCGTGCTGGCATACTTCGGAATCTGATTTGTTTTTGAATGTTTTGAAACGGAGGGAATGATATGCAGGACGGCCGTCAATCGGGCCGGGGCGGATACCATTATCGGGCATCCGGTGCCGGGAATCCTCCAAACAGGCCTCAGCCGCCCCAAAGGCAGCAGCCGCCTCAAAGGCAGCAGCCGGCCAATACGCCAAGGCCGACAAAAATGTCGGCGGGCAGACCGGCTTCACAGCCGAAGCAGCCCGGCAGCCGTGCAGGCGCATCCCGTCCGAATCCGGCACGTCCCGCCGCGCAGAATACAGGGCGTCCGATGCAGCCGCGCAGAACCGTATCCGGTCGTCCGGCCGAGCCGCTTCATCATCAGACCGGCCCGGCGCAGATGCATCAGCCTGCAGCTCCCCGCCATGCACCGGTGAGCGTTCCGGCTGTGAAGCAGGAGTCGCGGCTCAGTTATTGGAAGCGGGTCTTCCATGTGGACCGTACGGTCTTTGAGGAGCGGGATATTGTCCGTGTCAACGGAAGCTATGACTATGTCTTTCTGATACTGGTGCTGATTCTGCTGGCCTTCGGTACGATCATGGTCTACTCGGCCAGCTATGCCTACGCCAAGCAGAAATACAATGACAGCTACTATATCATCGCCCGGCAGTTCATTTTCATTACTGTCGGCTTTGTCGCCATGGCTGTAGCCGCGCGGATGAAGCCGGAATTCTATCGGGCCCTTAGCGTCCCCTTTTATATCTTCTGTCTGATTCTGCTGATTCTGGTGCCGACGCCTCTTGGCGTAACGGTAAACGGTGCCAGACGGTGGATTTCCATCGGCTTTACCAACATTCAGCCGTCAGAGTTCATGAAGCTGGGGCTTGCCATGATGCTGGCCTGGTATTTTGACCGCTATTACGAGCGGGTCACCGACTACACAAAGATCTGGCGCTCGATCTTCTTCGGTGCCATTGTACCGTTTGCCTTTATCGGTGCGGCCTGCATTCTGGTTGCCATCGAAAAGCATCTGTCGGGAACGATCATCATGTTCTTGATCGGAATCGTGGTGATTTACGCCGGCGGTGCACCGCTCCGCGTGCTCGGTCTGATGGGCGGTGCGGGTGCGCTGGCTTTCGGTCTTCTGGCGCTGACCACCGACTATACGCGCAAGCGCCTTGACCTATGGTTCCATCCGGAGAATTATCCGCGTGACGGCGGCTGGCAGACTCTGCAGGGCCTGTATGCCATCGGCTCGGGCGGCTTCTTCGGCGTGGGACTTGGCGAGAGCCGGCAGAAGCATCTGTATGTATCCGAGCCGCAGAATGACTTCATCTTCACAATCGTGTGCGAGGAGCTGGGCTTTGTGGGTGCCATCGCGGTTGTTCTGCTGTTCGCTCTGCTGATCTGGCGCGGCTTCCTGATTGCCATGAAGGCGCCGGATATTTATTCGCAGATTCTCGTCACGGGCATCATCGGCAAGATTGCGGTGCAGGCACTGCTGAACATCGGCGTTGTCACGCAGATGCTCCCCAACACCGGCATTTCGCTTCCGTTCTTCTCTTATGGCGGATCCTCGCTTTGTATTCTGATGCTGGAAATGGGAATTGTTCTGTCGATTTCACGCTTTTCAAGGCAGAAAAAATAATCGGACTATGAGGTATTATCTGTGAAAGTACTTATGACAGGCGGCGGCACAGGCGGCCATGTGAATCCCGCGATCGCCATCGCCGACAGCATCCGTATCAATCAGCCGGAGGCGCAGATCGCCTTTGTGGGGACCTCCCGCGGCATTGAGAACAAACTGGTGCCAAAGGCAGGCTATGAGCTGTACCATGTGGAGGTGCAGGGCTTCAAGCGCCGTCTGACCCCCTACAACATCAAATCGGCATGGCTTGCCTTCACCTCGCCGATCAAGGCCAAGAAGCTCCTTCGGGAGTGGAAGCCCGATCTGGTGGTGGGAACCGGCGGCTATGTCAGCTGGCCGCTTCTGAAGGCGGCGGCCGCTATGAAAATCCCGACCGCGGTGCACGAATCCAATGCAATTCCCGGTGTGACCGTCCGGATGCTGGCCCGATATGTGGACCGCATTTATGTGAATTTCGATGCCACAGCCGATGCACTCGGCGAGGCATACAGGGAGAAGATTCGCAAGGTCGGCAATCCGCTGAAGGCGGAATTCGCCTCGCTGGATTATAAATCGGCCAGACAGGAGCTCGGCATCACGGGCAAATATGAGAAGCTGCTTCTCTCCTGCGGCGGAAGCATGGGCGCGGAGCGGGTCAACGATGAGGTTCTGGCGCTGATGCGGGATTATTCCGCCAGGCATCCCGAAATCCTGCACGTTCATGCGACAGGCGCTATTGAGTATGAGGCTGCCAAGGCAAAATTCGCGGAATACGGGCTGGAAAAATGCGAGAACATCCGCCTGCTGGAATACATCTACGATATGCCGCTTCAGATGGCGGCGGCCGATGTGGTCATCAACCGGGCGGGGGCGATGACGCTGTCCGAGCTGGCGGCGTTTGGCAAATGCTGTGTGCTGATTCCTTCACCGAATGTGACCGACAATCACCAGTACAAGAACGCGAAGGTTCTGGCCGATGCCGATGCGGCGGCGCTTCTTGAAGAGCGCGAGCTGACCGACGGCAAGCTGACACAGGTGGTCGGCGGTCTGCTGGAGGATGATACACTGCGGCGCCGGAGAGCGGAGAATCTGAAGAAATTTGCACTTCCCGAGGCAAATCGGACGATTTATTCCGATTTGTGCAAATTAGCGGGAAATAAAGGGAAATAAGTGCCAGAAAACGCGCAAAAAATCGGCGGAAAATCAATAAAACAGCGCAAATTCCCTTGACTTTTTGAATGTTTCTGTGATATAATATTATAAAGGCGGTATCTTGGCCATCGCGGGAACATTCTGCCGGATTCGTAAAGAAAGGATGCAGGTGCAGGTGTCACGGTTTTTTGACGGCGACTCCAAGGAGCTGCAGCATATCAAAAATCAGGAAAGCCTGCAGAAACTGGCCCGCCATAACCGTGCGCGGCGTCATGTATCCCGCTTGACGACCTTCGTCATTTTTGCGCTGCTGGCTGCGATTTTTGCCGTCATATGTCTGGCGCTCTTTTTCAACATCGAGGAAATTGAGGTTGTCGGAACGACGCGCTACGGCAGGGAAGAGATTCTCTCCCATTGCAGCATCGAGCCGGGCCAGAGCCTTTATGAGGTGAGGAAATCGGATGTATCCGGGGTTCCGAGCCGGCTTCCCTACATACGGGATGTGAAAATAACACGCAAGCTTCCGCACACGCTGGTGCTGAAGGTGGTTGAGGATGAGCCGGTCTTCTTTTCCGAGCTGTACGGCGAAATCTTCATTCTTTCCGAGAAGCTCCGGGTTCTGGAGCGGCTGGCCGGCACCGAAGTGCCGGGCGGGCTTATGGAGCTGGTTCTGCCGCAGATTGATGCGGCGATTGTCGGCTCGTCCATCGTTTTCTCCGACGATGTGTCCGCGCGTTATGTGGAGAATTATCTGGACATCATCCTGCGCAGCGAGCTGGCCGGGCGGATCAACGGATTCGATCTGAGCGACCGCTTCAATCTGATGATGATCTTCGATTCGCTGTATCTGGTGGAGCTGGGTGACAGCAGCGATCTGTCGGTCAAGCTGAATTCCGCGCTCAATGCCGTCAGCACGCCGGGCGCGTTTGACGGAAAGACGCCGGCGGCTATCGATCTGACGGATCCAAAGGAGTTTTCCGCGAGGGTGGATCCCCAGCTGGAACTTGTTTTCAGCGAGGGATAATGTAAAATTACGGTTAATTTTTTGAAAACCCCTTGCAAAATTCCTTACAAAATAGTATTATATAAAATATAAGAATATAGAAATCAACCAAGGCCGGGAACGGACGGAAAATATCAAGGAGGATACGAAAATGTCATACGAGTTTGACGATAACTTCGACAGTGGTGTCAATATAAAGGTAGTCGGTGTCGGCGGCGGCGGAAACAACGCTGTCAACCGCATGATTTCCACCAACATCCGCGGTGTCGAATTCATCGCAATCAATACGGACAAGCAGGCGCTTGTCAAGTCCAGCGCAACCTATAAGATTCCGATCGGCGAGAAGATCACCAAGGGTCACGGTGCCGGTGCAAACCCCGAAATCGGATCCCGCGCTGCAGAAGAGAGCCTTGAGGAAATCAAGAAGGTTCTGCAGGGTGCAGACATGGTATTCATCACCACCGGTATGGGCGGCGGCACCGGTACCGGTGCAGCTCCCGTTGTCGCAAAGGCTGCCAAGGAAATGGGTATCCTCACCGTCGGTATTGTTACAAAGCCCTTCGGCTTTGAAGGCCGCAAGCGCATGGCACAGGCTGAAATCGGTATCAAGAATCTCTGCGAATATGTTGATTCCCTCATCATCATCCCGAATGAAAGACTGAAGCAGGTTTCGGACACCCGTATCACCCTTCAGAATGCATTCGAGGTTGCCGACGATGTTCTCCGCCGCGGCGTACAGAGCATCTCCGAGCTGATCAATGTTCCCGGTATTGTTAACCTGGACTTTGCCGACGTAACCGCCATCATGCACGATGCCGGCTATGCTCACATGGGTACCGGCGATGCCAAGGGTAAGGACAAGGCCGAAATGGCTGCCAAGGCTGCTATTTCCAGCCCCCTGCTCGAAACCTCGATCGCAGGCGCAAGAGGCATTCTGGTCAGCATCACCGCTTCCCCCGACATCGGTCTGGAAGAGGTTGACCTTGCATCCAACATGATCGCCGACGAGGCTCATCCCGATGCCAACATCATCTGGGGTGCTGCATTCGATCCGGAGCTTGAGGATGAAATGCGTGTTACGGTTATTGCAACCGGCTTTGACACCGCTCCCAAGAGTATGCAGAATACCGTGGAAGCACAGATGCAGGCAGCGGCCGATGCCGCCAAGCAGGCCATCCGTCAGGGCGGCACCCGTCCGATGAACACGGCAAGAGCTCCCGAAGCACCGGCACAGGCTGCTGAGGCTCCGGCAAAGGAAAAGGGCGATGAGCTGATTTCCGATGACGAGTTCTCCGAGATTATCGGCATCCTCCGCAATAACAAGCGCGACAACTATTGATTGACTTCAGCATGGGCGATGACGACGGATTTGTCGTCATCGCCCGATTTTTGGACTTGGAAGGTTTATATGCTCAGACGATTTATTTCTTACTACAAGCCGCAGATGAAGCTCTTCTGCGCGGATCTGTTCTGCGCGCTCATTCTGGCGGTCTGCGATCTGGTGTATCCGATGATCACCCGATCGATGATCAATGTGTATATCCCCGAAAAGCAGCTGAAGCTGCTTTTAATCTGGGCGGCGGTGCTCACAGGCATCTATTTACTGAAGATGGGGCTGAACTATTTCGTTCAGTATTACGGCCACATCGTCGGTGTACGGATGCAGGCACATATGCGGCGGGATATTTTCGCCCATTTGCAGAAGCTGCCGTTCAGCTATTTTGACAACACGAAGACCGGAACCATCATGTCGCGGATTACCAATGACCTGATGGATATCTCCGAGCTGGCCCATCATGGCCCCGAGGATCTCTTTTTGTCGGTGATTATTCTGGTCGGCTCCTTCTGCTTCATGGCTTCGATCCACATCTGGCTGACGCTGATTGTATTTGCCGTCCTGCCGTTCCTTGTCCTGTTTGCGATGAAGAAGCGGCTGGCGATGAGTGCGGCGTTCACCCAGACCCGCGTGGAGATCGGCGAGGTCAATGCGACACTTGAAAACAGCATCTCCGGTATCCGTGTATCCAAGGCATACACCAATTCCGAGCACGAAAACCGGGTCTTCGAGGAAGGCAATCAGCGTTTTGTCGGCGCGCGTGCGAAGGCTTACAAGGTTATGGGCGAATTCTCGTCCGGCACGACCTTCATCACGGACCTGCTGAATCTGATCGTGCTGGTAGCGGGCGGTATCTTTACTTATTTCGGGCAGATCGATGTGGGCGATTTCGCGGCGTTCCTGCTGTTTGTCAATGCCTTCATGAATCCGGTCCGGCGGCTGATTTCCTTTATTGAACAGTTCCAGAACGGCATGACCGGCTTCAAGCGCTTCTGTGAGATCATGGACACACCGGTTGAGGAGGATGCGCCCGATGCGATTGACATCGGAAAGGCGGAGGGCGAGATCGTTTTCGATCACGTCAGCTTTTCGTACGATGAAAAACAATCGGTTCTGCAGGATGTATCGCTGACCATTCCGGTCGGCCGCACGGTCGCGCTGGTCGGCCCGTCCGGCGGCGGCAAGACTACGCTCTGCCACATCATCCCTCGCTTCTACGAGATCGAATCCGGAAGCGTATCGCTGGATGGCCATGATATCCGCAGCCTGAGCCGGGAATCGCTCCGGCGCAACATCGGTATCGTTCAGCAGGACGTCTTCCTGTTCACGGGAACGGTGTACGAAAACATCGCTTACGGCTCGGACGGTGCCAGCGAGGAAGCGGTCTATGAGGCGGCCAGACGGGCGAATATTCATGACTTCATTCTCACTCTGCCGCAGGGCTATCAGACCTTTGTCGGCGAGCGGGGCGTCAAGCTCTCGGGCGGCCAGAAGCAGCGGATTTCCATTGCGCGGGTCTTTCTGAAGAATCCGCCGATACTGATTCTGGACGAGGCGACGAGCGCGCTGGACAATGCCACCGAGCTGGCGATCCAGCAATCGCTGGAGGAGCTCTGTGAGGGCCGTACAACGCTGATCGTGGCCCACCGGCTGTCCACCATCAAGAATGCCGACGAGATCATTGTGATCACGGATGAGGGCATTATGGAGCGCGGCAATCATGCCTCGCTGATCGAGAAGGGCGGTATCTACGCCGGTCTCTACCAGTCGCAGTTTGCGCGGCTGACCTGACCAATAAACAAAGGGGCTGTTGCATTTAGATGCAACAGCCCCAGTAAATACATCTTGGAACCCATTGAGGGTTCCATTTTTGTGTGCTTTGCACACAAAAACCGATGGTTTCGGGCGCGAAAACGCCTGCACGTTTACGCCCAGCGCTGCTGCAAGTTTTCAACTTGCAACAGCGCCTTCTATTTGTATTCGCAGTTCCGTGAGTTTTACAGATTGAAGGCGATTTCGATGTCGCGGACTTCCTCGGGCTTGATTTTGACAACGGCCTGACCGAGGGAAGCGGTATCGATGACCGACTTGGCGCTGTATTCCATGACCTCCAGACGGTCGAAGGCATTCAGCAGCGAGGTACCGCCGACGATCACGCAATCATTTTCGATGATGCAGACGGGATTCTTGATGGAGATCTCATCGGCCAGAAGCTCCGGCTGCATGAAGGAGGAGCCGAAGGGATACTTCTTGACATTCTTGAGCATGATGTAGCTTTCGGGGATCAGGCGGGCATCAAATTCGCAGTCGGTGATGGCGAAGGCCATGATGTGCGGCGGATGGGCCACGATGATGCTCTGGATTTCCGGATGCTTGGCGTAGATGGCGGCATGGAGAGCAACCGAGCGGGACGGATTCTTGCCGTGCTCCTTGCGGCCGTCTTCGATGCGGACGAGATCCTCCGGCTGGAGATACTTGCGGTCCATGGCGTATGGCGTGATGATGAAGGAGCCGTCGGACAGCCGCTTGGAGAAGGTTCCCTGCGAGCTGGTGAACAGCTGATTGTCATAGGCACGGTGGATCAGCGTGCACATCTCACGGCGGGCATCCAGCTCTTCGCTGGTGCGGACACGGCTGACGAATTCATCCATGGTCGGATGCACCTTGAGGCGGTAGACGGCCATGTGCTTGTCAGAGAGAGCGGACGGTGTTTTGCCGAGCGAGCGGGCATTGATCTCCAGACGTGCGATGTAGTCGAGGGTTTCAAAATTCATGAAGGCGCGGAAGAGATCGGTGGCACCGATGACAACGCCGTGATTCTCGAGCATGACGGTGTCGGCGCCGTCTTCAAACTGTTCGGCGATCTTATCACCGAGCAGCTTGCTTCCCGGAAGGGCATATTCGGCCATCCTGACCTCGCCGCAGAGGAACTTCGCATTGGGAATCAGCGAGGTGTTGGGCAGCTTGCGAATGACGCTGAAGGCGACCAGCGCCGGCGGATGAGCGTGCAGAACAGCCTTCAGATCGGGGCGGGCCTGATAGATGGCCAGGTGGAAGGGATACTCGCTGGAAGGCTTGTGGGGGCCGACAATCGTGCCGTCGGCGCGGATCTGCATGATATCCTCACGGCGAAGGGATCCCTTGTCAACGCCGGAGGGGCTGATCCAGACGGTTCCGTCTGAGTCGCAAATCGAGAGGTTGCCGCCGGAGGTGGTGGTCATTCCGTAGTCATAGAGACGATCCATGATCGTGACAATCCGGTCGGCGGGGTGCATCATTTCAAAATCCATATTGTTTCATCTCCGAAATCGTTTTCTATGCTACTATTATACATCATTGTCATCTTTTTGTCAATCCGCAGACTGCACAAAATTCACACGAATTGAGAAAGTCGTGAATTGCATTCACATCAAAAATGTTATAAGATAACAAATTAACATCATGGTGTGAGTTTTGCGGTGAAAGCAGCCGACGAAAAGAGATTGTTCAATTTTTGCAAAAAAGTATTGCCGAATGGCGAAAAAAGTGGTATAATAATAGTATATGGATTGAATGTGTGATGAGAACAGGAGGAAAGCTATGAACGGAAGAGGCGAGTTCGGTCCCGGAGGACCGGGCGGTCGGGAGCGCGATCATTTCACCGCGCCGCCGCCGAAGCATCTGCGTGAATTCCCCGGCTACATCCGGGACGAGATTATCGGAAAATTCCTGAAGCGGTTATTCTATATTTACGGTCTTGTCTGGCAGACCCGGCCTTGGATTCTGTTCCTTATGCTCTTCATGGCGGTCTTCAACGGCGTGATGCCGATTGTCGGTGCTTTTATCGGCAAGGAGCTGATTGACCTGCTGGTCGGTGCCGTACGCGGGGATGTGACCGATTTTGCCGTCGTGGCGCAGATGCTGACCTTCCAGTTTGCGTATATGTTTGCCAATCGGCTGGCCGGGAGTATCAACAACATTCTCATGCGGATTGCCGGTGAGCTGGTGTCCAACCATATCAAGCTGCTGATTATCAACAAGGCCAAGACGATCGATACGGCCAGCTTCGATACGCCCGAATTCTATCAGAAGCTGGAGAATGCCAACCGCGAGGCCGGAAACCGTCCGATTCAGATCCTGAATTCCACCTTCGGCATCATGAGTACGCTGATCAGTATGTTCAGCTTTATTGCCGTGCTGGCGGTAATCAGCCCTCTTGCGCCGATGCTGATTATACTGATGAGCATTCCTGCCGCCATCATCAATTTTGTCTACCGCCGCAAGAATGCCAATTATATGTTCCGCCGCTCCAAGGAGCGCCGGAAGCTGAACTATTTCACCAACATCATGGTCAGCAAGGATCATGTGAAGGAAGTCCGGATGTACGGCTTGTCCGATCTGCTGATCGGCAAATACAAGGAGGTCTTCGCCGCATATTTCGGCGGCCTGAAGAAGCTGATCGTTTCGGAGGGCATCTGGCATATCGGTATCACCGTCATAACAACGGTAATCAACTGCCTGCTGTATATCAGCATCGCTTACGAGGTCTTTGCGGGCAATCTGGAGGTTGGCGACTATTCGCTGTATACCGGTGCGCTCAGCTCCATTGCAAGCGGCGTGGCAGCGCTGGTTTCGACAACGGCTTCCATCTTTGAGGGCACGCTGTTTATTGACAATATGATGTCCTTCATGAATGAGAAGCAGACGATTCTGCCCCGGCTGGAGGAACCGCTCCGTCCGGTGCGCGGGGCAGGGCACATCATCGAATTCGATCATGTTTCCTTTCGCTATCCGGGCACGGAAAAGGATGTCATCTGCGATGTCAGCTTCAAGCTGAATCCGCGGGAAAGCGTGGTGCTGGTCGGACTCAACGGTGCCGGCAAAACGACGCTGCTGAAGCTTCTGACCCGTCTGTATGATCCCACCGAGGGCCGCATTCTGCTGGATGGCCGCGATCTGCGGGATTATGATGTAGAGGCGCTCTATCAGATGTTCGGCATTGTCTTCCAGGATTTCGGCCGGTATGCCTTCAGCGTCAAGGAGAACATTTCCTTCGGTGCGCTGCATCTGCCGATTGAGGAGGCGCGGATCCGGGATGCGGCCGGTCAGTCGGGTGCGAGCGGATTCATTGAGCGGATGCCGGATGAATACGAAACGCCGCTGATGCGGATTTTCGAGGAGAACGGTATGGAGCTTTCGGGCGGTCAATGGCAGAAGCTGGCGATCGCACGGGCTTTCTACAGCGATTCGGATGTGATGATTCTGGACGAGCCCACGGCGGCGCTGGATGCCATCGCCGAGCAGGAGATTTACAATGAGTTCGATGCGCTGAGCCGCAATAAGACAACAATTTTTGTATCCCACCGCTTGTCGAGCGCGACAAAGGCATCGAAGATTCTGGTGCTGGAATACGGCGCGCTGGTGGAGGAGGGGACGCACGAGGAGCTGATGCGTCTGGGCGGCCGATACTGCGAGCTGTTCTCGACGCAGGCCAAGCGTTACATAAACGGTGCACCCGAAGAAACGGATAGCGGTCATCGCTGTCCGCCGAGAGTGAAAGAATGATGGATAACGGAATCTTTTATTACGATGTGTTCGGGCTGGAGGAGAAGATCTATGCCGCCCTGAACAGCAGCTACGGCTACGATCAGAAATTTCAGCATTTCCACGGAAAATATGAATTGACGCTGGTGCTGAGCGAGGGGGAAACCCGTGTGAATTGCGGCGGCCACTCCTATCTGTTCAACGGGCCGCATATCCGACTTCACAAGCCGTACAGCTTCCATATCGCGTACGCGGACAAGACACAGCTCTATGAGCGGTATGTCTTCTATTTCAGCGAGAAGAGTGTGGACTTTGCATGCGGGCTGGTGGATGTCAAGCGGCTGTTCAGCGAGGATTATGCGATTGTCCCGCTGGGCGGCGAGGCGCTGGAATGCGCCCGTCATCTCAGCGCCGTTGTGTTGCAGGAGAAGATTGACCGCGCGATGCAGCGGATGGCGCTGGCAGGCCTTCTGGCACTTGCGGCACATTATCGCGGGACAAGCACGGATGCTTACCGGGAGAGCAGCTGCGATTATCTCGGCGAGGTGCTGTCCTATATCGACGAGCATTATGCCGATCGGCTGACGGCCGGCGAGATTGCACGGCAGTTCTATGTCAGCGAGCAGAAGCTGAATGCGGATTTCAAGGAATATATGCGGGAAACGCTGCATCATTATATTGTCAGCGTGAAGGTATCCAAGGCGGCCGGGATGATCGCGCTGGGAAAGTCACCGCTGGATGCGGCGGTGTCCTGTGGATTCTCAGATGAAAGCCATTTCTCCAAGACCTTCAAATCGAGGATTGGACTGACTCCCTATCAGTTCAACCGGATTCTGATCAAGCAGATTGATTATAACACGGATGACAAATGAGGAATGACATGAACAACGAGAAAAACCTGTTTTACGATGTTTCCGGGCGCGAGGACGAGATTTATCTCCAGCATTTCAAATCGGACGGCTATACGCAGGATTGGATCCACTTTCATTCCAAGTATGAGCTGTCCCTGGTTCTGAACGGCGAGGTGAATATCCTCAGCAATGGGCGGGTTTATCATTGCGATAAACCGCATTTCCAGCTTCACAGGCCCTACGCCTTCCATGCGGCCAATTCACCGCGTGGCGGGGATTATGAGTGCTTCGTCTTCTATTTTACAGAGGAAAGCCTCCGGATTGCCGGTGAGATGGTAAACTGCCGCAAGCTGTACGCTAAGGATCTGGTTCTGGCTCCGCTGGAGGGCGATTCGCTGAAATGCGCAAGGAGTCTTGCCGAGATGACGCTGCTTGACGGTCTTGATGACGGTATGCGGGCGGTGATTCTGGTCGGCCTTCTGGTGCTGGCCGAGAAAAAGACCACGCAGACCACATCGTCAGGCGCAAAAAGCGCCTCTGCGCCGGTTTACATTGCAGAGGTGCTGGAATATATCAACGCCAATTATCCGAAGAAGCTGACGGCCGCAGAGATCGCCAAGCGCTTCTTCGTCAGCGAACAGAAGCTGAATCTGGATTTCAAGAAGTACACAAGCGAGACACTTCACCACTATCTGATGACGGTGAAGATCACGCGGGCCGCCGGTATGATTGCGCGCGGCAAATCGCCGATGAGCGCGGCGATCGACTGCGGATTCGTGGATGAAACGCATTTTGCCAAGACCTTCAAGGCACGGATTGGGCTGACACCCTATCAGTACCGGAAAACCGTAGAGAGCCGGATTGAATATGTCGGCGACTACGATGAAAAGAATACCACACCGCGATAAATAAAAAAGAAGGGCCGCCGGTATGTCAGGGTATACCGACGGCCTAACTTATTGCATTTTAATCGTCCAAAATGAAGGACGCCGTTTAGGCGGCGTCCTGTTCATTTTTTTGAATCAGCAATTAGTGCTTCTTCTTGAAAACTACGAGAGCGGAAGCTGCCATAGCTACTGCGGAAACGATAACGCCGAGGTCAGCGGTCTTATCGGAGGTAGCGGGCTTTTCAGGAGCCTTCGGAAGCTCAACAGCGGTCTCGATCAGCTTCAGGGTGTTAGCGGACTT
>JAZNKS010000116.1:0-8804 GCA_045578725.1 Candidatus Flemingiibacterium sp.
TGAGGCTTGGTTCCCCCCTCTCGGGGAGCCGAAGAAAATCCGGTGTCAAGCCTTCGTCGGAACAGGAGCACCCGCCCAGCCAATTCACGCAAACGCATCCCCCGCCGCTCGAAACAGCCGAAGCGGAACAAATCGGCGGGAGTAAACCCCCGCCCTACAGCCCTCGCGGGGAGCCGAAGCAAATCCGGTGTCAGGCCTTTGTAACCGAGGAGAGCGCCCCAGCCTCTCCCGACGGGCGAGGCGGCACACCGATTCATCGCCGCACGATCCCGAATAAAACCAATCACAACAGGAGAAAATCAACATGAACGACAATGTACTTCGCGAGCTTTATGAAACCGTAGCCGACCGCAAGGTCAATCCCGAGGAAGGCTCTTATACCTGCTATCTGTTTGCACAGGGCCTCAATAAGATCCTCAAGAAGGTCGGCGAGGAATCCGCCGAAACGATCATCGCCGCCAAGAACGGCGACAACGAGGAGCTGAAGAATGAAATCAGCGACCTTCTGTACCATCTGGTGGTGCTGATGAATCAGCAGGAGCTTCCCCTTGACGAGGTTCTCGGCGAGCTGGATGCCCGCTCGAAGAAGATCGGCAATCTCAAGGTCATGAAGAAGGTTGACCGCAATACCTGACGGCAGCCGTTTGCGGCGGGCGAACACAGTTCGCCCCTACGGGGACAGGATGGTTCCCGCCGGTATGCGCGGAGCGATTGCGGCGGGGCGATCAGATTTCCCCGGTGGGATGATTTTCGAAATAGGCGGCGCACCGTTTCTGCAGACGGCGCGCCGTCGAATAGCTGACGCACATCCGCATGGCCGCATCCGACAGCGACAGGCCGTAGAGATAATAGAGCCGCATGAACAGCTTGCAGGGAAGCAGCTCCGGCGTTTCCGGCATGGCTTCAATGGCCGCTTCGATGGCGTGCAGGCGCTCCTTCAGCCGGTCGATATCCCGGTTTAAGTTGAGATTCCAATCGTCGTCGAGCGCCTCGCGGCTGATGAGGCCGTCGCGGATCTGCTCTTTGGTGCGGGTGCGCTCGGCATCCTTGACCTTGATGGCGCTGAGAAGCCAGCGGTAATTGCCGAACACGGCGAGGGAAGGGTAGTGAATCATAATGCTTATCCTTTCTGCTTTTTTTCGAGCGCGTCGATGAAATCCTCGAACTGCAGCTCGTTATCGATTTCTTCACTGCTGAGCTCACGCCAGCCCTCGTATTCCAGCCACTGGGCGGCACTCGGAATCCGGGCGGGCGATTTTTTGTCATAGCCGTGCTTTTTGCTGATCTTTTCGGCGGCGACGGCTACACGCCGGGCATCCGGTGAGGACAGGCGGAGGCTTTCCCATTTTATCTTTGCTTCCTCATAGCCATCCTTTCTCGGCCATGAAAGCCAGAAGCGGAGAAAGTCCGCATTGCCGGATTTTTTTCCGTCAAAGACAGATGTGTTCTGTTCTGTTCTATATATGTGCTCAGAATTTGAGCAACAGTCTGCGCAAGGATCTGCGCAACAGTCTGCGCAAGGGGCGGGGGCAGCTTGCGCAGAATCTGAGCAAGGATCTGCGCAAGCGGAAGCCTCCGGAGCATGGTTTTTGGAACCGGTCGATTTCTTTTTTTCAGGCTTATTGAATGTGTCCGGCTCCAATGGGACAAGAACATATTCCGGTAAATCGGTTTGCCTGCGCGGCCTCATGATCAGATATCCGCAATCGATCAGCTCCTGCCGGGCACGGCGCATACTGTTCGCACTCAAATGGCATTCGCCGGCCAGAACGCCGCCGCTCAATACCAGGGACGGCGGGAAGCGCAGGCGATTGAAATATTCCAATAAAACCGTATACAGCGCGATGGCTCCTGCCGAGAGCGGCACCAGCTTTCGCTTCAGATTGAATCCGATGAACTGTCGGATCAGCGTCATTTGCTATTCCCTCCAAAAATAGAAATGCCGGACGCGATGCGCCCGGATGAATCCATTATACCACAGCTTTTCGCCCTGCACAAGGCGTGCGGCGGATAAAGCTGTGCAGTTTCGCAAAAAAGCCGTGCACTTGCGGGCACGGTACAAAATCAGAATCGAGGACAACGGACATGACCAACGGCGTTTATATCAATCGCGAGCTTTCCTGGCTCCGCTTCAACGAGCGGGTGCTTCTTCAGGCCGCGGCCCCCGAGGTTCCGCTGCTGGAACGGCTGCGGTTTCTGTCCATTTTTGCATCCAATCTGGATGAATTTTTCATGGTGCGGGCCGGAAGCCTGCACGATCGCTCCCTCCTTCCCGATCTCCCGCCCGACAACAAGACCGGTCTGTCCGCCGCTGAGCAGCTGGCGATGGTTTATGGCCGGGTGCGCCCCCTGATTTCCCTGCGCGACGGAATCGACCGCCTGCTGGCCGACGAGGCCGGCACATGGGGCATCCGCCGCCTTTCCTGGGATGAATTATCCGATTCCGAGAAAAAGCAGGCAAAGCAGTTCTTCAAAAAGGAGCTGGCTCCGCTGGCCGCTCCCTGCATCATCGACGATATTCACGGCCTGCCCTTCCTTGACAACAAGCGGATCCATGTGCTGGTTTCCATCCGGAACAGCCACCATCACGGCCGGCGCGGACGCTGGGGTGTGCTCCCCATGCCGAAGGATGCCCCGTCCATCTGCTTCTTTGAGGGGAAGGAGCTCTGCTATATCCCAACGGAGGAGCTTCTGTTTGCGCTGGCCCCCGAATGCTTCGGCGGAAAAAAGGACGGCATCCGTTCCCGCCTGCTCTTTCGCGTGACCCGCAATGCCGATATTGCGGTTGCCGAGAATTTCTCGGACGACCCGGCATCGGAGCTGGATTATCCCACCTATCTGAAAATCCTGCTCAAAAAGCGGGCGAAGCTGGGCGCGATCCGTCTGGAAATCCGCACTCCCCATGCCATCATGAGCGAAAAGCAGGAAGCCAGGCGACACAAGGCGATTGATTTTCTGCTGACGAGGCTGAATCTCACCCCCGAACAGCTCTATGAAAACGTCAGCCCGCTGTCCTGGGATTTTATCTCCCCGCTGATCCGGGCCGGCGCCGAGCGGATGGGGGATGGCGTTTATCAGCCGATTATGCCGACCGAAGCACTTGCGGCCGGTGAATCGATCTTCACCCATCTGCGAAGTGAAGATATCCTGATCCACTATCCGTATCACTCGGTCCGCACCTACATGGATTTTCTGAAGGAGGCGGTCATCGATCCGGATGTGACGGCGATATCGATCACCCTTTACCGGATGAGCAGCCAGTCGCGGATCATCGCCCTCCTGTGCGAGGCTGCCCAGCGCGGCAAGGAGGTCACGGCGGTTGTTGAGCTGAAGGCCCGCTTTGATGAGGAGAACAATCTGCATTGGGCGGCGTGTCTGGAGGAGGCCGGATGCCGGGTGATCTGCGGCATGAACGGTCTGAAGGTGCATTCCAAGGTCACGCTGATCCGCCGCCGGTGCGGGCTGGGATGGGAGCGCTTTGTCCATATCGGAACCGGCAACTACAACGAGCAGACGGCAAAGCTTTATACGGATCTCGGCCTGCTGACAAACGATCCCGCCATCGGCGAGGATGCCGAGCGGCTGTTTGAATCCCTGTCATCGGGCGAGCTTCGCTCCGATTACGAAACGCTCCCCGTATCGCCGACCACGCTGAAGGACCGGATTCTGTCCGAGATCGGTCATGAAAAGCGCGCGGCTCTTGAAGGCCGTCCCGCCCGCATCCGGATGAAGATGAACAGCCTGACGGACAAGGACATCATCGATGCGCTGGCTTCGGCCTCCGAAGCCGGCGTGAAGGTGGAGCTTGTGATCCGCGGCATCTGCTGTCTGTGTCCGGGAATCAAGGGGCTGACGGACAACATCCGCGTGATCAGCATTGTGGGCCGGTATCTGGAGCACGCGCGGATCTATCTCTTCGGCGAGGGCGCCGGTCAGCGCGGCTACATCGGCTCGGCGGATCTGATGACCCGCAATACGACACGCCGGATCGAGGTGCTGACCCCGATTCGGGACGGACGGCTCCTCGGCCGTCTGCAGGCGATTCTGGAGATGGAGCTGCGCGACAATGTCAAGGCCTCCGAGCTTGGCGCGGACGGTGTCTATCACCGTATCCGTGCGCCGGGGTATCGGTGTGATTCGCAGGTGGCGCTCTTCGATTTCTGGAAGAACTGAAGGTGGGAATTCCGCCAGCGGGTGAAGCCTGTTTGCCTCACGCTTGCGGGGGCATCCCGCCTGCCGCCCGGCACCGAGGTGCTGAACGCTGTTTGAGCCTAAAACTGCGGAAGAAGGGCGCATTCGCTGCAAAGCAGCGGTTGGCGATTTGGGCGCACCTCTGTAGATCGCGCCTGGCACCGAGGTGCTGAGCGCTGTTTGAGCCTAAAACTGCGGAAGAAGCGCGTAAGCGCAATTTCCGCGCATTTAGGCCTACTCGCGCGGGAGCGCGTCTCGCGTCCCACGGAGGAAGCCGGGAGAGCTCGAGAGGGTGGGAAACCAGAGCGTGTAGCGGCGGTGTCCCATCCTCTCGATGAACCGAAACAAGTTTAGCTTGACTATATTTTGTAGCAAACAATCAAGTCTACACAAACAATCCTTTGTAGAAAGCAGGCAAGTCCGCGCAAACTCCCTTTTTCCCGCAAAAGGAACCGCCGCAGATCCATTGATTCTGCAGAATCGATCGCTTTTTAGTCTGCCGGCGATATCGATTGATACCAAGAGCGATTCCCCAAAGGAGAAGGACGGATGGGGGAGAACACCTACGGTTTTCTCCCCCCTACCATCCTCCTCCTCTGGACTCCTCCACCATTACCCCTCTCATTCCCATCAACAGTGGGTACAGCTGGCCGCCCCACATTCAGCGGGCCACGGGAAGTTCGTGGTTCGACTCCCCGCCCGACGGAAGGTTCGCGAAGCGGGCACGCCGTTCAGGTTCGCCGCGGATTGCATTGGTGGAATCGCTTGGGAAGCGGGCGGCTCACATTCACGGCGCGCAGGCGCTATAGCGCCATAATGTACGGCTGCACGGGATGCGCCGGAATTGGGCCTCTGGCCCTCTCCGGCTGGGTGGCTTTGGAGCGCTTGACTACGAAATGCGTCGGAATTGCGCTTATGGCGCTGTGCGCCTGCGCGCTCCGGCTGGCGTGGGCTTGGACGCTTGACTATGAAGGGCGCGAATTGTGCGCCTCATCCTTATCCGCCGAGCATGGCGCGGAGCTTTTCAAAGATTTTCTTCTCCTCGCGGGAGATTTTGACCTGCGAGAGGCCGAGCCGGTCGGCGGTCTGCTGCTGGGACAGGTCGCAGAAATACCGCAGGGTGATGATCTTTCGCTGGGACGGCGGCAGATGCGCGATGGCCTGCCGGAGGGCGAGCCGATCGGTCAGGGCATCGATATCGCTCGGCCCGGCTTCCAGAAGATCCTCCAGCTCGGCATCGTCATCGCCGACAGGCGCGGAGAGCGAATGAATGGGCGCACCGGCCTCCAGCGCGAAGACGAGATCCTCGCACGATAGGCCGCAGAGGGCGGCCAGCTCGTCCACCGACGGCTCACGTCCCGCCTCCCGGGTGAATTCCTCCCGCTTTTTGAGAATTTCCGCATTCCGCCGCTTGGTGGAGCGGCTGACCTTGATCGGCCCGTCATCGCGCAGGAATCGCTTGATTTCGCCGATGATCAGCGGCACGGCATAGGTCGAAAAGACGGTGCCGTAGCTTTCGTCCCAGCTCCGGATCGCCTTGACCATGCCAACGCACCCGATCTGGATCAGATCCTCGAATTCCAGCCCCCGGTCGGCAATCCGCCCGGCAAAGCGCGCGGCGATGCTGCGAACAAGGCCCATATTGATCTGTACAAGCTCATTTTTGGCGGCTTCATCGCCGGCTTTGGCCTTTGCCAGCAGGTCGGCATTGCGAAGATAGCTTGGTTGGATGACAATCCCCTCCCGACTTTATGTACGCAGACCGACCTTCACGGTGAGGGTAACGGTTGTCCCGCGCCCGGGCAGACTTTTGACGCGGACGGCATCCATCAGGCTTTCCATGATCGCAAAGCCCATTCCGCTCCGCTCGCCGCTGGAATCGGTGGTATAGAGCGGCGCACGGGCGGCATCCACATCGGCAATGCCGATTCCCCGATCCCGGATGGTGATCGTCAGCCTGCCCGCATCGCTCAGCCGCATCCGCATCTCGATGCTGCCGCCTCCTTCGGGATAGGCGTGGACGACGGCATTGGTGATCGCCTCGGAAACGGCGCATTTGACATCCGCCAGCTGGGAAACGGTCGGCGATGCCTGCAGGGCGAAGGCGGCGGCGATCCCCCGCGCAAAGCCTTCGTTGGCGCTGATGGCCGGGAAGCGGCACCGGACTTCATTGACTGTGTTCTCTTTCATTTTTCCTTATCCTTTACTGTAGAAATGAGCCGCGCCGTTCCGGCGAGGCTGAGGATTTTCTCGACATTCGGCGCGGGATTGGCGATGACCAGCTCGCCGCCGAGCTCCCTTGCCAGCGTGAAGCGGCCGAGGATCAGCCCAAGGCCGGACGAATCCATAAAGCTGACACCGGACAGCTCGAGCCGCACCTTCTTCGGGCGGCAGAGATAGAGCTGCTCGTCGATTTTGGCGCGTATGGAGCGCGCGCTGTGATGATCGATCTCGCCGATGACGGCGGCGATCAGGCATCCGTCGCGGGTACGTGTGCACTCGACGGAGGCATTTTCTCCGGTTCTGATACTGGAATCCAAATCGGGTTCCCTCCTTTTGCTGTGCGTGATGACTCTATTGTAGCACGGCCGGGATGAAAAAACTGTCGCATTCGGGCGAAGGAGAAAAATATTTTCCCGCCCTTCAATTCAACGAAAAGAGGTATCTTCCATGAAAGAACTGACCCCCACCCGACTCTCCTCGGCAGTCCTTGCCGATCTTGAGCAGGACACCAAGGTACTCCGCGAGCAGCTGGCCGCGACCGTGCGGCGGGCGAAGGAGAAAAAAATCCCCACCGTCATCCTGTTTGAAGGCTGGGGCGCATCCGGCAAGGGATACATGGTATCAAAGCTGATCTCGGAGCTGGATCCGCGCGGCTTCAAGGTCTATTCGATCGGCGAGGCCACCACGGAGGAGAAGCGCTTCCCGATGCTGAAGCGGTTCTGGGCCAAGCTTCCCAGCTACGGCAATCTCTCGATCTTCGATCGGAGCTGGTACCGCGAGGTATCGATCTCCCGTGTGGAGGAGGAGCTGACCAAGAAGACGGTGGATCGCCATGTGGACGATATCCGCGAGTTCGAGCGCCAGCTGCACGATGACGGCTATGTGATCATCAAGATCTTCCTGCATATCTCGGCCGAGGAGCAGGCAAAGCGGTTTGAAAAGCTGGAGGAGAGCGCGGCGACCCGCTGGCGCGTGACCGGCGATGACCGCCGCCGCCACAAGAAGTACGACCGGTATCTGGAGGCCTTCGCCGACATGATCGGCCGGACGGATGAAAAGTGGGCGCCGTGGTATGTGCTGGATGCCGAGGACCGCAAATCGACGGCCCGCACGGTGCTCTCGATTGTGAAGGGCGCGATCGAGGAAGCGATCGAAGCCAGGGAAAAGGCGGCACCGCGCGTAAAGGACGATGCGATCGACCGGGCGCTTGCCGAGGCGACGGGACAGAATCCGATTCCGGAGGATGTGCGCACGAGCCGGCACATCGAGCCAAAGCCGATCCGTCCGCTGGCGGATTATGATCTGTCGCTGTCGGTGACGGACGAGGAATACAAGGTGCGGCTGAAGAAGGGACAGGATCGGCTGTTCGAGCTTCACAACCGGCTGTACAATGAAAAGCGGCCGCTGATTATCGTCTTTGAGGGCTGGGATGCGGCCGGCAAGGGCGGTTCGATCAAGCGGCTGACGGCGGGTCTGGATCCGCGCGGCTACGAGGTGATTCCGGTGGCAGCGCCGACTTCGACGGAGCTGTCCTATCCGTATCTGTGGCGGTTCTGGAACAGCCTGCCGAAGTCCGGCCACATCGGCATCTATGACCGGAGCTGGTACGGCCGCGTCATGGTTGAGCGGCTGGAGGGCTTTGCGAAGCGGGACGAATGGACGCGGGCCTTTGATGAGATGAATGAATTCGAGCGCACGCTGACCCGTTCCGGCGCGATCGTGGTGAAATTCTGGCTGCACATTGACGATGATGAGCAGCTGCGCCGGTTCACCGACCGGCAGAACACGCCCGAGAAGCAGTGGAAGATCACGGATGAGGACTGGCGCAACCGCGAGAAGCGGCTCCAGTATCACATCGCGGTGGATCAGATGCTGAAGCTGACGAACACGGCATACGCGCCGTGGGTCGTCATCGAGAGCAACAACAAGAAATATGCCCGACTCAAGGTCATCGAGACGGTGATCGACCTCCTCGAGGAGGAGCTGTAAGCGAGCGCCCCCCGGCGGTCCGTAGGGCGGGGGCTTGCTCCCGCCTCCCAAGCCGGAGAGGGCGTAAGTCCGATTCCGGCGCATTTCGTAGTCAATCGCACCCACCCACACCAGCCGGAGAGGGCCAGCGGCCCAAATCCGGCGCACCCTGGGCGCACGTACAAAACGGCGCGCCGTGAATGTGAGCCGCCGCACGCACGAACGCCTCGCGCCAATCAATCCGCGGCGAACCTGAGCGGCGTGCCCGCTTCGCGAACCTTCCGTCGGGCGGGGAGTCGAACCGCGAACTCCCCGTGGCCCGGTGAATGGGGGGCGGACCACCGCACCCACTATTGATGGGAATGAGAGGGGTAATGGTGGAGGAGTCCAGAGGAGGAGGATGGTAGGGGGGAGAAAACCGT
>JAZNKS010000117.1:0-19105 GCA_045578725.1 Candidatus Flemingiibacterium sp.
GTTCTCACCGTGAGGTCATCACCCGAATGCTGAAATACTTTCAGAACGAAGGCATGGTCAAGCTCTCCCGCGGCACAATTGAGCTTATAGATAAACCCCAACTGGAAGAACTCAGCGAAAGATAAAACAATGTGCGCCGATGCAAAACGCACGGCGGACATTTTATGATATTAGTTATCCATTCCGCAGGCAGTGGCACGACAGGTCAACGCGCGGTCGTTTGTTACCGCATCGTAAAAACGGAATCCGCCCGCAAAATTGTATGCTGTATAGCCGCTGCCCTTCAGAATGCGGCTTGCAATGTAGCTGCGCAGACCGCTCTGGCAGATTACATAGACCGGCTTGCCCTTCGGTACTTCATTCAGCCGTTCTCTCAGTTCATCCACCGGGATGTTGACAAAATCCTCAATGTGTCCACGACTATATTCCCCAGCCGTTCTCGTATCAAGCAGCGTTACACTTCCGTCACGGGGCAGCGTATCCGCATCCTCAAGATGCCATTGCTTCAGCACACCGTTTGCAATATTGTCGATCATGAATCCCGCCATGTTCACAGGATCCTTTGCGGAAGAATACGGCGGTGCGTAAGCGAGATCAAGGTCTTTCAGATCGGTCGCATTCATACCCGCACGGATGGCAGTGGCCAGCACGTCGATTCTCTTGTCAACCCCCTCATATCCTACAATCTGTGCACCCAGCAGACGGAACGTGCCTTTCTCAAACAGCACCTTCATGGTCATGACCTTGCCGCCGGGATAGTAACCCGCATGGCTCATGGGCGACAGAATTACATAGTCTGCGTCAATGCCGGCGGATTTTGCCTGTGTTTCGTTGATGCCGGTGACTGCGGCGGTCAGATCGAAGACTTTCAGAATACTGCTGCCCTGCGAGCCCTTGTACCGGCTGTCCAGACCGCAGATATTGTCGGCAATGATCCGTCCCTGCTTATTTGCCGGACCTGCCAGCGGAATCAGGGTATCTTCGCCCGTGACGAAATGCTTCACTTGTACCGCGTCACCGCCTGCGTAAATATCGGGAACGGAGGTTTCCATGCGGTCGTTTACGAGAATACTGCCCTTGATGCCGAGTGCCAGTCCGGCAGCCTTTGCGAGAGCCGTATCGGGCGTAACGCCGATTGCGAGCACTGCCATATCCGCATGAAGCGGGAGTGCATCCTTGAGAAGAACATCTACGCCGCCGTCGCGTTCTGCAAATCCTTCGACCGTCCGGTTCAGTGCCAGCTTCACGCCGTGTGAACGCAATTCGCTGTGAATGAAGGCCGCCATGTCGGAATCAAACGGTGTCATGAGCTGCGGCAGATTCTGCACGATGGTCACGTCCATCCCCAGCTCACGCAGATTCTCCGCAAGCTCAAGCCCAATAAAGCCGCCGCCCGCTAAAACTGCGGATTTCGGCTGATACTCACGGATGTATTCCTTGATGCGGAAGGTGTCCTCCACGGTGCGGAGCGTGAACAGTTTCTCGCTGTCCAGTCCCGGGAACGGCGGTGTGGTGGGCTTTGCACCGGGGGAGAGAATCAGCTTGTCGTAGCTTTCCTCAAATTCCCCGCCGGTTTCCAGATTTTTCACCGCCACCGTCTTTCTGTCCGGATGAATCGCCGTGACCTCATGCCGGACCTTCATATTCACGCGGAATCTGCTGAAAAAGCTCTCGGGCGTCTGCAGAGTCAGATCATCGGGATCTTCGATCACGTCTCCGATATAGTACGGCAGTCCGCAGTTGGCGTAGGAGATATATCCGGAACGCTCAAAAACCACGATCTCTGCCGTTTCATCGAGCCTTCGGATTCGCGCGGCTGCCGTTGCTCCGACCGCCACGCCGCCAACGATTACAACTTTCATCTTATCGCTCCACCTTTCCACGGTAATCGGCAATCCCGCCAATGTTGGTTATATTTGTATATCCCATCTGTTTCAGCACCGATGCCGCCTGACGGCTTCTTCCACCGGACAGGCAGTGGACGAACAGAGGGGTATCTTTATGATCTATGACAGCCGCCGCTTTGTCAATATCCTGCAGAGGAAGATTTTTCCCGCCGGGGATGTGTCCTTCGGCATATTCTTCGGGAGTGCGGACATCCAGCAGAATGGCGCCGGATGTGGTCTTGTATTGCTCTACACCCTGATTGATGTCAGGCTGTTTCAGAAAATCGAAGATTCCCATTTTGTACCTCCATAATTTGTTTTATCTTTATTTACAGCATTGCAGGAATCGCAGACGTTGTAGCGTCTTGCTTTTTCTTATTGTGGCTTTATTATAGCACAGTTTTTATTCTTGTTCTGTGATGATATCACATTTCCGCTTACAAGTCCGGAATGCAGCATAGATGGGCGGATTTTGCAAGAGGGTTGGGGATTGTTTGGGTCATTGATGATTATTGTATCATAAAAATAAGCAGTTGGTCTTTTGAGAAATCTGTGATATAATGAATAATGCTAATTATATGAAAGGAGTTTGTGTAATTGAATCTTTCACTGGGGGATGATTTAATTATACCAGACAACTATGCGTAAAAGAAAAGATGATGAAACTCTATCTCTGTTTGATGTTGTTGAGCCAAAGGAAATTACCGGTCCCAAGGTGGATGTTGTCCGTCTGGATTATGTAACTGCTGAACCAATGACCTGGCAAGAATTATTTGAGGGTTATCAGAAACTCCGTGCAATTACATTTTCCTCCGGCATCCATTTCGTGTACAATCTTCTCGATATGTTCGAAGATGCGGAAATCATATTCGGCTGCGAATCTGTGATGTCCTATTCCATGCAGGAAATCATGGCATATCAGAATCAGCTTCTGGAACGGATGAGAGATGCGGCAAGCAATTCGCGTCAGAAACTGCTGGAGCGCATAGACAATGGTTCGGTACGCTTTTATGTGGCACACAATCAGCTATCTCATGAAAAAATATATCTTCTGGAAGCGGAAGATGGAAGAAAACGGGTGGTTATGGGCTCTGCCAATCTTTCGTATAATGCATTTGGCGGAATGCAGCGGGAAAATATTTGTTGTATTGACAGTGAGGCAGCATATGAAAAGCTTTTGCGCATTTTTTTGCGGTGAGCTATGGCGACAACACAAAATGGATGCTTGCGGTCAATGCTTTTGTGATTGCCGTCGCGCAGCGGCTAAAAATGGAATAGAACAGTCCGAATGTCAGTCATAAAAGGCACACGTTCGGATTGTTTTGTTTTTTTCGTGTCCGTCAATCGCGCGGGACGGGGCCGCCTTGCCAAGGTTTAAGATATGCTGCCGGTACGCTGTCTTCACGGATGCGGCGTTCCCCGGCGGTTTTATTCGTATTTCGGTGAAGATATTCGCTGAGGGAGCAGTCATAGGTTTTCCGGAACAGCCTGCTGAAGTAGGGGAGGCTGTTGAAGCCGGCGCGGGCGGCCGCTTCGCTGATGTTACATTCCCCCGAACTTACCAGAAGGCAAGCATATTCCAAACGTTTTTCCAGACGGTACCGCACCGGCGTTTTCCCCGTATACTCGGAAAAAAGCCGGCGGAAGGCGGACACGCTCATTGCCGCATCCTTCGCGTATTCCGTAATCGGGCGTTCGGAAATAAAATCGTTGTCGATGGCTTGCTTTACGGCGGAAATGGTGCGGAATTTTCGCGGAAGCTCCGGCTCGGCGTGTTTTATACAGGCATCCAGAAGTCCGTACAGGCAGGATGCCGCCGCAATCTCACTTAACGGCCGGTTGGCGGTATAGACTTGTGCCAATGTCGAAAGGCAGGCCGCGCTGTGCTCGTTCATCGCGGCGGTTTTTACCTGTACCGCCGATTCCGCTATGGTGTTCCCCGGCAAATGAAGGTGTACGGAAAGAAGATGCGTATCCGTGAGATAGCAGGATGTCCGTTCCTGATCTTTTGAAAACAGCGTGATTTCGTCGGGCGTGAGCATCCGATCGTCTTGTCCGGGGATCTGACAGCGAACACAGCCGGAAAGTATAATAATCATCGTTTCTGCCGATGTTCCGTGGGGCAGATGAGCGATATACCCGGCCGGCTGATGAATGTGAAACAGAGAAATCTGCCCCAGCCCATTGAGTGAAATATATTCTTTCATGGAAACCTCCATAGCCAAAGCTTGTCTATTTTATATTATAACATAATTCGGTTCCGGCCGCAATCCTTTTCGGGTGCTTTTTGAGCGATTTGTGCAAACTTTCTCGCGTTTTGTGTATTGAATCAGAGGAGAATATCTGCTAAAATAGAAATATCAAATCATCACATTGTGCAAAGGAGAACTGCTTTTGCTGTATGCTTTCGGTTGTCGTAAGGGACTTTCGGAGGCGGCGAAATGAATAGGGAATTTCTGCTGCCGACACCCCTTTCCCGCAGACTGTACGAATTGGTGAAGGATCTGCCCATCATCGATTTCCACAATCATCTGGATCTCTCCTGCGGGAGGTTTGAAAATCTCACAAGAATCTGGATCACGCCTGATCCCTACAAGCATCGTCTGATGCGCATACAGGGCGTGCCGGAACGATTGATCACCGGCGATGCTTCCGACTACGAGAAATTGGAAGCCTGGTGCCGGATTTCCCCCCTGTTGGCGGGAACACCGGTGTATGACTGGTGCTTGCTGGAGCTTTCCCGCGTTTTTGGCATTGATGACGTTCCATCGGTGGAAAATGCAGGTAAAATATGGGAAAAAGCGAATGAACTTCTGTCGGATCTCACCGCGATGGACATTCTCTCCCGTTTTGGCGTGGAATACGCCTCGCCGGTTGCCTCTGCGGCGGACGATGTCAGCTTGTATGGAGCGCTGCCGGAATATGCGCCGTCCCTTCGCGGTGATGATGCGGTTTCGCCCGATGCCGCTTTTGTGAAAAAGCTCGCCGATGCTTCCGGCAGGGAAATCTCCTCGCTGGACGATTATGCTGTCGCGCTCCATCAGCGGCTGGATGCTTTTCAGGCGGTGGGATGCCGCGTGGCGGATCACTCGCTGGATGATGGCTTTTGCTACATTCCCGATGACGGCCGAAACGGGGAGCGCTTTGCTTCCATGCTGCGCGGAGGCGCATTTGACAAAGCCGCATTGACTTCGTATCTTCTGCGGTTTCTGGACGGGGAATACGGTAAGCGCGGGCTTGCTATGCAGATTCATTTCGGTGCCATGCGGTTCACCAGCACTCGTCTGCGCGGACTGTCCCAGCGCGGTATCAACGTGCAGGCGCATACGCCTCTTGCGCGTTTTGGCGAAGCGCAGGAGCTGTGGGGCTGTATCGACTGGCTGCTGGACGACGAGCGTTCCGGTTTTGTCACCGGTGTCACCATCCCCGTAGACGGCGGATTCTCCGCGCATCCGGGTATATAAGAAAGGAACTTTCGCTTTGCGAAAGGCAGGGTTATAATTATGATTCGTATTGATAAAACGGCTGCTGTCACAAAGCAGTGCAATTTTTGGAACAACATCCACTTTCATCCCACGGATGCCATTGAAGACGAGTGGGGACAGAAATATCTTGATGCCGTAGCGGAAGCCGGAATTGCCGGCACCGTCCGTATGTATACCATGTTTGAAGATATGGTAACGATGGACGGCGACGGAAATCTCGTCTACGATTTTTCCGAAAACGATACCCGCATGGATTACATGGTTGCCCGCGGCTTCAATCTGCTGGTCTGCTACAATTTTATCCCGCCATGTATTGCGGAGTATAACGACAAAACCAACACGGAAGTGCGGGTTTCTTCCCGCTATAAGGGAAAAGTGCTCTGCACCATTCCACCGAAGGATATGTCGCTGTGGGAGAAAATCTGTCATGATTACACCGCGCATATCGTGGAGCGGTATGGGTTTGAACGGGTGAAGAACTGGTATCTCCAATGCTACAATGAGCCGGATCATTATGGCTTCTTCCTGGCACCGCTGGGTGTTTCACCCGAAGCGGCACAGGCCCGCCGCGAGGCCTACTGCCGTCTGTACGAAGCCTTTGTCAAGGGTGTCACCGCCTGCAGCGAGGAGCTGAAAATCGGCGGCCCGACAGCAGCGGATGCCGAGATCGTCAAATATTGGCTGAACCACATCAAGGAAAACAATATCCGGGCGGACTTCTGCTGCGCCCATTCCTACGGCACAGCGCCTTCCCTCATGAATAGCGGGAAGCGCGACATCAATGCGGATTACAATGTCAAAAAGATTGCGAATTATCAAAATATCCTGGAAAAATACTTCCCCGATATGGAATTTATCGTGGACGAATTTGGTGCATCCTGCGACGGATTCTGCAATCTGACCGACTGCCCGCGGCTGCTTTTCCGCGACAATGAAATCTTCGCGGCATTTTACGGCCAGCTGGTCAACCGCATCATAAAGGAAAAGCTGCCCATCACGAAGCTGATGATCTGCCTCTCCGGCTCGCATCAGCCTCACCAGCTTCCCGGTGAGTTCGTAGAATTCAACGGCTTTCGCAGCTTCTTTACCGAGCATTTCGTTCCGAAGCCGATTTTCAACGCATACCGCCTGCTTGCCAAGCTCCACGAGGATGTGCTTTTTTCCGAAACGGATGGAAATCTGGATGTGCTGGCTACCAAAGACGGGGAAAATCTTTCGGTTATGCTGGCTTATGCGGACGAAAAATACAGCGAAACGCTTCGCGCACACGATGAAACGCTGTCGGTGAATCTTTCCGGCGAATATGAGGTAACCGTCTGGACGGTTGACCGTGAGCATTGCAATCCGTATCGCCTGTGGGAGAAGGAGGGCATGGATCCCTATCCGTCGGAGAAAGAGCTGGAACAGCTCCGCAAAGAAGGCGAGCTTCATCCGGTATCCGTTGTCCGAATCGCTGCAGACGGTACCTGCGAGGTGCCGCTTACGCTGTGCGCCAACAGCCTGAGCGTGGTGGAATTTGTAAAAATCTGAGTCGCGCGATATATGAAAATCGGAGTGCCGCAGGCAAAACGCCTGCGGCACTCTGTTGCTGTTATTGGTTAAACGATCGTACCGACCACGCTAAATGGCCTCATAGGCAAAGCGTACCGTCGCAATTTTTCCTGCCGGAACCGTCACCGTATTTCCGCTCAGGACACGGATATTCCGTTCCACCACGTCACATTCGGTAAGAAGACGGATTTCACGTCCCCAGACAGACACGGGAACAACGGCATCCGAAGCCGTATCGTTCTTCAGCCGCAGGATATAACCGTTTTTGTCTTCGGCCGGCTTCAGCGCAAGGATTTGTACGCCTTGTGCGTTGATTAATTGGGCAGACTCCGGAAATTCGCCGCGACTCCGATCCGTCAGAATGGTTGTCGGGCGCATCTTTGCCGCCGCTCCCCATTCGGCAGGCTTGCGTCCGTGAAGACCGCCAAAGGTATAGGAAAAGACGGCGCTTCCCAGCTGGGACGGGAAAAAGTTCGTTCCGAAGTTATTGCACGTCAGCATGGAATAAATGTGACCTGTATCAAAATCCTCGGGCTTCAACGGCGCATGATAGCGAGGATCGCTGATACAGCGGTGCGCAGGAGAAATATAGCCATCCCAGAGATGCGAAAGATATACAATCGGTGCATTGGCGGAATTCCATACGATCCCGCTTCCTTCGCATGCTACATAGTCCTGCACGGCGATCGCATCGGTATGCGCACCGGGAAGCGACATCCGGGCCGGCTTGCCTTCAAACAGCGTTCCCTGATAGCGCACACCGGTTCCGCGAAACGGGAAACTTACGAAAATGGTCTGAAGCGGCTTTTCATTCTTCACCACGCGAACATCCATAGCAACCTGATCCACGCCTTTGGACAGCGTAAATCGGCATACGATATCATACAAACCATCGGCTTCTGCACGGACAAGCAGAACCGATTCCACCGTATTCTGCCAGGTTTCGGTGCTCACAACCTTCATTGGCGACACATGAGCATCATTCCCGTTTCGCACAAGAATACGGCAGGGCGCGTACTCGCTGTTTTCGTCAAACAGCTCCGTTTTATCAACAAGATCGGTGATGCCAAGAATACCCGTTTCATCAAATCGGATGCGGTAATATTCGTTTTCGATGACATCAACCGTCTGGTTGCGTTCACAAGCCGCCGGTTCCTCGCAGGGCACCAGCTCCAACGTACGGTAGCCGTAAGCCGGAAGCTTCATCGTACAGTGGATTTCCAACGCCGCTCCGGAAGGATCCTCGAATAATCCCATTCGTCTGGTTCCGGCGGCAATTCCGGCACGCAAACCGGACAATTCCGCTGGATCGTCCCAGTGTACGGATTCGATGGCATAGGGAATTTTCTCGCCGGTTTCGGCATCCCGCAGGATAAACTTTCCCTGCAGATAATCGTCCTGCGGATGTACTTGCATTCGGTTATTCAGCTCATAAATACGCAAAAGTCCTGATTTTTTTGAACGGTGCAATTCTGTTCCGCAGTTATCAGGATCGCGCATGGGGGCAATGACCGCAAAATTCCCCTCCATTCCGGAGGTGTTGAAGACCGTCAACCGGAATCCGTCGAAGGTTGTTTTCACCCGGTCGGCGATGGAGGCCATGGATTTAGCAAGCACGTCATGGGCATCGGCATTGGCGCGCATGGCATAAACGCCGTGCTCCCAAAAGGATGCCCGCTGTCCCTTGCTGGCAGGATAGGTGAAGCCGTATGCGTGCTCATCGGCCATCAGCATATCTTCCATTGCGCTGTCAAGGCGGGCAGTCTGATCGTACATCTCCGCATCGTCCTGCGCCAGGGAATACAGTATTTCCGCATGACGCAGAAGCGCGTGGGTTTCTCTTGCAACAGCAGAAGATTCCATCTGGCTTGTGCTTGCTGTGGGATAATCCTGTCCATCCACTCCGCCGCGGAATACCGGCAGCTCGGTGTCAAGCTTTTCCATGAAAGCATGGTAAAAACGGCTTTCTGTGCTGCAAATCAGATGGGGGAAAGCGTATTTCCGATTCCATTCCCGGATGGTATCCGCAAATCCAGGTGAATAAGGCGCATTATCTCGGTTGGCCCCCTGAACCGTCATGCGGAAAACGCTGTGCTTCCAGCCGTCTCTTTCCAGTTTGCTCAATGTAGGTATCAGATTCGGAAGAGAAAGATCACAAGTTCCGCCGCAGCCGGAATTACCGCTCCAGAACAGGATACGGTCACCTTCCGGCGATTCCCACCAGAACGCGCCCGGCACCTGACCACCGAAAATGGCATCGGTATCCCAGAAGGAGGAAAGACCTTTATAACCCCATCGATAATATTCCGGCAATCCCGGTGAAAAGAACTTGATTCCTGCCCGGCACAATGCGGTGCAGTATCCCCATGAAAAGCCCGGGATATCGTTGTGCTTGGCACATACGATGGGTATGCCGGTTTCTTGGGCAATTTTTTGCGATGGATATAAGGCGCGGAGCATTTCCTCCGGAGAAAGAATCTCACTGATCAGGTTGGCAAACAACGCGGTAACTTCCACATCGCCGCAGCGGATGCGTGCTTTCATCTGCTCGCAGGCATCCGGCGAAGCTGTTTCAAAGAATCGCTGTAGGGTATACGCTTGCTCAATGACAATACGGTAACGTTCATCTTCACCGTAATGCTCGCGTTCGGCCATGTCAGCCAGCGCATTGGTAAGCCATCGTGTGCCTTCTTCCAGTACATGAGACGGAACGTCGGTATAACCCGGATCGTGGTGCGAAATCTGAACAATATGTACTTCCCAATGCCGCGGCACTTGAAGCTGAAGAATAAATTCGCCCACGCCGTCCAGCGCAAACCGTGCATCAAACGCTTCCGTCGGTTCCGGAATCAGAAACGGTACGGTCTGCTCCCCGGTTTTGAGCGTACCCTGCCAGACAAGAGAACCATTCATAGAAAGAGCGGTATTGGTTTCGGAATCCGAACAGACCGAAAGACGAAGCTCATTCCATAAGCTGCCGTCCTTCTCGACAAGACAGGGTGTTTGCTGAATTTCAAAAGGCATAGCAGTAAGATTCCTTTCAAAGGTGATTTACAATCCCAGCATGCACATGGCGGCAAGACCGATGAAGATACCGAGCCATTGCTTCCGATTGAGCGCTTCGTGGAAGATCACTACGGCCGCAAGCATGGTCACGATCAGCAATCCGCCGTTTGCAATGGGGAAGAAGATAACATTCGGCAGCACGCCGACCAAAAACAGATTCAGTGCATTGACAATGCCGAAGAAAATTCCCGACAGAAGCGGAAGCGCACAGGATTTGACAGAAAGGGAAACTTTCTCCTGTGCCGATTTCGACGAAAGAAGAAACGAAAGGAAGTTGATCAGAACGACAAAGAAGAAGGCGAGCGCGAGGAAGGTGTTCTGCTCATTTGCCCAGGCAGAGGACTGCTGGATGGACTGAATCACGCCCACCGCACCGCAGCATACCATAGAACCGATGGCATCGCCGAGCCATTTGCCGCCGGATTTCTCCCGTTTCAGGTCCATGACCAGCGCGATGGAGAACAGCAAGATCGGCAGTGCCAGAATCTGAAGAACTTTGATCTTCTGACCAAGACATACAACGCCGAACAAGGCCGGAATGATCAGTCCGCTTGTCTGAATGAAATTCACATAGGAAAGCGGGCCGCGGCGCAGGGCACGCAGGAAGGTTGTCTGCATACCGCCGATGGCCAGCGCAAACAAGGCAGCCAGGCCGACTGTCCCAAGAGAAAGGCTTACCGGATTCAGACATTGCAGAACCAGCATCACAGCGAGAGAGCCGCCGTACATGAACACATTGAACAGGTAGATATCCCGATCCTGTTTCACGTGATCCTTGCTGTACATATTGGAAAAGATGTTTTTTGCAGTTTCCATAAAGACACTGCAGACGGTTAATATATAGTAGATTGCCATTGGGTGACTCCTGCTGTAAGTAATATTGTCGATGTTCATGGACGCGAGGCTTTTGAACATGGAATACCACTATTGTACCACATTTGGCCGTAATATGCAAGAGATAGTTGAAAAAATTCACCTGCCGGGAGGCCGCAAGGGCAGAACTTTGACGTAACGCGGTAGTTACTAAAGATCCGATATGCGGCAAGTCTGTCGGTACTGCGACGGTGTCATCCCGGTATATGCCTTGAAAATCTTGCGGAAATGGGTTTCATCGAAAAATGCCAACAGACTTGCGATTTCACGAACGGTCAGATCATTCTCCGATAGAAGCTGACAGGCTTTCTTAATCTTTTCTGTCAGAATCCAGCGGATCGGAGAAAGACCGGTGCATCGCTTGAATTCGCGGCGGAAGGTGCTTTCGCTCATGAAGCATAGCCCGGCGAGAACCGGAATTACCTTTTCCTCCAGAAGATGCTCACTGATGTAATCCAGTGCCGGTGCGACCGGTGAAGCATTTGCGGTTCCGATGACATCTGCCAGGCGGCCCAGAAAACGCAAAAATTCGCACTGAACCTCCAGCCTGCTTCGGCTGGAGGTCTGATAAAGCCGGCTGATTTTTTCAAAGGCATCCAGAAAACGGAAGCCGCTCCGGTGAAGAAGACAGCCGGCTTTCTCGGATAGAATCCGTTCTTCGCCGTGCTCGTCAAACAAATGAAATACGATCAGATACGAGCGTGCCGGGCGATCTCCGCTGACCCGGTAACGGCTTCCGGCAGGGATGGACATCAGATCACCGGCTTCCGGCGCATACTCCGTACCGTCCGGGAATCGGTAGACGGCGCCGGAAGACAGAAAAAGCACAAATCCGCTGCTTCGGCGCGGAAGTTCCAGATAGTCAAAGCTCCGGTAATCTGTGGTATCGCCCCAGATCTGGCTGACACCGATAATCCCGCGTGCATACAGCTCCGCGCCACCAATTTCATTCCAGGAAATTGATTTCATAGTCAAACGCTTCAGTTGGTGCTTGCCAAAAAGGAATCCACCAGCTCTTCGATTGCCGCTTCGGCTGCCGATCGCTTGGCTTCAAACAGAGAGGCGAAGGCGTTATTCTGTTCCTTTATCATATATCGCGGAATTTCGGGCAGCAGGCCGGTATAGGTATTGTAGATATAAGCGAAATCACAGTAGGTATTGTCCAGAATGATATCAATCATCTGCGCGGATTTTTCGTCGCGCGTGTACTTGATTTTCAGCGTGTTTTCTACATAGACCGGGAGAATATCGCGGTGGGAACGGAAAGCCAGCTCCTCCAGAACAGCGCAAACCGCATCGGGCTTCTGGCAGTTTGCCGGAAGCGCATAGTCACGCATGGAGTTGTGGATGACGGTGATGTAATTTGCCTGCGCTTCATCGGCTTTGGGCATGGGAAGGAAGCCGTAGCTTTGCTTCATATCGCGGAGCGCGTCGGCGTTGTAGAAGTTACCGGCAAGGAACAGGCTGTTGCCGCTTGTGAAGATGTTGGTAAAATAGGTACTGCTTTCGTAAATCGCAAGCTTGCCCTCGCTTTCATAGAAGAAGCGATAAATACGGTCAGCGATATCACTGTTCTTTTCATTCATCATGGAAAGCTCGGGGATATCATCATCCGTGCGTGTGGTCATGCGGAAATCTTCGGAAAAGGTCAGCGCATCAATGTGGTTCGTAGTGTTACTGAGGTAGCCGAAAACATCACCGTCATCAATACTTCCGCTGTTGTTGAGATCCCGCCATGCGTCGGCGCTCAGTTTGTCCAGCTGCTCCAGTGTCCATTTGCCATCCAGAACCAGATCGTAAACCGAGTCCGGATTGGTACCCATATCCGTTAACATCGCCGTGTTGAAGAAGAGGCAGGAAGAGAAGCGGGTGCGGTCAAGAGCCGCATCGCCCACAAGAAGATAAATTTTTTCTTTGCCGACGGTCATTTCCTTCATGTATTCCATGTCCCACCAAGGTTCGTCGAAGGAAAGATATTCGCTGTCCTTTACATTGTAATAAAGCCCGTCTGCAATAAAGTGTGCACCGGTATACTGGACAAAGTTGAAGAGATCGTAGCTGGTGTCATCCGCCATAATCAGCTTCTGCATCTCTGCGCCCGTCGATCCCGGTGCTGTACCGGTATCGACAAAATTGAGGTTGACGTTCAGATCCTCTTCGATGGAGCTGACGGTCGCATGGATCGTGCTGTCCAGCGTATCGCCTTGGGCATCACCGTCGAGAGCCGTGTACGAAGCGGTAGAACCGTTGGTGCTGGAATACCAGATGTTGATGGTTTCATCCTTCAGATCCGTACCGGCGGGGACGCCGCTGCGAGATTCACCATCGGCAATGGGCGCGGTGGTATCATCGGCGACCGGTGTGGTGTCGGTGTTTTCGGGGGCTCCGG
Source organism: Candidatus Flemingiibacterium sp. (assembly GCA_045578725.1). Classification (GTDB taxonomy): domain Bacteria; phylum Bacillota; class Clostridia; order Oscillospirales; family CAG-272; genus Flemingiibacterium. The sequence goes on from JAZNKS010000117.1 coordinate 13,251, forward strand.
AAGGACTGCAGCCCGAAAGTGCCAGCAGAAGCATAGCGAGTACAAGTGAAATCTGTCGTTTCATTGTAAAATTCCTTTCTGAAATCAACTAAAAATTTATGAGGAACAGAGCGGCTGCCGATACACAAAGACCGCACAGGCTGCGGCGTGTAATCGGTTCCTTGAAGAATACAGCACCGATGACTGCCGAGTTGATGATTCCCAGACCTTGAATCAAGGGATAAATACGGGCGGCGGGCAGAATGCCGGCGGCCATCATTTTGAAGAAAAGATTCAGATAGAGAAAGACGGAGATAAGAATGAGTCCCACAAGATGGGGCTTCAGTTCTTTCATGCGTCCGACCGGAATTTTCCGGACAGAGCAGATGCCAAGGAGAAACAGCGCGGAAAACAGATAGGTATAAAAATTAAAGGCAAACGAACCGTATTCGGGGCATTCGGCGGCGAAAAGCTTCTGCGACAGGCTGTTTATGCCATTTGCCGCGCCGCAGAGGAGCAAAGCGGCGATCAGCGAAAGTTTCATGCCGTTTTTGATCTGCCGGTTGTAGCTGCACAGAATGCTGACACCTATAAGCAGGATAATGAACCCCACCCACTGCCGCAGCGTAACCGGTACATCCCAGAGCAGCTGACTGGCCATCAGCGGGATGATAACACCCGCCGTCAGGAAAATGTCGATCATGATCAGCGCACCGGATCGGGCACAAGCCATCCAGCTAAGTACAAATACGGTAAAGGATGCGGCGGACAGCAGACTGATCAGAATTCCGGACAGCGGAATCTGCAGTGCCGCCGTTCCGCCTGCGGCAAGTGCCGCAAAAAGTCCGATCAGTGTGCAGATTGCCATCCGCGCCAGATTGAGCATGATATTTCCGTCTGTGCCGGAAATACCAATGCTCAGCTTTTTGGAAATCGCGCCTTTTGTGGAACCGGCTGCGGTTGCTAACAGTGCGAAGAGATAACCAAGCAGTGTCATGCCTTTTCGCCCCGGATTACCTCAAAGGTACCTTCCGCCGGATTCGCGGTAATCACCGTGCCGTCGGAGAAGGTGACACGGCTTGTGCCGTCAGACAGCCGCTCGTGACGTTCCATGAATTCATACTGCAGCCATTTGTAGGTTTCGTGCAGTTCATACGCTTCCTTGATGGCGGCAACGGTGCGATCGATGTCCGCATCGTCTGCACAGTGCAGATCGTCATTGCCCATCCAGTTCATGGATTCACCGAACTTGCTGTATAGATACATCAGCGGACGTCCGGCAACAGCCATCAGCTCTGCCTTGCGGCGCGGTTCCTTAACAGCGTAATTGACGGTACCCGAGCTGGGATTGGACAGGATGATGCCGTGGTAAACCAGTTCCCAGAAGGGAACAGCTTCGTCACAGACCGGAAAATGCTTGTACAGCTTACCGTCTTCGGTTTTCGTTACTGCCTTTGCCGGATCTCCGCCCATGCGGGTATACATGCAGTAATCCAGCTCTTTAGCGACAAAGTCAAAGGGCCCCTCCGACTGGAAGCCGCCGACATTTTCAGAAGCAAGGCGCATAATCTTCAGATAGTAATCCCTCCAGTCCGCGTGATTGTTCGGATGACGCCAGTCATGGCATTTGCGCGCCGGACGTGCGCTGAACACATCGACAAAATGCAGGCCTTCAAAGCCGAATTCGCGGTACTTCGGCAGACGGTTCACCGCAAAACGCTCGTAAGCGCGCTGTGGGCACATGATGTACGGAATACCGCCGCTGAGTGGACGGTTGGGACAGTAACTTCCCTTCGTGCCGTTCTTTTCTTTGGCAACGTATTCCTCGTCCCAACATTCGGCGCATTCGTATGCCGCGGTGTAATTGTCGTGGCATACCATAGCATATCCCATTTCCTTGCCTTTTTTCAGCAGAGCAATCAGCTTATCGTTGCCGCCAAGCCGGGGGTCCGCCGGGAAAAGCTGGGGAAAGCGGCCGTCATGACCGCCGCGGTTCCACCCGACAAGGCAGATTTCCGCCTTTTCGATGCCGGCGGCTTTGAAGCGGTCAAGAAGGAGCGACACCTTATCGAAATCGCACACAACCTTCATCGGAGGCTCGTTGGTCGGTGACTGATGGGCAATCGGAGAAGGTACAGGCTTCCAGCCCTGACGGATACGGATTTCGATGGATTCCGCCGCATAGGCAAGTGCGGGCTTGTCCTTCATACGCTCGCGGATGGGGCGGATGCCCTTGGTATCCATCTGCCACTTGCGGTAGATGTGTGCCATATCGTTGTAATCCGCATCACCGAGATCCCAAATGCGCAGTTCGATATCCTCATACGGCGTGTCGCCCTCCAGATCAAAGCGCGCACACAGGCGATACTGATTGCCTTGTTTGGTATAGCAAACGCGGAAGGACATATCCATGCCGGAGGCGATGGCGAAATACGCTTGACCGTTCACACGCATACCCATGATCGGCATCACGCATTCTTTTGTGATATAGGTGAAATCTTCTCTTTCACGGTAATAAAGCAGCGTGGTATTTGCCGAAATCGATTCGCTGGAGAGCATCCAGCCTTCATCGCCGACCGAGGCGGACGGCAGATCGGGATCGAGATCCACGGTCATGATCTTCTCGCCGCGGAAGAGATACCGGGGAATCTGAATGATAGTAACATTTCCTTCGGTACGGAGGTTGATGCCGTTTGTCGTATCAAGGACACGAACCGATTCGTTTTCGTAAGTAAGTATAGCTTTCATAGCAGGAATGAAGTTCCTTTCTGAGTAATAGCGGTGAAATCCGCAGTTTTATTATAGCACATGCAATTCCCCAAAACAAGGTACGAACTGCGGTTAAACAGGTAAATTTCGGTCAAATGTATATTTGAGGAAGGATGCGCCTGCACGGTAAAATGATCTGCACGCGTATGTTATTCCATTTCGCAAACCGCACAGCGCACAACAAGATTTACCGCATAGGGATAACCGGTAAAATCTACTTCAAGCTGATCTCCTTTCTGCTTAAAGGAAAGTTCATCACCATTGTCAGACCAATGGATGCTCTTAACCTTGCCGGAAACACCTGTAAAGGTGCGAATTCCAATGGTTGTACCTTTTACTTGAATATGCAAGTCACCGCTTGGACCAAGCTTGTGGATAAAAAGATAAAGTGCATTGTCCATACGGAGGGCGAAATCCTGCTCATTCGAACCAATAACATCGGTGGGCTTTCCGTCGTAGATGACCTTCGGCGCAACCTTTTCAATCCAGCGCGCGGTATTGTCGAGAATTGCCTTCTGCATCATGGGGATCTCGCCGGAGCCGTCCGGCCCCACGTTGAGCAGGTAGTTTGCGCCGTAACGGCGGCAGATGCAGAGCGTTTCGATGATCTCCGACGGAGATTTATAATCAAAATCGTTCGCACCAATGCCCCAGCGGGTGTTCATGGTCTGGCACATTTCCGCCGCCATGTACTTCGGCATGCCCTCCCGGTTGATTTTTCCGGGACGACCATTCTCGAAGGTAAGGCTGTCAAGCTCAATATTACCCGCCGTGCCGCGTTTGCTGATACCGGTGTTGTTGATGATCATCGCATCCGGCTGATAACGTCGGATCATGGCATACAGCTCGTCTTCTTTCCAGTCCGCATCCGGCTTCGACCAGTTTCCGTCGAACCAGAGACCGCCGATTTTACCGTAATTCTTGCAGAGAAGCTCTACCGATGCACGGAGATAATCAAGGTAAGCGTCAAAATCGTTCTTGAAGCTGTCCTGCCACCAGTCAAGCGTGGTGTGATACAAAACGGGGAGAACGCCCTCCGCGCGACATCCCTCCACGAAGTCCGCAATGAGATCGCATCCGCAGGCAGAATGGGGCGCATCGTAATCGTTCAGACCGCAGGTGTCGAACAGCGAGAAGCCGTCGTGATGGCGTGCGGTCAGCGTAATGTAGCGCATGCCCATGGATTTTGCGAATTTCGCCAGTTCCCTGCCGTTGAAATTTTCCGCGGTGAATGTGTTCATGAGTGCCTTGTATTCCGGCTTTGGGATGTCGTAGAGACGAATGGATTTTTCGCCCATTTTCAACTGAGAATAAATGCCCCAGTGAACGAACAGACCGTAGCCGAGCCGTTCGAACGCAGCAATGTAAGGAAGGGGAGACGGGATCATAAATTTTACCTCCATAAATAATATAATTTTAGTTTGTGTATATTTTGTTTGTGCCGTGCTGTACTATAGATATTATATCAAAAGCACGCATCTGAGACAAGGTATAAAATGATCTTAAGAAGTAAATAGCAATCAACATTGTGTCTTAATTTTTCAATCATTTTATGTCCAGTTTCTTCATGACGGCAGTGAGCTTCTCTTTTCCGAAAAAACAATCAAGGACAGCGCCGGTAATGTCCATGCTGAGGATAACGACCGAGTTACCATCAATCTGCCTGTCATCAAGCCGCCGATTAGTATTCCCGTTATCGAAATTTTCCTGAAGTGATTATAAATCAAGTAGAGGGCTGCCCATTATTTGTGCCGCCGCCCTCTCACACCATCGTGCGCACCGTTCTGCACACGGCGGTTCAATCATAAATAGTGCAAAGACTTGTATGCCTCGGATATGTCATAGTATCCTTGTGCTACCAACAAAAAGGAGGCAGCACAAATGGCAAAATACACGATCGAGGAGCTCTACCGCGGGGATAAATATTCCATCCTCTCCGTCGTCGGAGAAAAGGCAATCCGGTCCGGCATTGATCCGCACACGGCGGACGGACAAACGTGGCTCGAGATGGAGCTGATCCGTCAGACACTCATCACAGCCGAAAAAATGAAACAGAACGGTGACTGTATAGCCGAGGGTGAACTCGGAGATGCGGTCACCGTTTCTGTATCCGAGGAGGGCACAACATGAACATCCTTGAAGAGCTGTGGTTCGGCAACATCTCACCGTGGGAGCGGCCGTTCAAGAAAAACAGCGCATATGCCGAACAGCTGGCGCTGGTGGTGCGGCATCAGGAAGACCTGCTCTCCCGGCTGAATGACGAAGAAAAGGAAATCTTCGAAAAATTCGCGGACTGCACAACGGAGATGCACGATCTGACCGAGCGCGAGGCATTCGTGAAAGGATTCACCATCGGCGCGAGAATCATAATCGAGGTGATGGCAGCGGACAGCGATGAATGATCGCCTCTATACGGGGGACGGTGTTATGAAACGTGACACCGTCCCTTTCATTATGGGTAGCAAAACAGTCACGCGCCGAAATTCCTAACCGCCCTGATGCTATATATTTTACAAAGAAATATTCCTTCACCTATTGAAAAAAGAGATGAAATGTGATATAATACGAATAATAGTGATTGAGTGTGCAGGTGAGGAGAGCAAATGAATATTAAAGAACTGAAGTTCAGCGATGCTGTTAAATTTGTCCGCATGAAGCTTGGTCTTTCGCAGATCGAGCTTGCGAACGCAATCGGCGTATCTCTGCCGACAGTAAGCCGATGGGAGAACGAAGACCGTGTGCCCCGGATGAAGACTCTCGGCAAATTTTTTGCGTTCTGTCGGGAAAAAGGGATTGACTTTGAGGAGGTGGATTCGGAATGAATCACAGAAAGCTTATATCACACGCGATTTCCGTATTTTTCATGATTATGCTGATCCTCGGTGCAGTCAGCGTATGTGTTTCTGCTGCCGAACCTGATCTGATCACCACCGAAGCAGCACTGAAAGAAGCACTTCATAACGCCAAAGAGGGAGATACGATTCTTGTCGGAGATATTGAATTTGCTTACTCACCGATGGGTATGACACTTTCAAAGGGTGTGACGGTCAAAAGCGGAAAGGACACGCCTGCGGTCTTTTCGGGCGGTGCGTTTGCCGTGATGGGCG
>JAZNKS010000118.1:0-13705 GCA_045578725.1 Candidatus Flemingiibacterium sp.
TCACGCATGGTTTTGTGGCTTTCATGTCTCTTTGAGCCATGATTTTGCTTCGCAAAACCAGCCCCAATTCCCAAATAAGGAAGTTTTCGCTGACGCGAAAGCCATGGTGATTAATATGAGTCTGTTTTTTAATCTGCTGAAGACGATTGTCTTCGGCATCGTGGAGGGTATCACCGAATGGCTGCCCATATCCAGCACCGGCCACCTGATTCTGGTGGAGCGGTTTCTGCAGTTTGAGGATGTGAGCGAGTCCTTCTGGAGTGTCTTCGGTGTGGTCATTCAGCTGGGCGCCATTCTGGCTGTGGTGGTGATCTATTTCGAAAAGCTCTGGCCGTTTTCACGAAAAGGGGAAGTGCTCGGCATCATCAGACGGGATAAGCTGATGCTCTGGCTGAAGATTCTGGTGGCCTGCATCCCGGCGGCTGTAGTCGGCCTGATCTTCGGCGATTGGATTGATTCGATGTTTTACAATCCGTTCACGGTCGGCAGTATGCTGATTATTGTCGGCATTGCCTTCCTCGTTGTGGAAAGACGTTACCGACCGGAACGTGCAGTTATTGATTCGCTGGAGGCGATCTCCTTCAAAACCGCTCTGGGCATCGGCCTGTTTCAGGTGATCGCGGCGGTGCTGCCCGGAACCTCCCGCTCCGGCGCGACCATCCTCGGCGGCCTGCTGCTCGGTGTCAGCCGGACAGCGGCGGCGGAATTCACCTTCTTCCTGGCCATCCCGGTCATGCTCGGTGCCTCGCTTCTGAAGCTGGCCCTGGCCGGGTGGGCTTTGACGACGGCGGAAGTGATTCTTCTGCTGGTCGGAATGGCGGTAGCCTTCGGTGTATCGATGATCTGCATCCGCTTCCTGATGGATTATATCAAACGCCGCAGCTTCAAGGTGTTCGGATGGTACAGGATTGTGCTCGGCGCGATTGTACTGGGCAGTCTTCTTATCGAGCTTATCAATCTTTTGGCATAACACATATTTTTCTGTCTGAACGGAGGAAAGAATATGAAATTCTCTCTGTATTTTGTATCGGGCGGAGGCGGATACTCCGACTACGGTCATCATGTTCCCGCGCCGTATCTTCGCCGCTCGTTTATTCTGCCGGAAATGAGCACGGCGGAGCTGACCGTATGCGGCCTCGGATTCTATGAGCTGTTTGTCAACGGTCAGCGCATCACCCGTGGAATGCTCTCGCCGTATGATGCCAACCCGGACGAATTTCTCTATTACGATACCTACAATCTGCTCCCGTATCTGCGAAAAGGAGAGAATGTCATCGGCCTTCTGCTTGGCAACGGTACGCTCAATGCCTTCAATGCGGCGGTGTGGAATTTCCATAAGGCGCGCTTCCGCGGAGCCCCCCGTGCGGCGTTGTGCTTTGAAGGAAGGGCCTGCGACGGAGCGGCGATCGAATTCGATGCGCGGGACGGCTTCAAATGGATGGATTCGCCCATCCTGTGCGACGATCTGCGCGCGGGCGAGATTTACGATGCCCGCCGGGAGATTGATGGCTGGTGTGAACCCGGCTTTGATGATTCTCTCTGGCAGAATGCGCTCCCGGCAGAAGCGCCGCGTGGGGAATGCCGGATCGCGGATGTGGATCCGATTGTCATCACCCACGAGCTTGGGGCCATCGATGTGCATCCGGCCGCTTTGGCGTCAAGACCTCGGATCCGGGAGAGCCTTGAGGCGATTCCGCTTCCTGAAGAGGATGCCGTCACCGAGGGCTATCTCTACGATTTCGGCGTGAATACCGCCGGCATTGTCCGCCTGCATATCAAAAATGCCCGTCCCGGTCAGCGGCTGATCCTGCAGACCGGTGAGTTGACCGATGCGGACGGCAATCTGGATCTGCGCGGGATGTATTTCTATCCCCACCGCTATAATTGCCGGGATGTCTATATCTGCCGCGGCGGCGAGGAGATCTGGCAGCCGACCTTCACCTATCACGGCTTCCGCTATTGCCTCGTGATGGGTCTGGATGCCGATCAGGCTGTGCCGGAGCTGCTCACGGCGCTGGTGACCAATACCGATCTGCATCAGTTGTCCGAATTCACCTGCTCCGATGATACCGTAAACCGCCTGTGGGAGGCAGCTCTGCGCTCGGATCTTTCAAATTTCCATCATGTTCCCACCGATTGCCCCCACCGGGAAAAGAACGGCTGGACCGGTGATATGGCCATTTCGGCCGAGCAGATGGTGCTGTGCTTCTCCGTCGAGCGGAATCTGAAGGAATGGATGCGGTGCATCCGCCGTTCCATGAGCCCGGCCGGCGATCTGCAGGCCATCATTCCCGGCAATAAAAGTTACTATCGGCAGGGGCCGGCCTGGGATGCGGTGCTGGTGCAGATCCCCTATCAGATCTGGCTCCAGCGCGGTGATGTGCAGATTCTTCGCGACAATGCCGATGCGATCTTCCGCTATCTGCAGTTCCTGCCGACGATGATCGATGAAAACGGAATCATTGCACGCGGCTACGGGGATTGGTGCCATGCGGGAATGCGCAGGCACGATGTCTGCAAGGCACCGCTTGCCCTGACCTCCACGGTTTCGGCGATGGATATCTGTAAGAAGGCGGAGGAAATCTTCACTGTCATCGGCCGCGAGCCCCAGCGGCAGTATGCAAAGGCGCTGTATGAGCGGATCCGGTGCGCGGCACGCAAACAGCTGCTGGATGTTTCCGATATGACAGCCGCCGGAAATTGCCAGACCTCGCAGGCCATGGCGATCTTCTACGATCTGTTCGATCCCGCCGAAAAGCCGGAGGCCTTCCGCCGCCTGCTGGCGCTGATCGAAGAGGCGGACGGAAAAATGGATGTCGGCATTCAGGGAATGCGGGTGATTTTCCACCTTCTCTCCGAATACGGGCGGACGGATCTGGCCTTCGATATGATTACACGGAAGGATTTCCCGTCCTACGGCTATCTGATTGCAAACGGCGCGACCACCATCTGGGAGAGCTTCCGCCAGACGGATTGGCCGCCGGATTCGCACAATCATCATTTCTTCTGCGATATTGTATCCTGGTTCATGAAAAATCTGGCCGGCATCCGGCTCAATCCGCATCACCGCGGTGTGCATGAGGTGTGCTTCGCGCCGAAGTTCATCGATGCGCTGACCTATGCATCAGGTACCCACGATTCGCCGATGGGACGGATCGAAGCCGATTGGAAGCGGAATGGGGATGCGGTGCTGTACCGGATGACCGTTCCCGAAGGCATGACGGCTGAGCTGGTTTTGGAGCGCGGCTGGCAGACCGAGGATGGCCTCGGACGCAGAAAGATCACGGAATCCTGCGAGCTGACACTCCAAAAAAGGTGCTGAAGGAAAGCAAAAGAAAGGCGTTTGAGGTGCCGGAACAATGTCAAAATGCCCACGGAGCGGTCAAATTAAGCCCGGAATTTGTGATAAAGTGAAAATCTTTCAAAATGCCGAATTTTTCACAATTTTGTGTTGATATTGTTGCCCCGTTGTGCTAAAATAATTATAGCTGTGAATATGGCATTTTATATTGTAAAAAATATTTTATGAGGTGAAAAACCATGTACAACAAGAAATCGGTTGAAGATATCGCGGTTGCCGGCAAGAAGGTTCTCTGCCGCTGCGATTTCAATGTTCCCGTCAAGGACGGCAAGATTACCGACGACAAGCGTATTGTCGGTGCGATGAAGACCATCCAGTACCTCGTCGATAACGGCGCGAAGGTTATCCTCTGCTCTCATATGGGCAGACCCCACAACGTTCTCGATGCCGAGCTGAAGCTCGATAAGAAGGAAAAGAAGAAGCTTGAGGCTCTGCCTGCCGAGGAGCAGGAGGCTGCAAAGGCCGCTATGCTTGAAAAGGCAAAGGGCGACATCACCAAGCTTTCCCTGAAGATTGTTGCCGACGATCTCTGCGCCAAGGGCATCAAGGTTACCCTTGCCAAGGATGTTATCGGTCCCGATGCACAGGCTAAGGCCGCTGCCCTGAAGGACGGCGAGGTTCTGCTTCTCGAAAACGTCCGCTTCCATGCGGCCGAAGAGAAGAACGATCCCGAATTCGCCAAGGCTATGGCAAGCCTCGCCGACATCTATGTTAACGATGCTTTCGGTACCGCTCACCGCGCTCACGCCTCTACCGCAGGCGTTGCCGACTATCTGGAGACCGCTGTCTGCGGCTACCTGATTCAGAAGGAAATTGATGTTATGGGCAAGGCTCTGGATGATCCGGCCCGTCCCTTCGTTGCCATCCTCGGCGGCGCAAAGGTTTCCGACAAGATCGGCGTTATCAACAACCTGCTTGAAAAGTGCGACACCATCATCATCGGCGGCGGTATGGCTTACACCTTCTTCAAGGCTATGGGCAATCCGATCGGCACCTCCATCTGCGAATCCGACAAGCTCGATCTTGCCAAGGGCATCATCGAGAAGGCTCAGGAAAAGGGCGTAAACTTCCTGCTCCCCGTTGACAACATCATCGCACGCGAGTACAAGGAAGATGCAACCTATATGCGCATCTACTCCGACTCCATTCCGGACGGCTGGATGGGCCTTGACATCGGCGAAAAGACTCAGGAGCTTTATGCAAAGAGCCTGGCCGGTGCCGGAACCGTTATCTGGAACGGCCCGATGGGCGTTTCCGAGTGGGAGCATTTCGCAGGCGGTACCCGTGCGGTTGCCAAGGCAATTGCCGAGTCCGGCGCGATCTCCATCATCGGCGGCGGCGACTCCGCAGCAGCTGTTGAGACCCTCGGCTATGCCGACAAGATGACCCACGTTTCCACCGGCGGCGGCGCTTCGCTTGAGTTCCTCGAGGGCCTCGAGCTTCCCGGCATTGCCTGCCTGAACGAAAAGGAATAATCAAAGTAAGTTAAAAATTCGCGGAAGGCGAAGGTTCGGCCTTCGCTTTCCGCTTCTATTGTTGAAAGGATCAATCAAAATGAATAAAGCAACCCGCAGAACGGTTATCGCCGGCAACTGGAAAATGAATATGACCCCCGCAGAAACCACCGCTTTCATCAAGGAGCTGGCTCCGATGGTAGAGGGCAAGAACGAGTGCGACATCGTGCTCTGCGTTCCCTTCGTTGACATCGCTCCCGCTGTTGAGGCCGCAAAGGGCACCAACATCAAGATCGGTGCCGAAAACGTACATTTCGCAAAGAGCGGCGCCTATACCGGTGAAATCTCCGCCGATATGCTGAATGCTGTCGGTGCCGAGTATGTTGTTATCGGTCACAGCGAGCGCCGTCAGTACTTCGGCGAGACCGATGTTACCGTCAATCAGCGCGTAACGGCAGCTCTTGAGGGCGGCCTGAAGGTTATCCTCTGCGTCGGCGAAATGCTGAACGAGCGCGAGCAGGGCATCACCGAGGAGATTGTTTCCATGCAGACCAAGATCGCCCTGCTGGGCATCACCGAGGAGCAGCTGAAGAATGTTATCATCGCTTACGAGCCTGTATGGGCTATCGGTACCGGCAAGACCGCTACCCCCGAGCAGGCAGACGAGGTCTGCGGCATCATCCGCGGCGTAATCGGCAAGCTCTATTCCGATAAGGCGGCTGAAGCGATCACCGTTCAGTACGGCGGCTCGATGAACGCCAAGAATGCGGCCGAGCTTCTGGCCAAGGTTCATGTTGACGGCGGCCTGATCGGCGGCGCATCGCTGAAGACGGCTGACTTCACCGTGATCGTCAACGCGGCTCAGTAATTCCTGCATTGCCATGACCCGCGCGCTCTCGCATCCGTTTGCGGGAGGCGCGGGTCGCTTTGTATCCTTGTGAAAACGGATACAGAGTGTGGTATCGCTCTGTTGACGGCGAGGCTGAATTCGCTGCTGGTTACCGCCGGCTTCCGTCCCGGATACCTCTGACGGCGGCCGGCATCATAATCGGGGAAACGGTCCGGGTTTCCTTAAAGGAGGATTGATTATGTCAGAGCGCATCATGGTCGCCATGAGCGGCGGCGTGGACAGCTCGGTGGCGGCCTGGCTGTTAATAGAACGGGGTTTGGATGTCATCGGCGGCACGCTGAAGCTGTACGGTGAGGATGCCGCATCCGCCGATGCCGGTGCGGTGGCGGATCGCCTTGGAATCGTGCATCATACATTTGATCTGGGCGCGGATTTCTGCCGGTCGGTGATTGAGCCGTTTATTGCGGTCTACGAATCCGGCGGAACCCCCAACCCCTGTGTTTTCTGTAATCGTCACATCAAGTTCGGCGGCCTGCTTGACCGGGCACGGGAAATGGGCTGTAGCCATATCGCCACCGGTCACTATGCCCGGATCGAACAGAATCCCGATAATGGCCGATGGCTCCTCAAACGGGCTGATTTCAGCGCAAAGGATCAGACTTACGTGCTCTATTCGCTGACGCAGGATCAGCTGGCGCACACGCTCTTTCCGCTTGGAGAACTGGATAAGGCTGAGGTGCGCGCCATTGCCGCCGCGCAGGGCTTTATCAATGCCGATAAGCCGGACAGCCAGGACATCTGCTTCGTGCCCGACGGTGATTACGCCCGCTTTATCCGGGAATACACCGGACGGGAACCGATTCCGGGTGATTTTATCGATGCCGCCGGCCGTGTTGTCGGCCGCCACAAGGGCATCATTCATTATACGCTCGGCCAGCGCAAGGGGCTGGGGCTTTCGATGGGACGCCCGATTTTCGTGAGCCGGATCGATCCCGCGGCCAATACCGTGACGGTGGATGACGAGCCATCCCTCTATTCGCGCGAGCTGATTGCATCCGGCTGCAACTGGATTGCATTCGATGAGCCGACCGCACCGATCCGCGTAACGGCCAAGGCGCGTTATCGGCACAGAGAGGCACCTGCGACGGTCGAGGTGATCGGAGCGGGGAGAATCCGCGTAGTATTCGATGAGCCGCAGCGGGCTCTGACCCGCGGACAGGCGGTTGTTCTTTATAATGGAGAGCTGGTTGTCGGCGGCGGAATCATCGATTCTGTCGGGCAATGAGGAAAAAACGCGAAATTCTTTTTCATAAGTCTTGCAATTGCGGGCAGGATTTGGTATAATAAATAATAGTGTATTTTTGATTGAATATGAGGTTTTGCTGTGATACGTACGGTGATTTACGACATGGACGGAACCCTCGTCGACTCGGAGGGAGCTATAGCGCTTGCAGGCAAGGAAGCGCTTGTCGATTGGGGGATTGAATGCCAGCTCCCCGATTTTAAGCCCTTTACCGGTATGGGCGATGATAGATTCATCGGCGGGGTGGCCGAAAAATACGGTGTCCCCTATACCGTCGAAATGAAGAAGCGCGCCTATGAGCATTATATGGCCAAGGCCGAAGAACGGGTGGTAGTCTACCCCTGGTCGAAGCGTCTTGTGGCTTATTTTGCCGCAAACGGTTATAAAATGGCGATTGCTTCCGCTTCCGACCGTGTCAAGGTCCTCTGCAATGTGGGTCTGCTCGGAATCCCGGTTGAGCGCTTTGATGCGATTATTACCGCCGACGATGTATCCCGCCAGAAGCCGGATCCGGAGATCTTCCTTACCGCCATGGCGCGGGTCGGCGCAAGGCCGGAGGAAACACTGGTCTTCGAGGATTCGCTGATGGGCGTGAAGGCCGCCAAGGCCGCCGGCATGAAATGCATTGCCGCCACGACCAGCTACAATCCGCCCGAGCTGTATGAAGCGGGCGCGGATGCGGTTCTGCCCGACCTTGCCTCGGTATGTGAAATTCTGCATTGCTTTAACGAAATCCAGTAGAAATTGAGGAATGAAAAATGAGTGCACAACTGACTAAAAATGATAAGCGCAGCTGTTACTGCGCGGAGCTTTCGGCAAAAAATATCGGCGAAACGGTCTGCCTGATGGGCTGGGTTCAGCGCCAGCGTGACCTCGGCGGTCTGATTTTCATTGACCTGCGCGACCGCAGCGGCATCGTCCAGCTTGCGTTCGATGACAACACCGACAAGGCCATCTTCGACACCGCATTCACGCTCCGCTCGGAGTATTCGATCTGCGCGCACGGCGTAGTCCGCGCCCGCGGTGAAGGTGCCGTCAACAAGAATATCCCCACCGGCGAAATCGAAATCGCCGTTACGGAGCTGAAGGTTTTCTCCGCCTCCCAGACCCCTCCCTTTGAAATCGTTGAAAATAGCGATGTCAAGCCCGAGCTTCGTCTGAAGCACCGCTATCTTGACCTTCGCCGCCCCGATCTGGCCGGCAACATCATTGCCCGCTCGAAGATCGCCCAGATTGTCCGCAATTACTATACCGAAAACGGCTTCCTGGAGATCGAAACCCCCTGCCTCATCAAGCCGACGCCCGAAGGTGCCCGCGACTATCTTGTTCCCAGCCGCGTTCATCCCGGAAAGTTCTATGCTCTTCCGCAGTCGCCCCAGCTGTATAAGCAGCTGCTGATGCTGTCCGGCTTTGACCGCTATATCCAGATTGCCCGGTGCTTCCGCGACGAGGACCTTCGCGCGGACCGTCAGCCCGAGTTCACCCAGATCGACCTTGAAATGTCCTATGTGACCGAGGACGATGTCATGGAGATGAACGAGAAGTTCCTTGTCAAGATGTGGAAGGAATTCAAGGGCATCGATCTGCCCACGCCCTTCCTGCGCCTGACCTGGAAGGAAGCTATGGAGCGCTTCGGCTCCGATAAGCCGGATATGCGCTTCGGCTTTGAATTGAAGGATATCTCCGATGTCCTTGCCGGCTGCGGCTTCAAGGTATTTACCGATACGATCGCAAACGGCGGATCGGTACGCGCCATCGTGATTGACGGTGCCGCCGCGAAGTTCTCCCGCAAGGAGATCGATTCGCTGACCAATTTCGTCAAGTCCTACAAGGCCAAGGGCCTTGCCTGGTACAAGAACGTAAACGGCGAGGTTTCCTCCTCTTATGCCAAGTTCCTCACCGAGGAAGAAAACGCTGCCGTTCTGGCAAAGCTCGGTGCCGGCGAAAACGATATTGTATTCATTGTTGCCGATAAGAACAAAGTCGTCTTCGACTCGCTCGGCGCTCTCCGCTGTGAGATTGCCAAGCGCCTCGGCCTCTGCGACCCGAACGAGTTCAAGTTCCTGTGGGTCACCGAATTCCCGCTCCTCGAATACGATGAGGAGGAAGGCCGCTTCTATGCGATGCACCATCCCTTCACCATGCCGATGGAGGAGGACCTGCCGTATATCGATTCCGATCCCGGCCGGATCCGCGCCAAGGCCTACGATATCGTGCTCAACGGCTATGAAATGGGCGGCGGCTCGGTTCGTATCCACGATGCCGAGATTCAGTCGCAGATGTTTGAGCTGCTGGGCCTGACCAAGGAAGAAGCTAACGAGAAGTTCGGATTCCTGCTGGAAGCCTTCAAATACGGTGTCCCGCCGCACGCAGGCATGGCCTTCGGCTTCGACCGCCTCGTTATGCTGGCGCTCGGTCTTGATGACATCCGCGATGTTATCGCCTTCCCGAAGGTGCAGAATGCATCCGAGCTGATGACCAACTGCCCGGCCCTGCCGGATCCCAAGGCACTCGGCGAGCTGTCGATTGCGGTTGTAGAGGAAAAAGAAGCGGAATAATACGGATCTTTGAAAAACGGAGTGCCCCGGTGATATGTCGGGGCACTCTTTGCTTTTACAGGAGGTAGGAAATGGATATCACCAAACGGAATACCGCGCTGGATGTCACGCGGATTACAGCCCTTTTCTGCGTGATCTCGGTGCATTTCTTCCTGAACAATGAATTCTACCGCACACCGCTGAAGGGCGTGTCCATGTTCATCATGACCCTGATGCGAACAGGCTTCATGATCTGCGTGCCGCTGTTCATTGTGCTGACCGGTTATCTGATGAGCCGCAAGGAATGGTCGCCGGCTTATTACAGGGGCATCGTCAAAACGCTGGGGATCTATGTCCTGGCCAGCATCGCCTGCACGGTTTACAATGTGCTCGTGCTTGGTATGACAACCAATCCGGGCAATGTGTTCTTTTCGCTGCTCAATTATACCGGTGCCAAATATGCCTGGTATATTGAGATGTATATCGGACTCTTCCTGTTGGCGCCCTTTCTCAATGCCATGTACCATGCCCTGCCGTCGGTCAGGGTCAAGCTCGCGCTGATCGGTACTCTGATTTTTCTGACCTCCTTGCCGAGCGCGGTAAATATCTTCAACTTTTATGTGGAGGGCTGGTGGGCGCGCCCGATCCGCTCGGATACTTATCAGCAGTTTCTGCCCGACTGGTGGACGGCGCTCTATCCTGTAACCTATTACTGCATCGGTGCCTATCTGCGCGAATATCCGGTCCGGATGCGCAAGCTCTGGAATATCCTTCTCTGGGCAGCGGCTGTGATTCTGTTCGGTTGGTTCAATTACTACCGGAGCTGCGGCCGGTATTTTGTCTGGGCCAAGTATAACGATTGGTACGGTCTGCCCAATCTGATTATGACGGTTCTGGCTTTTCTCTGCCTCTCCACGATCCGCTCCGAAGGATGGGATAGAAAGATCCGGATCGGACTTGCTTATCTCTCCGACTGGTGCCTTGGCGGCTATCTGCTGTCCTACATTTTTGATAATCTTGTCTATGCGGAGCTGAATAAATTCGTCCCGAAGATGCCGGATCGGCTGGTCTGGTATCCGACAACCGTGCTGCTAATTCTCATTGCCTCCCTGGCTTCCTCCGGCGCGCTGAATTTTCTCTGGCTGGGACTTGTGAAGCTTTGGCACGCGGTGGTGAATAAACTTCGGCTAAAACGGAAGAATCTTAATGGCAGGTCTTGATTTGTTTATAATTTTATGGTATAATAATATTGTATCCGATCGGCGGTGAAAGGAGGAGATTGCATGGCCGATAACAAAGCCGGAACCAAGCTGATTGTTCCGAATAAAAAAGCGCGCCATGATTTCTTCGTCCTTGAAACCTACGAAGCCGGTATCGAGCTGTTCGGCACCGAGGTGAAATCCATCCGGCGCGGGCAGGTCAATCTGAAGGATTCCTACTGCTTCATCGACAAGGGTGAGCTGTTCGCCGCCGGCGTGCACGTCAGCCCGTATGAGCAGGGAAATATCTTCAACCGCGATCCGATGCGCGTCAAGCGCCTGCTGATGCATAAGAAAGAGATCACCAAGCTGCTCGGTCAGGTCAGCCGGGAGGGTTACACGATGGTTCCGCTGTCGATGTACTTCAAAGGCTCCCGCGTGAAGCTGGAGATTGGTCTGTGCAAAGGTAAAAAGCTGTACGATAAGCGTGATTCCGAAGCCGCACGGCAGGCGGACCGCGATATCGAGCGCTCCATGAAATCGCGTTCAAGGAGTGATGATTGATGGAATTTACGGAACTGCTGTACAAACGGCGCTCAGCAAGAGCGTTTACCGATAAGCCGATAACGAAGGAGCAGATTTCAGCCATGCTGGAAGCGGCCATCCGCGCCCCCAGTGCCTGCAATATGCAGTCCTGGCATTTTTACGCGGTCACGGATCCTTCCATAAGAGCGAAGTTTGCAGAATGCTGCGCTCCGTGGGCCGCATCGGCACCGGTGATCTTCGTTGTCTGCACAGATGGGGATGCGATTCTCAAACGATTCGGCGATCGGGCCAGACTGTTTATCGCCCAGGATACCGCGCTGGCAGCAGAGAATCTTTTGCTGGCGGCCGCCAATATGGGCCTGAACGGATGCTTTATGGGGGCATTTGATGCAGACAAGTGCCGCGCCCTGCTGTCCATTCCCGAGCATCGGGATATCGTGGCGCTGATTCCGGTCGGCGAACCGGCCGATGAGATTCCGCTCCGTGAGCGCAAGCCGATACATGAGGTTGTTACCTTTATCGGCTCATAAAAAGACGAATAACCATTGACAAACCGCAGATTCGGCTTGCCGGATCTGCTCCTATGGGGGCGTAAAGGTTTCGACGGGGATTCTGACATATAGTAAGCGGGTAGAGACGCCTGATCTCTTAAAAATTGGCACCTTAAAATTAAACGCTAACACTGAATTAGCTGCCGCGTAAGCGGTTCCGCCTCGTGCGGATTGTCCGGTGATTGAGTACCGCGGCTTTCACTCGGGCATCATTCAGCGGTGAACGTGAGCAGTGGTTTCGCCCTTAAAACTGCCATGCATAAAAGAGCTACCCTTGACGTGAGCCTGTCGCTTGGCGCACGACTTGGGGAAATTTAATTAAGCGAATGCACCCGGAGAAAGCTATATTGATGGATTTTCGGACAGGGGTTCGATTCCCCTCGCCTCCACCACGTGGAATGCCTACAGTAAATTGGACAATCAAAATCGGACTGTCTAAATTTCTGTAGGCATTCCTTTTATTTATTGTGTGCCTTGAAATATTCACTTTCCACTTGATTCGGCGTCATAAATCCGAGGCGCTGATGTGGACGGTAATCGTTGTAATAGTCGATATACTTGTCTACCGCTTCCTTGAATTCATCTTCTGTCTGATACCATGTGCGCCGGAAGTCCTCCTTCTTGATTGTTGCAAAGAATGATTCGGCAACAGCATTATCGTGTGGGGCACCGGGAGCTGAGAATGACTGTGAAACTTTGTGTTTATTTAGCAGCATACAAAATTCAAGAGATGTATACTGTGATCCTTGATCGCTGTGAAATGTAAGCGAATCGGGTTCTCCTCTTGAATGAAAGGCATCAAGAAATGTTTCGGAAACCAGCTGAGTAGTGATGTGTTCTGAAACACGATGCGCAACAACTTTGCGTGAGTATAGATCAATGACAACACACAAGTACATAAAATCAAGGCCAACTTTCGCATATGTAATATCGCTTACCCACACTAAATTGGGCGACTCCGTTAGGAAATTGCGTTTTAGCTTATTTGGATAATATTGATATTGGCGATCATTTGCTGAATTCAAGCGCGGATTGTTAGGTCTGGCGGATATATCAAGCTCTTTCATTAGTCGTAGAATTCTCCTTTCGCTAACAGCACGGCCCTGTTCCAATAACTTTGCACGGATTTTTCTCGCCCCAAACCGTGCGCCGCTTTTTTCGAATATGGTATAAATCAGTGGCTTCAGAACTTCGTCTTCGATTTGAAGTTGCGTTTTCTTCTCAAAGCGCGATGCGTAATTATAGTACGTCGCTCGATTGACTTGTAAAACGCGACAGAGTGCATGAATGTTGTATTCATCCTTATGCTGATAAATTGCGGAAAGTCGAACAGCCAGTGGTGAGTTCGGGGAGCATGCACAGATTTTGTAAATACTATTTTCCATACGAAGTCGTTCTAATTCTTGCAGTTGCAGATATAGTTCACGTGGAATTCGTCCGTGATCGTCGGCGGAACGTTCTTTTTTCCATAAGAACAGCGTGCTTCGGGCAATACCGTATTTCTCGCAAATGGATTTTGCGGTATTGACCGACTCGAATTGTGCGATGATCTCTTGTTTGAATGATTCTGAGTAATGGTGTGACATGAGTGTACCTTCCAAAAATGTTTTCCGGTATAGTATAGCATATAGATATCAATACTCAATAAATGAAAAAGAGTTTTTGAATCCTCTTGACGAAAGCTACATGATGTGCTATAATATGTAGCGTGCTACATGATTCTGTGGAGGGATGGTCAATGCTTGAACGAGATATCGGTTATTTTATCAAAAACATCAATGACAAATTAAAGATGAAAGCCGATGCAGACCTGAAGCAGTATAATCTTACTTTGGCGCAAAGCCGAGTATTCGCTTTTTTGCACAACAACGGCGGACAGGCGACGCAGAAAGAAATCGAAGTAT
>JAZNKS010000119.1:0-7213 GCA_045578725.1 Candidatus Flemingiibacterium sp.
GAGTCCAGAGGAGAGGGGATAAGGGGGAAGGAAGCCGTATGGGTTCCTTTCCCCTGTCTCCTCTCCTTTGGGGAATCGCTCTTGGTATCAATCGATATCGCCGGCAGACGAAAAAACGATCGATTCTGTAGAATCGATGGATCTGCGGCGGTTCTTTTGCAGTGAAAAGGGGCGTTTGTGCGGACTTGCCTGTCTACAGAATATTGTCAAGCTAAACTTGTTTCGGCTCCCCGAAGGGGCAAAACCAATGGGTGCGAAACCAAGGTTTCTCCCCCATAGGTTTCACCCCCTCGGACTCCCCCCTTCCTTACCCCCTCTTCCTTCACGCGCTCCCGCGCGATCTACAGGGATGCGCCCAAATCGCGCTTGCGCGCTTCTTGGGCTGGTATGGGCCCAGACAATGCGCTCAGCACCTTTAGTGCCAGGCGCGGTCAAACAGAGATGCGCCGGAATCGTGCCGTTGGCCCTCTCCGGCTGGGGAGGCGCGGCTAATTTGCAACATTATGTGAATTTTTGAAAAAAGGCCTTTACAAAACGGCAGTTTTCGGGTACAATATTAGATGGAAAACTTTTTTTGAAACGGAGTTGATTGAAGTGAGCGAACAAGTTCATCCCAAGTACAAGCGCGTGCTCCTCAAGCTGTCCGGTGAAGCACTCGCTCCCGCCGACGGAAAGCGGCTGGAGCTGGCGCAGAACGGTCAGTATCCCATCCTCGATTACACGATGCTCGACCGCATCGCCAAGGTTGTCAAGCGCTGTGTCGAGATCGGCACCGAGATCTGCATCATCGTCGGCGCCGGCAATATCTGGCGCGGCCGTCAGGGCACCAACATGGACCGCACCCGCGCTGACCACATGGGTATGCTGGCCACCACCATCAATGCCCTCGCCCTGCAGGATTTCTTCCAGCAGAACGGCATCGATACCCGCGTGCTGACTGCCGTTGAAATGAAGCAGTACGCAGAACCGTACATCCGCAACCGCGCTGTATCCCACCTCGGCAAGGGCCGCGTCGTCATCCTCGGCGGCGGTCTGGGAATCCCGTTTATCTCCACCGATACCGCTGCAGCCGTCCGCGCCGCCGAAGTGTCCGCCGACGTTATCTTAATGGGCAAAAACGTTGACGGCATCTATAACGCCGACCCGCGCAAGGATCCCAAGGCCAAGCGCTATGAGGAGCTGACCTACCTCGAGATGATCGAGCAGAATCTCGGCGCGATGGATCTCACCGCCGCCTCGTTCGGCAACGAGAATAAAATCGAAACCTTTGTCTTCGAGCTGAAGGAGCCGGAAAACATCTACAAGGCAATCATCGGCGAAACCGAAGGCACTATGATTAAATACTCCAAATAATCCAAACAGCAGAAAGGAAGCAAAAGCATGAAGCTCGATACCAAAATCTACGAAGAAAAAATGAAGAAATCCATCGCCTCCTATGAGTCCCAGCTCGCCGATATCCGCGCCGGCCGCGCAAATCCCGGCCTGCTCGACAAGATTGAGGTCGATTATTACGGTGCCCCCACCAAGATCAACGGAATCGGTGAAATCAAGGTCGCCGATGCCCGCACCATCGTCATCACGCCCTGGGATTCCACCACGCTGAAGACCATCGAGAAGGCAATCCTTGCTTCCGATCTCGGCATCACCCCCCAGAACGACGGCAAGGTGATCCGCCTGACCTTCCCCCAGCTGACCGAGGAGCGCCGCAAGGAACTCACCAAGCAGGTTTCAAAGATGGGCGACGAAGCCAAGGTCGCTGTCCGCAACATCCGCCGCGAGGCCAACGATGCCTCCAAGAAGATGAAGAAGGACGGCCAGATGACCGAGGATGAGCTGAAGGCATCCGACAAGCTCATTCAGGATCTGACCGACAAGTACGTCAAGGTCATCGACGAGGTTACCGCCAAGAAGTCCAAGGAGCTTCTGGAGATCTGACCTCCGTTTCAAAAATTCAGTCCGCATGGGGGGAGGCAGCTCCCCCCGCGGTCTGTCCGAGGAGCTTCACATGATAACCCATCCGAGCGAGGGCAAACGGCTCTCGCACATCGCGTTTATAATGGACGGCAACGGCCGCTGGGCCAAAAAGCGCGGCCTTCCCCGTGAGGCCGGCCACACCGTCGGCGCGAAGGTTTTCCGCCGGATCACCGAATACTGCTTCCGAAACGGAATTGCCGCCGTCACCGTCTACGCTTTTTCCACCGAGAACTGGAAGCGGCCAAGGCGTGAGGTCGATGCCATTATGAAAATTCTGCGCACCTATCTGGATATGGGCATCCGGGAGATGATGGCGGACGATATCCGCATCACCTTTCTCGGCGATAAGGCCCCCTTTGATGAAGAGACCCGCCGCCTGATGGAGAAGATCGAGGCCGAATCGGCGGGCAACACCTACCGGCTGAATATTGCCGTCAATTACGGAGGCCGCGCCGAGCTGGTGCACGCCTTCAATACCCTCGCCGCCCGCGGCATCACCGAGGTGAGCGAGGAAACGATCACCGATGCCCTCTATACCCGGGGGCAGGAGGATCCCGACCTGATCGTCCGCACGGCGGGCGAGCTGCGGCTGTCCAATTTTCTTTTATGGCAGGCCGCTTATTCCGAATTCTATTTCACCGATGTCCTCTGGCCGGATCTTGCCGAGGCGGACATTGATGCGGCCGCGGCGTCCTTCTACGGGCGCGGACGGCGCTTCGGCGGCGTGAATGAGGGCTGATGGCCCGGCCGTCCCAATAAATAACTCACAAGGAAATCGATATTATGAAGCAACGACTGATCACCGCCGTGTTCGGCTTTGCGGTGCTCGCACCGGTACTTCTGTTTTCGCATACTCCGCTTTTCCCGATCGCGGTCGGCCTGTTCACGGCCATCGCCGTCTGGGAGATGCTCGGCTGCATCGGCGTCCGAAGGAATGCGGCCGTCACCGTCCCCTCGCTGATTTTAGCCGCGCTGATTCCGATTGCAGGCCGGCTCCTTCCCGGAAGAATCGGCGGCGAGCTGCGGTATCTTGCCCTCGCGGCCGCGCTGGTCTTTTTCTATATGTTCTATCTGATGTGCCTCGCCGTTACCTCCAAGGGAAAATTCACGGTGGGGGATCTGGGGCTCGTCTTCATGACGGCCGTGTATATCATCGCCGGCTTTACCTCGCTGGTGCTCATCCGCGACGGTGCCTTCGGCGAAATGATGATCCTGCTCGTCTTTGTTGGCGCGTGGGTCACCGACGGCGCGGCCTATTTCGTCGGCCGGGCGCTCGGCAGGCATAAGCTGATCCCGGATGTCAGCCCGAAAAAAACGGTCGAAGGCGCGATCGGCGGAAGCTTCTTCTGCGGCATCTGCTTTGCGCTGTTTGGCCTGATCGCAGGCGCGATTGTCAAAATCGAGCCGAATCTTGTCATGCTGGCCGCGGCCGGCCTCGTGATCTCGGTGATCTCGCAGTTCGGCGATCTGATTGCCTCGCTGATCAAGCGGCAGTATGAAATCAAGGATTACGGCACGCTGTTCCCAGGCCATGGCGGCGTTATGGATCGCTTTGACTCGATCATCGCCGTCGCGCCCGTGCTGCTGATGCTCGCAAAGCTCACCGGTGCCCTCGCGCTGTTCGCCTGATGCACCTACGCAGATATACAGCCTGTTTTGTAGGGCGGGGCCTTGGTCCCGCCGCCCGAAACAGCCGATGCGGAACCAATCGGCGGGAGTAAACCCCCGCCCTACAGCCCTCGCGCTGTTTTATTGACAGAAGCCAACCATCGCCGCCCAGCCACTTGCCGAACAATCCCCCTGCAGATCGCGCGGGAGCGCGTCCGTCCTCCCCCCTGCCGCGCCAACGGCGCGGACAAGCCAAAGGAAGGGGAGAGCCCGAGAGGGGGGAACCATGTCGGCGGCTGAGGCTTGGTTCCCCCCTCTCGGTGAACCGAAACAAGCCCGGTGTCAAGCCTTTGTCGGTACGGAAGCACCCACCCAACCAATTCGCGCGGAAACCTTCCCGCCGCCCGAAACAGCCGAAGCGGAACCAATCGGCGGGAGTAAACCCCCGCCCTACAGCCCTCGCGCTGTTCGCCTGAAAAAAGCCAACAATCGCCCCCCGGCCACTTGCCGAACAATCCCCCTGCAGATCGCGCGGGAGCGCGTCCGTCCTCCCCCTGCCGCGCCAAGGCGCGGACAAGCCAAAGGAAGGGGAGAGTCCGAGAGGGGGAAACCATGTCGGCGACTGAGGCTTGGTTCCCCCCTCTCGGGGAGCCGAAGAAAATCCGGTGTTAAGCCTTCGTCGGTACGGAAGCACCCGCCCAGCCAATTCACGCGGAAACCTTCCCCCGCCGCCCTACAGCCCTCGCGGTGTTCGCCTGATGCACCTACGCAGATATACGGCCAGTTTTGTAGGGCGGGGCCTTGGTCCCGCCGCCCTACAGCCAAAGCGGAACAAATCGGCGGGAGTAAACCCCCGCCCTACAGCCCTCGCGCTGTTCGCCTGACAGAAGCCAACCATCGCCGCCCAGCCAATCGGCAACAATCGCCCGCGCGGAGAGGGCAGAGCACAAAAACCCAAACAGGAGCAAACATGAAACAAATCGTGATCCTCGGCTCAACCGGAAGCGTGGGCCGCCAGACAATCGATGTCATCCGTGACGCGGCCCTGCGCGGACAGGAGCTGTCCGTCCGGGCCATTACCGCTAAATGCGGCGTGAAAATCATGGAGGAGCAGGCCCGCCTGCTTCTTTCGCTCGGCGTGTTCGATCATGGCCGGTGTGTCCTCACCGATGAGGATGCCGCAGCCGATCTCGCGCTCCGCCTTGCCGATACGCCGATTTCCGTGTGCGGCGGCCGGACGGCCCAGCTTGAGGCCGCGGCCGATCCGGAGGCCGATCTTGTCTATAATTCCATCGGGCAAAGCGCCGGTCTTGAACCGACGCTTTGTGCGCTTGATGCGGGCCGCACGCTGGCCCTTGCCAATAAGGAGTCGCTGGTCATCGCCGGAAGCCACGTCATGAAAAAAGCCGCCGATCACGGGTGCACCGTCATCCCCGTGGACAGCGAGCACTCGGCCATCTTCCAGTGCCTGCAGGGAAGCCGCCGCGAGGATCTTTCAAGGATCCTCCTGACCGCATCGGGCGGCCCCTTCTTCGGTATGACCCGCGATCAGATGAAGGATATCACCCCCGAGCGGGCGCTGGCTCATCCCACCTGGCAGATGGGCGCGCGGATCACCGTCGATTCCGCTACCCTGATGAATAAGGGCTTCGAGGTCATCGAGGCCGTCCACCTCTTCGGCGTTGCCCCCGATCAGATCGAGGTGGTCATCCACCGTGAAAGTATAATCCATTCCATGGTCGAATATACTGACCGTGCCGTTATCGCACAAATGAGCGTGCCGGATATGCGCCTCTGCTCCCAGTATGCGCTCAACTATCCCGCACGCCTTCCCGGCCCCATGGAGCGGCTCGACCTCAAAGGGCTCGGCCGGCTGACCTTCTATGAGCCGGATTTTGAAAGCTTCCCCCTGCTGGGCCTCGCCTTTGAGGCGATCCGGCTCGGCGGATCCATGGGCGCTGTCATCAATGCCGCCGATGAAGCCGCCGTGCAGGCGTTCCTTGATCGCCGCATCGGCTTTGATGCCATCGCTTCGGTTGTTATGAAAACCGCATCGCATTTTGCGGGCCGCGCCGCGATCGAGGAGCCGTCGGTGGAGGAAATCCTTGCCGATGCCGCCGAGGCCTCGGCCCTCGCTTCGCAGTTCTGCCGGTCCTGCTGACCGGGAAAGGATGATTTTGCCTTGAATATTTTTACGGTCCTGCTGACCATCGTCACGCTGTCCCTGCTGATACTGATTCATGAGCTGGGCCACTTCCTCGTCGCCCGGGCCTTCCATACGCCGATTACCGAATTCGCCATCGGTATGGGCCCGAAGCTGCTCTCACGGAAATCGGAGAAGACCGGCATCACCTACTCCCTCCGCGCCCTGCCCATCGGCGGCTTTGTCGCCATGGTCGGCGAGGATGAGGAAAGCGATGATCCGATGGCCCTCAACCACAAGCCGGTCTGGCAGAGAATGCTCATCACAGCCGCCGGCGCGGCGATGAATCTGATCCTCGGATTCCTGCTGATGGCCGTCGTGGTCGGCCTCTCGCCGAATATCGGCTCCACCGTGATTGCCGAATTTGCCGAGGAGAATGCCCTCAGCGAGCAGAGCGGCCTCGCCGTCGGGGATGAAATCCTCACCGTGGACGGTACGCGGGTGCATATCGCCTCCGAGCTTGCCTATGAAATTATGCGAAAGGGCGTCGAGCCGGTCGATCTGACCGTCCGCAGGGAAGGGAAAGTTCTCACGCTGACGGATGTCCGCTTCCCGACCATCACCGAGCAGGGCGTGGAATTCGGCATGGTGGACTTCATTGTCTACGCCGAGCCGAAAACGCCGCTGAATCTCGCCAAACAGGCCGTCTTCCGATCCTTCTCGACCGTGAAGATGATCTGGGAATCCTTCATCGATCTGATCACCGGACGGTATGGGCTTGAGCAGATGTCCGGCCCCGTCGGCGTGACAACCGCCGTCTCCGAGGCCGCAGGCAGCGGCGCGGTGGATTTTCTCTATCTCGTCGCGGTCATCACCGTCAATCTCGGCATCTTCAACCTCTTTCCGCTCCCGGCGCTCGACGGCGGCCGCCTCCTCTTTCAGGTGATCGAGCTCGTCCGCCGCAAGCCAGTCAAGCCGGAATTTGAGGGCTATGTTCACTTTGTCGGCATCGTCCTGCTGATGGTGCTGATGGTGATTATCACGTTCAAGGATATTGTCGGGCTGTTTCAGTAACGCCCGCGCCGCCGAAGGGGGTGGGCGATTCGTGAATCGCCCCTACGGAATCCCCGCCGTCTGCGCTGAACCAGCAGCGGAGAGCGGAGCGAATCCGCCGCGTGCCTCTGTCGCTCAAACAACTTTGCACGAACCGAGCCGCCGAAGGGGGGGGCGATTCGTGAATCGCCCCTACGGAATCCCCGCCATCTGCGCTGAACCAGCGGCGGGTGTCCCATCCCCTCGGGAAGCACGAACAAATACAGAGAACTATACTTGATAGTATAAAGATTCGTTTATTTTTCTTATGAAATGAGGTTTAGCTAAACTTGTTTCGGTTCCCCGAAGGGGCAAAACCAATGGGTGAGTAACCGATGGTTCCTCCCCCATAGGTTTCCCCCCCTCGGCCTCCCCCCCTCGGCCTCCCCCCTTCCT
>JAZNKS010000120.1:0-1659 GCA_045578725.1 Candidatus Flemingiibacterium sp.
CCGGCAAGGGTCATCTGGTCTATGAGATCGATGCGCTTGGCGGCGAGATGGGACGGGCGGCCGATAAGGTCACCCTCCAGAGCCGTACGCTGAACCAGGGAAAGGGCACCGCCGTTCACTCCCGCCGGATTCAGGCCGACCGCTCGGCCTATCGCCTTTTGATGAAGGAAACCGTGGAATGTACCGAAAATCTTCGTCTGATTCAGGCGGAGATCACCGATATCCGCGTGGAAAACGGAAAAATCGCATCGGTCATCACCCATCTCGGCGCCCGATGGGATTGCCGCGCCTGCATTCTCTGCACCGGCACCTTCCTTCGCGGCCGCGTGATTGTCGGCGAGGTCGCCTATTCCTCCGGCCCCGATGGGATGCTCCCCGCCTCCCAGCTGACCGCCGCATTGGAACGCGAGGGCCTTCGCATGATGCGCTTCAAAACCGGAACACCGGCCCGTGTCCACCGGGATTCCATCGATTACACCCATCTTGAAGTTCAGCCGGGCGATGAGGAGATCGAGCCCTTCTCCATGGATACGGATCGGGAAGCCTTTGCCGCCATCGAGCAGATTCCCTGTCATATTGTTTACACCAATGCCGAAACCCACCGGATTATCCGGGAAAATCTTGACCGCTCGCCCCTGTATTCGGGCATGATCGAGGGCATCGGTCCCCGCTACTGCCCCAGCATCGAGGACAAGGTCATGCGCTTTGCCGATAAGGAGCGCCATCAGCTCTTCATCGAGCCGATGGGACGGGACACAAAGGAAATGTACATCCAGGGCTTCTCCTCCTCCCTCCCGGAAGAGGTGCAGATGCAGATGCTTCATTCCCTGCCCGGCTTTGAGAAGGCGCAGGTCATGCGCACCGCCTACGCCATCGAATACGACTGCATGGATCCGACCCAGCTCTATCCCACGCTGGAATGCAAAAGCATCGAAGGCCTTTACGGCGCCGGCCAGTTCAACGGCTCTTCCGGCTATGAGGAAGCAGCCGCGCAGGGTCTGGTCGCCGGCATCAATGCCGCTCTGAAGCTGCAGGGAAGGCCGCCGATGATTCTTACACGCGACAGCTCCTACATCGGTACGCTGATCGACGATCTGGTCACCAAGGGCACAAAGGAACCTTACCGCATCATGACCTCCCGCTCGGAATACCGTCTGCTCCTGCGGCAGGACAATGCCGCCGAACGACTGACCCCAATCGGTCGGCGTGTTGGTCTGATCGGCGATACGCGCTGGCGTGCCTTCCTCACCGAAAGCAAACAGGTCGATGACGAAATCCGCCGTCTTGAGAATACCACCCTCTCGGCAGATGCCATCGCGCCGATCCTGGACGCCGCCGGTTCCACGCCGATTTCGACCGGAATCCGCGCCGCCGAGCTGCTCCGCCGACCGGAAATCCGCTACCGCGCCCTGGCCGATGCCGATCCCGGCCGACCGATTCTTCCCGCCCGTGTCACGCTGCAGGCGGAAACCAAAATCAAATATGCCGGATACATCAAGCGCCAGCTGGCCGAGGTCAGCCGCGCCGCCAAGCTGGAAAACCGGAAGCTGCCCGTCCCGTTTGACTATTCGCAGATCAAAGGTATCCGGCTGGAAGCCATTCAGAAGCTGAATGCCGCCCAGCCGCTCACCATCGGGCAGGCCTCCCGCATCAGCGGCA
>JAZNKS010000121.1:0-11460 GCA_045578725.1 Candidatus Flemingiibacterium sp.
CCCATGAAGTTTTTTGAAGGGAGTTTGAGGGGAACTTTTTTTCAAAAAAGTTCCCCTCATCGTTCCCCTTATCTCAATACTCAATCTCCGGAATCAGGCGGCGCAGAAGCCAATCCGAGCTGACGACACAGACGCGGCGGATCTTATGGATCCGCAGATTCCGCTCGATGACGATTGTACCGAAGAGCATATTCTCGACAGTTGTGGTTGCCTGATTCTCGATGAGGATCGCCTCCTCGGGAACGCCGGCTTCCTTCAGATAGCGGGTCAGCTGATGCGCTTCGCTGATTTTTTCGCCGTCCACATCCCATTCCACGCCGCCGGTCGGGATCAGCTTTTTCACCCGTCCCGCCTGCCAGAGTGCGGCCGCCGAAGCAGCCCGCTCCCGGCAGAGCCGTCCGCCGAGCACCAACGCCGCATCGTAGGACAGGCCATCATCCCAGCTTGTACCGAAGATGCAATCCTTCTGCGCGGGAGTCAGCAGAGGAAGCGCCTCCTCGGGTGTTTCGGAGAGCCTCATTCGTCCAGAATTCCCGGAAGAC
This sequence comes from Candidatus Flemingiibacterium sp., assembly GCA_045578725.1. Taxonomy (GTDB): domain Bacteria; phylum Bacillota; class Clostridia; order Oscillospirales; family CAG-272; genus Flemingiibacterium. The sequence continues at coordinate 543 of JAZNKS010000121.1, forward strand.
CGTCAGCCTTCATCGGGGCCTCGCGCTCATAATCCGATTCAATCTTCACAAAGCGGCCCGTCTCGCTGCTGGTGTAGAAGGCCGACATAACCTCGACCACATGGAGCTGCTGCCTGTAGTTGGCGCGCCAGCTCCGGCCGGTCTGCAGAGCCTTCGCCATATCGGCAAGACCCAGGCCGCGCGAGTTTTCCTTGTAGCCGAAAATCCGGGGCATCGGAACCTTTTCGCGTTCCCGGCCGCGCAGGAGAAGCACCTCGCCGTCAAAGCAGTTCGGGTCGGGCACCACGATCGAGCCCTCGGAGCCGTAGATCTCCAGATTCTCGCCCGGATGGAGATCGCTGACATCAAAGGTGGTGGTGATGTTGGCAATCGCGCCGCCCTTGAAGCGCATCGTGCCGGTGACGAAGGTCGGAACCTCGACATCCATGATATTGCCGTACTTCGGCTCGCTGAGAATCGGGCGCTTCGGATAGGAAATTTTCGTCATGCCGGCGACGGAATCGACCGCGCCCAAAAGATTGATCAGCGCCGTAACATAATACGGGCCCATATCGAACATCGGGCCGCCGCCGTATTTATAGAAGGATTCGGGATCGGGATGCCAGTTCTCCGGGCCGCGGGAAATCATCCGCGCGCATCCGCCGATCGGCGTGCCGATGAAGCCGGAATCGATCAGATGGCGGCAGGTCTGGATGGAGGAGCCCATGAAGGTATCCGGTGCACCGCCAAGCAGAAGTCCCTTCTCCTTTGCCAGCTCCACAAGCTCGCGGGCCTCATCAAGAGCCGGCGAGAGCGGCTTTTCGGAATAGACGTGCTTGCCGTGGAGCAGGGCCTGCTTTGTAACCTCGTAATGCTCATAGGGGCGGGTGATATTCAGAACGATATCGACCTCGGGGTCGGCGAACAGCTCATACATATCGTCGTAGATTTTCGGAATGTTCCATTCCGCCTTCGCCTTTTCGGCCCGCTCGCGAATGAGATCGCAGACACCGACAATCTCCACCTCGCGGAAGAGATTCGTCAGATTCTTCAGATAGATGCCGCTGATGCAGCCGCATCCGACAAAACCGATTTTTACCGTTTTCATGCTGGTTCCTCCGTTTATTCTTTATTCTTCCGCCGCCCGGATCGCCTCGGCTGTGTAGGAGGCGTTGAGGGCGGGCTGGGCATCATACTTGTCGAACATTCCGACCAGAACGCCGTCGCCCCGCTTCATGGAGGCAAAGGCCTCGAAGAAGGCCGCGCGGACCGTTTCCTGATCGGCGCACCGCCGACCGGCACCGAGAATCTTCAGCGCGACGGTGGGCGCGGAAAGCCGGCGGATGACCTCATACATCTTCGGGATGTCATCCTCCTCAAAGCGCTCGCCGGTGGGATTTTTATCGTGGGAGCGGTCGGGCTGGGTCAGATTGTAGACGGACGCCATGTAATAGTCGGGCGCGAGCCCCTTGTCCTCCGCCCACGCCAGCACCTCGGGAAAGTGGGCGCAGATGCCGACGGGCCGGTTGGTTCTCCGAAGCTTATCAAAAAGGCCGGGCAGAAGCTCCATCCGCCCCGTCAGCCAGAGCTCGTCTGCCAGCTCTCCGTGGATGCAGAGCGCGGCGGGATCGTATTTTACCATCTCCTCCAGCTCCTCATCGAAGGTGGTGAGATTCTTGCCGGTCTGGGCAAGCCAGAGAAGCCGGCCGCCCTCGGCGCGGTATTTTCCGATCAGGCCCATGACGGGCTGGCTTCCCCGCGACTGGACGGCATTGATGCCGGCCTCCTCGCATCGGCGGAGCATAGCAAAGACCTCGGCTTCGGTAAAATAGGCCTTCATATCCGCATCGGTCCCGGCATCCAGATGGGATTTGCCGGTGAAGGGATTGCTTCCGACGATCAGACGGGTCACGTCAAGATCGCCGATTTTCATAGTTGGGAGCATAGGATTTCCTTTCAGAATTCAATCAGAACAACAGCGTTGTTTTCGATCCGGGTCAGCGGCTGCGTCCACGAAAGGAGCCGCCGGTCATCGATGATATACCAGTGCGCGCCCGCAAGATCGATGCCCTCCAAAGTAAGCGGCTGATCCGCGCCGGTAAGATTGGAAATCATCAGCGCGCCATGCCCGGCAGCGTCCCTTGCCGCGACGGCATACAGGCCGGGCGTATCGCATTCGGCGGCAATCTGACTTCCCAGCTTATAGAGCATTCCGAAGGCGGCCAGCGCATAATAAGCCTGACAGGGCTTCTGGTGTACCACATCGAACAGCGGAGCAAACAGACCGATCAGCCGGGCATCGTAGATCATCATCATATCCACGCCGGGCTGATTCTGCATTCCGAGCATCATGGCTGCAACAGCGGCGCTGTGATGAGCGGTACCCTTTTCGGCGAAATAGGAATTCCATTCGTTGATGTGGGTCGGCAGATCGCCGTATCCGTACTCCTTCAGCGTTTCGTGGAGCCATCCGGCCTGCGCGAAGACCTTTTCGGGCGGATCGTAGCCGTGCCAGGAGAAGAAATCGATGGGCGAGCTGTTGGCCTTGATATACTTCATAAAGCCGTGGAAGAATTCGAGGAAGTAAGCATGGCGCGGCTCGGCAGCCAGCTCCTCGGGCGTATCGGTAACGGCAGAGAAACCGGTGGCCGCATAACCGCCGACCCTGATCTGCGGGAAGCGTGCCTTCAGGCGCTTAGCGGTAATATCATAGAGGCGGTAATACTGCTCGGGTGTGCCGGTCCACATCTGGGATACCCGGCTGCCGTCAAAGCTGCCGTCATCCGGCTCGTTCCAGATTTCCCAATAGGTGATCGGATACGTAAAGCCGTCGGCCCAGCCGTCGATATAGTGGGCGACGATGTGCTCGCAGATGCAGGCCCACTTGTCGAAATCCTTCGGCGGATCGGTGTGGTAGGCCTTGATCTCGGCCTGATTTTCGATCGTGATGCCGAGGCGGAAATACGGCTCGACACCGCTTTCCAACAGCGCCTTGATCAGCGCATCGGTGAAGGCGAAATCATAGGAGGCGGGATCTTCGGGATCCGCATCGAAATTGCGGAAAATATTGGGGATATCGACAAACCGGGCGCCGCCGTAGCCGCCGCCCACATCGTGCAGGCGGGAATAGGGGATGTCAATGTCCGCTAAATAGTGGAAATTGTCAAAATAATGCTTGCCAAGGCCGCCGAGCGGAGGCTGGCCAACCGCGTGCATCGGCTTGATCGGGCCAAGGACGCGGGAGGGATCCATCTGAATGTTTGCCATAGTACGAACCTTTCTTCCCTTGCGGGCGTGTATTCTTTCTCAATTATAGCATATTCCAATGCCAAATGCAAGACAAAAGATGCAATTTCGGCAGACAAAAGTTCATCTTCGGATACCGGTGTGAGAATGCTGTCACAATATTTGATTCATTCATCCATAGACAGCGCGAAATCCGTGTGATATAATAATGGTACAAACCATTTCCGGAGGTTCTTATGTCCGATACCGTACAGCCTTCCCATAATCAAAAAATCCTCGCCGACTGCGATGTGCTCGTCTGCGGCGGCGGCCCCGCCGGCTGTGCGGCCGCCGTCACGGCCGCCAGACAGGGATGCCGGGTCATCCTCGCCGAAAAGGACGGCACCCTCGGCGGCGCCGCCGTTTCCCAGAATGTCATCGTCATCCTCTCGTCCAACCGGGTCGATTTTCAGGGCGTGTGGCATGAATTCATGGCCGAAATCATGCGGCTCGGCGGCGCGGATCCTTCCCTGCTCGGGCTTGGCATCGGCGTTCGGTGGACCCTTGATCCCGTCGCCGTCCAGTATGCCTGGCTGAAGCTTCTGTGCGATGCCGGCGTGCGGATTCTTTTTCACACCGATATCATCGATGTCCTGCGCGAGGGAGATACCGTCACAGGAGTCCTCACCGCCTCGGTTTCCGGCCGCTCGGCGATTTTGGCCCGCCGCGTAATCGACTGCACAGGCGACGGTCTGGTCTGCCATTATGCCGGCTGCGATTGGAAGCAGGGCGACAACGACGGCCACAAATACGCGATGGCTCTTACCAAGGTGGTGCGCCTCGGCGGCATCGGCCCGGAAGCCGGTGTGGCCGATAAGGACGAATGGAATGCCCTGAAGGCATCGCTTGACGCGGCCGTATCGCGGGGTGAATACACCACGCCGCTGATCACCACCGGCCGGGTACTGAATTACATCCAGCCCGGACATTCTCTCATGTGGCGGCTTCCAAAGTACCGGAATGAGGTGATGCTGGTCACCAGCCGGATTCTTGAAACCGATCCGCTGGATACCGAGGCCCTGTCCCGGGCGGAAATCACCGGCATGGAGCAGATGTACGAGGTCGCCGACTTCTACCGCCGCTATGTGCCGGGCTGTGAGAACAGCTTCCTTTCGGATGTATCCCGCCATGTGGGCGTGCGCTCCTCCCGCCGCGTTGTCGGAATCGCCACAGCCAGCGACGAGGATGCCACCCTGCTCCGCCATTATCCGGACGGGATCGCCAAAAGCAGCTGGGGCATCGATGTCTGGCCCGCCGACAGCTACACCAAACCGGCCAATGCCAGAGAGGCGCAGGCGGAGCGCGCCGCAAAAATTGAAGCCGGTGACTGGTTTGACATCCGCTACGGCTGTCTTGTCCCGGCCGGCGTGGACAATCTTCTCATGGCCGGACGGATCATCTCCGCCGGGCATCTGGCCGAGGCCTCGCTCCGGATTCAGCAGACCTGCATGGCGACCGGTGAGGCGGCGGGACTTTCAGCCGCGCTGAGCCTCGAAGCCGATACGTCCCCGCGCCGGCTCGATCCCATGAATGTTGTCCGAAAGCTGGAAGAACTCCGCTCATCCGTTAAAGAAATCAACTGGGAGGAAATCCAAAAATGAAAAAGATCAAGCTTACCCGGCTGCTGGCCGCTCTGCTCGTCCTCTCATCCACCGCCCTCTCCTGCCAATCCGGCACGGGCGATCCCAAAACCACAACGCCGCCCCCGCAGGACGGCACCACCGAACCGGCCGAGACGGAAATCCTGCCGCCCACGGCCAACTATGAGGGCACCGAATTCAACATTCTCGTATCCACCGAGGTCAAGAAGGATTTCCATGCCGAGGAGTCCAACGGCGAGGTCATCAACGATGCCATCTATAATTCCAACCTCCGGATTGCCGAGGAGCTGGGGCTGAATGTTAGTTTCATCGACCGCGACGGCTCCTGGGCCAACCGCGAGGATTTCACCGGACACATCCGCAGCATCGTCGCAGGCGGCACGCAGGATTACGATATGATCATCGGCATGACGGTTGTTGCCGTTCCGATGGCGATGGAAGGCGTTTTTGTCAATCTGCTCGATCTCGAATCGCTGGATTTCGACAATCCCTGGTGGCTGGGCCGGATGGTCGAGGACTTTTCCATCGGCGGCAAGCTCTTCAACTGCGTCAGCGACGGCTCGCTTTCGATGTACACCAACATGAACGTCATGTATTTCAACCACCAGCTGATCGAAGACTACAAGATGGACGATCCCTATGCGCTGGTCAAAAGCGGCGACTGGACAATCGACACCTTAATGGCCCAGTGCAAGGACATGGAACAGGATCTCAACAACGACGGAAATTTCGACAGCAACGATTTCTACGGCTTCACCTCCATCCGTGTTCCGGCCCGCGCGTTCCAGACCGCCCTCGATCTGCACGTTTTCGGCCGGGATGAGGACGGTATGCCCACCTTCCTCGGCCTCACCGAGAAAATGAGCAATGCCGTGGACAAAATGCGTCCCTTCTTCACCGAATCAAGGAGCGCGCTGTGGGAATTCCTGCAGGAGGCGGATGCGCTGAAGATGTTCATCGGCCGGCAGTCGGTTTATATGGCCGGCTATCTCTACAACGCCGATTCCTTCCGCGATATGCCCGACGATTACGGCATCATTCCCTATCCCAAGTACGATGAATACCAGGACGAATACATCACACAGATCGGTACAACGACCCAGCAGTTCTTCATCCCCGTAACGGCCAAGGATCCGGAAATGTCCGCAGTCTATCTGGAAAATATCAGCTATGACGGCTATCGGGAAATTATCCCCGCCTACTACGAAACCACGCTGAAGGATAAGTATTCCCGCGACGATACGGTTCAGGAGATGCTGGATATCATCCGGAGCGGCTCGACAATCTACTTCGGCTACGTTTACAACAGCGCCTTCGCGCCGGGCACCTCGAAGGTGATCGCGGATCTGCTCAGCCCCTCCGCTCAAACCGAACCGGCCTCCTACTTTGAAATCTATGGCGGCGCCTGGGAGGAACAGCTGAAAATTCTGATTGACATGATCGAATGGATTGAATAAACGAACGGAACGAACTCCGCTCATCCATCCAAAAAATCAACTGGGAGGAAATCCAAAAATGAAAAAGATCAAGCTTACCCGGCTGATTGCCGTCCTGCTGATCCTCGCATCCACCGCCCTCTCCTGCCAATCGGGCACGGAAAATCCCCAAACCACAACGCCGCCCCCGCAGGACAGCACTTCAAGCCCTTCCGATGAGCCGGAAATCCTGCCGCCCAAGGCCAACTATGAGGGCATGGACTTCAACATTCTCGTGTCAAGCGAGGTCAAGAAGGATTTCCATGCCGAGGAGCAGACCGGTGAGGTCATCAACGATGCCATCTATAATTCCAACCTCCGGATTGCCGAGGAGCTGGGGCTGAATGTTAGTTTCATCGACCGCGACGGTTCCTATGCCAACCGCGCGGATTTCACCGGACACATCCGCAGCATCGTCGCAGGCGGCGGACAGGATTATGATCTGATCGTCGGCATGACGGTCGTCGGCGTTCCGATGGAGATGGAAGGCGTTTTTGTCAATCTGCTCGATCTCGAATCGCTGGATTTCGACAATCCCTGGTGGCTGGACAACCTGCGCACCGACTTCACGATTGCCGACAAGCTTTTCCACTGCGTCGGCGACGGCTCGCTCTCCATGTACACCCACATGAATGTCATGTATTTCAACCGCCAGCTGATCGAAGACTACAAGATGGACGATCCCTATGCGCTGGTCAAAAGCGGCGACTGGACGATCGATACCCTCATTTCCCAGTGCAAGGACATGGAACAGGATCTCAACAGCGACGGAAGTTATGATATCAACGATTTCTACGGTTTCACCTCCATCCGTGTTCCGGCCCGTTCCTTCCAGACCTCGCTCGGCCTGAAGATCTTCGGACAGGATGAGGACGGCCTCCCGACCATACTGGGGCTTACCGACAAAATGGTCGATGCGGTCGGCAAAATGAAGGCCTTCTTCACCGAATCCAGGAGCTCCCTCTGGGAATTCCTGCAGGAGCCGGATGCGCTGAAGATGTTCATCGGCCGCCAGTCGGTTTATATGGCCGGTTATCTCTACAATGCCGATTCCTTCCGCGATATGCCCGACGATTACGGCATCATTCCCTATCCCAAGTATGATGAAAATCAGGATACCTACACCACGCTGATCGGCACCACCACCCAGCAGTTCTTCATCCCCGTAACGGCCAGGGATCCGGAGATGACGGCGGTATATCTGGAAAACATCAACTATGACGGCTATAAGAATGTCATCCCCGCCTACTACGAAACCACGCTGAAGGATAAATATTCCCGCGACGATACGGTTCAGGAGATGCTGGATATCATCCGTGCCGGTGCCACGATCGATTTTGACTTCGCCTGCAATACCTGCTTCACGCCGGGAACCTCCCGCGTGCTGGCGGATCTTCTCTCCCCGTCCGTCCCCGTCGAGCCTGCTTCCTACTTTGCCGAGCGTGTGCCCGGCTGGGAGGAGCAGCTGGAAATTCTGATTGACATGATCGAATGGATTGAATAAACGAAAACGCTGCACAAGTGACCCTTGTGCAGCGTTTTGCGCCTGTGTGAGGTGTTTATGAATAAGAAAAAATTCGTGACCGATTATTATGTCTTCCGGTCCATGGCTCCCGCCGGCCATATAAGCATAATGCGCACCAACCTGATCTGGGACCGGCTGATTCTTCTGGAGAACGGCGCTGCCGGCTTCCATTGGGGGGATGCCGTCCGGAAGCTTGATCGCACCGAGCTTCTCTATATCCCCGCCGGTCTGGAATACAAAACCTGCTGGCTCGCCGATTCCGCCTTTGTCACCCTCGCCTTTGCCATGACCGACCCGCTCTTTTTATCGGAGCCGAAGGAGCCGCTCTTACTTGGCGCCTCCGCCCGCGCGCTGATCGGCAGCCGTCTGCAGGAGCTGGAACGGCTGGCCGCGGATCCGCTTCCCCGGTCGCATTTTCGCTTTATGATGCACTTAATGGAGCTGATAGCCGATCTGGAGGCGCTCCGCAAATACCCGGCCGATGCCTTCACGGACAGCATCGCGCATCTGGAGCGGCACTGCACCGAGCCTGCGGATATCCGGGAGCTGGCCGCAATGAGCCATATGAGCCCGTCCACCTATTACCGGCGGTTCCGGGCCGCGACCGGCATGAGCATCGGCGAGTACCGCCGTGAGGCGCTCATGCGCCGGGGCGCCGAGCTGCTCGCCATCCATGAATTGTCGGTGTCCGAGATCGCGGAGCAGCTGGGCTTCTGTGACGGCGGCCATTTCAGCCGCCTGTTCAAGAAATACACCGGGCTCTCTCCGCTCCGGTACCGCCGCTCCTCGGAAGAATAACCGTCCGCCCCGGAAGCCTCAATCATCGCGGCCCGGGGCCGAGGGTACGGCCGCCGTCAACGACGAGATTCTGGCCGGTGATGTAATCCTGTCCGGCAAGGAAGAGGACGGCATCGGCAATATCGGAAGGCTCGCCGGCGCGGCCGTTTTCGCCGAGGAAGGTCATGTGCTCCATCTCGCCGCCGTCGCGGTCGATCGCACATCTTCCTGTAAGCTTGTTCATGATGATAATTCCTTTCGCAAATAAAGGCGCTCCCCGGTGTCAAGCCGGAGAGCGCCTTTATTTGCGATTTTCGATTCTGATTTTGTGTTATCCGATCGGGAGCTTAACCGTTGATCTCTTCCAGCTTGGCTTCAACCGATTCCTTGTTGGCGGCGACAACGGATGCGATGCCCGTTTCGCCGGCCTGGTATTTGCTGTCAACACCGGTCTTGATCGCGCCGCCGATGCCGTAGATTGCTGTCAGCTCCGGAACGCTCGAAGACATGATGATTTCCAGCATCTCGATGGAATCGTCGTTGCGCAGGCCCTTCTGCTCCAGCGTTACCTCGCGGTAAACGGGCGCGACCATCTCAAGGCTGACATACGCCAGCGCATCGGCTGCAGCCGCCGCAAATTCCGGATTGCCGTTGATTGTCATCATTGCCATATTGCAGCAGCCGTTGTAAGGCATCGAATAATACTGCTCCTGATTCTCGTCGTACTTGGGGTACGGAACGATGCCGAAGCTGAAGCTCTTGTCGCGCAGGCGGGTCGTCTTGCAGATTTCGCCGGTCAGGAACAGCGCGCGCTCGGTTTCAAAGAGGGTGATGTAGCTGCCGGGCTGGCCGTCCTCGGCGCCCGATTCGGTCGGCTTGATGATGCCCTGCTTCAGCGGGAAGAGGGCGGCGAACTTGTCGAACACATCGTAGAAGCGCTGGGAACCGGCGGTCAGAACGAGCTCGCCGTTCTGATTTTCGATCACCTGCTCACCGGCGCAGTGCATGAAGGTGACAATGGCCGCGCCCGACACGCCGTAGACCGATTTGCCGTTGGGATCCCAGTCAAAGGAATCGTCGCCGTTGAGCATCGCACCGGCCTTCGCATATTCGGCGAGGCGGTCGAACGTCCACTTGCCCTCGCGGACAAGGTCATAGGGCTTATCGAGGCCCAGCTTTTCCATCATGGATTCGTTGAAGAAGAGGCACCAGGACGAATCGCTGACCATCAGCTGGATGTAGCTGGCGGCGGTATAAAGCTCGCCGTTGACCGTTCCGGCATCGTTGAAGCTCCGGATCCACCAGTCCTTATCGAGCTGGAGCCCGTCCAGCGAGGCCAGGTCAAGCAGCATCTCCTCCGACTTGAAGGTGGGAATCTGATAGCCGGGGACGAAAATCAGATCGTAGATATCCTCTGCGGCGAGGAAGGCGTTATGCGCGGTGGTACCGAGCGTGTAGCCGTTCATGGTGACGTTGATTTCTTCGAGGGTGATTTCCATCTCCTCCTCGACCTTGCGGCAGCGCTCGTACATGGCATCGTTGAGCACCTCGCCGTCCGTGCCGTCGCGGTCAATCCGGGCGTGCATACTCCAGATATCCTCCGCGTTGAGGATGGTGAGGGTTTCGCCGCTGTATTCCTTGGTGAAGGTGTACTCCGGCTCTTGGCCGACGGTATCGGACGCGCTGTCCGTGCCGGTATCGGAAGGCTGTGTATCGGCGGGCGTTTCGCCGCCGCAGGAAACGGTGCCGGCCAGCATGGCCAGGGCAAGAAGCAGGGTGAAGATTCTTTTTGACATATTTTTCCTCCGTTATAAAAAATTTGCGCAGGATTGATATATTCAGTATATCACATCCGGCCCGCAAATTCATGGCCGGTATTGATGATTTTTTGGACTGTTTTGATCTTTTTTGCTTTTTGGGATGCCGGGCGTTGACTTTGGTGCGCTCTTATGATATACTGTCCGGGAGGTGATGGTTATGTATGTCAACGCGCCGGAATTTTCAAACGTGCCCCGCTTCCCTGTTGTGGGCAATCTGCAATGCCTGAGTCATCCCCACAATCCGCTTGCTTTCAGCCCGCACATTCAGAGCAGCATTGAGCTTCTTTCCCCGGCCGTGGGGGCCCTTGACGTAAGCCTCAGCGAAAATCGCATCACGCTTCTGGCCGGCGATATTCTCGTTGTGAATCCGATGGAAAAGCACAGCGGACAGTGCGCGGATTCCTGCCCGCTCGTTGATTATTACTGCGTGACCTTTGATCCGCGCTTCTTTCTGAA
>JAZNKS010000122.1:0-18615 GCA_045578725.1 Candidatus Flemingiibacterium sp.
AGGAATATGTCCCGCTCTGGACATCCCGCGGCCGCGAAAACGGCCCGGAGCTGCTTCGCATCAACATCCTCACCAAGGAATATGACATCATCACGCCCTACAATCAGTAAAAACAAGCGGAGCCGCACTTCGGTGCGGCTCTTTTCTATTGCCGGTCTGCCGGTTTTCGCATCCGGATGGCGTACTCCCGGCCGATGGAAGGCTCCCGCGCGCCGTCCGGGCGGAAGCCGAGAGCCTCGTAAAACGCACGCGCGTGCGCGTTGGCTTCCGATACCCGGAGAATCACTTCCCCAAAGCCGCGCCGCCAAAGCTCCGCAAGCCCGGCCGAAAGCAGAGCCCCGCCGATCCCGCGCCCCTGATGGAAAGCGAGGACGGCCAGCACGCTGATTTCACCGGCCGGCCGATCCCGCTCATCCTCTGCCGGGCCGACGGCGCAGATGCCGACCGGATCGGTGCCGTCATAGGCCAGAAGATAGCAGGAATCCCGATCGGTCATGGCACGCGAGAGGGCGATGCGGTGATGCTCAAAATGCGCATGGCGCTCCAGCGCATCGGGCGTAAGGAAGGGCGCATCGTTTTCCCGCCGGCTCTGGCAGAGCACATGAGCGAAATCGTCCGCATCCCAGAGATTGGCGGTGCGAAGGGCGATGCCGTCCGCCGGTGAGGGAAGGGGGCGGATGCCGCGGGCACGCTCTACGAGCGGCGGCTGGATTTCGGGATAGGTCAGCGCATCGGGGAGCCCGTCAAAGGCCCGCACCTCGGCAATTTCGCTGGGCGGAAGCGGGCCGAGCGAGGTGACATCGGCGGCATACAGGCCCCCGTAAGTGGTTCCGTTTTCCCGCTCCACCGAATAGACGGCGACGGGCGCAAGGACATAATCGGCGGCACCGGTTTCCTCGAACAGCTCGCGGCGGGCGGCTTCGGTTACGCTCTCGCCCGGCTCCCGATGCCCGCCCGGCACCTCCCATGTGGAGCGCAGACGGTGGCGGCTGAAGAGATAGCGGCCGTCCATCTGCGTGACAGCACAGGCGAAGGTCATCTCGCCCGGACAGGCGGAGAGAGGATGCAGGCGGGTGATGATTTTTTCCATAATGAATATCCTTTCAGATCCGGTTCCGGCGGCTCCGGCGGAAATCGGCGGGGGATTGGCCGGTCAGCTGGCGGAATGCGCTGGCAAAATAGGCAGGGGAGGAGAAGCCGGTCAGCTCGGCAATCCGGGCGATCGGACAATCGGTGGTCAAAAGGAGCCGGGCGGCATTTTCCGTGCGCACACGAAGCAGACAGCGGTGAAGGGTCTGCCCGGTCTGGCGCTGAACCAGCTTGTTGACGTAAAATTCATGATAATTGACATGCTCGGCGATCTCGCGGTTGGTGATCGGCCGGGCATAATTTTCGCGGATGAAGGCCAGCACGCGATCAACGGCGGCATTGGTCAGGACACCGCCGGCCGCGGCCGTACGCGCGGCGTGCAGAAGAATCTGCTTGAGAATGGCCGATGCGGTTTCGGCGAAGTAGCGGTTCTGCCCGGAAAATTCGCCGACCAGCCGCGCGAGATCATCCCTCAGCGCGTGCATATCCGGCAGGATCAGCAGACCGGACAGCGGCGCACAGTCGGAAAACTCCGCCCGCTCCAGAATCCGGGCGGGATCGTATTCCGCATCGCCGACCGGCGGCATCTGCGGAACGTGGGCATAGGTCTGGGTGAAATCGAAATTGAGGATGGTTGCCTCCACCGGTCCCAGAGCGCGCAGACGGTATCGGAGCCCGGCCGGCCAGATCAGGAGGGTGCCGTCCGATATATCGGTTTCGGTATCCCCGCATTCGAAGTGAAGCCGGCCGCTGCCAAGATAGATCAGCCGGCTGTCATAGGCGTGGGAATAGACATCGGGAATCATCCGGATAGGCCCGGATGCGAAGCGGATATGGGGGTTGATTTCGGATACGGTCATGTCAGCCTCCGATGACAGAGTTTGTTTTTTCGAAAGATTGGATTTGTTTTTCCGATTCCATTATAGCACAGGATATGATATAATACAAGTACCTTTCGGAAAAAGGGAGTTGGTTTTTACGAAATTCACGATCGGATATCCCATCGGACGGGCTGATGGATTTATCGATGAGGTGATCCGCGCAAAGGATCGCATTCACGAGGTGTATTTTGCAATGGGGGATCTTCCGCACGGCCGGGGCTTCTGCACGGATGATGATCCGGAGCCGGCCTGGGAGCGCACAAAGCGGCTGACGGACGATCTCGGACGTCTGCACGCGGCGGGCATCGGGCTGGATCTGCTGCTTAACGGCAACTGCTATGGAGCGGATGCGCTCTCAAGACGCTTCTTCAACCATCTCGGCGACAGTCTGGACCGGCTGATCGTGCTGTATGGAGTCGGCACGGTGACCACCACCTCGCCGCTGATCGGAAAATTCATCCATGATAATTTCCCGGACATCGATGTGCGCGCCTCGGTCAATATGGGAATCGGCGAGCGGACGGGCTTTGATTATGTCAGTGAATTTTTCGACAGCTTCTATCTGAAGCGGGAATACAACCGATGCTTTGACAAGCTGGAGGCGGCCCTGGATTGGTGCCGCCGTGAGGGAAAGAAGCTCTTTCTGCTTGCCAACAGCGGCTGTCTGAACGATTGCTCCGCACACACCTTCCATGATAATCTGGTGGCTCATGAGGCTGAGATTGAGACGCGGGACAATGCGTATGTCTTCAGCGGCATCTGCCGCGACTATTTACGGAATCCGGACAAGGCGCTCTCCATTGTCCGTGACTGCAATTACATTCGCCCTGAGGATGTGCGTCTGTATGAGGGCAAGGTCAGCGCCGTCAAGCTGGCGACCCGCGTCAGCCGAAATCCCGGGCGAGTGCTGGCCTCCTATCTGGCCGGGCGCTATATCGGCCCCGTGACCGATCTGCTGGAGCCGGACAATGGCTCGGCTCTGCTGCCCGCTATTGTGGACAATTCCCGCTTCCCGTCGGATTTCGGCGAGCGGGTTCTGCACTGCGCCAAAAACTGCACCTCCTGCTCCTTCTGCGAATCGGTTTACCGGATGGCAAGGGTCGATCTGTCCGAGATGCAGGATGTGCTCATGAATCAGGAATAACATTATGGAAAGGAAATCGTTATGTTAACCAGTCAGATGATCAAGGAAGCGGCTCTCAGGGCCGGTGCCGATGCCTGCGGCATTGCGCCGGTATCGAGAATGAGCACGGCTCCCGACGAGATGAATCCGTGCTATCTCTTCCCACGGGCCAAGAGCATGATCGGCTTCGTCTTCCGCATTCCGCGCGGCGTACAGCGCGGCATTGAGGAGGGCACCCAGTTCTTCCAGTATCCTTCGATGGCTTATGGCGGCATCAATGAAATATTTGCGCCTGCCGTGCTCTATTCGGTAGGAAAGCTGATCGAGGATGAGGGCTATGAGGCCTTTGTCTACCGCAATACCGGTGCCCGCGGCTGTGTATCCGATATGGACGGCTCGCCCGGCAATACCCTCTCCCCCGAGGAGCAGATTGAGGTCAGCGAGCACGCCAAGACCGCGACGGCTCATCATCGGAGTGTGCAGTTCACCCGCCCGACCCGTGAGGGCAATGTCCCCCCGGATCTGCAGTTCTCCTTCCGTCTGGCGGCGGTCGCCTGCGGTCTGGGCGAGATGGGTTACAGCAAGATGCTCCTGACACCCCAGTTCGGCCCGCTTCAGCGTGTGGCCTTCCTGTTCACCGATGCGGAGCTGGAATACGATGAGATGTACAACGGCGAGCCGCTCTGCAAGAAGTGCATGAAATGCGTGCGCGAATGTCCCGGCGGATGCATCCCGATGCCCAATACCGGCAAGGTGGTCAAGGTCAACATCGCCGGCAAGGAATGCGAGTGGGGCGATATCGATATGTGGCGGTGCTATGCGTACTACACCCATGCCGGCCGGTACTACAATCCCTTTGTGTCCAAGGAGGTCTGGGATAAAAACGAGAACGGCGATCTGGACCTGATGGAGAAGGACGGCGTGGAGGCGAACGAAAAGGAAATCATGAAGGTGTATACGGCTCTGCAGCGGTACTTCCCGAGCTGGGTCGGCTACAATATGGCAAAATGCGGCGGCTGTATCCGCGCCTGCGTCAGCCGTCTGGAAAAAGACGGCGGCTGTATGGAAGGGCGGTTCGAGGAGCCGCTTCGTACCCGCAAAAAGCCGTGGAAGCTGGATCGCTGAGGAGGGAAGAACATGGCAAAGATTACATCACAGATCATCAGGGAAAAGGCATACGAACTCGGCGCAGCTGTCTGCGGAATCGGAGGGCTGGAGCTTTTTGAGGGCGTGGATCCCCAGCGGGATCCGAAGATGATTCTCCCGAAGGCAAAGGCGATTGTCGGCTTCGGCTTTGCGGTGCCGAAGGGCCTCTATCAGTCGATGGAGCGGCAGGCGGCCTATTATGCCTACACCAATCTCGGTGTCAAGTACACCGATGAGGAGATGGCGGAGATTTTCCTGCTCAAAATCGGCGGCATGATTGAGGATGCGGGCTACGATGCCTGCCTCCAGAAAGCGGTGCCCAACCTCCGCATCAAGGGCGATAAGACCACCAATCCCGAGGTGAAGGATACCTATGAGCTGATTCATGCCGTTCCGGTCGAGGAGGGAAAGCCCGCACCGGATGTCATCATCGATTTCGGCCTGGCGGCAAAGGCCTGCGGCATCGGCGAGAGGGGCCTCTCCGGCCGGGTGCTCAGCCCGGTTTTTGGCCCGTACATCCGCTGGTGCTTCCTCATTACCGATGCGCCGCTGGAAACGGATCCGCCGCTGACGGAGCCGGTATGCGACAACTGCGGCGAATGTGTCCGTGCCTGCCCCGGTCATGCGATTGATGAAAACGGCCTCGATACCTGGCAGTGCGCAGTCTATTATAAGGGCGCACACCGCACCAATCCGCTGATGAAGCCGGATTTTCTGGCCGGTCATCCGGAGCGGGAGGCGATTCTGTCCGGTGAGAAGCGCTTTGATGCCGAATCGGCCCGCGCGCTCATCCCGCAGCTGAATTTCCTGCCCAACACCCATTGGGGCTATGCCCCCTGCCTGTGCGGCAGGCCCTGCGATATTGTCTGCTATAAGCATCTGAAGGGAGGAAAAAACGATGAGAGATAAAATCATCAAGCTGGCAAAGGAGACCGAGGCCGATCTGATCGGCTTTGCACCGGCATCCCGTTTTGATGCGGACGATCCGATCTTTACTCTGATGCCGGAGGTGAAGACCGTCATCGGCTTCGGGTTCCGTGTCCTGCGCGGCTGTTACCGCGGCATTGAGGAGGGAACTACCTACTATCAGTATACCACCATGGGCGTTGAAAACATGGAAGAAACAATCATGCCCATGACCCTTCTGCGGGTATCCAATCGGATTGAAGCCGAGGGCTATACGGCGCTTCCCCAGCGCCGTCATCAGCAGATTATGGCCGAGAAGGACAGCGTGAATCCGGAGGTCTTCCACAATGCCATCTGCCGCGGTGTGACGGGCGAATGCCAGATGAATTTCGAGGATGCGGCCGTGAAGTGCGGCCTGGGTGAGCTCGGTCTGCACGGCAAGCTGATCAATGAGGAATTCGGCCCCTTCCTTCGCTATGTCTTCATTCTGACCGATGCCGAGCTGGAGGCAACGCCGCTCTCGGCGGCGCATCTCTGCGATGCCTGCGGTGAATGCGTGAAGGACTGTCCCGGTCATGCTATCGCGCCGGACGGAAGCGTTGACAAATGGCGCTGTGCGGTCTACTATAAGGGAGCAGCCGGTACGAAGAATCCCTTCATGCACCCCGAAGCCTATCCGGATTTTGAAGATCGGCTTGCGATCATTGCCGGCGAGGCTGAGATCACGCCCGAAAAGGCACGGGCAATTCTTGACCGGACAGTCTTCTATCCGGGATGCGGCCACTCCTATCCGGCCTCGATCTGCGGCCGGGCCTGCGATATGGCCTGCTACATTCATCTGGAGAAGAAAGGCGCGCTGAAGCGTAAGTTCAGGAATCCCTTCCGCGAAACGGAAGAGTGGCGTTTCTCCATCGAAGATTTCAAGGAAAAAAGTGAGGATGAAAGATGAAAAATTATGTGAGCGCCCTCCTTCTGGCGGCTATGCTGCTCGGATGCGTATCCTGCGGATCGTCGGCAGGGGAGGAGACCGACACGCCCCAGACCTCCGGCACGGATACAACAGCACCGGCCGATACCGAGCCGAGCCGCGAAAACACACCGGATTCTCTGCCGGAATCGATGGATTTCAATACGGAAATCCATGTCCTTTTCCCGATGAGTGACGGCGGTGAGTCCGATCAGATCGACTGGGAATCCAAGGGCGGCGGCGATGTTGTGAGCGATGCGGTATACAACCGTCAGATCAGCGTGGAGGAGCGCCTCGGCGTGACCTTTGACATCATTTCCAACCACAGGGTTACCGAGTGGGCGGATGCCCTCCGGCAGTCGGTGCTGGCATCGGATCAGAGCTATGATCTGATTTACGGCAATCAGTGGGGCATGGCCGCGCTGGTACCGGACGGCATTGTAATGGATCTTGCTGATGCTCCGCATATCGATTTCGATCAGCCGTGGTGGAACAACCGCTACATGGAGGAGCTGTCCGTGGGCGGTGCGCGCTACCTGCTGGGCGGCGATGTATCCCTGTCGATGCTCAGCTATATGAGCTGTATGTATTTCCATAAGGATCAGTTCGAAAAGATCTCCGGCGAAAGCGCGGACGATCTGTATCAGCTTGTATTGGACGGCGGCTGGACGATGGATCGGCTGGCCGGCTATGCCAGGCTGTCCTACCGCGATCTGAACGGAAACACCAACTTTGACGATACCGATCAGTACGGTCTGGGCGTTGTCACAACGAGCACAACCGATCATCTGACCTTTGATTCGGGTGTATCCTTTACAACACGCGATGAGGACGGCATGCCGGTTCTGACGCTCGGCGATGAGGCGAGCATCCGGCTGACACAGAAGCTGTACAGCCTGTTCTATGAAAACGAGGGCGTTCATATCTACGAGGCAAACCAGCAGACTCTGCGCCAGACTCTGCCAAGCAAGCTGATGAACGGTGAGGTCACCTTCATGTGCGGCTATTTCTATTCGGCCGGTCTCCTCCGGGATATGACGGCGGATTACGGTCTGATCCCCTATCCGAAGCTGGATGAAAACGTGGAAGACTACCGCTCGCTGGTTCACGATTCGGCGCAGACGGTCGCGGTTGCCGCCGGATGCGGCAAGCTGGAAGCTGTTGCGGCCGCCATTGAAGCGACGGCGGCGGAGAATTACCGGACGGTATTCCCGGCCTACTATGAGGTCGCCCTGAAAAACAAGTATATCCGCGATGACATTTCCGGACAGATCGTGGATCTGATTCACGATGCCGGTACAACGGATTTCGCCTATGCCTACAACTACACGCTGAACAATGTCGGCCTGATCATGCGCACGATGATGAGCACGAAATCGCAGGATCTGGTGTCTTACTACAAGGCGGTGGAAAGCGCGGCCAAATCCAATCTGGAACGGCTGATGGATGCCTTTGAAGATTGAAGCGCATCCGGAAAGGAGAAACAGAAATGAATGCAAGAGCAACAAAGCTTGACGGAAGCGTGATTCCGATCGCGCTGAAAGAAGTGCGTGAAGGCCATGTTCTCACCGTTATGCCCGAGGTGTCCGATTGGACGGACATCCGGTATATCGATATCGGCTATGACGATGCCTGCGCCATGACCGGGGATGACGGCTATTACATCGTTCCGCGCGGCAATGGATCGCCGGACGATCACATCTGCTCTTTTGAGGAGCGGGAGGATTGTGAGGCCGATGCCCACAGCTTCCAGATGACCATGTACGGCTATGTACATGAAAAAAAGGGCTGGTGCGCGATCGTCACCGGTTACACCTATGAGTACCATCTGATCCGCGGCGTGAAGGACGGGCAGTATTATATGTTTGCCCGCTTCCCCATCAACGGTGCCGATCCCTATGAGCCGATTGCGGTTGAATTCCACGAGGTCGAGGGGGATGCGGCCGATTATTCGGGCATCTGCCGGATCTATCGGAATTATATGCTGACCCGCCGGGGATGCGTGCCGGCAAAAGAGCGCACGGAGGAAGCCTTCCGCTATGCGAAGGAATCGCTCTATATCCGCGTTCGCATGGGATGGAAGCCGGTGCCCTCGCCCATTGACGAGCAGACCGAGGAAAACGAGCCGGAAATGTTCGTCGCCATGACCTTCGATGCGGTCGGCGAGCTGATGGATCGCTGCAAGGCGGCCGGTGTCAAAAAGGCGGAATTCTGTCTGGTCGGCTGGAACGTTTCCGGCCATGATGGCCGCTGGCCCCAGATCTTCCCGGTCGATGAGCGTCTTGGCGGGGAAGAATCCCTCCGCCGCCTGATCAAAAAGGCGCAGGATATGGGATACGCGATCACCTGCCACACCAATTCCACCGACGGTTATTCGATTGCCGACTGCTATTCGGATGATCTGGTCCGTAAGAATCCGGACGGAAGCCTCGCCTTCCACGGATGCACCTGGGGCGGCGGCAAGCCGCGCTATCTCTGCTCCGCCAAGGCGCTGGAGCTGGCAGAAAAGGATCTGCCGGCAGTCGCCGATCTCGGCTTTGCCGGCCTTCACTATATCGATGTCATCAGCACAATTGCACTGGCGCCCTGCTATGATCCGAAGCATCCCGTGAACCGCCGTGAGGCTGCCGGATACTGGACATCGATTGCAAAGCTCTCCCGTGAGCTGTTCGGCGGCTTCTCCTCGGAGGGCGGCTACGATTACACCGCGCCGTATCTGGATTACGGTCTGTATGTCAGCTTCTTCGACAGCGATTCGGATACGCTCCCGCCGATGTTCTCCAAGTGCGTGCCGCTCTGGCAGATTGTCTTCCACGGCATCATTCTTTCCAATCCTTACACCAAGACGGTGAATGCCCAGCTCAAGAGCCGCCGGCATCAGCTGGAGGTCATGGAGCGCGGAAGCCGTCCGACGGTCTACATCTATTCCATCTTCATGCACAAGGGCAACAACTGGATGGGCAACGACGATTTCACCTGCGAGAGCGGGGAAGCGATGCAGAGAACGGCTGATGCTATGGGCGAACTGTGGCGCGAGCATGAGGGACTGCTGTATCTGCAGGATCTGTTTATCGACCGCCACGAGGAGCTGGATCCGGGCGTCTTTGCCACAACTTATGAAAACGGCGATCGGATGATCGTCAACTACAATACGGGCGAATATTCGCTGATGAAAAAGTAAATGAGAATACTATGAAGCGCTGGCTGAAATCAACGCCGGCGAATAACCCATATCCCGCAAAAGCCTCCCGCCTGCCCATGCAGACGGGAGGCTTTCCTTATTCCGAACGCTTTTGTATGATTGATAAATGTTAAAATACTATGAACACTTGTTAAGCGAGTTGACAAGAGGAAGAGTTGGTGCTATAATTGTAATCAGCAAGACAAATAACTGCCGCTTCGGCAGCATACAGAAAGGATTCGCAAGATGAAAAAACTACTCGCGCTGTTTTTATCGTCCCTCCTTCTGGTGTCCTCCGCAGTATCCTGTGGTGGAGATACGCCGGCTGAGGACCCCAAAACCTCGGATACTGAGCCATCCCAGACTACCGAAACCTCGGATCCCCGCCTGTCGGTGGATGACGGCCTTCCCGAAAAGGATTATGAGGAATATGAATTCCGTATTCTCTATTATGATGATCAGGGCAAGCCGAATCCCTATGTACCGGAGAGCATGACCGGCGATGTGGTGGATGACGCCATCTATGAGCGCAATCAGCGGGTCGAAGAGCGGTTCAACATCGACATTACGTCGATCAATGACGGTCTTGGCTGGTATGAGCACGGCAGCTATGTGCAGCAGCTGATTCTGGCCGGCGGCAATGATTTCGATATCTCGATGAATCATATCGTCGGAGGCCCGAACTATGTTCTGGAGGGCAGCTTCCTCAATCTGTACGACCTCGAGTATATTGACTTCACGAAACCGTGGTGGTCCGGACAGATGGTCGATGAAATGACGGTAAACAATCAGCTCTATCTGACCGCGGATGTTCTCGGAATGGGCGCCCTCAAGTCGGCAAAGGTTCATTTCCTGAACTTGAAAGAATTTTCCGAGTACAATCTGGAACTGCCGTATCAGCAGGTATTGGACGGTACCTGGACTTTTGACAAGCTGATCGCGCTGACAAAGGATGTCTATGAAGATGTAAACGGTAATTCCCAGAAGGATACCGGTGACTTCTTCGGTTATACTTCCCACGCATCGCAGAATGGCTATCTGACTGCTTTTGAAGCACCGGTTTTGGTCAAGGATGATGCCGAAACCCTGAAGCTCGGTGTTCAGTCCGAAAAAATGACGGCAATTATCGAGAAGATTTACAGCTGGTATTTCGAAACGCCCGGTTCCTGCATTGTCACAGGCAACGATCCGGATACCGGTGTTGTCCAGAACGATTGGCAGGCGAACCTGTTTGCTCAGGGACATTCTCTGGTCGGATTTGCTCTGCTTGAGTATGCGACGACAACATTCCGTAATTCCAACGTTGAGTACGGCATTATCCCCTTCCCGAAGTGGGATGAAAACCAGGAATCCTACCGTACCTTCTGCGGCGGTGATCTGATTGGTGTTCCGGTGACGGCAGAGGATCCGGAGCGCACCGGTATTATTCTCGAAGCTCTGGCAGCCGAAACCTATAAGACCGTTGTCCCCGCTTTCTTTGAAACCGCACTCAAGGAGAAGTTTACGTTCGATGCCGAATCCGGTCAGATGCTGGATATCGTCAACAATACGCTGACGATCAGCTTTGCCTATGCGTATGATAACTGGGAAGGCTTCGGCCATCTCTGCGGCAAACTCTTTGCAGGCGGCAATCCTACCAAGGATTTTGCGTCCTATTATGCCGGCAATGAATCCAGCGCGAGGGCCCGTCTGCAGCTGATTGTGGACTTCTACGAAGAGAACGGAGATTGACATCCGGGCATAACTATCCACCGGGATCCAATTACCGATCCCTATCCCATACAGACAAAGATCCCGCCTGCTTATACAGGTGGGATCTTTTGTGCTGCGGATGAGGGGAAGCTTTATCGGAAAGCGGAGGGCGTACAGTGAAAATGCGCCTGCACGGCCGCGGAAAAGGCGGCGGGGGATGTGTAGCCGCAGAGAGCGGATGCCGTGCCGATATCCATACCGCTCCGGATTTTATCCAGCCCCTGTGTGATCCGGCAGATCCGGATGTACTGCATCGGCGGCATTCCGGTTTCCTGCCGAAAAAGGCGGATGAAATAGCTTTCGTTGTAATTCAGCTCCTCGGCAAGCGAGGCGGAGGTGATGGATGCGTAGCGGGTTTCGACGATCTCCAGCGCTTTGCTGATAATCGGTGATTGGATTCTGGGGAGGGGATGAATCCGGTCGATCACGCAGAGGATCATTTCCAGAGCGGAATTGATAAGATCGCGCTCCTTCCTCCATTCCGCAAAGTAGGGGATCAGATAGCGGAGGGTATCAAGCAGCGGATCCGAATCGCAGGGGATGTCCAGAATCTGCTGCATGGCCAGCGGCGAGGTGGTATGAAAATCCAGAAATATATGCTCATAGCCGAAGGTTTGGATCGGCTGGCGGCGCTTATCCTGCCGGAACAGATAAAGATGTCCGGCTTCCAGGCGGCGTACGGCGCCTCCGTCCGTGATCTCGGCATAACCGTCCATGACATAATGGAGGCGGACAAGACCGAGCGGTGTTTTGTGACGGTATTGGCCGGTTGTGGTTTTGTATCCTGCGGCGACAATGGCATGAACCCGGTTATTCATCGAGTAAATCCTTTCCGTGAAAGTCAATATCACGATAATATGTGTACAACATACACCTTTACTTGAATGCGGAAATCCGATATAATAATTATACCGGACTTGTATCCGGATGTCAAGAACAAAAAAGGAGTTCTGCTATGAAAAAACATTTTCGCCGCCCTGCGGCATGGATACTGCTGGCCGCTTTGATGGCCGCCGGATGCGGCTCGCAGAGCACAGGCGATGATACACGCGCGGAGGATACTTCCTCCGATACCGTGACCGAGGCGCCCGGCGGGGATGAGATCGATTATGAAAACATGAGCTTCATCGAGAAGCTGACCTATAACCGTGAGCAGATTGACGATGGCCTGCCCCAAAAGGATTACGGCGGGGAAGCCTTCCGGATCGGCTTTCTCTGGTTTGACGAATCGCATATGTACAGCATGGATTGGCTGGCGGAAGGCGAAACGGGCGAGGTCATCAACGATGCGGTTTATGCCCGCAACCGCGCCGTGGAGGAGCGCTTCAATGTGGAGCTGGAGTTCGTCAAGCACGCCTCGAAGACATATGAAAGCGATATGCGCACACCGATTCTGGCCAACGAGGATGCCTATGACATGATGTCCATGCATCCGTCCTTTTACAGAAACAGTCTGCTTGGCGGCCTGCTGGCCAATTTTGACGAGCTGCCCTATGTGGATCTGTCAAAGCCCTGGTGGATGAGCGACTCGGTCAAATCGCTTTCGCTGGACGATGAAATTTATCTTGCCTACGGAGCCGCTACCGGAATCACCCTGCTGGCGGATTCGCCCGTCATGTATTTCAACAAGAAGCTGGCCGGCGATTACGGTATGGACAATCTGTACGATCTCGTCCGGGAGGGAGGGTGGACGCTGGATACCTTCCTCACGCTGACCAAGGATGGCTGGCGGGATCTGGACGGAAACGGCAGCGTCAACGATGCCGATCAGTTCGGCTATGTGGTGCCCGAAAAGCATTTTTACCGCCTGTTCTGGTCGCTGGGCGGCCGGTATATCGAGAAGGACAGCGACGGCGGTCTGACACTCTTCACCAACGCGGAGAAGGTCTACGGCATTTTTGACAAGGTCGGCGATCTGCTGATAAACGATAACACCTTCATCAATCCCGGCTGGGATATTACGGTTTTTGTCAAGGGCCGCTCCCTCTTTGCCAACGGCAATATGTCCTGCGCGCTGAATGTTCTGCGGGATACCGATTTCGCCTACGGCATCCTGCCGAACTTCAAGCTGGATGAGCAGCAGGACCACTATCTGACCAACGGAGGCGGCGGACCGCTTGCCGTTCCGATCACCTGCAGTGATTTCGAGCGCACCTCGATTCTGATGGAAGCGCTCTGCGCCGAGAGCTACAAGCGCGTGATCCCGTCCTATTACGATCAGGCGCTGAAGGGCAAATACGCGGGCGATGACAACGATATGGAGATGCTGGACATCATCTACTCCAACGTGGTCTATGACAGCTCGCGCGCCTACTGCGCCGCCATTGAGACCCTGATCGAGAGCTGTCTGGATCCGACCTTCGAGCCGGCCTCCGCAATGGCATCGCTTCAGGCCTATTATCAGAAACAGCTGGATGACAGCACGGCTCTCTACCGCAAGCTGTACGAAAGTGAAGAATAACTACCGGGATCTCCGCCCTGCGGCGGGGATCCTTTTTTGACAGAATTTCCGAAAGGGCTTTACAAAACGGGAAATCTGTGATATGATAATAGGGAGGAATTCCCTCAGAGAAAAGAAAGGATGGAATAAAGATGCTGGAAAAAATCAGAGTTGGCTGGGTCGGTCTTGGAGGACGCGGCTACGGCCTTCTGGAAATGGTACTGAATACCATGCCGGATGTGGATATTGTCGGTGTATGCGATCTGTATGAGGATCGCCTGGAAAACGGCCGCAAGCTGGTCGAGGAAAAGCGCGGTGCTTCACCGATGGCCGTGACCGATTACCGCCGCCTGCTGGAGGTCAAGGAGATCGATGCGATCATCACGCCCTCCGCATGGGAAGCACACGCCGATGTCTGCATCGATTCGATGCTGGCCGGCAAATATGTTGCCACCGAGGTCGGCGGCGCGTATTCGGTTGAGCAGTGCTGGGAGCTGGTCCGCACCTACGAGCGCACCCGCGTACCCTGCATGATGCTGGAAAACTGCTGTTACGGCAAGGAAGAGCTGACAGTTCTGAACATGATCAAGAAGGGCCTGTTCGGCGAGATCGTCCATTGTGAGGGCGGCTACGAGCATGACCTGCGCGATGAGGTCGCTCTGGGCAATGTCAACCGCCACTACCGTCTGCGCAACTATAAATACCGCAATGCGGAGGTTTATCCGACCCATGAGCTCGGCCCGATTGCCAAGTATCTCAATATCAACCGCGGCAACCGGATGCTGATGCTCACCTCGATGGCCTCCAAATCGGCCGGTCTCCATACCTGGATCAACGATAAGCAGGGGCCGGAATTTGAGAACGCCGATTGGAAATTCGCCATGGGCGACGTCATCACCACCTGCATCAAGTGCGCGGACGGCTCGACGATTACCCTGTCGCACGATACCACGCTCCCCCGCCCGTACTCCCGCGGCAACCGCGTTCAGGGTACCCGCGGCATCTGGAACGAGGATACCCACGGCATCCTGTTGGACGGCAGCGTAGAAGGCCCGTCCTGGGGTCACCGCTACCAGAAGCTGGAGGATTACTACGATCAGTATATGCATCCCCTGTGGAAGAATTATGAGGTCATCGGCGGCCACGGCGGCATGGACTATCTTGTCATGCGCGGCTTTGTCGAGGCGGTCAAGAATCAGACCCAGACGCCGATTGACGTCTACGATACGGCGGCATGGATGAGCATCACGCCTCTCTCCGAGCAGTCGATCTCCTGCGGCTCGATGCCGGTTGCCATCCCGGACTTCACCAACGGCAAGTGGACTCACCGCGAGGACTTTGTCCGCGGCAAATACTGCCTGGAAGCGGTCTGCGAGGAGTGCTTCGAATAAAAGGGAAACGGGGCTGTTGCGTTTATGCAGCAGCCCCGTTTTCTTGCAGGGAAGCCTCTTGCAAACGCGCGCAATCTGTGGTATAATGGTGGTATCAGACATTCACGGAGGGGAACTATGGAAACACGCACCTTTTCGGTCAGCCGACCGGCGGCAGTCCGCGCCGTCATCCGGCGGATCGGTATGCTGACCTTTATTGGCGGCGCGGCATCGGTATTCATTTTCGGAACCGCGGAGCTGTTCGGCCTTTGCCTGTGGTTTTCGATTCTCGGCTCCATCGGATGGCAGTACTGGCAGAGCCCGACCGTCACCGTCGGCACCGAGAGCGTACAGATTGCCAGAAAGGGCTGGGCATCTGAAACCTACCGCTTTGATAACTGGTATTTTTCCGGGGAGACCAAGGGCTTCCGCCGCTCGCTGATTGCCGAGCACCGCAAGAGCGGCAAAAAGGTTGTCACGCCCTGCTCGGCTTATGACGGCAAGCTGTTTCATGAGATGTGCGAGGAAATCCGCAGGCGCCAGAGCCGCTTCTTTGTGGATCGCAGGCGATCCGGCGATACGCCGAAGCCGGCAGCGGCTCCGACATCGGCATCAACGGCTCCTTCTCCGATTCCATCCGCCGCCGCCGAGGCCTCGCGGCGCAATCCCTATTCCAAGAATTACGCCGGCCGCACGGAATCGGAGCCGATCAAAGCGGAGCCGATCAAAGCGGAGCCGATCAAGGCCGAACCGGCAAAAGCCGAACCGGCAAAGGCCGAACCGGCAAAGGCCGCGCCTTCGGTAAGTGTACCGGCGGCAGGAGCGTCCGTCCTGATGGCGGGAGCAGCCTCTGTCAAGCCGGAACCGACGAAGCCGGAATTGCCGAAGAAAACAGTATGCGAGGTCTGCAAAAACACCGCAGCAGACAGCGAAATGCGGGAGCGGCTGATCTTCTATTTCCCCAAACGGGCGATTCTGGAGAAAAACGAGCGGGCGAATGTATTGAGCGTGCTCTGGATTCTGTTTGCGGCGGTCGCGGGCTTCCTTCTCTGGCTGCTGTTTGCCGGCGATGCCCTGCCGCTGGCCGGAGTCGCGCTGGCGATGGCGGCCTTCTGGGCCGGAATTTTAGCCGGCATTCTCTTCGGCCGTATCGGCTCGCATCGCTATTTCTTTGAAAAGCTGGAGATCTGCGAGGATATGCTGATTATCGATAACCGGCGCTACCGCTATGCCGATCTGCGGATGTGCCGGATCGGCGAGCGGGAATTCTCCTTTGTCAGCGACGGAAAGCTCCGGCGCTGGAAGCTCGGCAAGGAATCCGATTTCAAGCGCTGGCGGGAGTTGTCCTCGGCTCTGCGAAAGAGAGGCTTTGGCGCATGATCGAAATCCGTCCCGATTTCTGGGATCGCTTTGCCTGCAAAGCATCGGCCTGCAGGGACAGCTGCTGTCGGGGCTGGGAGATCGATGTGGATGCCGGTACGCTGGATTATTACCGTTCGATTCCCGGCGGGGACGGCGATTTTGTCCGGGCCGGTCTGAAGGATGGCCGCCTCTGTATTGAAGGCGCGGACTGTGCCTTTCTTCGGGAGGATGGGCTGTGCGAGCTGATTCTGCGGCTCGGCGAGGATGCCCTCTGCGACATCTGCCGGGAGCATCCCCGGTTTTATGCGGAAAACGACGGAATCTGCGAGGCGGGGCACGGCCTCTGCTGTGAGGAAGCCGCCCGGCTCTGGCTGGCTCCGGAGCGGATCGCCTTTTTGGCGGAATCCGACGGAGAGCCGATTCCCGCAGATTCGGCAAAGCAGCTGGAAGCGCAGATGGCGATGATCGAAGCGCTGTGGGAGGATCGCCCGCTCGGCTCGATTCTGGCCGGGATGCTCGGCGGCGACCCGGATGCCGGCGATCCGGATGCCGGCTTTGAAGCGCTTCACTCCCTGTACGCCTCTCTTGAGGTGATGGATCCGGCCTTTCCGGCTCGGATGAGGGCTCCGGTTCCGATCGCCTCGGATGCGCGCTGGCGGAATCTGGCCGCTTATTTTATCTATCGCCACGGTTTTTCCTGGGGCGGGGATACAGCCGCCTTCACGGCGGCAAACCTTGTGATAATCCGCTCCCTCGGCGGCGATCCTGTCACGGATGCGAAGGATTTTTCCAAGGAAGTGGAATACGATGAGGACAATCTGACACGGATCCGTGAGGCCCTTCAGACGGCGGATCGGGGAGCGCTGGCGGCGCTTGTCCGGGAAATTTTTGTGTGAGGTGATTCGGTGCTTCGGGATAAAAACGGTCTGAGTGAGGAGGAATATCTGGCCGCCTACCGGCCGGGAGATTATCCGCATCCGGCGGCGACGGCCGATCTGGCGCTGTTCTGCCGGGAGGGGGAGAAGCTGGAGCTTCTTCTGATCCGGAGGGGCGGGCATCCGTGCCTTGGAATGTGGGCGCTGCCCGGCGGCTTTGTCGAGCCCGATGAAAATGTACGCACGGCGGCCTGCCGGGAGCTTATGGAGGAAACGGGCGTTGTCGGGATGGACCCCTGCTTCATCGGCCTGTTCAGCGATCCGGGGCGCGATAAGCGCGGCTGGGTGATTACCTCGCTGTTTGCCGCGGTGGCGGATGAAAAGCCGGCGGCGAGAGCTTCTGACGATGCCCGCGAGGCAAAATGGTTTGCGGTGGATTGGCATCACACAGCCGGCACTCTGGAGCTTTTGCTGACAGCGGATGAGATTCGTTTGACGGCGCGGGTGAAAATTGCCGCGTATCCGACACCCTTCGGGGCCGATATCCGCCCGACATCCCATGTGAGCGAGGGGCTGGCCTTCGACCACGCAAAGCTGATCGCTTCCTGCCTGATGCGGCTGGAGGCTTCCCATTGAATCAAAAGTCCCAATTCAATTAAGTGTTCCCGCTCAAAGTAACCATGTTTGTAAACAAGAATTTGTTTGGAGATTTTACTATGAAATCAAAATGGACAGATGCACCATTGTTGCATAAGATTGTAACGATAATATCCATTCTCGCAAGTCTATCCGTTGTTGTTTTGGCGGTATTGCAGATGTTTGATATCTGGAATCAAGCAATCAATATTTGTGTTCCTTTAATGGGCATAACAATGCTTTGTCAAGCATACATCCAATGGAATACAAGTCGAAAAGTTGCGTATTTCAGTATTGGAACGGCAGTATTCGTTTTCATCTGTGCGATCGTAGTGTTTTTTGTCAGGTAACATACACAAGAAGGATTCAAAGTGCAATTTGTCGTTCAGTATTTTTAGTTGGCATTCTATGGGAACAAAAAAGGTGATTGGGAGAATCAAAAAACCGTCCGCCTGAGTGTCTGCAAAATTAGCGGTAAAATTGAAATGAGCCACCACGTTTTTTCGTGGTGGCTTTTTTCATACGCAGGAAACCAAGAAAAGCCCCGCACGTGGCGGGGCGAGGGTTACTTGATATACTCTGCGAGGTCATATTTGTTCAGATACTTATAGAAATACTCCATGTAATATTCTTTGTTTTCTTCAAAGTCCTTCCATACAACAGATATAAGGTGATATGCCTCCGCAATATATTTTTCACATTCCTCAACATTACCAAGCTTTTTATAGCAAGCGGCAATGCACTGAAGAAAACTCCAATGGAATGTTTGCATACCTTCCCAAAGATATTGTTCTGCGGGATTATCATAGTAGTCTGTCAAAAGGAATGTCGTAAGCACACGAAGTCCTTTCTGATAGCATTTCAAAGCTTCGGGAATATAATCATCG
>JAZNKS010000123.1:0-91405 GCA_045578725.1 Candidatus Flemingiibacterium sp.
ACCGCTTGGCCTCCGACTTATCCGTATTGAAGCGGTGCAGAAGCTCAACAAATTCCAACCCGCGAATATCGGGCAGGCCTCCCGCATCAGCGGCATCTCGCCCGCCGATATTTCCGTGCTGATGATCTTCTTTAATCAGAGGTGACTATGGAGAAATCGCTTTTTCTTGAAAAATATCCGCTCGTGATGAAGGCCAACGGTCTTGATTCCTTCGCTGATGCGGGGCTTGCCGAGGCCTTCTGGCGCCTGAGCGAGCATATGCTGGCAGTCAATGAGCATATGAATCTGACGGCCATCACCGATCTTGACGGGATTCTTGTCAAGCACTACGCCGATTCGCTGACAGCGGCCGCCTTCCTTCCCGAGGGCGCACGCATCATCGACATCGGATGCGGAGCCGGATTTCCCTCGCTTCCGCTCGCCATCGCGCGTCCGGATCTGAATATTACATCTGTAGACAGCACCGCCAAGCGGATCCGCTACCTGAACGAAACGGCGGAAATACTGGGGCTGACCAATATTACCGGAATCGCCGCACGCGCGGAGGAGCTTTCGCACGATCCCGCTTACCGCGAAGTCTTCGATATTTCCTGTGCACGCGCCGTGGCCAGATTGAACGTGCTGAGCGAGCTCTGCCTTCCCTTTGTCCGCACAGGCGGCCGGTTTATCGCCATGAAAGCCGATGCGGCCGATGAAATCGCCGAATCCGACAACGCGATCCGCAAGCTCGGCGGCGATCCGCCCGAGGTGCATACGCTGACACTTATTTCCGACAATGCCTCCATCGAGCCCTCCCGCCGCACAATCGTCTGTGTGAAAAAGATTTCCAAAACGCCGGCAAATTATCCGCGCAATCACTCACAAATCAAAAAGAAGCCGCTTTAAGCGGCTTCTTTTTCACTTTTTATGCAAGCCTTCCCGCCAAATCGTAATATTCCGACATCCGCCCGATTTTTCGCCTTCCCCGATTCGACCGGATCAGCGGCGCCTCTGTGCTATGATATTGTCATCAAACATCCGGAGGTATAAAAATGACATCCTTTTTTCGAAAAGCCGTGCGCTGGTGCGATCCACGCGAATCCGATTCCCTTCCGCCCGCTGTGCAGACCGACCGCCGCTCCGATTATCTTCCCATACCGCGCGAGGAAACCGGACGGATCCTTATGATTCCATCCGACCGCATTCTGCCGAATCCCGCACAGCCCCGCCAGCAGTTTGAGGATGGTTCCATCATCGGCCTCGCAGATTCCATTCGCCGGTACGGGATTCTGCAGCCGCTGACTGTACGCAGACCGGACGGCCATACTTGTGACTGTCTGTATGAGCTGATCGCAGGAGAGCGCCGTCTGCGTGCCGCCAAGCTTCTGAATATGGCCTCGGTTCCCTGCATCGTGATTCACGCCGACGGCCAGCGCTCGGCGGAGCTTGCCATCATTGAAAACATACAGCGCGAGAATCTCAACATATTCGAACAGGCCGGCGCGATCGCCTCGCTGATCGATATGTACGAGCTGACACAGGAGGAGGTCGCCCGCCGGCTCTCCATGTCGCAGAGCTCCGTGGCCAACAAGCTGCGGATTCTCCGATTGACCGCGCCCGAGCGGGAAAAGATTCTCACCTATGCGCTGACCGAACGCCACGCGCGCGCCCTTCTCAAAGTGGATTCCATCGAGATGCGGCTCCGGATCATCGATTACATCGGCCGTCACGCGCTTCGTGTGGATAAGACCGAAGAATACATCGATCGTCTCGTCCGCGAGAACGATATTGAATCAAATTCCCGGAAGCCGCGCAAAATTATCCTCAAGGATATCCGACTGTTTTACAATTCCGTCGAACGCGCAGTGTCCATCTGCAAGCAGGCCGGTGTTAATGTGGAAAGTGAACGGTGCGAGGACGCTGATGCCATCGAATGGCGCATCCGCATCCCGAAGCTTCCGCCGCACACGCAAAGCTGAAGTGTTTCACGTGAAACATTTCAGCTCACTTCCGTCGGATTGTTTCACGTGAAACAAGATTTTTCGGATAAAAACAGACTGTTTACAAAATACCATTGACATTCCGATCAAAAGTTGCTATAATTATATGTATAGTAGTTTTGTCACCTCGGAGGGGTCAATGGCATATACAATTTCTCTGGCCAATCAAAAAGGCGGCGTGGGCAAGACAACCTCCGCCGTCAACTGTGCTGCCGCTGTTGCTGCGCTTGGAAAGCGCGTGCTTCTGGTGGATCTGGATCCGCAGGGCAATGCGACAAGCGGTGTCGGCATCCAGCGAAAAAAGATCCAGCATTCCAGCTATGATCTCATGATCGGCCATGCAAAGGCCAAAGAGGCTATTCTGGAAACTCGTTTCCGGAATCTCTGGGTTTTGCCGTCGCAGATTTCGCTGGCCGGTGCAGAATTTGAGTTGATCGATATTGAGCGGCGCGAAATGCTGCTGAAAAATGCACTCGCCGAAATTGATGCCGATTACGACTACATATTCATCGACTGTCCTCCCTCCCTCGGCATCCTCTCCATCAATGCGCTGACCGCTTCCAACGGGGTTATCATCCCGATGCAATGCGAATTTTACGCTCTGGAGGGCCTTTCCCAGCTCATGATGACCATCCGTCAGGTCAAGCGGCTGTATAACAAATCCCTTGAAATCACCGGCATTCTCATCACGATGTATAACGGCCGGCTGAATCTCTCCCTGCAGGTGCTGGACGAGCTGAAAAAGTATTATGCCGACAAGCTTTTCAAGACCGGAATTGTCCGGAATGTCAAGCTTTCCGAGGCCCCAAGCTTCGGCGAACCGGTGATCTACTACGATAAAAACTCGAAGGGTTCCCGCGCCTATATGGATGTCGCGCAGGAAATCCTTGAGCGAACCTGATTTACGGAAGTGAAGTTCATGGCAAAAAAACCGGCGCTTGGTCGGGGTATGGATGCAGTCTTCCTTGACAACACCCCCGATGCGCCCGAAAAAGCAAGCACTCTGCGGCTCTCCCAGATCGAACCGCGATCATCCCAGCCGCGTAAAACCTTCGATGCGGAGGCATTGGCCCAGCTGGCTGATTCCATCGCCGTCAACGGTCTGATCCAGCCGATTATCGTCCGGCAGAACGAGGATTCGGAATACTATCAGATTATCGCCGGAGAGCGCCGCTGGCGTGCCTCCAAAATGGCCGGCCTTTCCGAGGTTCCGGTTGTGATTCTGGAAGCCGATGACCGCCGCGCAGCCGAATTTGCGCTGATCGAAAATATTCAGCGCGAGGATCTTAATCCGATCGAAGAAGCGCTCGGCTTCCGGTCGCTGATCGACGATTACAATCTTACGCAGGAACAGGCCGCCAAGCAGGTCGGCCGGAGCCGCGCCGCGGTTGCCAATTCCCTGCGCCTGCTGGATCTTCCGGATGAAGTTCTCCCCCTTGTGGTGGACGGATCGCTGTCAGCCGGTCATGCGCGCACGCTTCTTGCTCTGAATGACAAGGAGCAGATTCCCGCTGCCGCCGACCTGATCCTGAAGCGTGAATTATCTGTCCGCGCCGCCGAGGAGCTTGTCCGCAGCCTCAATGCCCCCAAAAAAGAAGAACCGGAGGAGGATGATTCCGCCGCCATCGAGCGGAGTTATTACGCCTCGCTGGAGGAAAAACTGGCGGGTGCCATCGGATGCAAGGTCAAAATTACCTGCACCAACCGCAAAAAAGCAATCACCGTATCCTGCCGCGGCACTGACGAGCTGGAGGATCTGATCCGCCGTCTGGCCGGCTCTGAGGCAGCCAAAAATCTGTTTGAATAAAGAAAGTAAGGAAGTATAACCATGTTAGACATCAGATATATCAAGGAAAATACCGAAGACGTCATCACCAGACTTGCCAATAAGGGCAAGGATGCCAAGGAAGAAATCGCACGCATTCTCGAACTGGATGGCCAGAGAAGAGCCATGATTTCCGAAACCGAGGTGCTCAAGGCCGAGCAGAACAAGGTTTCCAAGCAGATTCCCGCTCTGAAGAAGGAAGGAAAGGATGTTGCTCCGATCTTCGCCCGCATGAAGGAAATCTCCGAAACCGTCAAGACCAACGATGAACAGCTGAAGGCGATCGAAAACGAGTACATGAATCTCATGCTCTCCCTTCCGAACCTTCCCGATGCCGATCTGAAGCCGGGCGGAAAGGAAAACAATGAACCCCTCCGTTATTTCGGTGAACCTCACACCTTTGATTTTGAGCCGAAGAATCACGTTGACATCTGCACCGATCTCGGTCTGATCGACTACAAGCGCGGAACCAAGCTGTCCGGAAACGGCTTCTGGATCTACCGCGGTATGGGCGCACGTCTGGAATGGGCGCTCCTCAATTACTTCGTTGATACCCATCTGGGCGACGGCTATGAGCTGGTTCTCGTTCCCCATATGCTCGGTTATGAGTGCGGTCTGACCGCCGGCCAGTTCCCGAAGTTCAAGGACGATGTTTACTGGCTGGAAACCGCCGAGGATGAGCGCCGCCGCTTCATGCTTCCCACCGCCGAAACCGCTCTGGTATCGCTCCACCGCGACGAAATTCTGACCGAAGCGGACCTTCCTAAGAAATACATCAGCTACACCCCCTGCTTCCGCCGCGAAGCCGGTTCCTACCGTGCCGATGAGCGCGGCATGGTTCGCGGCCATCAGTTCAACAAGGTGGAAATGGTTCAGTATACCCGCCCTGAGGATTCGGACGATGCATTTGCCGAGCTTGTCGGCAAGGCAGAGGCTCTTGTAAAGGGACTCGGCTTCCATTTCCGCACCGTCAAGCTCGCGGCTGAGGACTGCTCCGCATCCATGGCCAGAACCTATGATATTGAGATTCACATCCCCTCGATGGACGGCTACAAGGAAGTCAGCTCGGTATCCAATGCCCGTGACTATCAGGCACGCCGCGGCCAGATGCGCTTCAAGCGCGAATCGACCGGTAAGATCGAGTTCATGCACACACTGAACGGCTCCGGTCTGGCTACCAGCCGCATTCTTCCCGCCATTGTTGAGCAGAATCAGCTGAAGGACGGAAGCGTTGTAGTTCCGGAGGTTCTGCGCAAGTATCTCGGCTGCGAAGTCATCACCAAGGAGACCAAATAAGGTTCCATTACGGAAGGAGGATCATTCGTGGATTTTTTTGAAGCGCTGTGGAACGATATCATGCGCCAGGTCGGAGACCCAATCTATTTGGGAAATAATCCCATCACAACCCTGAATATCATCGTCTGGTCGCTCTTCATCGGATTTGTCATCGGCATCGGTGTTACAGTATACAATAAATTTGTGCTGGGCACCATGGTCCGGGAGCTGATTGATCGGAAGGCTCACACCGAGGAATCCGCCTGTACAGCATCGGAAATCGGATGCGGAAATGTCCTGTTCCGCTTTGCACTCCGGGCAAACGGTTCCTTCCGTAAGATCATCTACATGGTCGGTGATACCGAATACGAAAAAAAAGAACGCGGATTTGAAACCGGGAAATTCTATCTTCCCGAGGATAATGTTCACCGCGCCGAGGTCATATACGGCAAAGGCGGAACCAGTGTCATGACAATTCTGCTCTCCGTACTCGCCTTTCTGCTGGTGGTATTCGTATCGTTTACCGTCATACCCGATCTGCTTCAGATGCTCACTAATTTTATTGCGAGCATCGTTCCGAAAAGCAATATTCTATAATCGGAGGTTCGGATGGATTACAAGCAAACAAACAAACGCAGCAAGCGGCGCCGCAGCACACTCAGCGTGATTCTGACGATTGTCATCATCGCCGCCATCTGCGTGGGAATCATTGCCGCCGCCATCTACTTCAGCGGCATCCGTTACATCAGCATCAACACAGAGGACGGATCCACGCTGAAATACTTCGGCCGCGTGGATATGGACGGTGATCTGCTCAGCGGTAAGCTCTACTATTCCAACGGCGTGGAGGCCGATGTGGACATGGAGAAGAAAACCGTTGTCTATTCCAACGGCGATATCTATGAGGGCGAGCTGGAGGATCTCCGCCGCGACGGTCAGGGCAAGCTGATCTATGCCTCCGGTGATGTCTACGAAGGCGATTTCGTTCAGGATATGCTGACCGGTCACGGCAAATACACCTTCTCCAACGGTGATATCTATGAAGGAAGCCTGGTAGACGGCAAGAAGGAAGGACAGGGCGTGTATACCTGGGCTGACGGTTCGGTATACACCGGCAGCTTCCTGGATGACCGCAAGAACGGTGAGGGCAAGTATGTCTGGGCCGACGGCTCCTCCTATGAAGGAACCTATGTCAACGAGCTGAAGGAAGGCTACGGCGTCTATATCTTCGCCAACGGAGATCGCTATGAAGGCGATTTTGCAGCCGATGTCCGCACCGGTCAGGGTATTTATACCTGGGCAAACGGCGAGGTCTATCAGGGTCAGTTCGTGGACAACAAGATGTCCGGACAGGGCAAGTACACATGGCCGAGCGGCCGCGTGTATGAGGGCACCTTCGAAAACGGCAAGATTGTCCGCGAGGATACACAGGAATAAGCAAAAGGGCTGTCAGTTTTCTGACAGCCCCTTTCTCAATTTTCGGTTGGATTCATTCGCATCCAACGCGATGGACAATCCCGATCGGGTATGCTATAATAGAATCAACACCATCAAACGGAGGATACCGCTATGTCCTTTTCCCAAACCCTCAAACGCCTGCGCAAAGGCGCAGATCTGACACAGGAGCAGCTGGCCGAACGCCTCTATGTCACCCCGCAGGCCGTAAGCCGCTGGGAAACCGGCACTTCCCTGCCGGAGCTTTCGATGATCGGTCCGATCGCCAATCTCTTCGGCGTGAGCGCCGATGAGCTTCTCGGAATCTGCATCGACCGCAATTCCGAGGCCATCCTGCAGATTCTGGAAGAAGACAAGAATCTGCGGAATGCCGCAAAATTCGAGGAATCCGCCGCACTTCTCTTTGATGCGCACCGGAGCTATCCCGGCTCCTACGAGATCATGGAGCGGCTCGCCCACGCGCTGGTCAATGTTTATTCCCGCAAAGGGGTGAAGGATTATTCCGAAGTCATCCGCCTTTGCGATACGGTGCTGGACAAATGCACCGATTCCGCCGTCCGCCGCCGCGCGCTGGAAACGCTGGGATCCGCGTATTCCTATACCGGACAGAAGGATAAGCTGGCGGAGATCGCTGCGCAGATGACACCCTTCGCCAACTGCCGGGAATCCTTTCTGCTTTGGGATCTGGAGGGCGATTCAGGGCTGGATCAGCGCCGTGAATATCTGTCTGCGCTGATCGGCGAGCTGATTACCTCCCTGAATCTTCTTGCCGGGCACCGTATGGATGACGGCCGCTTTGCCTATGACCTTGACGACCGCATCACGCTATGGAAGCAGGCCGTCACCGTGATCGAAACGCTGTACCCGGACGGTGATTTCCAGATAATGGCACAGGAAGGCGAGATTCCTGCCTCTCTTCTGGCAAGCGCTTATCTTCAGAAGGGCGACGCGGAGGCATTCCTCTTCTGGCTGAAAAAAGAAGCAGACTTTGCCGTCTGCTTCGATACCTATTCCTTTGATGCCGTCCATACCTCGCCCGCCATGCGCGGAATTTCGGACGGCGGTTGGATCATGGAGGACGGCAAAAATCACAGCGCCGGGATTCTGGAAGCCATCCGGAATGAAGGGCGGATTTCCCCGTCGGTGCGGTGTGATCCCCGCTTTGAGGAAATTATCTCCCGTCTTGAAAAAGCTGCCGTCACGCCGGATCGTCAGCCCGGCATATAACCCGCGCCGGCCGTCAGCTTAATCAGCAGATCGATGTCATCCGGCTGTACCTTCGCCGGGTAAGCCGCCTTGTTGCGCACCGTAGCACCGCATTTTTCGCATTTATAGACGATGATATATCCCTTCTTTGGATCGGGCAGAACCTGAACCGGCCGCAGAAGGCCGAGGCAATCGTTGGCCCGATCGCCCGGATTGATGTCCACATGAATCGAGCAGAGGCACTTCGGGCAATGATCACGGGAGGTCACGCCGAGCGGCTTGACCTCAAATCCGCAGTTGCGGCATTGAAAGCCGCTGTCATTCTTCTGAAATCTCTTATCTTCCATTATTTTCCTTTCCGGCACTTGCGTGCATACTTTGCGTAAACGGGCGCATATTAAGCATGAACAAAATCCGAAAGGAAGCGATTCAATGCTTAAACACCCGAAAAAATCAAGATTGGTATTTTTTCTGCTTTTGGTCCTTGCGATGATTTTCGCCGTTTCACAGAGCGCCGTCCTTGCCGCTTCGCCGCTGAATTTCAACGGCGGGGCCGGCAGTCCGGCAGCAGGTGCCGATAATAATGTTTTCGGATCCGGCCGTCAGGGAGCAGTAACCGATGCTCCTGCCGATTCAGGAGCGGATGCTCCCGCACAGGACAGCCCGGCTGCCGTTGATTCCGATACTGCCAACACGCCGCAGACCAGCGATACCACGCCAAATGCGGAGGATACCGATGAAGCCACCGATTCGACCGCCGATACAACCGACACCGATACCGAAAAGGATTCCGGTCCCGTTGAATCGGCTTTGGATTCGGCCGGCAATGCCGTTGATGACATGGCCGAGGAAACCACCGGCATGGGAATCTGGGGAGTCCTGCTCGCCATTCTCATTATCGCCGCTATCGTTCTTCTGATTATCGCCTTTATTCCGCGATCCAAAAAATAAACTTCCGGCAGAGAACTGTTCAATGGGCGGTTCTCTGCTTTATTTTCCCACACAGAACCGGTGGAAAATATCGTCAACAATCTCTTCGGTGATCCGCCGGCCGTCCAGCTCGGCCAGCTCCGAAAGAGCGGCTTCCAGATCGAATCCCGCTGTGTCGGGCGTGACACCGCTCTGCAGGGCATCCAGAGCGCGCTCCACATAAATCCTCGCCTGCGACACCGAAGCGTGCTGACGGGCGTTCAGAAGCGCCGCACGGCCATTATAATCAATTGATCCCGCGCGGTACAGATTTTCAACGGCATTCTTCAGCCGATCAAGCCCTTCCCCATTTTTTGCCGAAAAAGACAGAACAGCCGCAAAATCAAGCTTCCCGGTCAGATCCGATTCCTTTATTTTTGCCGGACAATCGCATTTATTGATAAGTGCGATCACCTTTTTGCCTTTATCCTTCAGCCGGGCAATCAGATCAAAATCCTCATCCTCCAGTTCCTTTGTGCCGTCAAAAACAGCCAGAACCAGTTCCGAGTCATCAATGGCCTTCAGCGAACGCTCCACGCCGAGCTTTTCCACCATATCGACTGTGGCATGAATGCCGGCGGTATCCACAAGTCTGAGTAAAACCCGGCCGCAGGCAACCGTTTCCTCCAGCGTATCCCGTGTTGTACCGGCCACTTCGGTCACAATGGCACGCTCCCGGCCCAGCAGAGCGTTCAGGAGCGACGATTTTCCTGTGTTCGGCTTCCCGGCTATGACCGTAGGAATTCCCTCCATAACAGCCCGTGACATCTCCCAGGAGTCTTCCAGCAGTAAAAGCTCTTTTTGGATATGCGTAAGCCTCTCCCGGATTTCATCGGATGAAAGCTCGGCCAGATCCTCCTCCGGAAAATCCACGGCGGCATAAACCGACGTTACGATCTGCTTAAGAGCCTCATACAGATCATCCGCTTTCTTCCGGAATACACCTCTCTGCTGGGAGGATGCCAATGTCAGCTGGGCATCGGTTTCGGCATCGATTATCATACCGATCGCTTCGGCCTGCGACAGGGAAAGCTTCCCCGAAAGAAAGGCACGGCGGGTAAATTCACCGGCCTCTGCCGGGCGCGCCCCTGCCATAAAGGCCGCACGCAGAACCTTTTCGGTAATCAGAATACCGCCGTGACAGCTGATCTCTGCCACATCCTCTCCGGTGAAGGAATGCGGTGCACGGAAGACAGTGCACATCCCATCATCAATCGGCTCACCGTCCAATAATATCCGGCCGTATACACAGCCATTCGGTACGGTTTCGGACAGCTTTTTTGATCCCGCCGGAACAAACATCTTCCCGGCTGTTTCAATCGCCCTCTCCCCCGAAATCCGGATGACGGCGATTCCGCCTCTTCCGTATGCGGTCGATACCGCCGCAATCGTATCATTCATAGCAATCCCTCACTTACGAAAACAGCGCGTCGGTTGCCCGACGCGCCATTTCTTATTCTTCTGCACTTTCCTGCGATTCGTCGGAGGTTTTTTCCGAGGATTCTTCACTTTCCCCGGAGGTAAAGCCGGTCAGCGCGCTGATATATTCATCAAAATCCTTATATTTCTTAGGCTGTTCACGCTGCGGACGATCCTTGGCATAGGTGGAAATCAGATTTTCCACTTCCTCGGCGGACATTCTCTCGCTCTCCGGAATATTGTTCACCGGCTGTTTGACGGCCGGGGCCGTGTCTGCAGAATGGGAGGATTTCCGACGTCTGGAATCGCGCTTTCTGCGGCCGGATTCGCCGGTTTTTTCCATCTTGCTTGGAACACTAAAGCCTTCGCTCTCCAGATAAATCACAACGCGGCGGTTGTTTTCGGAGCCGACGGAGTTAGTGGATACACCTTCGATTCCCTGCACTTCGGAATGGATAATCCGGCGCTCATAAGGATTCATCGGCTCGAGCATTACGCTCTTCTTGTACTTCTGCACCTTGGCGGCCATACGGCGGGCCAGGGCACGGAGGGTTCCTTCCCGCTTGGAGCGGTAGTTTTCGATATCCACGGTAATGTGGACATAATCACGGGATTCATCCTCTTCCCGCTTGTTGGCGGCAAGATTGGTCAAATACTGAAGAGCATCCAGTGTGTCGCCGTGATGGCCGATCAGAACGCCTGCATCCTCGCCCTTGATGTTGAAGGCGCGGTCGCTCTTGCGGGTCGCCTTGACCTCAATTCTGGCATCCAGCTCCATATTTTCAAGCAGCTGCTCAAGGAATTCGCGGGCGGTGATTTCACCGGCCAGTACCGGCATCGGCTCCTTGCTGATCTCTTCTTCGGCCGGAATCTCCTCAACCTTCGGCTCCGGCTTCGGCTTTTCGGTTCTGGGTCTGTCATGACGCTCCCCACGCCCCTTATCGTCGCGCGGACCGCGATCCTGACGGGATCTGTCCGAGCGCGGACGGTCCGACTTCGGACGGTCTTCCTTCACAATCGCAGGCGTATAGCTGATGACACGGATCTTAGCCGGCTGTGCGCCGATTCCGAGAAAGCCCTGACGCTCGTGAGCGATGACTTCGTAGTTGATTTTCCCTTCAGGCACGCCCAGGGTCTGTGCGGCTTCCGTCAGCGCAAGAGCCACGGTTTTGCCGGTAAAAAACATTTCTTCTTTCAATGGTTACACTCCCTTCATCCGGTGTAGACGATCCTTATTATTCGGGATCGGATTCTTTATTTTCCTCAGCCTTTGCCCTGGCATGGCGGTCGGAATCATCCTTCAGCTTCGGAGCATCGGAATCCTTCACGCCTTCGCGCAGTTCGGGCTTTTCGGAGTTTTTCTTTTCTGCCGTTTCGGCAATATCGTCATCCTCATCGATACGATGGAGAGAACGGACCTGCTTTTTCTGCTGCTTTTTGGAAAGCGGCTTGGCATTGGCTTCCCGCTCGGCCGCCTTGTAATCCTCTTCGGTAAAGACGGGAATCGGGAACATCTTGGAAAGGATAATACGCTCCACAACCGAGAAAATGTTGCGGTAGATCCAGTACAGACCGATTGCGGCGGCAATCGTGAAGGTAATGTAAACCGACAGCAGAGGCATCGACCAGGTCATGATCCGCATGGACGGATCCTTGGCCGCTTCTGGATTGGGATTGTAGGTGAATTTCTTGGTGATCCAGCTGCTTCCCAGCGTTACGATCAGGGTGATCAGCGGAATGAGAAGCAGGAGATTGAAGTTGTTGAAGCTGGGGATCTGGGAGAGATCCATGGTTCCGCCAAGCACAGTAAAATTCGGAAGAATCTCTTCGGTAATGGCAGCTCCCTCTCCGTCCACGAAGTTGGACACGCCAAGCTCGCGCATACGGGTAATCAGGTCGATCTGACGGGTATTGATTCCCTCGGCAAACTTCTCGGCATCGACACTTCCGGCCGCCGTCAGCAGCTCATAAACCTTTGCCTGAATGTTTTTGATAACATCCTCGCCGTAACCGCAGATATACTTCAGCGGGCTGACAACGACGTTATACAGCGAGAAAAGGATCGGAAGCTGGATCAGCATCGGCAGACAGCCGCCCATCGGATTGAAGTTTTCTCTCTGATAGAGATCCATGATCTCCTGATTCAGCTTCTGCTGGGTTGCCTGGTCATTCCGTCCCGCATACTTTTTGCGGATGGCATTCTCCTTCGGTCGGAGGGAGGCCTGCTTGACGGAATTCTTCTGCTGTTTGATTCCGAGCGGGAAAAGCAGAATCTGAAGCGCCAGAGCAAAAAGCAAAAGCGCAAGGGCATAGTTCTGCGTCAGCTGGTAGCACACCTTTATGATGAAACCAAGCGGGACGTTGATGATATCAAAAATATTCATCTCTTATATTCGTTCTCCTTGTTTATCTTACTTTCCGTTTTTTCTCGGGAACCGGATCATAGCCTCCCTTGCAGAAGGGATTGCAGCGCAGAATCCGCCAGACGGTCAGTGCTGATCCGACGATAAAGCCGCGCTTTTCGAGAGCCTCAAGGGCATAGGCCGAGCAGGTCGGCGTGAAGCGGCAGCAGGGCGGCTTCAGCCCCGAAATATATTTCCGGTATATCTTTACAAGAAAAATGGCTATTGTTTTCATTTTTTCTTTTCTGCCAGAAGCATAAGCTTCTCAAAAGCGGCAGACAGGTCCGATGTGATATCTCCTGTTTTGGCATTCAGCGCCGACGGGCGGGCCACAAGAACCAGAAGAAATCCTTTTTTGAGGGCCGTTTCCTTTTCAAGGAGGCGGTATGCCTCACGGATGATCCGCTTGATGCGGTTTCTCTGAACCGCTCCGCCTGTTTTTTTGGTTACGGTAATGCCGATCCGATTCTGCCTTCTGTGCATCGGATCCGCTTTCTGAAGCCGACCGGCGGCATAATCCGGCAGCACATAGACAACAATGCGGCGGCCCACAAATTTCTTTCCCTTTGCATACGCTTTGGAGTAAAGATGATTCTCACGGATGGCACGCAGCTTCATAAACGATTCAATCCTTATACATTTTTCGCCGGCGGCGAAACGGGTATTTTCGGCTAATTATAAAATAAACCCCCGAATGAAGATTCGGCGGCCTCTGTTGACTCAATCATTAAGACGCAAACGGATACAACCCAATGTAAAATCGGGTTGTATCGTATCCGGTCAATGAACTCAGTAAGTGAGCTGTTTTCTGCCTTTAGCGCGTCTTCTCTTCAGAACCTTTCTACCGTCAGCGGTTTTCATTCTCTTTCTGAAGCCATGCTCAACCTTTCTCTGACGCTTCTTAGGCTGGTACGTTCTAAGCATTCTTTGCACCTCCTTAACCGTTTGGGACGGGACGGGCAAAAATACCGGTCCGCGGCCTCTCTATGCTGCTATCATTCCAAGTATATAGAATTTCACACAATAACACCTATTATTATACACAACAAGTGCATGGTTTGTCAAGAGCTTTTTGAAAAATATTTTTTCGTCAAAGTGCCGATTTCGTCTTTTTCTTTGTATTTTTCTTGCTCAAAGCCTTGATTCTTCGGCGAATTTATGATATAATATTTATAGCTATATAATTATTAGGATGATTCTTGAAACCGGGCACCGATTTTCCCGCAGAATCAGGAATTCTTCCGAGGAAAGGAAAATTATCCATGCAGTCTTTCTGTGACATCTGGCAGCTTGCCCTTGCCGAGCTCAAAAAAAATTTCGCATCCACCGTATGTGATCTCTGGTTTAACGACCTTGAGCTGCG
Organism: Candidatus Flemingiibacterium sp.; assembly: GCA_045578725.1. GTDB lineage: Bacteria > Bacillota > Clostridia > Oscillospirales > CAG-272 > Flemingiibacterium. The sequence continues at coordinate 13,894 of JAZNKS010000123.1, forward strand.
CGATCTTTCGGATACCCGTGCCGTCATCGATTGCAAAGTCCCGTTCAAATACAAGATTCTCAAGGAAAAATACATCGGATCCATTTCCGCGGCGCTGGAGGAGGTAATCGGCTTCCCGGTCGAAATCGTCATCGTTGAGAAGAAAAGCAATCCCACCGAATATGCGGCCTATGTTCCGCTTTCCGGTGATGCACCCGAACCGGTCAATCTGGCGGATATCCCTCCCATGCGCCCGGCCGAAACCTTCGAAGCCTTTCCCGAATCTTCTCCCAAGAATACGGTTTCTCCGCGTCCCGCACAGCCCGCATCCCCCGAAACCCGTCCGGACGGCACCATCTATCCGAGTGAATACACCTTCGATAATTTTATTGTCGGCACCTCAAACAAATTTGCCCACGCCGCTTCCATTGCAGTAGCCAATGACCCGGCCTGCCAGTCCAATCAGGAATCGTATGCCTACAATCCGCTTTTTATCTATGGCCCCAGCGGACTCGGCAAAACCCATCTTCTGTATGCCATCATCAATCAGATAAGAAAAAACCGTCCCGATCTCAAAATCGTGTACGTCAAGGGTGAGGAATTCACGACTCAGCTGATTGACAGCATCTCCAAAAAGACCTCCGAGCAGTTCCGCGGCAAATACCGGACCGCCGATGTCCTGCTCATCGACGATATTCAGTTCATCGCCGGCCGCGACTCCACACAGGAGGAATTCTTCCATACCTTCAACGCACTTTACGAGGATCACAAGCAGATCATCCTCGCATCCGACCGTCCCCCGAAGGATATCAAAACGCTGGAGGACCGTCTTAAATCCCGCTTTGAGTGGGGCATGACCGCCGATATCCAGCCGCCGGATGCCGATCTTCGCGCCGCAATCCTCAAAAAGAAGGCCGCATCGATGAACATCCAGCTTTCCAACGATGTACTGAACTTTCTGGCCGAGAATCTCAAGAGCAACATCCGTCAGATGGAGGGCGCCATCAAAAAGCTGGGAGCCGTCAGCGTGCTGACCGGATCGCCGATCACCATCGAGCTTGCCAAGAATTCCATCGCCGATCTCATGTCCGGCGGCGAACCGGTCAGCGTGACCATCGATCGGATTCTGGATAAAGCCGCAAAAAAATACGGTGTCACCGTCGAGGATATCAAGGGCGCCAAGCGGAACAAGGAAATCGCCCACGCCCGCCATGTATCGATCTACATGATCCGTAAGCTCACCGACCGCTCGCTGCCGCAGATCGGCAAGATTCTCCAGCGCGATCACACCACCATCCTGAATTCCCTGAAAACCATTGAAAAAGAAATCGGATCCAATTCGGCCATCGACATCGAAATCGGTGAGCTGATGAAGGAATTCAAGTCCTGAAAGACCAGTTTACACAGCTTCCAACAGTTTTTCCACAGGGTGTTATAAAACGTGTTGATAACCCTGCCTGTCCTGTGCACATTTTTCCCTGCATTTACGGAAAGGGCCGATTTCATGCACCTTTTCCGGATCCGGCACTATATGGCAGCTCATCCTCGGGCCTCTGGGTAAAACCGGCGAATCTTACGGGCCTGGCTGTTTTCCAACAGCCCCGGCTCTCGCAGTTTTCCACCCGTGTTTTTTCGAATGTGAAGCCTTCAACATTTTTTTCACATCTTAACAGGAAGTTTTTAAGTTCTGTCCACAGGCAAAATCCGGCCCGGAAATCTTCCACAGACCGTCCACCGTCTTCCAACACCGAAAAAGGATTACCGAAACGGGAAAAATCGTGAATCCATGCCGACTTTTTCCCTTTTCAACAGTTTCCACGGCCCCTACTACTACTACTATCTTTTATTTATTCTTTCTTTTTCTTATTTACTTTTCTTATTTTTCTTTTCTCTGTTATAAAAAAACAAACACCACGGAGGGTACGCATATGAAAGTTATCTTCAATCAGTCGCTTCTCGGCGAAAAAGTAAGCACGGCCATGTGCTGTGTATCCGCGAAAAGCACCATCGCTTCCGCCGAAGGTCTTCTTCTGGAATGCGATGCATCCGGCCGCTGCATGATTACGGCTTTTGACCTGGAAAAGGGTATGCAGCTGGAAATGGAAGCAGCCGTCGAAGAGCCGGGTGCCTGCATTGTCAATGCCCAGAGCTTCTTCTCCATCGTAAAGAATATGCCGTCGGCGGAATTTACCCTTGAGGTCAATGATACCTGGCGCGCACACGTTTACAGCGGCAAGAGTGAATTCGAATTTTCCGCTATGGATCCCCGCGAATTCCCGACGCTTCCTGACCTTGTCAATATCGAGGGCTTCAAAATCAAACAGGGCGATCTGAAGAATATGATCACCCAGACCCTGTTTGCCGTTGCTCAGAACGATGCCCGTCCTACCTTCAACGGCGCACTCTTCCGCATTCAGAAGAACCGCATTACCACAGTCGGCTGCGACAGCTTCCGGCTCGCCATCCGCGAAAAAATCTGCGAAATGGAAAACGCCTTTGAAGGCGATCTGAATCTTTCGTTCATCATTCCCGGCAAGGCACTCAGCGAGGCAGCCAAGCTTCTCTCGGATCCCGATGAAATCGTCAGCATCGACCTCAACCGCAAGCAGGTTGTCTTCCGCATGGAAAACCGCAAAATGATGTATTTCTCACGCCTGATTGAGGGGGATTACATCGACTACGAGCGGATCATCCCCAAAAACAGTACGATTTTTGTCGATGTCGATACCGCAACGCTTGAGGGCGCGCTCGGCCGTGCATCCTTAATCAGTGATGACAGCTCCGGAAAGAGCAAGTCGCTGGCCCGCTGCAAGTTCGGCGATAACCGTCTGGATATCACCTCCATTTCCGCAAACGGAAAGGTTCACGATGAAATTTCCACCTCCCATACGGGAGATGAGATTGAAATCGGCTTCAACTGCCGGTATCTGACCGAGGCTCTGCGCGCATCCATGTGTGACAAGCTTCACCTCTCCCTGTCTTCGCCTTACATCAGCATGATTATCGAGCCGTATGATCGGGACGAGAACGACCGCTTCATGTTCCTCGTTCTTCCCTGCCGTCTGGCATGACGGTCAACGAGGTCCGTTATCAGAGCTTCCGCGGGATCAAGGAAGCCGATATCCGCTTTTCGCCCGGTGTCAATGTTCTGATCGGCGATAATGCGCAGGGCAAGACCAATGCGCTGGAGGGCATCTATCTCATGGCCGCCGCAAGAAGCTTCCGGACCGCACGCGAGCGGGAAATGGTTCGCTTCGGCGATGATTTCTTCAAGGTAACGCTTGAAATGAGCGACAGCCGCCGGAGTCAGAGCCTTTCCTTCAAGGCCTATTCGGCCGCCAGCTCCAAAAAGCGGGAGTGCACCCGCAACGGGATCCCGCTTCCGCGGATCTCAGAGCTGGTTGGTGTATTCCGTGCAGTACTGTTTACGCCGGAGCATCTGTCGATCGTAAAAGCCGGTCCGTCCGAGCGGCGAACCTTCCTCGATATCGCCATTTCCCAGCTGAAGCCGGTCTATATGCGATCCCTTCAGCGCTACAACCGGATTCTGACTCAGCGGAACGCGCTGCTCAAGCAGATCGCAGGCGGGGTTTCGGATGCGGGACTGCTCGATGTCTATTCCGAGCAGCTTGCCGTCGAAGCCGCGTATATCTTTGTCACCCGCGCCGCCTATATCAAGCGGCTGGATAGCTTCGTCAAGCGCTTCTTTGATGAGCTGTCTGCCGAGGGGGTCAATCCGTCATCCCCGGAGAAGCCGCAGCTGCTCTATAAGAACAGCCTGAAGACGGAAATGGGCGAAATCCCCGATGAAAAAGAGGTGCTCGAAGCGTACCTCGGGCTCCTGAAGGGCAATAACGCGCGCGAGGCGGCCGCCGGAGCGACGTTGTACGGCTCTCACAAGGATGACATTGAAATTACCCTTGACGGCCGTGAAGCGCGTCTGTACGCCTCGCAGGGCCAGCAGAGAAGTCTGGCGCTGGCCATGAAGCTGGGCGAAGGGGAGATTTCCATGGAGGACAGCGGTGAATATCCGGTCTTCCTGTTTGATGATGTGCTTTCGGAGCTGGATCCCCAGCGGCAGAATTTTCTGCTTTCAAAGCTTGACGGCCGACAGGTCATCATGACTGCCTGTACGCCGCCGCCGGTGGAGAGCGACGCACGATTCATAACCGTCCGCGACGGTATTTACACGGAGAAGGAGTGAAGGCTTATGTATGTTCATGCCGGAAACAACCGGATGATTCGAACACGCGAAATAATCGGAATTTTTGATATGGATACCGCAACGGTCGCACCGGCTACACGGGACTTTCTCCGCCGGGCCGAAAAGGACGGGCGCATGGTCAATATCACCGAGGAAATACCGAAATCGTTTGTGGTTACAAACGATTCCAAATCCATGGTTTATGTATCGCAGATTTCCACCTCTGCTCTCTGCGGACGGGCGGCGGCGGGAATCGGCGAATAACGGATCCGCACAAATACGAAAGGATATAGTATCACAAAATGCCAGAGCAGATTCAAAATCATTATGACGAAAACCAGATCCAGGTGCTGGAGGGGCTGGAGGCTGTCCGGAAGCGTCCGGGTATGTACATCGGTTCCACCTCGATCCGCGGCCTGCATCACCTGGTCTACGAAATTGTCGACAACTCCATCGACGAAGCTCTTGCAGGCTTCTGCGAAAAGATTACCGTAACCCTTCATCCCGACAACAGTGTATCGGTTCAGGATGACGGCCGCGGCGTTCCCAGCCGTATGCACCAGAAGATGAAAATCCCCACGCTGGAGGTTGTTTTTACTGTCCTTCACGCGGGCGGTAAATTCGGCGGCGAGGGCTATAAGATCGCAGGCGGTCTTCACGGTGTCGGCGCATCGGTTGTCAATGCCCTTTCCGAATGGATGGAGGTTGACAACTGCTACGAGGGCGAGCGCTTCACCGAGCGCTTTGAGCGCGGCAAGGTCGCACGTCCCTTCAAAAATGAGGGCTCGTCGGAAGGAAAGCACGGTCTGTATGTCCGCTTCCAGCCCGACCCCACCATCTTTGAGGAAACGGTGATCGACTACGAAACGGTTCGAAACCGTCTGCGTGAACAGGCCTTTCTGAATGCCGGCGTGCGGATTATTCTGCGCGATGAGCGCGTGCAGAACGAAGGAACCGAGGAGCATCCTGTTGAGGTTGAGCTTTGCTACGAGGGCGGTATCAAGAGCTTTGTTGAGCATCTTAACAATGCCCGCCGTCTGGCCGTGATTCATCCGGATGTCATCTATATGCGCGGCGAGAAGAACGATTCGATTGCCGAGGTTGCCATCCAGTACAATGACAGCTACAACGAGATGGTCATGTCCTTTGCCAACAACATGAACACCATTGAAGGCGGTACTCATGAAACAGGCTTCAAGCAGGCGCTGACCAATGTGCTCAACGATTATGCGAGAAAGCACAACATTCTCAAGGCCGATGATAAGAATCTGACCGGTGAGGATACCCGTGAGGGCATTTGTGCGATCATCAGCGTCAAGCTGACGGATGCGCAGTTTGAGAGCCAGACCAAGGCAAAGCTCGGCAACTCCGAGATGCGCACGCTGGTGGCCTCCATCATGACCGAAAAGCTGACCGAATATTTCGAGGAGAATCCGTCCACAGCCAAGGCGATCCTTGAAAAATCGCTGGCGGCCTCCCGTGCCCGCGAGGCTGCACGCAAGGCCCGTGAGCTGACCCGACGCAAGAGTGTGCTGGAGGGCTCCACCCTTCCCGGCAAGCTGGCCGACTGTCAGGAGCGCCGGGTTGAAGTGACCGAGCTGTATCTGGTCGAGGGTGACTCGGCAGGCGGTTCGGCCAAGAGCGGACGGAATTCCCGCTTCCAGGCGATTCTCCCGCTCCGCGGTAAGGTTCTGAACGTCGAAAAGAGTCGTCTTGACAAGGTTTACACCAATCTTTCGCTGATCCCGATTATTCAGGCACTCGGCTGCGGTATCGGCGAGGAATTCGATATCAGCAAGCTCCGCTACGGAAAAATCATTCTGATGGCGGATGCCGACGTCGACGGATCGCATATCCGCATCCTGCTGCTGACTTTCTTCTTCCGGCATATGCGCCAGCTGATCGAGGATGGCCATGTATTTCTGGCACAGCCGCCGCTTTATAAGATATCCAAGGGCAAGCAGGTCCGCTACGCCTTCTCGGATGCCGAGCGCGATGTGGCGCTGGCCGAGCTCGGTGCCAATGCCGAGGCCAACCGCTACAAGGGTCTTGGTGAGATGAATGCCGAGCAGCTGTGGGAAACCACGATGGATCCCGCCACCCGCACCCTTCTCAAGGTCAACATTGAGGATGCGATCGCGTGTGATGAAACCTTCTCGATCCTGATGGGCGACAAGGTTGAGCCGCGTCGGGAATTTATCGAAAAGAATGCGGTTTACGCGACCAATCTCGACATCTGATCGACTTATAAACAGGATTTTCGACTGTGCGGAGTTTTTCCACAGGGTGTTGAAACAGGTGTGTAAAAGTATGGAAACAACACAGGCATAACCGACTGTTCCGGATGCGAATGTGCGGACAGACATGAGTTTATGTGTTGTGTAAAGCTTGAAGAATGTTATCAACAGCTGTAATAAAAACTGTGTGGAAAACCCGGTCGATTCTGCATATTCCACAAATCAACAGGATCCCGTAATCCACGGGTGCTGTAAATGAAGAGGATTCAAATGGATAAGAAAGATAAAATCGAAGACATCTCCTACCCCGATCAAAAAATCGTGGGCGTGGAGATGGATCATGAGGTAAAAAGCTCCTTCATCGCCTATTCGATGAGCGTTATTATGTCCCGTGCGCTCCCGGATGTACGCGACGGTCTGAAGCCGGTTCACCGCCGGATTCTGTACGCCATGTATGAGGATAAGCTCACCTATGACCGTCCCTTCCGCAAGTCAGCGACTACGGTCGGTAACGTGCTGGGCCGCTATCATCCGCACGGCGATACGGCTGTATATGATACCATGGTACGTCTGGCACAGGATTTTTCCATGCGCCACACGCTGATCGAGGGTCAGGGAAACTTCGGCTCCGTTGACGGTGACGGCGCGGCTGCCTACCGTTACACCGAAGCCCGCCTGTCGAAGATCGCCAACGAGATGCTGACGGATATCGACAAGGATGTTGTGGATTTCGATCCCAACTTCGATAACCGTCTGAAGGAACCCCGTGTTCTTCCGGCACGCTTCCCCAATCTGCTGGTCAACGGCTCCATCGGCATCGCGGTCGGTATGGCGACCTACATCCCGCCGCACAACCTCGGCGAGGTTATCGACGGTGCGATCTACCTGATGGAAAACCCGGACTGCACAATCAAGGATCTGATGCAGTTCATCAAGGGCCCGGACTTCCCGACGGCCGCAACCCTTTACGGCTCCAACGGTATCTATGAGGCTTATTCCACCGGCCGCGGACGTGTCATGGTCCGCTCCAAGTGCAATATCGAAGAGGATAAGCACCGCATCATCGTGACAGAGATTCCTTATCAGGTCAACAAGAGTATGCTGGTTGAATCCATGGCCAATCTGGTCAAGGATAAGCGGGTGGAGGGCATCACCGATATCCGCGATGAATCCGGCCGTGACGGTATGCGGATTGTCATCGAATACCGCCGCGATGCCAATGGTCAGATCATTCTGAATCAGCTGTACAAGTATTCCCAGCTGCAGGACACCTGCGCCTTCAATATGCTGGCGCTGGTGGATAATGTTCCGAAGATTCTCAATCTGAAGCAGATTCTGGAATATTATGTCGCCCACCAGGAAGAGGTCATCACCCGCCGCGTAAGGTTCGATCTGGAGAAGGCAAAGCGGGAGGCTCATATCTACGAGGGCTACAAGATCGCCATCGACAACATCGATGAGGTCATCAATATCATCCGCCACAGCGAATCCATCCCGGATTCCAAGGCACAGCTGATGGCCCGCTTCGGTCTGACAGAACCGCAGGCGCAGGCGATTGTCGAGATGACGCTCGGCCGTCTTTCCGGCATGGAACGCCAGAAGATCGAGGAGCGTCTGGCCAAGCTCTATGAAACCATCAAGGAGCTGACGGCCATTCTGGAGGATGAAGGAAAGGTCAAGCAAATCATCCGCGAGGAAATGCTGGCCATCAAGGAAAAGTTCGCCGATCCCCGCCGCACGGAGCTGGTTGCAGCCGAGGACGATATTGTCTACGAGGATCTGATCGAGCGGCACACCTGTGTCATCACCATGACCCAGGACGGCTATATCAAGCGCCAGCCTGCCGATACCTACACCGCACAGAAGCGCGGCGGCAAGGGTATCATCGGTATGGCGACCAAGGAAGAGGATTCGGTTGCCGATGTCATTGCGGCGCACAGCCATTCGCTTCTGATGATGTTCACCAATACCGGAAAGGTGCATACCCGCAAGGCTTATCAGATTCCCGAGGCAGGCCGCACGGCAAAGGGCTCCAATATTGTCAATATTCTGGAGCTGGAGGCCGGAGAAAAGGTAACGGCCGCCATCTCGGTTCCCGCTTTTGCGGAAAATGAATATCTGTTCATGGTCACCCGCCAGGGTATCGTCAAGAAAACGCTGCTCTCCGAATTCGAGTATCAGCGCAGGGGCGGAAAGATCGCCATCGGTCTTGACGAAGGCGATGAGCTGGTCTTCGTCAAGCATACGCACGGAAACGATGGCATCATCATTGCCACCAGAAACGGCTATTCGGCCCGCTTTGATGAAAAGGATGTCCGTCCGATGGGCCGTACGGCACGCGGTGTCAAGGGCATCACACTTTCCGAAGGCGATATCGTAATCGGCTGTGCGCTGATTGACGATGCACGCTCGCTGCTGACCGTCACCGAAAAGGGCTTTGGAAAGCGGTGCGCATTCGATCAGTTCACCGCTCATAACCGCGGTGTCAAAGGTGTGCTCTGCCACGGTGTCAGCGACCGGACCGGACCGCTGGCCGGCATTGCGGCTGTAGGCGAGGAGGATGATATCCTTCTGATTACCGATGACGGCACGATGATCCGCACGCCGGTATCCGGCATCCCGTTCTATGGCCGGAGCGCGGGCGGTGTCATTGTCATGCGTCTTGCCGATTCGGCGAAGCTCGTCAACTTCACGCGGGTGGAAAATACACCAGCCGAGGTTCCCGCACCGGCGGAAGATGACGAGGAAGCTCCGGAAGAGTCCCAATCCCTTACAGAAGAAGACGAAATCTGACGGCTGACGGATAAATAAACGGAGGAATCGGATTATGAAGCGGTTAAAATACGGGATTTGCGTTCTTGTATTTGCCTTAATAGCCTCGCTCCTGCTTTCATGCGGGGGCTCAGGAGCTCCGGATTCCCAGCTGACGGAAGCGCTCCGGGCATTGGAGCCGAAGGCAAGAGAGCTTTACGGAATCGTCTACGGCGATACTCTGCCGCACGGGGAGGAGGCGGAAGGCTTATATTATAAGGTTTCTGAAGATGCCCTGTATCAATCGGTGGAGGAGCTGAAGGCGGCGATGGGCGAGGTTTTCACGCCCGCTTATTCGAAGGTTCTCTGCAATACAGCCTTTGAAACGGTTTCGCTGGATGACGGAACGACCATACATTCCAAATTCATGACCAAAGAGGACGGCCTGTATGTCAATCCGTTTGCCACGGAGGATTTCGGCCGGATGCGTACATTCGATTTTGAGTCGGTCGCGGTTGTGAAAAAGAATCCGTACCGTGCGACACTTTCCGTCAAAGCAGCAGGCGAAGACGGAACAATCGAGGAGCTGGAGGTCAATCTTCAGAAGGTCAACGGCATCTGGCTGCTTGACAGCCCGTTATTTTAGAAATATTTTTTGAAAACCTATTGCATATTTTCAAAGATTGGTGTATAATAGAATACAGAAAATTTGTTCGATATACTTTGTTGTAATTATGAACACCAAATCGAGAAAGGTTAAGGTATAGCAAAATGAAAGCAAAACAGCAGTCCAAGCCCGTCCCGGTGAAGATCACCGACAAGGAAGAAAAGCTGAAGGCCATCCAGAGCGCCATCGGTCAGATTGAGAAGGAATATGGTAAGGGTACCATCATGCGCATGGGTGAGGCACCCGAGCTTGAGGTCAGCGCCATTTCCACCGGTTCGCTGACGCTGGATATGGCGCTGGGTATCGGCGGCGTTCCGCGCGGACGTATCGTTGAAATCTACGGTCCCGAATCGTCCGGTAAGACGACCGTTGCCCTTCATGTAGTCGCCGAAACCCAGAAGATGGGCGGCGAAGCGGCTTACATCGACGTGGAAAATGCGCTGGATCCGGTCTATGCCAAGGCGCTCGGTGTCGATACCGACAGCCTGCTGGTTTCCCAGCCCTCCAGCGGTGAACAGGCGCTGGATATTGCCGAGGCGCTGATCCGCTCCGGCGCAATCGATGTGGTGGTTGTTGACTCGGTTGCCGCGCTGATCACCCAGCAGGAAATCGACGGCGATATGGCATCCTCCCATGTCGGTCTGCAGGCCCGCCTGATGTCGCAGGCGCTGAAGAAGCTGTCCGGTGCGGTTGCCAAGTCCAACTGTGTCATCATCTTCATCAACCAGCTCCGTGAAAAGATCGGCGTTCTCTACGGAAATCCCGAGACCACGCCCGGCGGCCGCGCGCTGAAATTCTACGCATCCGTTCGTATCGATATCCGCCGCGCCGAGCAGCTGAAGGAAGGCGGCGAGATATACGGCAACCATATCAAGTGCAAGATTGTCAAGAACAAGGTGGCTCCGCCCTTCAAGACGGCGGAATTCGATATCATCTACGGCAAGGGCATTGCCCGCTCCGGCGAGATTGTCGATATCGGTATCGAGCTTGGTTTCATTTCCAAGAGCGGTTCCTGGTTCTCCTATGAGGGTCAGCGGATCGCGCAGGGTAAGGAAAATACGAAGAAGTATTTTGAATCCAACCCCGATCTGATGGAAGAGCTTGCCGAAAAGATCCGTGCCAAGAAGGATGATGTGGAAGCCATTGTCGGAAAGAATTACGGCGATGATGTTCCGGGTATGGAGGACGATGAGGACGACGAGGAACTGGATATCCGGATCCTTGCCGCCGAGGATGATGCCGAATAATGGCGGATCCCATTATTCAGCTGATTAAGATCAAGGCCCGCCAAAGCGGCGATGAGGCAGAGCTGACCGTACAGATTTCATCCGGCGAGCATTCGGAAATCCGGAGCTTCACGGTTTCGGCAAAAATGCTGTCCGATCTCGGAATGAATCTTCTCCCCGCCCTGCCGTGCCCGCTGAGTATGCGCCAGGTTGACATCCTGGAGTATGACAGCCGGCTCTGGGAGGCCATCCGCAAAGGGCTGGATCTCCTTGCCTACGGGGACAATACCCGGCGTGCGCTGACGGATAAGCTTCGCGCCCGCGGCTTTACGCCGGATATAGCCGAAGAGGCGGCCCAGTGGCTGGCCGATACGGGTGTCATCAACGAGCGGGAGCAATGTCTGCGGCTGATTAAGAGTCTGTCCGGTGCGAAGGGCTGCGGTCCGGCCCGGATCCGTCAGGAGCTGCTTCACAAGGGAATCGAACGGGACATTCTGGATGAATGTATGGAAGAATTGTCGGATGAAATTGATTTTGATGCGATTCTGCGCCGTCATGTGGAAAAATCCTTCGACTTTTCAAGGATCGATGACCGTAAATATAAGGAGAGTTTTCTTTCCTCTCTGCATCGGAAGGGGTTTTCTCCTTCCGATACCCTTGCCGTTATCCGCGAAATGCGTAAGGATTGACGGCTGGCAAAATGAGCATATTTCAGGAGAATCTCAATGAGTAAAAAAAATCAAGTCAAGGTAGGATTTGTTTCTCTCGGCTGTCCGAAAAATCAGCTGGACACCGAGGTCATGCTTCATGAACTGTATGAGGAAGGCTTTGAAATTGTATCGGAAGAGATCGAAGCGGACGTGATTGTCATCAACACCTGCGCGTTTATCGAAAGCGCCAAGCAGGAATCGATCGACAACATTATCGATATCGGCTGGCTCAAAAAGAACCGCGAGCTGAAGGCGATTGTCGTCACCGGCTGTCTGGCCGAGCGTTACCGCGATGAAATCTTCAAGGAGCTGCCCGAGGTCGATGCCCTGCTTGGCGTGGGAAGCATCCACCACATCGCCGAGGCAGTCCGCGCGGCTGTGAACGGAAAGAAATATTCCTCCTATGAGGATAAGAACGAAGTAAAGCTGGGCGGCGAGCGGATCATCACCACGCCGGAATATTATGCCTATCTGAAGGTCGCCGAGGGCTGTGACAACCGCTGCACTTACTGCGCCATCCCGTCCATCCGCGGCCGCTTCCGCAGCCGTCCGATGGAGGAGCTGATTGAGGAGGCAAAGACGCTGGAGGAGATCGGTGTCAAGGAACTGGTGGTTGTGGCACAGGATACCACCCGTTACGGCAAGGATCTGTACGGCGAATACAAGCTGGCCGAGCTTCTGCACAGGATCAGCAAGGAAACCTCCATTCCGTGGATCCGCATTCTCTACTGCTATCCGGACAAGATCACGGATGAGCTGGTAGAGGAGATGAAGAACAATCCCCGTATCGTCAAGTACATCGATATGCCGATCCAGCATATCTCCGATCCCGTTCTGAAGGCGATGAACCGCCACGGAAACGGCGATACGATCCGCGAGGCGGTCAAAAAGCTCCGGGATAATGTGCCGGGCATCATCATCCGTTCTACGCTGATTGTCGGCTTCCCTGGTGAGAGCGAGGAGGATTTCACCGCGCTCTGCGAATATGTCAAGGAAGCGAAGTTCGACCGTCTGGGTGCCTTCCCCTTCTCGCGCGAGGAGGATACGCCGGCATACGATATGGACGGACAGCTCGATGAGCAGACAAAGCAGGATCGGTATGACATTATCATGCGCACGCAGGGCGATATCACCGATGAGCAGAACGAAGCGAAGATCGGTCAGACCCTGCAGATTCTCTGTGAGGGCTACGATCCGGTATCCGAGGCCTATTACGGACGGAGCAGCATGGATGCTCCGGAAATCGACGGCAAGGTTTACTTCCGCGCACCGAAGAACAGCGTGGAGGAAGGACAGTTCGTTCAGGTAAAAATCACCGAGGCGGTCGATTATGACCTGGTCGGCGATAAAATATAAGGAGGAAAGATATGAATCTTCCGAATAAACTCTCCATTATGCGCGTCATTATGGTGCCGGTTTTCATGGCGGTCATCATTCTCGAATTTCTTCCCGAAACCTGGGCCCGCATTATCGGTGCTGCTGTCTTCATTCTGACCGCCTTCACCGATTTCCTCGACGGACAGATTGCCCGCCGGTGCAATCTGGTGACCGATTTCGGCAAATTCATCGATCCGCTGGCCGATAAATTCATGGTATTCGGCGCGATGCTGGCGATTCTCTGCCGGTTTGATTATATCCGCCCGGTCTTTGTGTGGGTGGCCGCGATTGTCATCCTTCGCGAGCTGGCGATCACATCCATGCGCCTGCTGGTGTCCAGCAATGCCGGCGTGGTTGTCGCCGCCGCATGGCTCGGCAAGGTCAAGACGGTGACGCAGATTATCTGCATCGTTGCGATTCTGCTGGAGCCGGTCATTTTCCCCGCCGGTACGATCATCGCCGACTGGCATCTGCTGAGCTATGTCACAATGGCCGCCATGACCGTTATGACGGTATGGTCGGGTGTTGACTATCTCAAGGCTTACTGGAAGTATCTTGACCCGACGAAATAAATAAGAGAGAACATGGAAAATAAAAGCAAGCGTTTTCTTTGCTGGGATGAAAGTCTGATGGCGGCGTGTAATAATGTCCGTGTCATTATGAATAAGCCTGAAAAGAAAAACATCGCTCTTGTCTGTGATGAAGAGTGGGAAGGCGTTCATAACGGATACGGAAGCCTTGTACGGGCTGGCGGTGTTCTCCGGCTCTATTACCGTGCAATGGCCTCGCGGCATCAGATGGACGGCAGCTTCTCACCCGGACGGGCCGTTATCTGTATGGCGGAGAGCCATGACGGAGGCATTACCTTCCGAAAGCCAAACCTCGGAATGTACGAGTATGGGGGATCAACGTTCAACAACATCGTATTTTCCCGAGAGGAGCCGATTGATAACTTCTCCGTTTTCTATGATGAGAACCCGGCTTGCCCGGCGGATGAAAAATTCAAAGCTCTGTCAGCTGCAAACAGCGACGAGGCAGGGGCAGTGCTCCGTTATTATGCCAGCGCCGACGGCATCACCTTTCGTGAGATGCGAGATCTGCCGATTGCGGGAACCTTTGACTCCTTCAACACAGTGATGTGGGATGAGACGGAGAGACAGTATCATCTGTACTACCGCGGCTTTCACGGTACGGACGGTACGGAAAAGCTGAATTGGCGAACGGACAAAATTGATCTGGTCAACGATATACGAGATGTTCGTCTTGCAGTCAGCTGTGATTTTGTGAACTGGGAGATCCGGGGCCGGATTCGCTTTGACGAAGGACAGGCGGATACGCCGCTGTATACCAATCAGATTACAAAATATTTCCGATCGCCGGATATTTATATCGGATTTCCTGTACGATATAACGATCGCGCCTCAGATTCGGAAAACTTTCGCTTCATGCCTCTTGGCGACCGTCACGAGAACATCACACGAATTTTTGGCCGTGAAGGAACCTCGGTTACCGATTGTGTCCTGATGACCTCGCCGGACGGATTTACCTTCAATCGGCGGGATGAAGCATTTCTTACGCCCGGACCGGAGAGCCGGAACAACTGGTGGTATGGCAACTGCTATACCGTGTATGGCCTCACCGAAACCGAGGCGGAGGAATACGGCGCTTCAAAGGAAATTTCCTTTTATGTGGGCGAGAATTACCGCATCAAAAACGCCAACTTCCGGCGCTTTACCATTCGTCTGGATGGTTTCTTCTCGTGGCAAGCGCCCTTTGCAGGCGGTTCGGTCCAGACAAATCCGATTACGGTAACTGGCGAGGAAATGCATCTTAATTTTGCTACCTCGGCTATGGGTGGCGTAAAGGTAACACTCTGTACCAAGGATGGAGAATCTCTGGATGGTTACAGCAGTTATGTCATGTTTGGCGACAGTACCGACCGACCGGTGGAATTTGACCGCCCTCTGTCACATCTTACCGGACAGGAGATCAGCGTTCGCTTTGACATGAGCGATGCGCATCTCTACTCATTCTGGTTTGAATAAGAAAAATTCCTTTTGGATTAATCCAAAAGGAATTTTATTTTGCACAGATCTGTGGAATTACAGATTTTCCAGCGCCATGATCGCTTCCACATTGACCGATCCGTCTGCCCGGATCGTGCGGAAATAAGATTGGCCGGCGCTTTCAGCCATCTGAATCTTCAGCACCTCACCAAGCCTTGCTTCACCGACAAAGCTTATAGAAAGGGCTGCCACACGCTTCTTTTCCATGCCGGGAACGAAATCGCAGAGCATATCGGGATAATTGGTATTATTCATGTGGCGGTTGGCATCCAGATCGCTGTAAACGATCGGCCGCTCACCGATGACGGGAAGCTCCAGTTCGCGCGGGATCCGGACACGGCCCGGAAGATCCAATTCAATCGGCTCATCCGTACCAAATCCCAGTTCAATATCCGAAACACGGAGGATCCGCCGGTCCTCAATGCCGAGCAGGCCCCAGACCGATACGGCTTCAGCCGCAATTTTATCCCCGCGGCAGATCCGGTAGCAGCGGTTGAAGCTGACGCCGCGGCTTTCACAGCCCCAGGTGGAAACTTCGATCTCATCGTAAGCGTGCAGAGGCATATAGAAGCGCAGGTTGATGCGGCTGAGGATGAAGGCCAGCCCCCGCTCGCGGAGCTCCTCATTGGAGGGACCAAAGCGGCGCATCTGACGGTTGGCGGTATCCTGCATATAGCGAAGCAGCATGGCGGCGCGCGCATTTCCATTGAGATCGCAGTTATGCGAATCGATGCTGTAGCATTCTGTCCATTTCATAAGCATTCTCCAAAAAAGAGGATGCCGCGTTTTGCGCGGCATCCCAGGGATTGATAAAATGAATTAAAGGGTGTTCTGGGAACCGAGAACGTTGACGATCTTGTGCATAACCATCTTCTTGACTTCTGCACGGGCAACGGTCAGGTAGGTTCTGGGGTCGAATACCGAAGGATCCTCGGTGAGAACGCGGCGGATGCCGGCGGTCATGGCCAGACGGATATCGGAGTCGATGTTGTTCTTGCAGACGGCAAGGGTAGCAGCCTTGCGGAGCTGTTCTTCCGGAATACCGACAGCATCCGGCAGCTTGCCGCCGATGGAGTTGATTTCCTGAACATATTCCTGCGGAACCGAGGAAGCGCCGTGGAGAACGATCGGGAAGCCCGGGATTCTCTTGGCAATCTCTTCGAGGATATCAAAGCGAAGCGGAGGGGGAACGAGGATACCCTTCTCGTTTCTGGTGCACTGTGCGGGGGTAAACTTGTAGGCACCGTGGGAGGTACCGATGGAGATAGCGAGGGAATCAACGCCGGTGCGGGTTACGAATTCCTCAACCTCCTCGGGACGGGTGTAGGAGGAATGCTCGGCCGAAACCTCATCCTCAACGCCGGCCAGAACGCCCAGCTCGCCCTCAACGACAACGCCGCGCTCGTGAGCATAGTCAACGACCTTCTTGGTTACGGCGATGTTGTCCTCGAACGAATGGTGGGAGCCGTCGATCATAACGGAGGTGAAGCCGCCGTCGATGCAGGCCTTGCAGATTTCGAAATCTGCGCCGTGGTCAAGGTGGAGAGCCAGGTCGATGCCGGCATCCTTGATAGCGGCCTGAGCCAGAGCCATCAGATACTCCTGCTTGGCGTATTTTCTTGCGCCGGCGGAAACCTGAAGGATAACGGGGGACTTAACTTCGCCCGCAGCCTCGGTAATCGCCTGAACGATTTCCATGTTGTTGATGTTGAAAGCGCCGATAGCGTAGCCGCCGTCATATGCCTTCTTGAACATTTCTTTGGTATTGACAAGTGCCATTTTTATACGCTCCTGTTGAAAGTATTTTAGATTATTTCACTCTTAATATTGTACTCTATTTTGCGTCTGAAATCAAGAGGTTTTGCAAAAATAGTTGTTAATTTTTTATCTCTCATCCGAAAAGACCCGCCGGATCGCCTCCAGATAGCCGTATCCGTACTGATTGTCCGGCTCCAGATAGCTGGTTTCGGTCCATTCATTCCAACTGTTGACGGTAATCAGCCGATGCTGACCGGGGCGGGCATCCAGATAATCCTTGGCCATGCGCAGAGCCTCTTCAAATTTTTCCGGTGTATTGCCGCGGGTTACATGATCGATAAAACGCCGGTAGCGGGGATTGTTGTCCCAGCCGATTGATACATGGGGAAAATAGAGCAGACTGTAGTTGGAGCTGACGATCTCGTACTGCCTTTGGACATCCTTCAGAATCTCGCTGTAATCGCGGTTCATATTTGCAAAATGTGCGAACTGATAGTGGGAGAGGCTATCGAAGCCGAGGGCATCGAAATCCGCCCGTGTCAGACCGCCGCTGCTGTCTACGCCGCTCAGATTAGTGCCGTTCGCAGCCCAGCATACGGCCTGCAGATGAAGACCGGGGAATCCGGCTTCTTTGGTTTTCTGGCGGAACCATTCCAGGGCTTCAGCTGTTTTTGAGACACCGCCGAGGCCCTTTACAAGGTTGACCAGATCATAAATCATGAATACCGGCTTGCTGTCGATTTTATAGTAGGACGGATGGGTGAAGTACGAGCCGATGATTCGGTTGACGATAATCTCAAACTCGCTCCGGGGCTGAGAACCTTCCCAGATTACCGTGGAGCCGTTGTCATCCGATTGCCGGATATTCCAGAGGTGATTGGCATCGTGGTTGGCCCACATCAGATAAAATTTGACGCGGTCATTGTTCTTTGCCTTCAGATAGCCATTGTTGAGGCACTGCTCCAGAAATGGCCTCCGGTCATACCAGTACCAGTCATAGATGAAGACATTGACACCGTGATCAGCGGCGCAGGAAATCTGGCTCTCCATGACATAGGGATCCGCCTCATTGACATAACCCCACAGAGGCTTCCGGTTCCAATGGTATCCGCCTGGCTTCGGCGCTGAATTTTTTACTGACTGCCATTCGCCCATGCCTTCCTCCCAGAACATCCGGGATCTCGGCTCGTCTCCGGTATAGGCCGGCCAGATGTAGGCCGCGACATCGTATTTTTGCATTTCATTATCCTCCGTGGGTTCTTATTTTTTCATGATAATGTGCGATCCGAGGGACGGGATGTCAAACCGCTCATAGCCGAGTACGGCAAGCGCTTTGTCAAGATCATACCCGTTTTGGATCCGGCAGTCTTCCAGAGCGGAGGCCTTATTGTCAACCGTATAGGAGGAAAACTGTTTGCGGAGCATGGCTTCCGTTATAACCAGCGTACCGTCCGGCGATTCCGATGCGAAATCCGGGATCAGATGGCCGTTGTGCATGAAGGTACCGTGGGCACTTTCATCCAGCACATCGGCCTGGCTGTATCCGTCGGAGCGCGGATTGGCCCCGCCAAAGGAGGTATGCGGCGCAAAATACCAGCCCTCATCTCCTCTTGCCAGAACCGTCTCGTTGCTGCAGACGGGAAGAATGACCGAATCGACGGGATCTCCGTTCCGGTCGAGCAGGGAGAGCGTATCGCCCGCTCCAAGTCCGTGGGCGGCGAGAAGCTTTCCGCTGTCATCGGCCGGAGCGTATTTGTCAAAGCAAACCGTGAGATATTCACCGGGCGCGATGCGGATGGCCGGGAAGACCCAGCGATCGGAATCGGGCGTTCCGTCGGCGCGAAGTCCGTCTTTTTCGAGGCTGAAGCCCTTCAGATAGACATCGGTGTCTGAGCTGTTGAAGATTTCAACGTAATCGCATTCTGCTGAACCCATGGGATATTCGTATTTGACCTCATTCAGACGGAGGCCGACCGGGGGCTCAAAATCCGGATCCGGCTCAAATTGAATCTTCAATGTCAGCGATTTTTCGGACATAACAAAGCTTCCGTCCCCAATGCGGCCCTTTGACAGCTCCAATGAGGCAAGCCGCCATCCCCGTTCCGGAATGGCCGATACGGGAATCTCCAGGCCAACCAGATAATGAAGCGCGGTGCTCTGTGTCAGCGAAAGAGTGCTGATATGCAGCTCGCCTTCGCCTTCGATCTGTACCTCCAGCTCGCCCCAATCGGAACCGTATTTGCCCGGCAGTTCATTATAGACATTCGTCCAGCGCTGGCGGAAGAATTTGTAGGGCGTGCGGAGATGGTTGTGCCAGTTTTCCAGCGAACCGCCGCATACATTATAGGAGGGAATATAATAGCGCATTTCCGGCTGGGCGCTGAGCGCGGTTTCGCCGATCGCCTCCATGACATTTTCCAGCTTCATTGTAGTCGAAAGCATATCGCTGATGAAGCAGAAGACCCGATTGCGGAAGTCTTTGTTTTTGAACAGGCTTTTGAAAACGGCATTCAGCCGGATTGTGCCGTCATCGGAGTCCAGACGCTTGAAAATGCTGGTTGCTGCACCGTCGGAGCCGTAGCCGGAGGAAAGATCGAGATCCTTCAGAAGGAATCGCCAGCGGCCGTCATAGCCGTAAACCCCGGCATCCGGCTGGTAGCCGTCGGTAAAACGCCGCCAGACACGGACGTTGTTCTGCGGCCAGTCGGTATTGCTCAGATACCCCTCAAAGCACATATAGCGGACGAAATTGTCGATATCCAGCCACTTGCAGGCTCTCTGGTAGTTTGCCGTGATGGTCATATCCGTATTGATAATATAATCGCGGACACGCATAAATTCGGCAAGCTCCGATTCGGGGCCGTTGTCAAGAATCCAGCCCTCGCCGCCGGAGATGATACCCGTGCCGTTGATGCAGGTAATTTCCTCGGCGGGAATGTTGTAGTTCTGCTCAAAATAGGTGGTGCTGTAATCCTCCATCAGCGCCATGTAGCCGTAATACTTACCGTTTAAGTAGACACAGACCGGGCGGTAGTGCATGATATTCAGCCCCACATCCTCGCCGAGCTCCATGAGAAAGGGCGTCTGAATAGTGGTGCTTCCCATATTGTTGGAGCCGGTACGCAGGATCAGCGTTTTATGCGCGGTCACCGGAACGCCGGTTGTGCTGACAAGACCCGGATAAGCATCAACGCGCATCACATTGGCATCGGCATAAGTGTAGCGGGCAAACAGGCGGAGGGACTTGTGCTCGTTGCTCCGGTTCCAGCCGCCCGAAACGCGGACACCCATCATCTGCGAAAGCATCGGCGTTCCGTCCCCGGCAAAAAATTCTACATTGGCGGCACGCTCCCATTCAATGCCGCTGCCGAAATAGTTGGCATCGTCCCGCGATTCATTTGTCCAGTAATCCGGCTTTTTAATTTTGAAATCATCGTATTTCTTGCCCTTGACCATGATGCCGCGCTCATATCCGTACAGATCGTCAGGCTCGCAGACCACGGAAACGATCATGGTCGAATAGCGCACATCCGGAGAATCGCTGAGAATATAGGTGCCGGTCAGCGCCTGACCGACCGGATTGCCGTCGGAATCAAAGGCCGCCGCGCGGATGATATGGACACTGGAAGGATCGGCGCGGTCGCCGCTGCCAAAGGAGAGCTCAATGCCGTCCTCCGGGTAAAGCTCGTCCTTGGGCGTAGGGATCCGGGAATCGAGGGTATAGCGCACCTCCAGCGAAGGATCCGTGCATTCGACGGTCACGCGAAAGGCTTTGGAATACACACCCGGCGGCTCTCTGAAGGCAAGCAGAGGCGCCTCATTTCCGCTTAGCGCAGGCGGCAGGGAATCGGAGCAGGAGGCAAGGATGACCGGAAGCAGACACAGCAGAAGGACTGCCAGATGCTTCATTGTGCTTCATCCTCGTTGTACATCAGAACAACATTGAAATTGTTATTCTTTTCGCGGATTTCGGAGAGAAGCGCATCCTTTTTCTTCATCCTGCGCAGGGTAACAATATAGGAGATTTCCATTACCGTGCCGGCGGAAATCAGCCGTACCCGCTTGAGATCAAAGGAGGAGGCATATTTTTTCAGAATATCGTCAAACTGTCCCTCAAAGCTCATGGATTCCGGAACGGAAATCTTCAGGAGCCGGACTTCCTTTTTGATCAGGGAGGCGATCAGGGCGAAGAGATTGAGAAGAAGGCCGACAATCAGCACGAAGACCAGCGCGGGAACCATCAGCCCCAGGCCAATGGTCAGACCGGTCGCCATGGCGATGAAGATGAAGGCAACATCCGATGTTTTCTGCTGAAGGGAGCGGAAGCGGACGATGGACATGATGCCCGCCAGGCTGAACGCGCTGGCAATGTTGGTACCGATGACCGCGATAATCAGTGAGATGACCGAGCAGATGGCAATCAGCGTGACGGAAAATTCCACCGAAAAGCTCCGGCGGTGATTGAGAAGCGCGTAGAACAGCACAATCAGCAGGCCGATTCCCACGCTTACAAGAGCGGTGAAGGCAATGTCGAGAATGATGGCGCTGTTGTTGACCTGTCCGAGACTTTCAAGCAGTCCCTGAAATTGAGTCATGATAATTCTCCTTTATGTAATCGAAATTGTCTGTTTGCCGTAAGTCACGCGGCAGGGCGGAAGATCCGCAAACGGGGTGTGTCCGTACTTGGAGTAGGAGCGGTTGGCAAGCCCGCGTTCGGAAATCAGACGTACCAGCCAGAGCGGAAGATGAATTCCGCTTTTGACCTCCATGACGCAGTAACAATCCTTCATCACCGGTGTTCCATGGGTACCAAGCCGCAGATCCAGATCCCCGGTCCGGATCCGCAGATCGGAGTCGAAGGTGACCCGGAGCCGCTCCTCGCCGGATGCTGCATAGGCCAGCCGCTCATAGCTGACAACGGAGGCCGGTGCCAGCCGCTCGGATTCGATCATCCGCAGAATATCCCGGGCCGGTCCGTCCGGTGTGAAGCCTTCCTGCCAGATCCGCTCATTTTCGGCAAGAGCTGCTGCGCGGCGCTGTTTGACGGAGCGTCCGAGATGCTTGGATTTGATTTCAAAAAAAGACAGGGTGTCATCCGCCGTATCGTTTCCGTAAACCCGGAGCCTCAGCTTACAGCGGTAGGGCTCACGATCGTAGGTCTGATGATACAGCCGGTGCCGGGTATCGTCAAAGTACAGACTGGATACCGTATAAGCCTTGCCGCCTCCGTAGCGATCCGGCGGCATCTGCCCGGCGATCCGGGGCTGCAGAGCCTCATAGTCCGAAAGAGAGAGCGGAAATTTGTATTCGCAGCGTTCCAATGGCAGCCTCCGTTCGTTCTTGCTTTCTTTCATTATACACGATAAACGCTGTTTCGTCAACTGTAAATGAAAAGATCACGCGAAAAACTTCCTGTCCGTCTCCCGGAGCGCCTTCACTTGTTGCAATATTCGATAAATTCCCGGCGGAAAGGGGCAAGATTTGAATGCAATGTTACAAAATTTGAAATTTTTCAAAAAACCCCTTGTATAAAAGGGGAAAATGAGGTAAAATATTAGAGGACGGAATTTTTTGATCGTTCAAATTTTAACGATATTTCGCCCGCGTTCACACGTCAAAAATTTATTTATATATTTTGGAGGATTTACCATGTCTGTTAAAGTTGCTATTAACGGCTTCGGCCGTATCGGCCGTCTGGCTTTCCGTCAGATGTTCGGTGCTGAGGGCTACGAGATCGTCGCTATCAACGACCTGACCAGCCCCGCTATGCTCGCTCACCTGCTCAAGTACGACACCGCTCAGGGTCGTTATGACGGTCACACCGTTGAGGCTGGCGAGGACAGCATCACTGTTGACGGCAAGACCATCAAGATCTACGCTGAGAAGAACGCAGCTGACTGCCCCTGGAAGGCTCTCGACGTTGACGTTGTTCTCGAGTGCACCGGCTTCTACACCTCTAAGGAGAAGTCCCAGGCACACATCGATGCCGGCGCGAAGAAGGTTGTTATCTCCGCTCCCGCAGGCAACGATCTGAAGACCATCGTATACAGCGTAAACGAGAAGACCCTCACCACTGAGGACAAGATCATCTCCGCTGCATCCTGCACCACCAACTGCCTCGCTCCCATGGCAAAGGCTCTGAACGATTACGCTCCCATCCTCTCCGGTATCATGACCACCGTTCATGCTTACACCGGCGACCAGATGATCCTCGACGGTCCCCACAGAAAGGGTGACCTCCGCCGTGCCCGCGCAGGTGCTCAGAACATCGTTCCGAACTCCACCGGCGCTGCAAAGGCTATCGGCCTCGTAATTCCCGAGCTGAACAAGAAGCTCATCGGTTCCGCACAGCGCGTTCCGACCTGCACCGGTTCCACCACCATCCTCGTTGCTGTTGTTAAGGGCAAGGATGTTTCCGTTGAAGGCATCAACGCTGCTATGAAGGCTGCTTCCTCCGAGTCCTTCGGCTACAACACCGAAGAGATCGTATCCTCCGACGTTATCGGTATGCGTTACGGCTCGCTGTTCGATGCAACCCAGACCATGGTTACCAAGATCGATGACGATACCTACCAGGTACAGGTTGTTTCGTGGTACGACAACGAGAACTCCTACACCAGCCAGATGGTTCGCACCATCAAGTACTTCGCTGAGCTTGCATAAGTTCAGATAAAGGAAAAACAAAAGGGAACGGATTCATCCGTTCCCTTTTTGTGTTCTCAGAAATCTGCTGGGACAGCTCGCTCCCGCAGGAACATCCCTGTGCATGGGCTGACGCCGAAGCGCTCGGAAAACAGCCGGCACTTGCAGAGAAAGAGATAATAGACATTGAGTCCGCAGTGATAGAGCGTTTCGAAATTCCCCTGTCCCTTGGAAAGGATGACATCCGCTGTGTCTATGGCCTGTCGGGCTTCTTCGCTGATCCGTGCCAGGCTGGTTCCGGCAATTTGTGTACCGTTTGCGATAACGGGCACGGTATCGGTCAGCCCGACCTGAAGGGCATCATCCATTGTCGCATCGTTGAGCACCGGCCGGCCGCGAACGATTGCCCGGACCGAAAGGTGAGGGAAACGCTCGCGGATGACTTCGATCAGCAGCTTGTCAAGGAGAATCTCGCCGCAGTTGTCGGTGAGATAAACCAGCGAGCGGGCCGAGGCAAGATCGGCACAGAAATCCGAAAAAACAGCCCCGTCAAGGGGGATTCCCGATGCCTGCTCCAGCTGATGACCGAGCTTTGCCTCATCGACATTCTCCATGGCACCGAAATCGATGTAGTTGCCGACCAGCGCATAGCCGATGGCGGCACGGAGGGGATCGGGAGCGGCATGGATTTCGCACCGGATTGCTTTCTCACGCTGCAGAACCAGATGGTTGAAATGCCGCTTCAGTTCCCCCGCATCATTGGCAAAGCCGAGGCGGGCCTTTTCTTCGTCAATCCGCTCCAGCACCTCGGGAGCGCTCTCCGATGCGGCGGCTGTGCCGAGGATGCGCAGGACCGACTGCGTATAGGCAAGCCTGACCGGGGCCGGAAAATCGGGCGGACAGGCGTTAAGATGCTTGTCGAGCAGACAACGGATGCAGGTGGGATGGAGCTTGATCGGATTCATGGGTGTACCTCGTGTTTGTGATGGATATCATTATAGCAGAATGGGCGGATTTTGTCAAGAGCATTCCCGGAACGGAATATTCCCGCTTCCGGCTTCATATATATGGTACAGCTGAATATACAAGGAGGAAGAATCATGACAGAACCTTCGATTTATAAGGATATCGCCGAGCGGACCGCCAATACCTTTTATCTCGGCGTGATCGGCCCGGTGCGGACAGGCAAATCCACCTTCATCAAGAAATTCATGGAAGCGCTGGTGATTCCCAATATCCGCGACGAGCATGAGCGGGAGCGGGCCAGAGATGAAATGCCCCAGAGCGCCGCCGGCAAAACGGTGATGACAACCGAACCGAAATTTGTTCCGGATGAGGCGGTGGAAATCACACTTTCGGACAACGCGGTGATGAAGGTGAAAATGATCGACTGCGTTGGCTATATCGTTCCCGATGCGATCGGTCATATCGAGGACGGTCATGCCCGAATGGTCCATACCCCCTGGCAGGAGGAACCGATGCCCTTTACCGCAGCCGCTGAGCTCGGTACGCGCAAGGTTATCACCGAGCATTCCACCGTCGGGATGCTTGTGACAACCGACGGAAGCATTGGCGAAATCCCCCGCTCTGCTTATGTGGAGGCAGAGGAGCGGGTCGTCCGTGAGCTGAAGCAGATCAATAAACCCTTCGCTGTCATCCTGAATTCGGCAGATCCGGAGGGCGAGGCGGCCATACGGCTGGCCTATGAGCTGGAGGAAAAATACGGTGTACCGGTCGCGCTGGTTAATTGCCTGGAGCTGGACGGCGATGATATCCGGCAAATTCTGGAGCTGGTACTGGCGGAATTTCCGGTCTGCGAGATCCATGTGAATCTGCCGGAATGGGTGGGAGCGCTGGAAAAAACGCATAAGCTGCCCATGCAGATCAACGATTATATCATGGAGCGGGCTCGCAGGATTGTGCGGATCGGTGAGATTCCCCGCATATTCGGTGCGGAGGATGAGAGCGGCTGTATCAAAGCCGTCCGGGTGGATCGGATCGATCTCGGAAAAGGATGTGCCGAGCTGTCTGTCGAGCTGTGCGAGGGGCTGTATTATCAGACGATCAGCGAGATGTGCGGGCTTCCCATCACGGGCGAGAAGCAGCTGATCACTCTGCTCCGGGAGCTGGCGGAGATGAAGGAGAAGTATGATCGCGTGGCGCTGGCGCTGGAGGATGTGAACAGCAAGGGGTACGGAATTGTCATGCCCAAGACCGAGGATCTGCGGCTGGAGGAGCCGGAGATCGTCAAGCAGGCCGGGGGGTACGGTGTCCGTCTGCGGGCATCGGCACCCAGCATCCATATGATCCGCGCCAATATCGAAACGGAGATCAGCCCGGTGGTCGGCACGGAGCAGCAGTCGGAGGAGCTGGTCAAGACCATGCTCAAGGAGTTCGAGGAGGATCCGAAGAAGATCTGGGAATCGAATATGTTCGGCAAAACGCTGTATCAGCTGATCAATGAAGGGCTGCACGCCAAGCTTGAGCATATGCCGGAGGATGCGCGCGCCAAGCTGTCGGAAACGCTCCAGCGGATCATCAACGAGGGAAGCGGCGGTCTGATCTGCATAATTTTATAATTTCACCGAAAAAATTTTGAAAAGCCCTTGACAAGCAGGAGAAGATATGCTATAATATATCTGTTCTCTGGTGAGGCCTGTTGGTCAAGCGGCTAAGACGTCGCCCTCTCAAGGCGAAAACATGGGTTCGATTCCCGTACGGGTCACCAAAATAAAAAACCATCCACAACGTGGATGGTTTTTTATTTTGATTATCCGAGCGCGGAAACAAATCCTGCGAATGGCCGCTGAACAAACACACTGCACAGACAATACGCCATTCGCCTCGCCCGCTGTAGCGGGCGGTGCGATTCCCCGTACGGGATCCCCCGAGCCACCCACAACGTGGGTGGTTTTTATTTTGGTGATTCGCGTGTCGAAGCGAATCCTGCGAATGGCCGCTGAACAAACACATCCCACAAACAATATGCCATTCGCATTACCTGCCGCGCAGGTGTTGCGATTCCCCCGTACGGCATTCTACGGACCATCCACAACGTGGATGGTTTTTTATTTTGCTGATTCGCGCGTCGAAACCAATCCTGCGAATGGCCGCTGAACAAACACATCACACAAACAATATGCCATTCGCATCACCTGCCGCGCAGGTGTTGCGATTCCCCCGTACGGTATTCTACAGACCATCCACAGCGTGGATGGTTTTTTATTTTGATAATCCGAGCGCGGAAACAAACTCTGCGAATGGCCGCGGCCTTTATTCGTGCTTATAAATAATCTGATCGCAGGATAAATGGGCCGCCGATATATCTCCGGAACATTCTATCGTTCCGGCTTCAATTTTATAGCAGTCCGTTATGCCGCCGCAGGCGATTTTTTGTGCATTCAACTCGTTGACCTTTATACTGCCTCCGGCTTTTACATCGCCGTTGATTGAACTGCTATGTATGCTCTGATGGCAAACAACATCACCGTTTATGGAGCTGTCGGCAATAATATGTCCGTAAACCTCCACCTTAAAGTATTGTGTCCGATCGTTGCAATCGTGAGGAAAGGCAATTTCAATGGGCGGTTCATCCGAGGAAAACGTCGGCGTAACCTTTAATACTTTTGTCCCTCGCATTTGAACTACCCGAATAATATCATCATCTTTCATGAAGGAGTGAAGGTCTGAATAGGCCATAATGTTATCCGAGAACAGGGCATCGATTGAAACACCAAACAGCTTTGCAATGTCTGGAAGCAATGCGATATCCGGTGTGTTGGCATTGTTCTCCCACTTCGAAACGGCTTGATAGGACACTCCGAGCTGCTCGGCAACCTGATCCTGGGTGAGCTTCTTCTGCTGACGCAGGTGTCTGATATTATTGCCAATATTCATCCGATCCACTCCCTTCCGGTAAACTTATTATAACACCTTTTGCTGGATATTTCAATAAAGCGCAGCTCTTGTTTCTCAACTGTGTCTTGAGTTTTTCTGCTGTTTTCCGGGAGTAACCGAAGGCTTACTGTCCGGTGGAGTCATTTTGTCCATGCGCTGAGCGAAATAACTCATTCATGCCCTCTCCAGCTTCTTCTGCATAAAATATTCCGTCAGCATCCGCCCGTCTTTTAATCTGTAGGCCCGCGGCCGCTCGCCGACAATTATAAATCCGAACTTTTCATAGAGAGCCTTTGCGCGGTCATTGCCTTCCACAAATTCAAGCTCAACGATTTCGACTCCCGGCCTTGCTTCTGCCGCAGAAATCAGCTCGGTGAACATTGCGGAACCGATTCCGAGATTCCAGTACTCTTTGCGAAGGGCGATGGCAACCACGGCGCGGTGAGCGGTTTTGATTCCCCGGTTGAACCGGATTTCGCAGCTCCCGGCGATACGGTTGCCTATATAACAGGCGATAGGCAGGAGGTCCTGCGAATCCCTGCCGTTCCGGATCCATTTTTCTTCACCCTCGACGGTGATGCTGTCCCATTCTTCGGGATACCGGGAAAGGTAATCCGTTTCGCCGGAGGCTTCCCGGATGCCGGTCAGCATTTTTTCGGCATCTTCCGGGCGCGGTGTACGCAATACGGCGGTGCGGCCATCCCGCAGGATGATGGTTTTGTCTTCAAAAATCAAGGTGAGTTTTCTCCTTTCTGAATAACACGCATACGTTGTGTATGCTCATCGGGCCGGCCGGCAGTCTCAGCTTGACAGCCCTTTGAGATTGTCAATCCGCTCGGGATTTTCGCCGGATGCCCATTCCTTTAATTTCGCACACGGAAATTCCCGACAGAGGCCGCAATGCTCCTGTCCCTTTTGGCGATTGCAGAAATACAGCTCGCATTCGCCCCAGAAGACCTTTCCTTCGGATGCCTGACAGCCGGGACAGCCCTGCTCCTCTCTATGGCGGCAGTTATGGCAATCGATGCCGCAGATGCTGTAACGGTTCATTGACTTCCTCCCTTCCCGATTCTCTCCAGCACGTCGGCCAGCATGGCCGCACTCGGCGGTATTTCCGAATCCTCGGTGAAATTGTGGCGGTAGACCTCGATCATATACCGGCCGCAGTAGCCGATTTTTGCCAGCGCGGTGAGAATATCCTCCAGCGCCAGCACGCCCGCAAAGGGGAGGCGGCACTCACCGTCGGCAAAATCGTTGATATGGACATGGACGATATCCTGCCCCATAGCCTCAATCATTGCCGCGGGATCGTGTCCGGCCCGCGCCGCCTGCTTGATATCGAGGACAAAACGGATATTGCCTTTCCCGAAGCGCTCATGCAGCTCCCGGATAAAGGCGGGATTTCCGCCGCGGGCTGTGGATACATTTTCATGCGCCAGCGTGACACCCTCGCTCCGGGCGGCCTCCATCAGCATAGCCATCACTTCGCAGTAATTGTCCATGCCAATGAAGGGGGCCTTGACGGCATCGCCGTGGAAGACACAATAACGTGCCCCCAGCCGTGCGGCCGCATGGAAGTAACGCCGATAGAGCTCCAGCATATCGCCGGCCCGCTTTTTGTAGGCCGAGAAGAAAAACATATACTCAAAGCCGGAGGTGAAGGGATGGATCGAGGTGACCTCCGTTCCGGTATGGCGGCAATGCCGGTCAATTTCACGCAGATACGGCTCCTCCAGTTCAGAGAAGCTGTTCATGAAGATCTCGATATTCCGGAATCCGAGGCCGGTACATCGTTTGATGGCATCCAGCGTTTCCTCGGGATAGAAGCAGGCGCTGGAGATGCCGATCCGATTCATCTGTTCCATGGCAGCCTCAGAATTCACGGATCGCGAGCCGGTCGATCCGCCCCTCGCCGCCGATATGCAGAACGGGATTATGACCGGCATTGGGCCACGGGAAGGCACCGTAAGCCGGGGCCCCGCGATCCTCGCGATATCCGGCAAAGATCTCGGTTCCGTAGGTATCGGCGATAATGCGCAGAGAGATCCGTCCGTCCTCGGCGCAGAGCGGCATGGAGGCTTCGCCGACGGTGATCGAACCTGCAGCCGCATCGAGCCGGATCTCACAGCCGAACAGATTCAGCGTGATGGGTTCCCCGACATCCGACAGGCAGAGCTCCAGATCCGAAGGACAGCTGATTTCGCTCCGGAAGCCGTGGGAAGGAATTCCCTCGAATGTATCGGTGCTTGCTCCAGCCGCGGCGACAGCCGAAATCGGGCGGATCCGGAGCGAATCGCCATGAAGCAGCAGTTCGCAGGGAATGCCCATTGTACAGTTGAATTCCTTTGCGGGAATGGCCTGATAGCGGCACCAGGAGATCCGGATCCGTTTATCGCCGGTCTCCGAGAAGCTCTGGGCGGCATAAAGAGCGCCGAATCCCAGCTTTTTGGTCATGCTCCGATTGATAAAGCCCCGCACAGGATCGAAATCGCCGACACAATAACAGTCATGGGCGCCGGACAGCACCCAGCGTGTCCGGCCGTTTTCATCGGACATCGGGACGAATTCCGGGCACTCGTTGTCGCCAGGGAGCGGAAATGTCTGAATGTGCGTCCAGTTCACCAGATCCTTTGAGGTGAGGATCGCATATTCATCCTTTTCCAGATAAATTGACATCACATAAAGACCGGAATCCGGGTCACAGACAACCTTCGGGTCGCGGTTGTGACGGAAGATCTCCCCGACAACCGGGTTCCCGGCATATTTTTGGAAGGTGAATCCGCCGTCGGTACTGTAGGCGATGCACTGCACGCAGGGCTTGCTCCGGTTCAGCTCCCGCCGATCACCGGCGGCGGTGTAAAAGAGCACCAGCGTTTCATGCTCCGAATCCCCGCGCACACCGAGAAGATTCCCGTGATCGACAATCGCGCTGCCCGAATACATATCCCCCATTTCATCGGGGGAAAGAATATCGCCGAGATCCTGCCAATGAAGCAGATCGCTGCTGACAGCATGGCCCCAATGCATATTGCCCCATCCGTTTCCCACCGGATTGTGCTGGAAGAACAGATGCCAGCGGCCCTCATAGAAGATCATACCGTTGGGATCATTGTGCCAGCCACGGTCGGGGGCAAAGTGAAGCAGAGGGCGATAAAGCTCACCGGCCAGCGGCGGCTTCCTTTCGCAGACGGCAAAGGTGTGCCCGGATTCATGGACGAAATCGATCTCCAGCCCAAGATAGGGGGTGAGATCGTAATAGAATTCCGTGTCGGGCGAGGCGGGATCCAGCTTTACATCCAGATCCAGAAGCAGGCGCCCGCCGCACAGGAGGCGGAGCTTGGTTTGAGCGGCACTTTGGGAGATGGGGAGGCATAAAAAGCGGGTTTTCTCGGTAATCAGCATGGCGATTCTCCTGTAATGTGGACAGCAGAGGAAGCTCTGCCGGAAATTGAGGGATGAAATTTCAGCGGAATTATGGTATAATAGAAGCAGAAGAAAGGGGGAATAGAATTGAAAAACAGGACACTTTCACGCGGTGCAGCAGGGATTCTGCGCTGGGGACTCACGATCGTGAGCGCTGTTCTCCTTGGCACAGTGTTCTACATATCGGGGCTTGGCACATACGATGCGGCGCGGTTTTATCCGGCGACGGCATCCGCGATGGAGCATATATTGATGTCGCTGCTTCTGGTCGTTTGCGGCGCGCTACTGGCGGATATCGCCGAAAAGCGTCAGTCCTGATACTCGGACAGAATCTGCGGCAGACGAATCTGAATCTCATCGGTGCGGAGCTTGTCCGCCTCATACTGGCGGCGGAGGAGCTCGGCGGGGATGAAATCGTCGTATTTTTCAAAAACGGGCATTTCGTTGACGTTGACCAGCCGGGAGGTATCGATCCCTTCGGCGGCGATTTTGTCGCAGAGGCTCTTTATGAAGGTATAATCGCTTCCCGATTCCATCTTGAACATGAGATAATAGCAGCCCTCAAATTCGATATTGGTGATCTTGAACGGCGCCGCATTCTGGGCAATATATTTGCGCAGAGTGCGGAAGGAACGGGTTCCCAGCCACGGGAAGAGACACCAGGTATAACCGCCGAGCGATACCATCGAATGGCGGAGCATTCCGGTGCTGCGCACCAGATTGCGGACAATGGCGAGGCGGCGCTGGGCATTGGGCTTCAGATAGGGGTAAACCGTATCCTCGGCCAGCACCTGCCGCATCCGCTCCAGGATCCGGGTGTGGATCTCGCCGTAATCGCCCGGCCAGGAAACCTCCATCTTGCCCTTGACGGCCTTGACATAGATCAGCTTGCGGGGGATATCCAGCTCCTCGACCTCCCAGACCCGTCCGGCCAGCGCAAAGCGGTCGCCGACGGGCGGCGGCGTGGTGATGGTGCCGATTTCATCCGACTCACAGCGGACGGTGTAATCCTCGCTGTCCTTGAATACCGCATAGAATTTGAAGCTGTTGGTCAGCCGCTCGCCCTTGAGTCCGACGATCAGACCCTTCTCCTCGGTCATCTCCAGAAAATCGTTCTGGAGCATACCGATGAGGAGGGTTTTGTAATCCTCCTTGCTGATGCCGCGGAAGGCGGGGAGGGAGAGAATCCGGTCGGCCAGACGCTTCGGTGTCAGTTCACCGGAGGCGGCCAGCGTGCTCAGCGTCTGCTGGAAGGCGAGGCTGAACGGCATATGCTTGATAACGGGCGGCTCGATGAATTTTTCCTCGATATACAGCTGAACGATGGCGATGGCGCGCAGGAAGCCCCACGGAATCAGCTGGGGAAGCGGCGCATTGGGGAGCGGGTTCTCCTCGCGGAAGACCATCATCATTTCGGGCGGTGTTCCGCGCCGTCCCGATCGGCCGAGCCGCTGAAGGAAGCTGGATACCGAATTCGGGGCATCGTTCTGGATAATCCGCTCCAGCCGGCCGATGTCGATACCGAGCTCCATGGTAACGGTCGCACAGACCACGCATTTTTCTTCATCGTTCCGCATTTTCGACTCGGCTTCCTCGCGGATGGAGGCCGAGAGATTGCCGTGATGAATCAGGAACGAATCGGGCTCGCTCCGATTCTCGGCGATCTGCCGCAGAGTGGCGGTGACATATTCGGTTTCCTCGCGGGAATTGGAGAATACGATCGCTTTCTTATTGCGGACACAATCGTAGATGTATTCGTAGCCGGGATCGATCTCGACCTTTCCGCGGGAGGGGGTATCGGGATCGGCGGGCGAATCGTTTTCCCCTTCACCGGAGGCAGACGGCATACGGCCGTCGGAAAAATCACGGCTCTGGTCGAAATCCTCGCCCTGAATGAAGAAATGCTCCATGCCGAGCCGCCAGCGGGATTTCCCCTCGTTGATGACGGGGACCTCGGTTTCCACATCCGTGCCGCCGCCCAGCCATGCGGCCGCGAGCGCGGCATCGCCGATGGTGGCGGACAGACCGACCCGACGGGGAATGTGACCGATCAGCCGGGCCAGCCGTACCAGCTGGCAGATGATCTGGTTGCCGCGATCGGTTCCGGTCAGCGTGTGGATTTCATCGATGACCACATAGCGCAGATCACCGAAGAGGCGCACCAGATCGTTGGAGCGATTCATCAGCATACTCTCCAGCGATTCCGGGGTGATCTGCAGGATGCCCTGCGGATTTTTCAGCAGCTTGGCCTTGTGGGACTGGGCGACATCGCCGTGCCAATGGAAAACGGGAATGCCGGACAGATCCAGCAGCTCATCCAGCCGGCAGAACTGATCGTTGATAAGGCTTTTCAGCGGCGCGATATAAAGCACGCCGATGCTTTGCGGCATATCCTCGCACATCTGGGTGATGATGGGGAAGAAGGCTGCTTCGGTTTTGCCGGAAGCGGTCGAGGAGGTAATGAGGAGATTGTTCTCCGATTCAAAGAGGACGCGGGCGGCGGCCAGCTGAACGGCGCGGAGGTTCTCCCAGCCGTTGTTGTAGATGAATTCCTGGATAAAGGGAGAGAAGCGGTAGAAAATCTCGTTGTCGGTCATGGTGATCACCCGATGGCATAGGGCTTTGCGGCATCCACCCAGCCCTCGGCGCAGGAAAGCTGCTCCAGCTCCGGAACCGTCAGGCCGACTACCTCGTCAATGGCGCCGCAGGCCGCCCAGACGAAATCAAAGCGCTTCAGCGATTCATCGAGATAGACCTTCACGCCGTCCTTGATGCCGAAGGGGCAGACACCGCCGACCGCATGGCCGATGAGGGTGATGGCTTCCTCGGGTGTGAGCATTTTGGCCTTGGAACCGAACGCGGCCCGGTATTTGGCATTGTCGGTCCTGACATCGCCCGCCATCACGATGAGGATGGGGGATCCGTCCAGCATGAAGGACAGCGTTTTTGCGATCTCGCCCTCGCTGACCGAGAGGGCCTTGGCGGCGAGCGCAACCGTTGCGCTCGATTCATTCAGATGGCGGACACGGTCGCCGAAGCCGCGGGCGTTCATGTATTCGATGGCAGTATTCATGGCAGATTCTCCTTTACAGTTCAATATCGGCCGCACTGAAATCGACGGCGCGGCGCTCGTTGGCGGCGGGGGAAAGCACGGAGCCGTCCTCGCCGATCAGCTGCTCTTCGTCGCTCTCGCCGTGGGAGAGCTTTACAACACCGCTGCCGACCACATCGACAAAGGTGGAATCGGGGTTCTGCAGAAGGATGTTCAGAACAGTCATATAATCGCGGATGATTTCGCGGGGGGTGATCATCGTATCAGCACCGGCACGCTCGAGGCAGATCTGCAGGAAGGCGGCCATATCTTCGCGGCGGACGCGCGGCTCCCAGCTGTAATTCTGGGCGTGCAGACCGGTGATCCGGGTGATCAGCGCGAAAAGCTCATCGTCCGATAAACGGCGCAGGCGGATGACCGGGCCGATCAGATTCTTGAAGCCGGCCTTCTGGAACTGACCGTCGGAGAGGCGGCTGCGCAGAGCCTCATAGCTGAACAGACCGCGTCGGGTGTCCTCCAGAAACTGCGGGGTGCCGCCGAAGATCAGCGCCAGCCCCTCGGCCTTGCCCTGCAGGGTATCGTTGAACATGGAGAGCAGCTTTTCGTAGTTGTTCTCGCGGGAGATCCGGTTGGAAATCTTATAAAGATTCACGCATTCATCGATGAAGACAACGAAGCCGCGATAGCCGATGCTCCGGAAGAAGACAGCCAGCAGCTTGATGTATTCGTACCAGTTGTCATCGTCGATGATGCCGCCCAGCGGAATGCCGATGGCATTGCGGGCTTCGGTCTTGGTCGAGAATTCGCCGCGCAGCCAGCGCATACAGGCGGATTTGATATCCTCCTTGTCATCCAGATAGGCCCGGTAATAGCGGGCCAGTACAGCGGCGAAATCGAAGCCGCCAATCTGGGCCTCCAGCTCGCGGGTCTGACTGAAAATCTTCGCATTCAGCGCGGTGATGAAGGCTTCCGACCCGGGCAGAAGTCCTTCGGCGGCCGTCTGCGACTGCAGATCACTAAGCCACTTGGCGATAATCGAGCCGAGTGCGCCGCCGTCGGGCGAGGATTTGGAGGCAAGATTCTTGATCAGCTCCCGATAAGTGGCAATGCCGGTACCCTTGGCACCGCAGATTCTGCGCTCCGGGGAAAGATCCGCATCAGCGGTCAGAAAGCCGCGCTCCAGGGCATAACCCCGGACCAGCTGGATTAAGAAGCTTTTTCCGCTTCCGTATTTGCCGATGATGAAGCGCATGGAGCCGCCGCCCTCGCTGACGGCAACCAGATCCGACAGAAGCGCTTCGATCTCCTCATTGCGGCCGATGGCAATGTACGGCGCGCCCATGCGCGGCACAACGCCGGCCGAGATAGAGGAAAGAAGGCTTGAAAGCACGCGTCTTGGGATTCGTTGATTCATTTCAGCCATTTTGCAAGATCTCCTTCATAATCGGGAATGATTCGGTAACCGGAGCCGTCCGGTTCGATGACGGTATCGCCGATGTGATCAAAGGCGGCGGAGTTGATGGTGTCAGCCAGCGCGTCGGTAAGGATTCCGGCAGAGGCAGCCGCTTTGGCAAGACCCGAAGGATCGCCTCCGGCCAGCGCCTTCAGCGCTTCGACGGCGGTCGGATCCAGCGCGGCAATCAGCCCGGCGAATTCATCGCCGTCGGATACCGCCGGTACATCCGGCTGGGGCTGCGGTGCGGCGACGGGGATCGGATCGGGCTCGGCGGCGGGAGGCGGATTGATTTCGCTTGCCTGCCCATCCGAAAAGGCGGCGGTCAGAATCTCGGTGGTGCTCCAGGATTGCTTTTCGATATCGATGGCACGCTCCATCGAGAAGCCGGTATGGGTCGGCTCATAAAGCTTCTCATATTCGGCCGGCTCGGCGGCGCGTGAAGCTGTCTTTTTCGCAGGAAGATTGGCATCGAAATATTCGTCGATGCAGGCCTTGATTTCCGGCGTCAGATTGTCGGTCTTGAGCCGGGCCTTGATGCCGAGCGCCATACGGACCCGGTTTTCGCAGTATTTGATGCAGTCGGTGACAAGGAAGCGGAATTTCGGGGATCGGGTATAAGAAATATACTGAACGGTCAGGCATCGCTTCTGATCGCGGACACAGAGCGCGCCGTTGTAGGCATCCCGGACGATCTGGGTGGGCGCAGCCGCAATACCGGCGCCTTCGCCCGAGAGTCTTTCGCGGTATACCTTGTCGAAGGCGGCACGGATGTGATGGGCGAACAGCCGGATATTGGAGTTGTCCACATAGCGGCTGGAGCGCCAGTCATAGCCGGAGGAATAGGACAGAATGTGGGAAGCGTTTTCCGACGGCCGGCCGGAATCCATGTAGAATTCCTTGAAGGAGGCTGCCGCGACGATCGCCTGTGAGATCGGCTCCAGCTGTTCGGTCGGACAGGGAAGCTGATGGATCAGACAGTAATCGCAGAGCCATTCACAGAGGTAGCTGTCGATGCGGGGATAGAAACTGCGGTAGGCAAGCCAGATGCCGCAGAGCTGCCGTACACCCTCAGCGGGGTCAAGAAGCTCCGGACAATTGATGATTTCATAGATATACAGCAGAATATAGCTGTAATCGGCGCGCAGATACTCGCCCCGGCGGGCCTTTTCCCGCCAGAAGAGATACCATTTGAGCTGATCGTAGCGGAGCTGGTTGTACTGGGGGATGTAGGAAAAGAAGGGGACCGGATCGGCCGCGGAGGCGGTGCGGTTCCACAGCCGCTGGGCATCCGCGTGGAATTTTTCATAGAAATTGTAGCGGGTCTGCCATTTGGAAACGGAAACCTGCTTTAAGATTCCGCCGGCCGGGCGGTAGACAAGATACGGCTCCAGGCATTTCGGTGCCATCGCCTGCGCGCGGGTGCGAAAATCCGGCTCGCGGCGGGATTGGAGCCCGGAAGGGGCGGCAGACTCCGGCGGCGGATCCTTGCGCGGCGGGATGGCGGAGGGAGCAGAAACCGGATCCGACCCGGTTCGGCCGCTTTCCGAGGCGGTGAATTCAATCTCGACCGTTTCCGTATTGACGGCGCGGTGGACGGTCGGCTTCTTCTGCGGCATGAGGTTGTCCAGATTCCAGAAATCATCGATTTCGCTGAGCTTTTTCGGTTTATCGTTCACGGTGGTTCCCCCTTCCGAATAAATGTTTTGGTATTCTATTATTTTACCATAGAATTCTGCCGCTGTCAATCGTATTATGGGAGGATTGCAAAAAAGTTAAAAAAATCCCGCCGTATCGGAGTGCTCCGGTACGGCGGAATGCTTCAGGACGGCGGTCGGATGACACAAAGCCGTCCATCACTCTCAAGCGTGTACGGGTCAGCGGGATCTTCCGCTGTGATTTTATAGGTGATGTGATTGCATCCGACCGGGGCGGCGGCATCGGTATAACAGGTGCCTGTGATCCCGGCCGCAATCCGGGTATATTCGGAATCGTTTCCGGCGGCGCGGTACAGATTCACCGTGAGGCCGGGTTCGCACGTCCAGGCAAGGCGGTTATCCGTGACCGTGAATTCCCTGACCGCCGGAGCGTGGTGAAAGCGGGGAAAGCCGGTGAAGGTATAGCGGCCGCCCGGCACGGTATCAAAAGCGATCCGATCCCGTCCGAGTCGAGTGATGCCGGTATCCGGAGAGGATGCCTCTGCGGCAAACGGATAGGCAATTTCGCACCGTGTGCCGAGCTTTGAGAGAATCTGCAGAAAGACCAGACAGCCCTTCTCCCATCGAGCCGAGACTTCAAAGCCGCCGCGTGCGCAAAGACCGGTGAAAGAGCCGGATTCCCATTCTACAGGAAGTGCTGCAAGCGGCTCGATGGCACCGCAATGGCTTTGCAGGAGCATTTCCGCAATGCCGGATGTACCGCCGAAGTTGCCGTCGATCTGGAAGGGCGGATGGGTATCCCAGAGATTGTTCAGCGTGCGCAGACCGATCAGATTGGACAGCAGCCGCCAGGCGCGTCCGCCGTCCCGGATTCTGGCCCAGGCGTTCAGCCGGTGCGCCAGCGCCCAGCCGGTGGATTCATCCCCGCGCTCGTTCAGCGTGATGGCGGCCGCATCCAGCCAGGCCGGTGTATGGGGGCCGATCTGCGTTCCGGGATAGAGTCCGACCAGCTGAGAAATGTGGCGGTGCCTGTATTCGCCAATCTCACCGTAAAGATTCTCCTCGCGGTATTCCTTGATCTGACCCGAGCCGCCGATGAGAACCGGCGAATAGCGGTCGATCTGGGCGCGCTGGCGCTCGGTATCCGGATCCTCAATGCCGAGGCATTCCGCCATTTTCAGCATATCTGCGCCGTTTTCCCAGATCATCTGCTGATCGAAGGCACAGCCGACGGTGCGGTAGTAGTCGCCTGTTCCGCCGATCCGCTGTTCCGGCGAGGCCGAATAGGAGGCCAGCATCTCGCCGTCATAATCGCGGACGGCACGGGTCAGCATCCGGCTCATACCGGCGAGGGTGGGATAGATGAATGTCCGCAGGGCAGCTTTGTCGCCGGTGAATTCGTACCAATCGGCGAACAGCTTGGTTGTCAGTGCGCCGGTGCCGGGGCCGGAATGCCCGCCCGGATCGTGAATGTGATACGGATAGGCGGCGGTTCCGATGATCCAGCCGATCTTTGCTTCCAGCTCCGGATCGTCGGCACAAAGCTCCGGATCCAGATTCTCGGGATTCTCCCGCTTCAGATAGTGCCAGGCGCAGACAGCACCCTTTTTGCGGAAGGCGCGGTTGAAGGCGGCATAAGCCTCGAAGGTTTCGGCCAGATTGGTGCAGAAGGCCGGCCAGTAATTCATCTGGACATTGATATTGTGCCAGTAGCCGCTTCCCCAGGGGGAAGCATCATGGCAGTTCCAGACACCCTGCAGATTGGCCGGGAGCGTACCGGGGCGTGAGGAGGCAATAAGCAGATACCGCCCATACTGGAAATAGAGCGTTTCCAGATAGCGGCTCCGTTTGCCCTCACGGTACTGCAAAAGAAGCTGATCGGTGTATTCCGCCGCATCGCCGGCGTTGCCGAGATCCAGGCTGACACGGGAAAAGAGCGATCGGTAGTCACGGACATGGCGCTCGCGGAGCTCTTCATAGGAGAAGGCGAGGGTTTTATTCAGCATGGAATCGGCGAGAGCGCTGACATCTGCATCCGGCGAGAGCTTCTTTTTGGGATCACGCTCAAGAAATACCTGTTCGTTCAGCTTATAGTTGGTCGCACAGACAAAGCGGATCACCGCCTCAGATGCATCTCTGACAAAAATCCGATCCTCGCTGGCCTCTGCCTGTCCGTCAGTAGTCAGATGAAGCCGGCCTTCAAAGCGGACACCGTAGTAGTGAAGGATTCCCGACAGGCAGATCCGACCGTCCTCATCGATAAACACACGGCCGCTTTTTCCGCCTCCGTCGCCCGGCTTTACGGCATAATCCTTGATGAAGGGGATCTCGGGCGCCAGCGTGAAGGTGAGGGCGCCCGGCCGGTCGGCCTTCAGGCGGACGGCCATGCAGCGATCCGGATAGGAGGTGAAGATCTCACGGGTGAAGCGGATGCCGCCGCAGGTGTATTCGCAGACGGACACAGCCTCATCCAGCGAGAGTCTGCGCTCATAGCCGGTCACATCCGTGTGCGGAAAATGGATATAAATCTCGGCAAAATTATTGAGGCCGCCGGTGGAATAGGTGTTGACCAGCGAATTCTCGGTGATCTGAATCCTCTCTCTGCCGACAAGGCCGAAGACATTGGCGCCGAAATAGCCGCATCCGAGCGGGAGGGATTCTTCCTCCCAGCCGCGATCGGAATCCTCGGCCGGGGATGCATAGCGAAGATGAAGCTTCATGGACGGGACCTCCTTTTGTCATCCGTTTTCGGGATGATATCGCTCATAATAGAAGAGATACTGTTGGGCAAGCCCGGCAAGAGGGCCGAGCGCGGCGGCATCGAAGCCGTCCGGGAAATGCCGCTCCAGCGAGCGCTTCATCCAGACATCGACCGGGAAGGCTTCGGTCTTGCCAAAGCCGAAAAGAAGCGCGCAGGCGGCAACCTTCGGGCCGATGC
The DNA here is from genome assembly GCA_045578725.1 of Candidatus Flemingiibacterium sp. Lineage (GTDB taxonomy): Bacteria > Bacillota > Clostridia > Oscillospirales > CAG-272 > Flemingiibacterium. Next base: position 53,932 of record JAZNKS010000123.1, read on the forward strand.
CGCTGACCTCACAGAGCATTTCGGCGGCACGGGACGCATCGGCGGCCTCCACGGCGGCAAGATTCAGCCGTCCGTCGGCAACCCGGCTGGCGGCATCGTATATGTATTTGGCGCGGAAGCCGGTGCGCAGATTGAAGATGGCCTCCCTTCCGGCCGCGGCAAGGCTCTGCGGCGTGGGAAATGCATACTGTCCGCCGTCAAGCGGCTCGCCATAGGCTTCGCAGAGGGCGCGGATGATCTTTTTGATGCGGGGGATATTGTTGTTCTGGGACACGATGAACGAGCAGACGGTTTCCCATGGATCCTGGCGCAGAATCCGGATGCCCTTGCCGAATTCCATCGCCGCTGTCATTGTCGGGTGGCCTGCAAAACGGGCGGAAAGCTCCCGGCGCTTGGCATTATAGTCAACATCCAGCGAAAGATACGGGCGCCAGATTTTGCGGTATTCCTCCTCCGACACGCCGGGAATGAGCAGCGTATCCGGGGATGGCTGATGAAAGCGGATAGCCCGCCCGAAGGCGACACCTTCCCAGCAATGTTCACGGATCCTCTCAAAGCGGAAGCATTGGCCGCAGTCGAAAATCCGGTCAAGCTCAAAGCATTCAAGGCCCGTGACCGTCACGCCGTCGGCTGTAAAGACCGTATTTCCGGCCTTTTTTGCGGAATCTGTCATAAATTTCTCCGAATTCATAAATTACAGCTTGATTTATTTCTATTATACCAGTATAATAGAAATAAATCAAGTCAAAGGAGAGAATTGACCGATGGAAAAAATCTATACGATACCCGTGAACGAAGCCTTTGAAGCCTCGCAGGCGGATCCGGCCTGCGGCTGTCCGTTCTGTACGCTTTACCGGAAGTTAGAGGAAAACGAGCTGGATCTGATTCTCGGTGCCTCCATGATGGAGCCGGATGTCCGGATCAGGACCAACGAGCTCGGCTTCTGCAAGACGCATTATGATATGATGTTTACCCGCAAGAACCGTCTCGGCATGGCGCTGATGCTGGAGAGCCATCTTAATCAGCTCCGCTCTGAAACCGAGGGCAAGGGCTTTGCCGCGCTGAAGGGCGTTGGCGTGGAGCCGATGAAGCGGCTGGAAAAGCTGGAGGGGAGCTGTTATGTCTGCGGCCGGATCGAATTCTCGCTGACCAAGATGTTTGAAACGGCGGTGCTTCTCTGGGATCAGGATTCCGCCTTCCGCGAGAAGCTGCGCGCCCAGCCCTATATCTGCCTGCCGCATTACCGGATGTTCGTGGAATTCGGGCGGAGCGGCCTTCCCAAGAAGCGCTTTCCGGATTTCTACAAGGAGGTTTCGACCGTCGTCAATACCTACTTCGATTCCCTGCGTGAGGATGTCAGCTGGTTCTGCAAAAAGTTCGATTACCGTTATGATGCCGAGCCGTGGGGCAACGCCAAGGATGCCGTCGAGCGCGCCATCAAGTTTACTTCCGGCGATATGCACCGTCAGGACAAGGCATAAATACGAAAAAAGGTCTGCGCTCAGCCGCAGGCCTTTTGCTTTGGAAGATAATCCAACCGCAGGTTGAACGGATCAAGAAATGCTCTGTTGACTTCGCCGGGAGGATCTGCTATAATGGAGGCATCAAAGAAGAGGAGGATCCCGCCATGAAGGAAACAATCGGCGAGAAAATTGCGATGCACCGAAAGCGGCTTGGACTGACGCAGGAGGAACTGGGGGGGAAGCTTGGCGTTTCGGGACAGGCGGTCAGCAAGTGGGAGCGGGGCGAGAATCTCCCGGATCTGATGCTTTTGCCGGAGATTTGTAAAGTGTTTGATGCGTCATCGGATGAGCTTCTGTCCATTCCCGCACGGGAGAAGACTGCGGATCCGATGCAGGATTTCTGCGCATATGCGAGAGAAAACGGTCGGACGGACACGGTTCTGGAGGCGGTGGGCCGCCTGTTCAACGACGTGGGAATCAATCGCGGGGTTCCGTATATCTGTCTTGCGCCGGACGATATCCGGGTATGGGATGAGCGAGGATTCGGATTTCTGCTGTCGGGCGAGCGCTTGACCGTACAGCCGGAGCACAGCTTTGCCGAGATTGCCGATTTCCTTCGTCCGCTCACCGAAGAAACGGTATTGGCGATTATCAGCCGGCTATCCTTTGACTGTCCGCTTACCGCAAAAGAGCTGACAGAGCTGATCGGCGCCGGAGAAGAAAAAGTCAATCGTGCGCTGTTTGCCCTGATGGAACGGCGAATTGCGGTATGCGATACCGTCGAATCGAGCGGCATCCGAAAGCGGGGGTATCTGCTTGATTATGGAATTGCCGGTATCCGGATGATTCTGGCCGGATGCGAAACGGCCAACTGCGGCGGTGAGAGCCGGAGCTGGCTGTCCTTCACCCGGATGCGGAATTGACACAAAACAGCGCCTCCGGAGTTTACGGCTTCGGGGACGCTGCTTCTTTCTCTTTCAGATAGGTTTCCAGTATGGAGGCGGCAATGGCGCAGGTATTGGCGCATGGCCGCTTTTTGTAATATTCGGCGGTTCGCGCTTCCGGACGCGACGGATCGGTATCGGCACCGAGGATGCCGAGAATATCCCGGCAGATCAGCGATCCCTGCTCTCTTTTGAAGCGCTCCGCCAGCTCCTGCACGATGATGTAGACTCGCGCCTTGTTATCGCTTCCCGGAACGGCATCGCCGAACAGCTGACCGATGACAAAGAGGAGGCCCGAGAAGGTTCCGCAAACTTCGCGCATCCGTCCCATTCCGCCGCCGAAGGGCTGGGCCAGTTTCAGAACGGTTTCAACCGGGAGCCCGATTTCCTCGGCGAAGGCGCCGGCTGTCGATTGGGCACAGTTATAGCCGGACAGGAAAAGCTCCCTCGCCCGCTCGCCTTTTGGTGTGATCGTTATCATTTGATCCGGTTGCGCTTCTTGATCTTTCGCACATCGCGGAGCATTTTTACGCTGTCGCGCAGGACATTGACCTTGCTCTCGCGGTGATTGATGACCTTGACCGGCATTTCGCGGATGTTAGCCTTCAGATTGTTGGCCTTGATGAGCGCCTCAAAGTCGAAGGCAAAGCCATCTACCTCGCAGGTCGAGAAGATCCTGTGCGCCATCTCGCGGCGGAAGGCCTTGAAGCCGCATTGAGAATCGGAAAGCCTGAAGCCGGCGGCCATGGCAAGGCATTTGATGTAGACCTTGGAGGCCAGCTTGCGCAGGGGGGTGTATCCCTCATAGCCGTCGGCGGAGAGATTGCGCGAGCCGATGACAACATCGACGGAGGGCTCCGCCTCGAAAATATCGGCGGCCTGCTTTACCACGTCCAGACCGTAGGCCAGATCGCAGTCGGTGAAAACGATGACATCGCCGACCGCATTCAGGATGCCGTTTCGGATGGCCGAGCCTTTTCCGCGGTTCTTTTCGTATCCGACGGCGCGGATGGCAGGCTGACCGAAGCTTTCCACCGCATCGCGGCAGTTATCGGTGCTTCCGTCATCGGAAAAGATTACCTCATAGTCATCGAAGGTCCGGTTCATATATTCGTACACCGAGCGGACGGTATCGGCAATGATGCTGCTCTCGTTGTACATCGGAATCACAAGGGAAATCTTCATGGCGTTACTTCTTTCTGTAAATAAAGATGTCGAAATCGGCGGTGATTTCCAGCCGATCCAGCCGGTCGAGCCGGGCTGCATCCGCAGGAGAGGTTTTGAATGCATAGGGGGTCATGGCAAGGAGCGGCCGCAGATGAGCGCCTTCGCAGAGGAAGGTGCAGGTGATTCGCCGGTGATCCTCCGGGATCAGCCCGCGCGGAAGGTCGCGGCGGCCTTCGTTTTCGTAAACGGTATCGTAGATGGCCTGCTTGAATTCAAACAGATGGCGCGGGGCCGCTCCGCCGATGATCAGCCGGCCTCCGGGACGGAGAATCCGGGTGAATTCCGCTTCATCCACCGGCGCAAAGAGATTGATGACGGCATCCGCAGCACCGTCCGCAATCGGCAGATGCGAGATGCCGGCCACGCCGAAGAAGGCCTGTCCGACGGAATCGGGCGCGGGAAATGCGGCGCTGATGCCGGCGGCTTTGGCTCGCCTGGCGGCGTGGTCGCAGGCTGCCTTGGAAAGATCGAAGCCATAGACCCGATGGCCGGCCCTGGCCAGGCGGACGGAATAATAGCCCTCGCCGCATCCGGCATCCACCACGGTGTGATACCCATCGGCGGCCGCAAGAACGGCATCGGCAAAGGGGCGGTAATAGTCCTGATCGAGAAATTCGGTGCGGGCGCGGACCATGTTGCGGTCGTCGCCGGAGGTGCCGGATGTGCGCGTGAGGGAGGCATATCCGCTCCGGGCCAGATCGAAGCAATGGCGTGCGGGACAGTAAAGGCTCATGCCCTCGCGTGTGAGCGGGAGCCCGCAGAAGGGACAGATCAGCTTGTCGGTCATCGCTCCACCTTGATCAGCCGGGCGTGCATCGCATAGCGGCCGGTCGCTGTATAGTTGTTGGTGCAGGTCGAGAAGGTAATCACGCGATCCTCGCCGGTAAAGGTGATCCCTTTATTATAAAGGGATTTGCTCTGCATTTCCTCGCAGAAGGCGACAAAATCCTCGTCCGATTCAAAATAGGTACGGAAATACTGATAGGAACTGTTGGTTTCGAAAATGGCGAACGGCTCGTAGGTGTAGATGCCGTCAAAAGTGATGACCTCGATCAGCTTGCTCTCGAAGACATCCTTTTCCAGAAACAGCATGACATTGTTGAACATACTGCCGTTGTTCATGTTGTGCGCGTAGAGAACGATGTTGTTGTTGTCGAGCAGGCGGGGATAGGTGCGGTAATCGGCGTAGACCGAGCCGCAGACCATGTAGTCGCCGGTGATCGTGTGATCCAGATAGAAGGAGCGGTTGGCTTCGCTGTCGGGCTTCATGATCGGATAGTTGATATTGGTGCCGTCGATCTTGATCCAGCCGTATACATCCTTGTTGATCTCCTTCAGCGCGGAGAGCTTGGCCTTCAGCTGTTCGAAGCGGGGGTTGTAATTGCCCGCATTCAGATCCTCCGGCAGCTCTTCGGCATCCATTGTAAGGCCGGTATAGTAATCCGGCAGGGATGCAGATGCCCCCGATGCGGGAGAAAGGCGGATGGCGTGCTGCTGACCGAAGGTCAGATTCTCATCGAAAAAGCTCTCGGCGATCGAATCATAGAGCTCGTCGCCCTGCTGATAATGGATCAGGCTCTGCACAAGAATCGCGCCGTTGTAGATGAAGATACCGGCGCAGACAATGACAATGCCCCGGCGGAAGATCTCGCTGATGATGTCGGAGGCCGTCAGCTTTTTCTTTGGCTCGGCGGGCGCAAGATCGTCAGCCGTCAGCGTAGCCAGCGAATGGAGAAACGGATCGGAATCGGCATCGCGGACCGGTCCCCTCTGCTTCAGCTCATAGATATCTTCCTCCGGCAGCGTGTCAGCGGCGGGCGCAGACGGTGCCAGCTTATTTTTGATGGATGCAAAAAGGTCTTTGAGGTTCATAATCCCTCCGAAAAAAGAAATCTGCCTTATTATTATAACGGATTTTCTGCACATTTGCAAGAGGTGCGGCGAATCATTTCGATTTTTGTTACACTTTCATCATAATTTCAAGCAAAAAAGGCGCCGCAGAGCGCCTTTTTGTTATTTTCAGATTCAGTCAACCTTGGCCAGATATTCCTTCTGCTCGTCGCTCAGGATATCGACCTCGGCCCCGAGCGAGCGGAGCTTCAGCGATGCTACCTCGGCATCGATCTCGCGCGGAACCTGATAAACCTTCTTCTCAAGCTTGCCGGCATTCTTGACAAGATATTCAAGGCTCTTGGCCTGGATGGCAAAGCTCATATCCATGATCTCGGCGGGATGACCGTTGCCGGCGGCCAGATTGACCAGACGGCCCTCGGCCAGCAGATTGAGGATGCGGCCGTCGGGCATCCTGTAGCCCATGATGTTCGGCTTTCTTTCCCAGACCTCGGAGGCCTTGGCGGCCAGTGCGACCTTGTCGATTTCCACATCGAAGTGACCGCTGTTGGCAAGCAGAACGCCATCCTTCATCTTGTCGAAATGCTCGGCGCGGATAACATCCTTGCAGCCGGTGACGGTGATGAACAGATCGCCGAGTGCGCAGGCCTCGTCCATCGGCATGACGCGGAAGCCGTCCATGACAGCCTCAATGCCCTTGACGGGATCGATCTCGGTGACGATGACATTGGCACCCATACCCTTGGCGCGCATGGCAACGCCCTTGCCGCACCAGCCATAGCCGGATACCACAACAGTTTTGCCCGCGATAATCAGATTGGTGCTGTTCATGATGCCGTCCAGCGTGGACTGGCCGGTGCCGTAGCGGTTGTCAAACAGATGCTTGCAATCGGCATCATTGACGTCAATCATGGTATAATCCAGCAGACCGGCGGCCTGTCTTGCAAAGAGGCGATGGATACCGGTAGTGGTTTCCTCGCATCCGCCGATCAGGTTTTTGCCGTAATCGCGGCATTCACCGTGGAGAAGATGGGTAAGATCGCCGCCGTCATCGATCATGACATCGGGGCAGAGGGAGAGGGTCTTTTTCAGATGCTCCTCATATTCGGCATCGGTAACGCCGCGCCAGGCGTTGACTTCAAAACCGAGATCCACCAGAGCGGCCGCGACATCGTCCTGGGTGGAAAGCGGATTGCAGCCGGTGACATAAACCTCGGCGCCTCCGGCTGCCAGCGTGATGGCAAGATAAGCGGTCTTGGCTTCCAGATGGATGGACATGGAGATCTTCTTGCCCGCAAAAGGCTTGGTGCGGGAGAATTCCTCATGAATCTGATTGAGGACGGGCATATAGCTCTTGACCCAGTTGATTTTATCGTGACCGCTTGCGGCCAGAGAGATATCTTTGATGCTGCTCATAGGTAATGGTAACTCCTTTATATCATTTGGTGGTTTGTTTTTCAGATAATGGCAAGCTCGCGGGCGGCCGCTTCCCAGTAATGCTCGGGAAGGACGGAATTGCCCGTATAGTTGTCTGCGGCGGCGTGACGCCAGGCAAGGGCAACACAGCGGGCAGCCAGATCGCGTTCCTCCAGCATGGAGCGGATGATGCACCTGGCCCAGACACCGGCCTTGTCAAGAAGGCCGCTCTGCCTGAATTCGTTGATCATAGCCTGCTTGTCATAGTCCACGATCATCGTGCGGTAGCGCCAGACCCCCCGGTGCGGCTCCAGCAGAAGAAACTTGGATCCGGGCCGCTTATCCTGCGGCAGACCGAGGCTGGGACAGAAGATGACCCGCTTGCGCCCGCATTCAACCACACCCTGCCGGTGCGTATGGCCGCAGAGAAGAACATTGCCGGGGAGCTGTGCGACGCAGTGCTCGATCATCTGCGGTCGGTTCATGATCCATTCCTTTGTGCCGCTTGGTGAGCCGTGGCAGGCCGTAATGGCCGGCTCGCCGCCGAGCTCGGCGTGAAGGCAGACGGGCATAGCGGCAAAGTCATCCAGGTCACGGCCGGAAAGGTTCTCAAAGGTATAGAGAAGTGAGCCGCTGCTGGACGAATAGCGCCAGCCGTCATCCGGATTCTCCCGATGGCGGATCAGATAATCCTCCCGGTTTCCGCGGACAAAATAGCAGGGAAATTCCGCACGGCACTCATCGAGCAGCCGGAGCGTATTCTGCGGATACGGGAAGTCGGTGACATAATCGCCGAGGAAGATCATGGCATCGATAGGCGTGCCTTCGCGGCGCAGGCCATCCAGCCTGCACAGCGCATTTTCCAGCGCCATGTAGTTCGAATGAATGTCCGCAATAACCGCAATCCGCATCGCTTCGTCCCGCCTTCCTCTATGTTGTTGACGGAGAAAAAGATCTCCACTTTTATTATATCATAAATAATGTTGCAAATCAACTGTTATTTTTGCAAATTGCTTCAAATTTTCATCCGAATTCCGGCCGGCTTCCAAATTTGGAGAAACTTTTGCGATTCTTTCGGATTTTGCTTGACAGACGGCCGCGGCCATGCTAAAATAAAAACAGCAAAACCTGTCATTCTACACCGTAAGGGGGAACTTATCATGTCCAAAATCCGAGTTGTCAAGATCGGCTGCGGCGGCCGGAACGGCGCGCATTTCCAGAAGCTCTGTACCTTTGATGATGTGGAGATCGTCGGCTTCTGCGATATCATCGAAGAGCGGGCGCAGGCCAGAGCCGATGCCTATGGATCCGGCAAGGTCTACACCGATTATAAGCAGATGCTGGAGGAAACGAAGCCCGATGTCGCATTTGTGGCCGTGCCTCCGCACGTTCACGGCGAAATTGAGCCGGAGCTGATCCGTCATGGCGTTCATTTCATGATGGAAAAGCCGATGGCGCTGGAATATGCCGTTGCCGAGAAGATCTGTGACGATGCCGAGAAGGCCGGTCTGATCACCGCCTGCGGCTTCCAGGACCGCTATCAGAGCCTGACCGATATCATGAAGGAATACCTCGCCGGCCGTGAAAAGGATGTCGGCCTGGTGACAGCGGCATGGGTCGGCGGCATCCCGAAGGTGCCGTGGTGGAGAACCTGGGCGACCTCCGGCGGCCAGATCGTCGAGCAGAATATTCATCTGTTTGACCAGCTTCGCTGGCTGTTCGGCGAAGTGGAAAGCGTATACTGCGCATCCGGCAAGGGCATTGTCGATCCCGAAGCCTGCGGTGTGCCCGGCTACGATGTGGATGACTATTCCTCGGCTACGATGAAGCTGAAGTGCGGCATTGTTGCCAACATCCTCACCGGCTGCTATCTCCTGCCCGGATCCAAGAATCCCAGCGGCATGGTGGTCTACGGCAAGGACTTCACGATGGAGTATGTTCTTCGTAACTCGCTGACCATCACCGACAAGACCGGACGGCGCACCTGGAAGCGTGCCGACGATCAGCTGTATTTCACCGATACGGACGGCAATGTTACCGCGACACCGGATATTGAGCAGACCGGTCTGCAGGACCGCGCCTTTATCGATGCGATCAAGACCGGCGATACCTCGCTCATTCGCGCGACCTACCGCGAATCGCTGAAATCGCTCAGGCTGACCATGGCCTGCAACGAGTCCGCCGTCAGCGGAAAGCCGATTCAGCTGTAAGAAAATCCGAACAGAACAAAAGGTGCTGCAATCTTTGCGGCACCTTTTTGTTATACGCATCAGAGCTCGATTTTTTCGAGAATCCGCTCGGCAATGCGGGCCATGCCGAAATCGCTTGGGTGGCGCGCGACACCGCCGTGCTCAAACTGGCCCAGCGCCATACAGCGCTCGTCCAGCTCCAGATCGCCGATCCGGCAGAAGGTGTAGCCGCGCTCGGCGGTGATTTCCCGGATGGCCTGATCGACGGCATCATACCGCCAGAAGTTGTCGGTCACGATGACACGGGCCTTGGGGTTGGAGGCAAAGAAGCGGATCATCCGGTCGAAATGCGGCTTGCAGTCGATTTCGGAGGTCTTGTCATGCGGCATATTGGAGCCGATCCGGACAATGACCCAATCGGCGGCAAAATCGCACGCATCGGTGTAATATTGGTTGAGGATGGCTTCGTCATCCCAGTAGTGCCGCTCCCATTCGGCGCATTGGGCGATGCAGTAATCCACCTCACCGCAGCGCTTGTTCAGAGCGGCCAGCACCTGATGGACGTAATCCTTATCCTCGGCGCTTGCGGCCATTCCCCAATCACCGTGCCAGCCGATCTGCGGGGCAGGGCCGTGGCGGGTGATGGAATTGCCGACAAACAGAACCCGCATGGCGCTGTTTTCATGCCGGACGATCCGGACGAACCGGCTTTCTTCCAGCTGTCCTCTGGATGAAACGGTATTGGCTTTGGCATTTTCCGAAATGATCATGATGATCCCTCCTGACGGAATGTATTCTGCCATTATTATACACGATATTCCGGCAGAATGCAAGTATAAAAAAGCAGGTGCCGCAATCTTGCAGCACCTGCCGGAAAAATCAGATCTATCGGATGGCACGCGGCCTTTGTTTTCGTCTTTATGAATCTATATGTCAAGTCCGGACCGCATCGCGGCGCAGACATGGTTTATAATTTATAAAGAGGTTCCCAATGGTAATTCTGATTATTTTGCGTAGTCGATCGCGCGGCTCTCGCGGATCATGTGAACCTTGATCTGACCGGGGTACTGAAGCTCCGATTCGATCTTCTTGACGATTTCCCGTGCGATCACAACCATCTGCTCGTCATTGACCTCCTCCGGCTTGACGGCGATGCGAACTTCGCGGCCGGCCTGGATGGCAAAGGCTTTGTCAACGCCGGGGAAGCTGTGGGTGATTTCTTCCAGCTTCTGCAGACGCTTGATGTAGTTTTCCAGATCCTCACGGCGGGCACCGGGACGGGCGGCCGAAATGGCATCGGCGGCCTGGACGATGATGGCGGTGATGGTCTGCGGCTCCACATCGTTGTGATGGGCTTCGATCGCGTGTATGATTTCCTTGTTCTCCTTGAACTTTCTGGCGATATCCACGCCGAGCTGGACGTGGGAGCCTTCGATTTCCTGCGTGAGCGCCTTGCCGATATCGTGGAGAAGACCGGCGCGCTTGGCGGGAAGACTGTCAACACCGAGCTCATCGGCAATCATGCCGGAGAGGGTAGCAACCTCAATGGAGTGGTTGAGTACATTCTGACCGTAGCTGGTACGGAAGCGGAGACGGCCGAGAAGCTTGATCATTTCAAGGCTCAGACCGTGGATACCGGTTTCGTATGTAGCACGCTCGCCGGCTTGCTTGATCATGGCATCGACATCGCGCTTGGCCTTGTCCACCATTTCCTCGATGCGGGTCGGATGAATGCGGCCGTCGGAGATCAGCTTTTCCAGCGCAATCCGGGCAACCTCGCGGCGAACCGGATCGAAGCTGGAGAGGGTGATGGCTTCCGGCGTATCGTCGATGATCAGATCAACACCGGTAAGGGCTTCGATGGTGTGAATGTTGCGGCCCTCGCGTCCGATGATGCGGCCCTTCATTTCATCGTTGGGCAGGTTGACAACCGATACGGTTGCCTCGGCCACGGTTTCGGATGCACAGCGCTGAATGGCCAGCGAGAGAATGTTTCTGGCTCTCTGATCGGCATCCTCCTTGAACTGCTGCTCGTATTCGATCAGCTTCTGGGCGGTTTCATGCTTGACTTCGTCGTCGATGCGGGATACGATCTGCGCCTTGGCCTCCTCAACGGTAAGACCGGCGATCTTTTCGAGCGTTTCCAGATGCTGAACCTTGATGGCCTCGATTTCCTCGCGGGTGGCATCGCATTCCTTCAGCTTCTTGTTGAGAGCCTCGTCCTTGGATTCCAGACTTTCCAGACGGCGGTCAATCTGCTCTTCCTTCTTGGTCACGCGGGACTCCATGCGGGAAAGCTCGGCTCGGCGCTCCTTGATTTCACGCTCGGCATCGTTGCGCTGCCGGAGAATTTCTTCCTTGGCTTCGATCAGGGCTTCCTTCTTTTTGGTTTCGGCGTTTTTCTCGCCTTCTTCGACAATTTTCCTTGCCTGCTCCTCGGCAGAGCCTATTTCGGCCTCAGCGACCTTTTTTCTGTAAGTGATACCGAGAAAGATACCCAGCGGCAGACAAACCACAGCTGAGATAACAACACTCAGGATAATTTCAAACAATAAAGAACACCTCCTTAATAAAAAATGATAAATGTGGAATTTGCGGTATATAACCCTTCGGCAGAGCGAAAAATACCCGCCGAGAAATTGCATACACTATATATTTTATACTAAAAATCGCTTCCTGTCAAGAGGAATGACGCATTTTATAGAAATTCCGTTCAATCGGATGCGATTATTCTTCTTCGATGCGGATATCGTAGGTATTCAGCGTTTCGAATGCCTCGTCGCAGAGGGTCTTGAAATCCAGCTTCTGCTCCTCGGCGATCACCTTTTCCGGATCGGGACGGGTGCGGGGATGGCGGGGGGTGAAGACCGTACAGCAATCCTCATAAGGGAGAATCGAGGTTTCGAAGGTGTTGATCCGGCGGGCAATGGTGATGATTTCTTCCTTATCCATACCGATGCAGGGGCGGAAGACGGGCATATTGACAACCGAATCGGTTACGCTGATGGCACGCATGGTCTGGCTTGCCACCTGGGCAAGACTTTCGCCGGTAATCAGCGCCTGACATTTGTTGCGGCGGGCGACCCGCTCGGCCAGCGTCATCATGTAGCGGCGGAGAAGGAGGGTGAAATAATCCTCGTCGCAGGCGCGGCGGAGCTCCTCCTGAATGTGGGTCAGCGAGATGACATGAACCCGGATGTGAGTTGTGTATTCGCAGAGCAGGCGGGCCAGCTCCAGAACCTTCTCCTTGGCGCGCTCGCTGGTGTAGGGGAAGCTTTCAAAATGAAGCGCATCCAGAACCACACCGCGCTTGGCCATCATGAAGCCTGCCACCGGGCTGTCGATGCCGCCGGAGAGCAGAAGCAGACCCTTGCCGCTGGATCCGAGCGGCATACCGCCCGCACCCTTGATCTGGCCGGCGTGCAGATAAGCGCCGTATTCACGGATTTCCACACGGACAACGATATCGGGATGGAAGAGATCGACCTTCAGTCTTGGCATAGCCGAAAGGACGGCTGCACCGACCTCGGCAGAGAGCTCGGGCGAGGTCATGGGGAAATGCTTATCGGCGCGGCGGGCATCGGCCTTGAAGGTGCGCACGCCGCCCATGAACTGCGGCAGATATTCGGCTGCGGCCTTTTTGATGGCATCAATATTCTTCTCCACCACGCAGGCGCGGTCGATGGTGACGATGCCGAAGACCTTTTTGGCGCATTCCAGCGCGGCATCCAGATCGCAGAACTCGTCCTTCGGCTCGATATAGATGGTGCTCTGGGCACGGTAGATATCGAAATCGCCGACACGGTTGATCCGCGTTTTCAGCTCTTTTAAGAGCAGGTTTTCAAAGTACGAGCGATTGGCGCCCTTAAGAATCAGCTCGCCGTATTTGCAGAGCAGGACTTCCTTCATGTTATGAATTCCTTTCACAGAGATGATCGTATCCGGCCGCGCGTGAGAGCAGAGCGTCCGGATCATTGGGAACGAGGCCGTCGATGACATCGGACAGCAGCCGATTCAGAACGGTGCCGACCGATTTCGGCGGAAGGCCGAGCGCAAGAAGCTCACGGCCGCCGACGGCAAGCTGGGAAACGGATACACATTTATTGGAGGCGAGTACGGAAACGGGCCATTCTCCTGCCTCCTCGGGAAGAATCCCGCGGGCCAGCTGAATGGCGATCAGTTCACCGGCTGCCTCTGTGCCGATGTCCCGGCAGAGATGGCAGAAATCCCGCTCCGAGCGGATTTCCCGGTCATAGGCGCTGTCCAGAAGATCGACACGCGCGCAGGTTTTGCCATCAAAGCGCATCGGCTTCAGTGAGCGGCTATTCAGACGGAGCGATGCGAGAAATGAGCTCAGCGGCCGGCCGGCGAGCGCCTGAATCAGCGCACGGTCGAACACTGCCGAGGGAAACAGCGTATATAGAATCGGTTCGCATTCGGCCAGAACGGAAGCGGCATTCTGTCCGGTAAGCAGTTTTCCAAACTCCGCGCAGATCCGCTCCCGGGAAATGCGCCTCAGGGATTCCCGGAGTGCCAGCGCGGCCTCGCGTGTGGGCGGATCGATGGAAAAGCCGAGCACAGAGGCAAAGCGCAGAGCCCGCAGAATCCGCAGGGCATCCTCCCCAAAACGTGTCCGCGGATCGCCGACACAGCGGATGATGCCTTCTTCCAGATCGGCGCGGCCGCCAAACGGATCGAGGATGCCGTCTTCGGCGGACCAGGCCATGGCGTTTACCGTGAAATCGCGGCGCGCCAGATCTTCTTTAAGGGAGCGTGTAAAGCGGACCGAATCCGGGCGGCGGCTGTCCGAATAAGCGCCGTCCACGCGGAAGGTTGTCACCTCAATCGGCTCATGACGGACGAGCACTGTGATGGTGCCGTGGGCGATCCCGGTCGGGATGGCTTCAAATTCCGGCTGATCGCGGAAGGCTTCGAGAATTTCTTCGGGCAGAGCCGGCGTGGTCAGATCCCAATCGTGCGGCGTTTTGTGCATGAGCGTGTCGCGCACGCATCCGCCGACCGGATAGGCCGTGTGGCCGCAGGCCTTCAGCCGGCCGATGACAGCCTCAGCCGCGGGGGATAGCTGAAAATCAGACGGGGAGGGCTTCACGCTCATTGGCGGACGGTTCTGCCGCCGCAGGAGCCGGCTCGGCCATATTCTCGCGTGCTACGGAAAGCATCAGCTTGATGCGGTTTTCTTGATTGACGCGGGTGGCGCCGGGGTCATAGTCGATCGGAACGATGTTGGATTCGGGATGAAGCTCGCGCAGACGGCGGATCATGCCCTTGCCGACGATGTGGTTGGGCAGACAGCCGAAGGGCTGTGCACAGACGATGTTGCCGTAGCCGTTTTCGATCAGCTCCAGCATTTCGGCGGTCAGAAGCCAGCCCTCACCCATCTTGCAGCCGTAGCCCTCGATGCCGTAAATCAGCTCGCGCAGATGCGAATAGGCGGTGGCAGGATGGAAGGTTCCGGCCTCCTTCACGACATCGATCATGATCTGCTCGATGCCGGCCAGATAATCAAAGAGCACCTTGCAGACGGCGAATTTGGCCTTGCTTCCGCCGTAAAGCTTGATATCCTCCATGCGGTTGTCCACCTTGAAGAGGATGAAGCTCATCAGACCGGGGACATTGACCTCACAGCCCTCCGAGGCGAGAAATTCCTCCAGATGATTGTTGGCAAGCGAGGAGAATTTGACATAGATTTCGCCGACGATGCCGACCTTGACGCAGGCGCGGCTCCGATCGGTGGGGATCGCCAGAAAATCGGCGGTGATCTTCTGCATATAGGAGCGCATGGCACGCTTGGCAAAGCCTCTGCCGGCATCGAATTCGGATACCAGCGTATCGGCCCAGCGATCCACCAGCGCATCGGCATCGCCCTTGTTTATTTCATAGGGGCGCACCTGGTTGGACAGCAGCATCAGCAGATCGCCGTATGCCATGGCGGCAATCAGACGGCGGATCAGACCGAGGGTCAGCTTGAAGCCGCTGTTCTTCTCAAGACCGGAGAGGTTCAGCGAAATGACGGGAACCTGCGAGAGACCGGCTTTTTTCAGCGCCTTGCGGAGCAGATGAATGTAGTTGGAGGCACGGCATCCGCCGCCGGTCTGGGTGATGATCAGCGCAACCTTATTGATATCGTATTTGCCGCTCTGGAGCGCATCGATCATCTGACCGATGACAAGAAGCGCCGGGTAACAGGTATCGTTATGTACATATTTCAGACCGCATTCCACAACCGAGCGGCCCTCATTGGTCAGAAGCTCAAGATTGTAGCCCTCATTGGCGAAGACCTTCAAAAGGAGCTTGAAATGGTTGGAGAGCATATTCGGGACGAGAATGGTATAGTCCCTGCGCATTTCCTTTGTGAATTCAATGCGCTCCTCGGGCATCTCCTGGCAGGACGGGCACTTTCCGTCACAGGTATTCATGCTTTTGCCTCTCTTTCTTTGGCCTCACAGGCGGCGAACAGACTGCGCAGGCGGATCTTGACGGCACCGAGATTGGTGATCTCGTCGATCTTGATCTGGGTGTAGATCTTGCCTTCGTTTTCCAGAAGCTCACGGACCTCGTCGGTGGTGATGGCGTCCACGCCGCAGCCGAAGGAAACCAGCTGAACCAGATTCATATCCTTCTGCGAGCCGATGTAGCGGGCAGCCGCATACAGACGGGAATGGTAGGTCCACTGATTCAGCACATGAACGCGGAACTTGCGCATATGCTGGCTGACGGAATCCTCGGTGATGACCGCCGCACCGCATTCGCAGATCAGGCGGTTGATGCCGTGGTTGATCTCCGGGTCCACATGATAGGGCCGGCCGGCCAGTACGATGATGGGAAGATTCTTTTCGCGGGCGATCCGGATGAATTCCTCACCCTTGGCGCGCACCTTTGCAAGGAAGGCCTCGCGCTCGGCATAGGCGGCCCGGCAGGCGGCCTTGACTTCGTCCTTTCCGATGCCGTCGAAATACTTCGACAGGATTTCGTGCATCTTTACAGCGAAATCCTTCGGGCGGTGGACACCGATGTAATCCTTGATGAACACGGTGCGGCGAAGCTCCGTGATATTGGCATCGATAACCTCGGGATAGTAGGCAACAACCGGGCAGTTGTAATGGTTGTCACCCAGCTTTTCGTTGAAATTGTAGGTCATGCAGGGGTAGAAGATGGCATCCACACCCATCGACAGGAGGGCATCCACATGGCCGTGTACCAGCTTTGCGGGGAAGCAGACCGTATCCGAGGGGATCGTCTGCTGGCCGGCCAGATAGAGCTTGCGGTCGCTTCGCGGCGAGACGACAACCTCAAAGCCGAGCTTTGTGAAGAAGGCGTGCCAGAAGGGGAGCATCTCGTAGAGATTGAGCCCCATCGGCAGACCGATACGGGCACGCGGCTTTTCGGGCTTTGCCGTATAGCCGTTCAGAAGCTCCAGCTTGTATTCGTACAGATCGTAATGCTCGGAGGCCGAGCCGCGTGCGGTGGGACGTTCACAGCGGTTGCCGCCGATGAATTTGCGCCCGCCGTCGAAGGTGTTCACCGTCAGACGGCAATGATTCTCGCAGAGGCCGCAGGTTGTGACCTTGACATCGTGTCGGAAAGCGGCAAGCGCCTCGGCATCGAGGAGAGTGGATTCGCCCTTCGAGCAGTCCATGGCATAGATGGCCGCGCCGTAGGCACCCATCAGACCGGCGATGTTGGGACGGACGACATTGCGCCCGATTTCCTGCTCAAAGGCACGCAGAACCGCATCGTTGAGGAAGGTACCGCCCTGAACAACGATATGCTGACCGAGGGAGTCGGCGCCGGATGCGCGGATGACCTTGTAGAGCGCATTCTTGACAACCGAAATCGACAGGCCGGCGGAGATGTTGTCCACCGTTGCGCCGTCCTTCTGCGCCTGCTTGACCGAGGAGTTCATGAATACGGTGCAGCGGGAGCCGAGATCGACGGGCGCTTTGGCAAACAGGCCTTCCCTGGCGAAATCGGCGATATTCTGGCCGAGCGCGCCGGCAAAGGTCTGGAGGAAGGAGCCGCATCCGGAGGAGCAGGCTTCATTGAGGAAGATGTTGTCGATGGCGCCGCCGCGGATTTTGATGCACTTGATATCCTGACCGCCGATATCGATGATGAAATCGACGTCGGGCATGAATTTCTTGGCCGCGAAGAAATGCGCCATGGTTTCGACAATGCCGAAATCAACGGCAAAGGCGTTTTTGACGATCTCCTCACCATATCCGGTGACAGCAGAGGACACGATCCGGATGGATGGGTATTTTTCGTAGAAATCCGAGAGGAACTGCCGGATGATCGGCACGGGATTGCCGCTGTTCGACTGGTACAGCGAGCAGAGGATATCCCGGTTCTCGTTCATCACAACAGCCTTGACCGTGGTGGAGCCGGCATCGATGCCGAGATAGGCCTTGCCCGTATAAGTGGCGGGATCCGCATAATCCACCTTGTCGGCGGCGTGGCGGGCGGCGAATTCCTCGTAATCCGCCTCGGAGGTGAAGAGCGGCGGGCAGGCTAAATACTTGCCCTCGGTCTTGTAGCCGGCGATCCGCTCAATGCCCTCGGAAAGCGTGGCACGGCAGGAGGTGATGTCCGCGCCGAAGGCCGCGCCCATGGCAACAAAGTAGAGAGAATTGTCGGGACAGATACCCGTCAGCTTCAGCGACTTGTCAAAGGCATGGCGCAGACCGTCCATAAAGGTCAGCGGGCCGCCGAGATAGACCACATGGCCCTCGATCGGGCGTCCCTGGGCAAGGCCGGCAATGGTCTGGTTAACCACGGCATAGAAGATGCTGGCGGCGATATCCTCCTTGCGGGCCCCCTGATTGATGAGCGGCTGAATGTCGCTCTTGGCAAAGACGCCGCAGCGTGAGGCAATGGTATAAATCTTTTCGCAGTTGTGGGAAAGCTCGTTCAGATCATCCGGTGTGACGGCGAGCAGAGTTGCCATCTGGTCGATGAACGCACCGGTACCGCCGGCACAGGAGCCGTTCATGCGGACCTCCATCGTGCCGTCGAGGTATAGGATCTTGGCATCCTCGCCGCCAAGCTCGATTACCACCTCGGCTTCGGGGATCAGGCGCTTGACCGCCAGACGGGTGGCGTAAACCTCCTGCACAAAGCCGATGCCGCTGGCCTCAGCCATGCCCATGCCGGCCGAGCCTGAAATGGACAGGACGGCATCGGCCGCACCGGGCAGCGTATCGCGGAGTTCACGCAGAAGCTCCAGCGTGGTTTCGGTGATCTGCGCGAAATGGCGCTTGTAGGATTTATATATAATCTGATTGCTGTCATCGAGCACTACACACTTCAGCGTAGTGGAGCCGACATCAAGACCGATTCTCATTTTCATGCTCCTTAGTATCGGAATAAATCAACATACCTTATATTATATCACAGATTTTTTTGCTGTGCAATGAATATAGTGTAAATTCGTCACTTTTTTTGTGGTTTTTCTTTCGGAGCAGAGAGAGAAACGGCCAAAATCAGCCGCGCAGGATTTCAATCCGGTTGTGCTCCTCAAGATCGCGGTGCGCAATGAGGGATACGGCGCCGAGCGAGCGGCCGTTGAGCTTCACCTCACGGACGGCGCCGCCCCGGCCGGCAAGGCGGATATCAAAGCTCTTTTTGCCGAAGTGAAGATTATGCAGCTGCGGCTCGTCATCGCCTGCCGAGGGAAGAATGTGCAGGCCGGCGGCATCGAAATCAACGCCGATATAGGCGTGCACAACGGCATTGTAAAAGCCGCGGATCGAATAGCCGTGCCAGGTTCCCAGACGACTGTTCCAGTTATCAAAATCCACCGAAGGATCGTTGTCATAGCAGGAGATTCCCTCCGGGCACATCAGCCGCTCGGACCAGTATTCCACCCAGGAGAGATACTGCTCCAGCAGATCTTTCCGTCCGGAGCGGTTGATCAGCCGGATATAGAGTTCGCTCATGACCGGCCACCAGCAATGGAGCTGATTGGCATCAAGATCGTAGCATGGATGATCTTCGGGCGCGGGACGCAGGCCGGAGGGCGAAACCAGCCGGCTTTCGTAGGTTTTGAGATACTCGTCGGCATGATGGGCGATCAGATCGGCGCAGTCATCGCTCTCCCACTTCACGGCATTGTTGGTGGGAAGGCCGCGTCCCTCCAATGTGATGGCATCGACGGAGGAATCGATGAAGCCGATTTCGGGGTTGTAAAGAATCCGCTCAAAATTGGCCTTGGTGCGGTCGGCGAAGGCTCTGGCGCGGCCTGCCATCTCCGAGTCCCCCATAGCGGCGGCAATCCGCTCCATGCTCCGCACGGCGCAGTAGCAGACGGTGTTGTTGAAGGCGCTGATATCCTGCCCGTTTTCGCAGACCAGCTCCCGGAAATCGGGATAGAGCGAGGTGCCGATGCAAAGGCCGGTATCGCCGATTCCGGTATCGATAATCCGCTCGGTCAGCTCTTTTGCAAAGGGATAGAAGGGGGCAGCATCACCGCCGGCCTGACGGTACCGATCCAGCAGAACCAGATACATTCCGTCGGCGGGGACAGGGGCGGCTTCTGCGCTGCTCATATCGCCCGCATAGCAGTGAGCGAGGCCGTATTTTGCAAAGCAGGCCAGCATCTGACCGGCGAAATCCTCATCGCCCCAGTAGAAAAAGGATTCGGCGGAGGT
The DNA here is from genome assembly GCA_045578725.1 of Candidatus Flemingiibacterium sp. Taxonomy (GTDB): domain Bacteria; phylum Bacillota; class Clostridia; order Oscillospirales; family CAG-272; genus Flemingiibacterium. The sequence continues at coordinate 73,689 of JAZNKS010000123.1, forward strand.
CATGCTGTCCCAGCCCCAGACCCAGTAATGGGTGCTCTGGGCGCGGAGGACGCCGGGAATATCCACCGTTTTCAGCGATTCATGGTACATAGGGGCCAGCGCAAAGAACTGGTTCAGCAGGGGGTGCGATGATTTCAGTACCGGCGCACGCTCGGCGATCTTCCGATACCGCTCCTGCTGCTGCCGGAGAAGCTCCTGCCAGCCGGTATAGTCCTTGGTTCGGCCGGTCGAAAGGCTGACGCAGAGGACATATTCTCCGCCGGCACGCAGGCCGTTCATCGTGAGGATGGATTTGTGGCGGCGCGGTGGGACGGAAAAGCTCAGCGGACAGTCAGAGGAGAAGCTGACATAAGTGGTCGCGCCGTCATCCGTAAAGGAAGAGCGGAGCTCGCCGTCCTCCAGCCGGAACGGCTCCCATTCGCGGGCTGTGCGCCCGGCGGCATCCACTCTGGCATGGGGATGCGTTTCGGGATAAAAGACCGAATCATCGTAGAATTCGATGTCCAGATTACAATCGGCGGCGGGGATGACGGTGAAAAACAGCCGCTCATCGGCAAGAAAAATCCGATAGTCCGCTCCCTTGGAATGGGAGGTGAAGCCGTATGGGTAAATCTCGCATTCGCGGGGCTTCAGCGGGCATCTTCTGCTGTCTGTGTTCATGATAAACCGAATTCCGTCCCAGAAACGCTTGCGGAAAACAATATAGGTGTTTCCGACAGCGGTGTGCTGGCCGAAATAATCGATCTGGGTGATGGCGCTCCCGTCGGCTTCGATGGCCATACGGCCGTCGCAGAACCAGCGCGGGCCCCACGGCAGTCCGTTTTCGGTGTGAATAATGCCTTTGTCAATGCGGTATTCGTTCATGAGAAGATATTCCTTTCAATTGAGAAATTTTATTACATTCATTATACCGAAAAGCCTGCGGCTTGTCAAGGGCGCGGCGGATGTTTTTTGTCCGGCACAAGTCCTGCAAAGCGAAGCATGGCATCACAGCCGCCCTTTGAGGCGGCCAGAATGGGTGACCGTCCGGCTTCGTACAGCTTCTGCCGATAGCGGGGCGGCATCCCGCTGCCGAGAACGGCGAGCGCGCCGGGAATGGCGGCTTCATCGATGCCGCTTCTTCCAAGACGGATGGCATTCTCATGGCTGAGGGGGATCTGCGCCTGCCTCTCGCCGGCCAGCAGGGAGAGGAGTGCATGATCGAAGCAGAGCTGACCGAGATTGCAGCGTACACCGGCGGGGTGGGCGAGCTCACGATGAAAGCGCTCCTCCAGCCGGGCGCGGTCGGCTTCGTCAAAACAGAGGAGAAACCGATTCTCGGTGATCAGCTCCTCCAGCCGATGGATCACGCCGAGGATGCCGCCGATCGCCGGATTGACGGTCGGCTGGGGATAATCGATGCCGGCAAGCCGCCGCCCGGCATCGAACCGGGTGTCCCACCCATGCAGAATGTCCGGCAGGGTCTTGTCCAACAGCTTGTTGTAGGATAGACAGAGGGTGACAGGACGGCATCGCCTGGCCTCGCGCAGGAGCGCGCGCGCCTTCAGCTGATACTGCCGCTCGATCGGGATTCCGTCCGCATAGATGCGTGCGGGGGAGGCGGCGGCCAGCCGTTCGATGGCTTCCTCGGGTGCAAGGGAGAGCAGGGCCAGATCCATCACATATAAAAGCGAGCGCATCAGCCGGGCGGCGGTGCGGTTCTCGACCGATGTGGACAGCCCGCCGGTATACGCATAGATGAGGGCTGCCAGCAGTTCAAAAATCTGCCCGATCCGCTTATGGTACAGCTCCTCGCTTATCCGCCCGCATCGGAGCGCTTCGGATGCAAGGGAAAGGGTGTAGTTGGTCTTGTCCGGACGAATGACATCGGAGGAGGGCGTGTTATTCATCGTACATTCCCTCCCCGGATCTGCTCCGGAAGCCGCTCGCATCGGCGCTCAAATTCCGCAAAATCACCGCCGCAATCCTCATATTCCCGCTGCATGGCAAAAAGAATGGCGAAATCGTTGAGCCGCCCGGCCATGCGGGTGCGGAGGTGGAAGAAGGAGGCCGCAAAATCCGGATAAAAGGCCGGATCAGCCGCCGGAATCCGACCGAGTACGGCTTCGAGCTTCTGCGTATCGCTGATTTCCGTGTCCGCTTCGATTTCGAATTTTTCGGGGAATCCGGAAAAGGAAGCCATCAGGGCTTCGGCGTATTCATCGAGCTGCCCGACCGAGCCTGCGCATATCCCGTCAAAAGCATAAAAGAGCAGGTCGATCAGCTCGTTATCGCTGACGGCATCGTGCGTTTCACTTTTGATGAAATAAAAGTGTCCGGTGACGGTGTGGAGAATTTCCTCCCAGCTGTCGGGCTGTGCATAGAGGGAGCCGGCGAAGGTGCGGATGATCTTTTCAAGCGCCCCGATGCCGATTTCGATCCGGTCGTTGTCGCGGAGTGCCTGCGCACGGGCTTTGGCAAGCTCCAGCGCCTGATCCGGCCGGAGAACCAGTCCCTTTTTACCGGTTGCCGCATTCAGCGCCGTGATGCGGCCGGCCGTTTCCTGCAGGATCGGCCCGGATGCCTGTCCAAGCAGGCCAAGAAGTGCGTGCTGCTTCATAATGTCCTCCTGTTTGTAAACAAAATGTTAATTGATGCTGAAATATCTTGACAAGGCCCTTGAAATGTGCTATAATAATTCCGTAATATGGGGTATTATACTTACAGATGCATATAGGGCAAACAATATTATACCACCTGGCAGAAAAACTGTCAAGTGGTATTTTTACTTTTCGGATTCTTTCACGGCTTATTCACACAATGCAGATAATCCACAAAATGGTTTCCACATTATCCACACGGTCAACTGTTGAGAGTGTGGATAACTTTTTCGGCTTTTCAGGCACTTGTTCACACTTTTCACACAGTTATCAACAGCCCGGCGTCGAATCCGGTCGGATTTTCAACACAGCTCCTGTGAATATTCCACAGATTCTCCACAGCCTGTTATTCATTTCGGAAACGGCTGTTCAGTACAAACCGCGCTTACCAATATTTCCGGTCGAGGCTTCGGAGCGCGATGGCTTCGGCGACATGACGGCTTTCCACCTGCTCGCTGGCATCAAGGTCGGCTATAGTGCGGGCCACGCGCAGCAGGCGGTCATAACCGCGCGCGGACAGACCGAGCTTTTCGTAGGCGCCCTTGAGCAGCTCGGCGGCGGCTCCCTCCAGCTTGCAGAAGAGGGTCAGATGCGAGGTGTTCATATCCGCATTCCGGTAGTACATCGGCAGAAGCGGATCGGCTTTGCAGGCTTCCTCACAGCGGGCGAGGCTGAAGGCGCGGGCCTTGTTGACGCGGGCACGGATATCGGCTGATGATTCTCCCGTGGAGGGCGCGGACAGCTCATCGTAGCTGAGCGAGGCGACCTCAACCTGAATGTCGATCCGGTCGAGCAGAGGGCCGCTGATTTTGGAGAGATATTTGTGAATATCCGACGGCTTGCAGGTGCAGGGATGGGTGGGATGCCCGAAGTAACCGCATTTGCAGGGATTCATGGCGGCAACCAGCATGAAGGAGCAGGGATAGGTGATCTTGCCGCCGGTACGGGTGATCGTGACCTTGCCGTCTTCCAGCGGCTGGCGGAGTGATTCGGTAACAGCCTTGTTGAATTCCGGCAGCTCATCGAGGAAGAGCACGCCGTTGTGCGCGAGCGAAATCTCGCCGGGCATGGGATTGGTACCGCCGCCGACCAGACTGGGCGCGCTCATCGTATGATGAGGCGAGCGGAATGGGCGGGAGGTCAGGATGGATTTGCCCTCCGGGAGCATACCGGAGATGGAATGAATTTTGGTGGTTTCGATGGCCTCATCGAAGGTCAGCTCGGGCAGAATCGAGGGCAGGCGCTTGGCCAGCATGGATTTTCCGGTGCCTGGCGGGCCGATCAATAAAATGTTATGACCGCCGGCTGCCGCGATTTCGAGGGCGCGCTTGACGCGCTCCTGCCCCTTGACATCGCGGAAATCCGCCGCGGCGCGCCCCGCCATTTCGGCGAAGCGGGAATGGTCGAAATGCTCGGCACCAAGCGGCTTTTTGCCGAGAAGATGCGCCAGCAGGGATTTAACATCCGGTACACCGTATACCGTCACACCCTCCACAACTGAGGCCTCGGCCGCATTCTGGCAGGGGACATAAATCTCGGTTTTTCCGGCATTTTTGGCGGCAAGGCACATACACAGAACGCCGTTGACACCGCGCACCTCGCCGGAAAGCGACAGCTCGCCGATAAAGCAGCGATCCTCCAGCGACACGGTATCGGGGAGGATCCGGACCGCCTTGATAATGGAAACGAGGATGGCAAGATCGTAGGCGGAGCCCTCCTTTTTGCGGTCGGCGGGCGCCAGATTGACGGTCAGTGCGGTTTCGGGGAAGCCGATGCCGCTGTTGTCGAGGGCCGAGATGATGCGGTCCTTGGATTCCTTGACGGCCGCATCGGGCAGACCGATGATTTCAAACTGCGGGATTTTGTCCTGCGCACTGCATTCGACGCTGACAAGAAAGCCGTCGATGCCGGCAAGCCCGGCGGTATAGGCAACGGAAAGCATATGATATCTCCTTCGGTGATTATCTTCTATAATTATTGTAGCACATCCGGCGGCAGAAAACAAGATGCATGGGAATTTTTCGCAAACTTTTTCGTTCCTGTCACACATCATGCGGCACCAAAAAACAAAAAATCCCGCGCCAAGGCCGTTGACTTTGGCACGGATTTGTGCTATACTGAAACAAAAACAAGGAGTCACCGATATGAAAAATCAGAGAACCGTCCAGCTCCGCATCAGCGACGATCTGCTGGAAAAGCTTTACTACGCGGCCAAAAGCGAGGGCCGCACGCTCAACAATCAGTTCCTGCTGATGGCTCGCAACAGCGTGGCCTATTTTGAAAAGACCAAGGGAAAGATTGACACGGCCAAATGCCGCGAAATCCGCGAGGAGCTGGAAAAGGAGCTCGGAGGGCAGGAATAATACGGCTTTATCAGAGGATCATCCGCAGCGCAAAATCCAGCTGCCGATGCTCCTCCGTGCTTGTTCCGGCCATGGCGGTGGAGGCAAGCATCTTTTCATACAGAAGGGTGCGGTTTTCTTCGGTCGGAGCAACGCCCATGGCAAAGAGAGAGGTTTTCATGCCCAGAGACTGCATCTTCTCACGGAAGCGGACAGCGGCTTCCGTCTGGCCGTTATAGGCGAGCTGGGCGATCAGTCCGACCGCCACCACCTCGCCGTGAAGATGCGTGCGGAGTGCCTCGGGAAAGAGCGAACGCCCGGATTCGTAGATTTTGTGCGCGACGGCGGTCTGATTGGAGCCGCGCGCCAGACCGCTGACCACACCAGTCAGCGCAAGGGTCAGATAAACGCAGTCATAGACCGCCTTGCTCTCACGCCGCCCAGCCTTCATATCCTCGCACGCCCCTTCAAAATCGGCGAGCAGACGATCATAGAGAAAGCGGCTCAATTCATAGGAGGCGCGCAGACCGATATCGATCTCGCTCTCCTCCTTGCCAAGCAGCCGCTGACAGAGTTCCATCTGCTTGGCCAGCGAATCGTAGACACCGGACAGGAACAGGCGGATGGGTTGGGCAGCCAGAATATCCATGTCGGCGATGACGGCGTTGACCTCGCGGGTGTGATGCCGGGTGCCGAGGGGCTGACCGATTTCGTTGTAGGTGACGCTCAGCGGTGCGCAGGCGGCACAGGTGGCGCTGCTGGTGGGAACACAGATGACGGGCCGGTCGGCCATAACGGCACAGAGCTTGGCGGCATCCATGACGATTCCGCCGCCGATGCCGATGACAATGTCGCAGGCGGCAAAATCCTCCTGCTCTGTGATCGCTGAACAGTGATCGGGCACACAGAAGCCCCTGAAGGTGTAGAAGGTTCCCGTCATGCCGGAAGCCGCGAGGCTGTCGCTTACAGCGGCGCGTGTCAGCGACAGCGCTGTTTCGCCGCCGAGCAGAAACGGGCGGCAGCAGCCAAGGCGGCGGATTTCCTCGCCGATGCGGGAGAGCGCCCCGTTTTCCTGAAGGTATCTTCCGCATCCGATGCGGAAGGATTTTTCGACGATTCTTGATTTGGTTGCCATAATGAATTCTCCTTTTGGCCCGGAAACGGGCAAAGTTGTACGGAACTTGAACGGAGGTGCGAGCGGATGCATTATCTGCATCAGAATCTGCTGGCGGATGCGCGGCCGCTGACCGCCATTCATAAAACCGAATACCGGGCGGAGGCGGAACGGCGGGATTTCCATCCGCATTATGAGCTGTATTTCTGCCCGTCGGCCTGTGGGCAGACCGTGATCCTGAACGGGCATCCGTATCCGGCCGAGCGGCCGTGCGCCGTTCTGGTACGGCCGTATACCGTTCATCATACGGTGCCGAAGGATCCGGGGGCGCCGTTTGAGCGGTATGTGGTATACTTCGGCGAGGCGTTTGCGGACGGATTTTCCGACTGGATTTTTGATACGAAAATCCTTGCGCACAGCGGAATATTCTTTCTGAAGGATTCCGAAGCACTTCTTGACATCCTGATGCCGGTGATGGATGCTGCGCGGCCCATGGGGGAGCGCGGCGCGCATCTGGCGGCGTTTTTTGCCCGGATGGAGATATGCATTGCCGGAAAAGCGGCGCTTGTGCCCTCCGAAGACACAATCGGCAGCATTCTGGAGCGGATTCTGGCACATCCCGGCGGGAAATTCGATGCGGATGGACTGGCATCGGAGTTTCACATCAGCCGGGCCAAGCTGGACCGGGATTTCCGCCGGTACGCAGGCTGCTCGCTCCATCAGACGGTAATGAACTGCCGTCTGCAGACAGCATCGGAGCTGCTGAAAAATACCCGGCTGCCCATCGCCGAGGTTGCCCGCCGATGCGGCTTTGAAAACGAGCAGTATTTCTTCCGCTTCTTCCGCCGACATACCGGCCGGACACCGGGAGAGTTCCGGTATGATTCCATTATAGCAGATTCCAGTGAGCCTGTAAATGGAAAAATCCATCGCTTGCCGGAGGAAAAACTGACTTTTTGAATCAGACTCCGCACGGACACAAAAATATCCCCGCAGACGGCACATTCGTCAAAGGCAGTCTGCGGGGATTCTCTGTTTTCAGGCGATATTCAGCGGATCTGGCCCTCGCCGGTGATCAGATACTTTTCGGTGGTCAGCGCACGCAGGCCCATCGGTCCGCGCGCATGAAGCTTCTGGGTCGAGATGCCCAGCTCCGCGCCGAAGCCGAATTCACCGCCGTCGGTGAAGCGGGTGGAGGCATTGACATAGACCGCAGCCGCATCGATTTCCTGACGGAAGCGGGCGGCATTTTCCATGCTTCGGGTGATGATGGCCTCGCTGTGCTTGGTGTTGTACCGGTTGATATGCGCAATCGCTTCTCCGATGTCCTCCACAACTTTGACGGCGAGGATGTAATCGTCATATTCAGTGCTCCAGTCCTCCTCGGATGCGGCCCTGCAGCCGAGAATGGAACGGACAGCTTCATCGCCCCGGATTTCCAGCAGCTTGCCGGATTCCGTCACCGCTTTGGCAAAGCGCGGCAGGAAGGATTCGGCTGCCGCCCGATGCACCAGCATGGTTTCAACAGCGTTGCAGACAGCCGGGCGGGAGAGCTTGGCATTGCAGGCCACCCGGACACCGAGCCCGATATCGGCGCTCTCGTCGATGTAGATATGGCAGTTGCCGGCACCGGTTTCGATGACCGGAACCGTGGCGTTTTCGACTACGCTCCGGATGAGCCCCGCACCGCCGCGCGGAACCAGAAGATCCACATAGCCGCGCATGGTCATCAGCTCGCGGGCACTCTCGCGCGAGGTGTCTTCGATCAGCGCGATGCCGTCGGCGGGCAGACCGCAGTCACACAGCGCCCGGCGCATGAGGGATGCCAGCGCTTTGTTGGAATGAATGGCCTCCTTGCCGCCGCGGAGAATAACCGCATTGCCGGTTTTGATGCAGAGAGCGGCTGCATCAACGGTTACATTGGGGCGGGCCTCATAGATGATGGCGACCACGCCCAGCGGTACACGGATATGCTCAATTACAAGGCCGTTGGGGCGGACGGTACGCTCACCTGAGCCGATGGGATCCTCAAGGAGAATCAGCTCGCGCAGGGCCGATGCCATGCCGGCGATCCGTTTTTCGTCCAGACGGAGCCGGTCGAGCATCGGAGCGGGAACGCCGTTATCGGCGGCGGCCGAAAGATCGGTGCTGTTGGCTTTGAGAATGGCCGGCGTTTCTTCGATCAGAAGGCGGGCGATGCCCTCGAGGACTTCATTTTTCTTTGCTGTCGATGCCGAGGCAAGAGCGGATTTTGACCGGACGGCCGCCTCGCAGAGGGAAACGATGGTATCGTGTGTATTCATGGGAACTCCTATCCGATTCTGACAAGTGTTTTCAGCGATTTTTGCAGCGCATCCAGAAAGCGCGCGCCTTCTTCAGGCGTGTTCTGCGGGCCGAGGCTGACACGGACGGTGCAGTCGGCTTCCCGCTCCGTGAGGCCGTAAGCCTTCAGGACCGGACTTCCGTGCCCGGAGTGGGAGGAACAGGCCGATCCGCTGGAAATGCAGATTCCCTCCCGCGAAAGGCTGTGGAGCATGACCTCACTTTTGATGGACGGCAGACCGATACTGATGATATGCGGGGCCGCATGGGGCACAGAATGAAGCGACAGGCCGGGAAAGCGTGCCGTATCCGAAAGCCCCTCAATCAGCCGGCTGCGAAGGGAATCCATCCGGGCGATATCCTCCTTCAGCGAGGCAAAGCCGCTCCTGGCGGCCGCGCCGAAGCCGGCGATGCCGATGACATTTTCGGTGCCGGAGCGCATTCCCATTTCCTGCCCGCCGCCGAGGATGATGGGGACGAGCTTTTTGGCTGTCAGGACAGCCGGGGAAACATAAAGAGCTCCCACTCCCTTCGGACCGCCGATTTTATGCGCGCTGAGCGTGATCATGTCAGCACCGAGCGACTTCTCGGTGAGCGGCATTTTCAGAAAGGCCTGCACACAGTCGGCGTGGATCAGCGCATCGGGATTGGCGGCTTTGATGATGGAGGAAAGACGTTTGATGTTGTAGACGGCACCGGTTTCGTTGTTGACGGCCATGAAGCTGCCGAGGATGGTATTCCGGTCGGCGGCCCGTTCGGCGGCGGCATAATCCGCATCACCGCCGACGGTGGGAATGGGGCGGATTTCAAATCCCATCGCCTCCAGCCGGGCGGCCGGCTCTCTTACGGCCGGGTGCTCGCTGTCCGTAATCAGGATGTTTTTGCGGGTGCTGAAATTCTTGGCCATTGCCGTTCCGATCAGGGCCAGATTGTCGGCTTCGGTACCGGAGGCGGTGAAGATCAGCTGCTTTTCGGCGATTTTCGTTGCACAGCGTACGCCGAGCGCGGCCAGGATGGCCCGTCTGGCATCGGAAACGAGCTTCTCGGCTTCAACGCCCATGGCATGAAGCGAGGAAGGATTGCCCCAGATGTCCATTGCGGCCTCCATGGCCGCACGCGCCGCCGGGCAGAGCGGCGTTGTCGCGCTGTTGTCAAAGTAGATCACGCTCATTTTTTGAAGGTGAAGTAATCCAGCATGGCCAGAACATCCTCGATGTGTGCATCGTACTGCTCAGCCGCGGCGGTATAGGTGAAGATATAGACCTGATTCTGGCGCAGGGCCACGATCTGCATGAATTTGTATTCGATGTCGGAAACCGTCGCCGTGTAGATGTACTGCATGGCGGCCACGTCATCCAGCGTAACCTCACTCTGATCGACATATTCCATATCGGCGAAGACCGATTTGAAATCGGCCTCGTACATTTCCCAGTACTGGGCAACCGAGGTCACAGTGCCATCCAGCTCGAAGGCGGTGACGGAAACGTTGGAGGGATCCCGGCCGCTGTAATAGGCAGAGGTCATGCCGGTGGATACATCCGTTACCCATTCATCGGGCACATAAAAGTGATAGGTGACGCCTTCATCGGAAATTTCCTTGAAGCCCATGGGGGCATTGCTTTCCTTTTCGCCGCAGGATACAGCCGAGAAAAGGGCGGAGAGCGCAATCAGAAGCGCCAGGATGCGAACTGCTGTTTTCATAACCAAACCTCATAAGAATAGTATTTTTAGTATTATACACTTTCCCGGCAGACTTGTCAACCGGAATTTGTAAACACTCATGCGGGAATTGTTAAACAAAACAAGCCGCCGTGTTTTACGGCGGCTCTGGTGCAAGCGGGTCTGTAAGCCGGGTTCTGTAATCGGCAATCATCTATCTGGACGTACCGTTGCCGGCACGCTCGGCCAATGGCCTGCCACCCGCGGGATCTGCCGGGCCGGCAGCCGGGCGATTGCCCGGATCCCGCAAACGGTGTTGCTTCGGATAGGGTTTACAGCGCTCCCATGTTGCCATGGGACCGGGTGAGCTCTTACCTCGCCTTTCCACCCTTACATCAGCGGATATCCGGCAAAGCCGTACACCGTCTGATGCGGTATCTCTCTGTTGCACTATCCCGGAGGTTCCCCTCGGCGGACGTTATCCGTTATCCTGCCCTTTGAAGCCCGGACTTTCCTCATGATAATACCTTTCGGCGCCATATCACGCGATTGCCCGACCTGCTTGCACGGATAATTATAGCACAAAAGCCCCGGATTGTCAAGAAAAATCGGACTTTGCGCGAAAAAGCCTTGCGCCGGCCGGCAGTTTATGGTATACTGATAGCAGAAAAATATCCTGAAAGGAACCCCAATTATGACAAACGAAGTTTCTCTTTCCATCGGCGCTTTCCAAAGCGCGCTCGGTCCGATCGGCGCGCTGGATCTGGCAAAGGAAATCGGCCTTGCCTGCGTGGATTTCGATCTGATCCGCTATTCGAGCGGCAAGGAAGGCAATCTGTATACCAAAAGCGAGGATGAGATCGCCTCGTTCTTTGCCGGTATCCGCCGTCATGCGGATGAAATCGGCGTACAGATCGGTCAGACCCACGGCCGGATCATGAGCTACGGCTATGATGAGGCCTTCAATACACACGAAAAGAAGAGCGCGCGCTATGACATGATGGCCACTTCTCTGCTGGGAAGCCGGTACTGTGTGGTTCACAGCGTACATCTCGGACTGGATGCCCCGGCTGCGGATCAGCGCGCGTACAACAATCGGATGTTTGATGATTTTCTCCCGTATGCAAAGGAATTTAACGTTATGATCGCCACCGAAACCTTCGGTGACTGCCATTCGAGCGATGGCAGGTGCGGCATCGATTTCTTCGGCGACAAAACCGAATTCCTGAATGCCTACCGCGAAATCTCCGGCCGGAACGGGAATGCGCCATATTTCTGTACCTGCATGGATACCGGCCACACCAACAAGGCTGCGCGCTTTGAGGGCGAGCCGCTTCCGCATGAGATGATTTACGAGCTCGGCTCCTCCATCCGCTGCCTGCATCTGAATGACAACGACAGCATGACCGATCAGCACAAGACTCCGTTGTCCGGCAACATTGACTGGAAGGCGGTTATGGGCGCTCTGCGTGATGTGGGGTATGAGGGCAGCTACAATATGGAACTCAATCTCCACCATTACGGCAAATCCTTTGATATGGTCAAGGCGTATGCGGATTTCTCGGTAAAGGTCATGAAGAATCTGCTGGCCGAGGTTTACGGAGGATAACCATGGCAGTTTATTACATTGATGAGCGGAACGGCTGTGACGCGGCTGACGGCCGCTCGCCGGAATCGGCGAAGCGGGATTACACAAAAATCAAGCCGATGCCCGGCGATTCGATTCTCTTCCGGCGCGGAAGCTTTTACCGTTCAAGCCTGCGTACCGTCGGAGGGGCTGACGGAAAACCGATCACCTACGGCGCTTGGGGCGAGGGCGACAAGCCGGTCTTCAGCGGCTCGGTTGATGTGAGCCGGCCGGAGGATTGGGAGGAAATCCGTCCCGATGTTTGGCGCTGCATCGGCAATATCCCGAAGGAAGCCTGCAATTTCAGCTTTGACGGCGGCGAATCCTTCGGCACACTCCGCTGGGAGGCAGAGGCGCTGTCCGCACAGGGCGATTTCTGGGACAGCCGCTTCGGCACGGGCGAGAGGGGCGGCTTGGAAGGCGAGCCCGAAACGCTTCTCTTCTCGCACGGCAATCCGGGCACGGTTTACCGGAGCATCGAATGTGCGCATTACGGCGAGCGGTCGATGGCCCGGATCCACAGCAATATGATTCTTGAAAATCTGGCGTTCCAAAACAGCGGCGTGCACGGATGCGCAGGCGCGGGACGGAATGTCATCATCCGCGGCTGTGATTTTCATGCCATCGGCGGATGCGTCTGGAATAAGGAGCTGAAAATCCGCTTCGGCAACGCGGTGGAATTCTGGATCGATGCCGTCGATGTGCTGGTGGAAAGGAACGCCTTCCGGGATGTCTACGATTCCTGCGTGACCCATCAGGGCCCGGGAAACAAAACCGTTCCGGCCGAGCGCTTTGTCTGCCGGGACAACCGCTTTGATACCTACGGTATGGCAGCCTTTGAATACCGCGACAAGCTGCCGGTGGATTCCTGCTTTGAACATAATATCTGCACAAACGCCGGATGCGGCTTTGCCATGCAGGGCGAAACCCTTCCCCGCCGCTCGGAAATCTGGCCCCAGCCGATGGGACACCACATCTTCCTCTGGCGGATCCCGACCCCGAGCGAGGGCGGAAGCCTGCGGATCGTGAACAACGAATTCGGCCCGGCTCCGGTCGGCGCGGCAATTTATTCGATCATCTCCCCGGAGGCGGAGGCGCAGATCACGCTGGAGAACAATGTCTACACCGAGGCCGGATCCGCGCTGATCTGGCGCTTTGGCGGGCAGGATTATGCCGATTTTGATGCGTACCGTGAGGCAGTTGGCCGGGATCGGAACAGCGTGATAAGACGGTGATCCGCCGGAGACGCCGCCGGAATTCCCTTCGCGTTGTATCCATATTCGACCAAAGCGTAAGTTTTAATATTTTTTACAATCGAATTTTCAAAAACATCTTTACAATCGGCTGAAAAAGTGGTATCATATTACCGTGGTGTTTTTCTGCCTTCGAAAATGAGGGAGCGAAACGCCCGTATCGTTATGTCAAAATTTATTTATATACAGGAGGAATTCCAAACATGGCAAGAAAGAAAATTTCCATGGATGGTAATACCGCTGCGGCTCACGTAAGCTATGCGTTTACCGAAGTTGCTGCGATTTACCCGATCACTCCGTCGTCTGTAATGGCGGAGCTGACCGATTCCTGGTCTGCCACCGGTCTCAAGAATATCTTCGGCGACGAAGTAAAGGTGACCGAAATGCAGTCTGAGGCAGGTGCTGCCGGTACCGTTCACGGTTCGCTGGCTGCCGGCGCTCTGACGACCACCTACACCGCATCTCAGGGTCTGCTCCTGATGATCCCGAATATGTACAAGATCGCCGGCGAGCTGCTGCCCTGCGTTATCCACGTATCGGCACGCTGTGTTGCTTCGCACGCTCTGAACATCTTCGGTGACCACTCCGACGTTTACGCCTGCCGTCAGACCGGTTTCGCTATGATGGCCGGCTCCAACCCGCAGGAAGTTATGGACCTTGGTGCCGTTGCTCACCTGTCCACCATCAAGGGCCGCGTTCCGTTTGTCAACTTCTTCGACGGCTTCCGTACCTCCCACGAGATCCAGAAGATCGAGGTCTGGGACTACGATGAGCTCAAAAGCATGGTTGACCAGGATGCCATCGCTGACTTCCGCGCCCGTTCGCTGAACCCCGAGCATCCCGTTCTCCGCGGCTCCGCTGAAAACGGCGATATCTTCTTCCAGCACCGCGAGGCCTGCAACAAGTACTACGATGCACTTCCCGCTATCGTTGAAGACTACATGAACCAGGTCAATGCAAAGATCGGTACCGATTACAAGCTGTTCAACTACTACGGTGCTCCGGATGCCGAGCGTGTTATCATCGCTATGGGCTCCATCTGCGACGTAGCAGAGGAAGTTATCGACTACCTGACCGCGGCCGGCGAGAAGGTCGGTCTTGTCAAGGTAAGACTGTATCGCCCGTTCGTTGCGGACAAGCTCATCGAAGCACTCCCCGCTACCGCAAAGAAGATCGCTGTTCTCGACAGAACCAAGGAACCCGGTTCGCTGGGTGAGCCGCTGTATCTGGATGTTATGGCTGCTCTGGCTTCCAAGGGCGTTTCTGCCAAGATCGTCGGCGGCCGCTACGGTCTGGGCTCCAAGGATACTCCCCCCTCCAGCATCTTCGCTGTATACGAGAACCTTGCCAAGGACGAGCCCAAGGCAAACTTCACCATCGGTATTGTCGATGACGTAACCGGTCTCTCCCTCGACGAGAAGCCCGCTCCCGACACCGCAGCTCCCGGCACCATCGCGTGCAAGTTCTGGGGTCTGGGCGGCGACGGTACGGTCGGTGCCAACAAGAACTCCATCAAGATCATCGGTGACCACACCGACAAGTATATCCAGGCATACTTCCAGTATGACTCCAAGAAGACCTCCGGTATCACCATTTCGCACCTGCGCTTCGGTGACAACCCCATCAAGTCTCCTTACTATATCAACAAGGCTGACTTCGTTGCCTGCCATAACTCTTCCTACCTGAAGAAGTATGACATGATCTCCGACGTTAAGCCCGGCGGTACCTTCCTGCTTGACTGCGCATGGTCCGTTGACGAGCTCGATGCCAACCTCCCCGCAAAGGTTAAGTCCTACATTGCCGAGAACAACATCAAGTTCATCATCATCGATGCTACCACCATCGCAACCAAGAAGATCGGCAATGCCAAGGTTAAGAACACCGTTCTTCAGTCCGCATTCTTCTCGCTGGCCAACATCCTTCCGAAGGATGAGGCAATCGAGTATATGAAGAAGGCTGCCTACAAGTCCTACATCAAGAAGGGCCAGGCTATTGTTGACCTCAACTATGCCGCTATCGATGCCGGCTCCGACGCTTACGTTGAAGTAAACGTTCCCGAGTCCTGGAAGAACTGCGCTCCCGATGCACCCAAGGCTGCATTCAAGTCCGAGCGCGCTGACCTCGAGAAGTTCGTCAACACCGTTGTTGCTCCGACCAACGCTATGGCCGGCGACAGCCTGCCTGTATCCGCATTCGAGGACTACGTTGACGGTACCTTCCCGCAGGGTTCCACCGCTTCCGAGAAGCGCGGCGTTGCCGTATACGTTCCGAACTGGATTCCCGAGAACTGCGTACAGTGCAACAACTGTGCATTCGTCTGCCCGCACGCTGCTATCCGTCCTTACGCTATGACCGAGGAAGAGGCTGCAGCTGCTCCCGCAGCAACCAAGTTCACCGCAAAGCCCGTTCTCAAGACCAACTACAAGTTCACGATGGCGATCTCGCCGGCTGACTGCATGGGATGTACTCTCTGCGTCAAGGCCTGCCCTGTAACTGCCAAGGCAGAAAAGGACGGCACCGACAAGAAGGCAATCGAGATGGTTCTGGCTTCCACGCAGGCCGATCAGCAGGCTCCGTGGGATTATGCCGTTGCCAATGTATCCGAGAAGAAGGAACTCATCAACAACACCGTCAAGGGCTCTCAGTTCAAGCAGCCTCTGCTTGAGTTCTCCGGCTCCTGCGCAGGCTGTGCCGAGACCTCCTATGCCCGCCTGATCACCCAGCTGTTCGGCGAGTCCATGTATATCTCCAACGCTACCGGCTGTTCGTCCATCTGGGGCGGTTCCGCACCGGCTACTCCCTATACCGTTAACCGCGAGTCCGGCAAGGGTCCGGCCTGGGCTAACTCCCTGTTCGAGGACAATGCTGAGCACGGTCTCGGTATCCACCTCGGCCAGAAGGCTATCCGCAACCGCCTGATCGGCTATGTTGAGGAAATGATGGCTTCCGATAAGGCTTCCGACGCGTTCAAGGCTGCCGCAAAGGCATTCCTCGACACCAAGGATTCCTCCAAGGCCAATGCCGCTCCCGCAGCAGCACTGATCGCCGAGCTTGAAAAGGCTGCCGCTGAAGGCTGCCCTGTAGCTCCGAAGATCCTGGCTGAAAAGGATTACCTCGCCAAGAAGTCTGTATGGATCTTCGGCGGCGACGGCTGGGCATACGATATCGGCTTCGGCGGTCTGGACCATGTCATCGCTTCCGGCGAGGATGTAAACATCATGGTATTCGATACCGAGGTTTACTCCAACACCGGCGGACAGGCTTCCAAGGCTTCCCAGATCGGTCAGGTTGCACAGTTCGCAGCGGCAGGTAAGGCAATCGGCAAGAAGAACCTCGCCGAGATCGCTATGTCCTACGGCTATGTATACGTTGCACAGGTTGCTATGGGTGCTGATATGAACCAGCTGCTCAAGGCTCTGACCGAGGCTGAGGCATATCCGGGACCGTCCATCATCATCGGCTACGCTCCCTGCGAAATGCACGGTATCAAGGGCACGATGCAGAACTGCCAGCTCGAAATGAAGAAGGCTGTTGAGGCCGGCTACTGGCAGATGTTCCGCTTCAATCCTGCTCTCAAGGCAGAGGGTAAGAATCCCTTCTCGCTGGATTCCAAGGAACCCACCGCAAGCTACGTTGACTTCATCAAGTCCGAGAACCGTTACAACCGTCTGATGAATCAGTTCCCCGAGCGTGCTGAAAAGCTGTTCGCGGATGCTGAAGTAAGTGCGAAGGCGAAGTACGAGCGCCTGACCAAGATGGTTGATCTCTACGCTCCGGACGCTGAATAATTCGGCCTGACGGCGAAAGCTTAACAGACAACAGGCACAGCAGGTTTCTGCTGTGCCTGTTTTTGGCTTTAAGGCCCCGAGGGACGGTTGAGTTCTCCCCGCTCAACCGTTGGTTCATGGATTTTTTTATCGGAATCGTGTATAATGGAAGCAGAAAGGAGGCATACCGTGGATCAGATCAAAATCGGAAGCTTCATTGCCGCGCGGCGCAAAGCGGCGGGCCTGACACAGATGCAGCTGGCGGAAAAACTGAACATCACCGACCGGGCGGTGTCCAAGTGGGAAACAGGGGGTTCCCAAACTTAAAGATACCACACTAAAAACCCACGCTTACATTACTTCCAAACAATACAATTTTGGAGGTAAACCCTATGAAAAAGCTGATTTCCTGCGAATATAACTTCGATAACTGCTGTGTGGAGCTGAAATTTACCGATGGCAGCATGATTGCGATTGACACTATCGCCGTGGAGAACGAGGTTGCCCGTAATATGCATGAACGGTCAGAACTGGACTATCTGATCTACAATGACCCGGTAGCATATGCCGAGCTGATACTCAATGGCGATCCCGAAACCTATCTGAAAACCGTAACCGAATATAAGCCTTTAGATTAAAATACACCCCTCTACACCAGTTTTTGGTAGAGAGGTGTATTGCATATGTCATATAGCTGAACAATAGAATTTTACTGTATCTTTTTCAAATACAGCAAATACCGAAGTCCTGCTTTCGACCAGCAAAATCCCAGTTTCTGAAGCTCGTTTATCGTAAATTCATTGCTGATCGGAATGTTTTTTGATACGGATGCAATGGAATTATAGAATGCCAGCACGGCAATATCGCTGTCATCCATTCGTGCTTTCAAGGCTTTATCAAATTCAGACTGCGATACCTTGCGTATCCGACGCAGCAGCTTGCGGCTTAACGATTCAAGGGTATATGTATTCGGATTGTACAGATGATAGATGTT
>JAZNKS010000124.1:0-13731 GCA_045578725.1 Candidatus Flemingiibacterium sp.
ATCCCCTACACTACGGTGTACTGTCCTCCGATGATTTTTTATATTATACACGATTTCACACGTTAAAGCAATAGATTCGAGAAGAAATTCAAAATTAAGTTACAAGAAAATCCGCTGTCATGTTTTTTGAAATGAGCTTGTCATGCCATTAGCCTGTTTTTTTCGATTTTCCTCATAATATACACGAGGGGATGAAAAATCGTCCTCATCAATAAGAATTATGGAGGAACTGAATGAATGTATTCGCAACAGTAAAGGCAAGCATCAACACAAGAGAAGCGGCAGAAAGGTACGGCGTGGAGGTCAACCGTTACGGGAAAGCTCTCTGCCCGTTCCACAATGACCGCCATCCGAGCCTGTTTGTGGACGATGACCACTACCATTGTTTCGCTTGCGGTGAGCATGGGGATGTGATCGACTTCACAGCAAAGCTCTTTGGTCTGTCCCTGTACGATGCGATGAAGAAGCTGGCATACGACTTCGGCATCATGCAGGACAAGCCGCCTACCAAAGAAATGGAGGAAAAACTGAATAAAAAAAGCGAAGCACAGCGACTCAGAGAAAATGAGAAGCTGTGCTTTTCTGCGCTCATGGAGTATATAAAGCTCCTACAGGAGTGGAAAGTGCTGTATGCACCGAGGCCGCCGGAGGACACACCGCATGACAGGTTTGTTCAAGCCTGTCACCATCTGTCCTATGTGGAGTATCTGGTGGATCTGCTGATTATGGGAGATTCCTATGAGTGTACTGGGGGCATTGAAATGGTAATGACCGATGGCAAGCTGCAAAAACTACAAAAGCATTTGGAAAAGGCAAGGAAGGAGGAAAAGCATATTGGCGAACAAGAGCTTTGATGGCATGGAGAAGCCCTCTTGGTATGACGGAAAGATGATTGACGAGGTTGCTTTCTGTGCTTCGTTTCTGCATCAGCACCCGATGAAATGTGTCCGCAACCGTCTGTTCACCGTGGACGGTATGCGTGAGCAGAATATTGACATCTACTACCGCCAAATCGGCAAAATTGAGTAAAAACAAAGATATGAGTGCCTATGCAAGTAGGCGTAGGCACTCATACATAACCAATATCTTTAGGTACGGGAAACAGGTAAATCCATGCCGGATTCGTCCATCATGCTGGAGCTGTGCGGGATACTGGATATCAGCGCCAACGAATTACTATGCGGGGAGGTTATTGCCGTGGAAAACTACAATAAGGAAATGGAAAACAATCTGGTGGAGATGCTTCATCAGAAGGAGGAGAGTGACCGGTATCTGCTCACGCTTGAGTGGGTGATCGGTATTCTGTCTGTGATCGTGCTGATCGGGCCGATCCTCATTGCCGGGTATATCGGGATGGAGGAATGGCAGAGGACCATCGTTGCGCTCTCCGGCGTTCTGCCGGCGCTTGTCGGTCTTTGCTTTGCCATGAAAATCGAGCAGTCGGCCGGCTATTATGAGTGCCGGAAGTGCGGCCATCGCTACGTTCCCACCATGCGTGCGGCTGCGCTGGCCATGCATTTCGGCCGGACACGCTATATGCGGTGCTCCGAATGCGGAAAGCATTCGTGGCAGCGAAAGGTCATCAAAAAGAAGTAAGGCAAGGGAGATGCCGCAATGCGGCACCTCCTTTTTCTTTGGCTTCCGGAATCTGTCGGGAATAAGAGCGCGGCGCGGGATCACAATAAGAGCAGAATCAAACGGATGGAGGCGAGATGAATGCTGGAAGAGCTGGCACTCGGAATTGCGACGGCTGTGTTTTTATTCTGCAGCTTTCTGCTGAACGGAAGCCGGCCGGAGAGGGCAGAGCCGGATATTCAGCCGGCGGCAATCGAAGCGGCGGCCCAAACGGATTTCAGCCTGATCGGATGTTGGGAAAGCCATACCTGGGTCTATGAGTTTGCACCGGGCGGCGTGCTCTATTGCCGCTCACGGGATCGGCAGCCGCTGTCCGACGGTGCACGCGACCGCGGAACACGGATGCGCTATGAAGAAAGCGGCGGGCAGCTGACGGTGCATACCGAAATCGGCGGTCAGCGGCGGACAATTACGCTGCCGCTTGAGGTGCTGGGGGGACGTGCGATGCGGCTCGGGGAGCTGACCCTTTATAAAACCGACTGACGTTGGCGCCTGATAACCTGCGGTTAAGCTTTCACGAATAAACTGTAAATTTTTGCGATTCCCCTTGCTTTTTTCTTCCGGTAGCATTAAAATATATAGTAGATAACGATTTGCGAGGAAGAACCGTATGCTGAAATTTATAAAAGACAATTCCTTTGAGATGGTGAAGCTGTTTATCAGTCAGATCGCAATGACCGTTTTCGGCACGATGCTGACGCTGGCTACGTCACAGAATCCAACCCTTCTGCTCTGCGCCAGCATTTTCTCCATTCTCTTTTATATGGTGCTGATCTACACGCAGGTGTGGGAGCTCGGTGCCAAGGATAAAATCCGGGTGGACAGCGGCCGGATGGCCTATCGCCCCGCCAAGGGCTTCTGGCTTGGATTCGGTGCCAATGTCCCCAACCTTCTGCTGGCGCTCCTGATGGGCCTCGGTGTACTTGTCGGCGGTACGCTCGGCATGGAGTGGGGCGGCAACATGAGTGTTGTCTGCAATGCGGTGGCGCGTCTTGTTGAGGGAATGTATCTTGGCGTGATTACCACGCTGGAAAAGCTGCTGTACGGCGGTGCGTCCATTGAAAAGGTGTGGTGGTGGTTTATCATCATCACGCTGCCGGCCATGCTTGTGAGCTGGTTTGGCTACACAATGGGACTGAAAAATATCCGCATCGGCAGTATTTTCGGAATCTCTCCCAATCTTGACGGCAAGGGAATGCAGCACAAGGACTGAAGAAAGGGCAGAATCATGGCAAAAATCAGCAAACAGCTCCCGAAAGATATGAAGAAGATTTCCAAGCAGATCAATTCCGAAAAAGGATTGATGCTCCGGTATTTCTTTGATGCGGGCGCTTCTCTTTACGGACATGGCAAGGAAAAGAAGCCATATGTGAGCATCCGCGCCAAAGGTGACTATAAGATCCCGGTTGTCAAGCTGCTGGTATTTCTGGCCTGTGCGGCTTCGACGGCGGTTCTGATCGGCCTGCTGATCAAAAGTATCCGGGCATACAGCCGCCGGCCGGTCAAAGCCACGGAAATGACGGAGTTTGCGGAGGAATGACAGTATGAGAAAGGTTCCGTTTATTGTACCGGCGGAGTTTGCCTTCCTGCCGCCGCGCGAGGTGCTCGGACGTGAGGGCTTCAAGCCGGAAGGAGAGCATCCCGCCGCGCTGACCAATCTGCATATCGTATTCCGTCGGACGGTTTCTCTGGAACCGCTCGGCTATACGCGCTTTTATATGGAATTGACGGCGGACGATTATTATAAGCTGTCCGTCAACGGCCGCTTTGCCGCGCAGGGGCCCGCACAGGGCTATGTGTTCGGCTATAACTGGAATCGGGTGGATGTGTCCGATTTCATCCGCGACGGCGGGAATGAATTCATCGCCGAGGTTTATTATCACGGATGCATCAGCCGCGCATTCCAGAGCGGCGATCTGCGCTGCGGCCTTATGGCCTGCCTGATCGGCGAGCGCCCGGACGGCACCGAGGAGGTGCTGATGACAACCGACCGCGAGTGGTTCTATGCCTATGACCGCTCTTTTACCGGCAATCGTACCTTCGGATACAAAACGCAGTTTGCCGAGGACCGGGATCTCCGGATTCGCCCCGGTGAATGGGAGCGTGCCCGCGAGAAGGAGCCGGACTATACCTTTGCCGCCGAGCCGGTTCCCGTTGTACAGCGAAGGACGGTGACACCCGTGGAAACGCTGATTTCGGAAACCGAAGAGGGGATTGTCCGTGTCTACGATTTTGGCGAGGAGATCACCGGCCAGCTTTGCTTCAGCGTTACCGGCCATGCCGGGCAGGTGATCGAGCTCCGTGCCGGCGAAGAGCTGGAGGAGCTGGAAGGCTCGGCCCCGATCCGGCTGACACAGGGCTGCCGGGTTCGCTATAAGAATCGTGCCAACTGCGATTATCAGGAATTCATCACGCTGGCCGAAGGCGGGAATACGTTGGAGCAGTACGATTACAAGCCTTTTCGCTATGCGGAGCTGATCAGCCCGCCCGATGTACAGGCGGATGCCTTCGGCGCGGTAGTGCGCCATTGGCCTTTTGATGAGAATGCCTGCGTTCTGAAAAGCTCGGACACGGTGCTGGAGCAGGTTTTCGATATCTGCAAGCGCGGCGTGAAGCTGGGCAGCCAGGAGGTCTATGTCGATTGCCCCGGCCGTGAAAAGGGACAGTATGCGGGCGATCTGACGATCAGCAGCGCCTCCCAGCTCTGGCTGACCGGTGATACCCGCCTCTTTGTCAAGGCGGTTCGCAACCAGGTCGAATCCACGCGGATTGACGAGGGCATTATGGCGGTGACACCCGGCTCGCTGATGCAGGAGATTGCCGATTATTCGTTCCAATTCCCGATTCTGGCCCTGCGATATCACGATTTCACCGGCGATGAGGCCGGCCTTCGTGAGATGCTCGGCGTCTGCGATCGGATGCTGACCTATTTTGAAAAATATCAGCGCGAGGACGGTCTTCTTGACGGCGTGGACTGCAAATGGAATCTGGTCGACTGGCCCAAAAATCTGCGGGATGGCTACGATTTTCCGCTGACTACGCCGATCGGAAAAGGCGTACATAATGTCATCAACGCTTTCTATATCGGCGCGGTGATCTGTACGGAGGAAATCATTGACCGCCTGGGAATCCGGCTGGAGGAGGGAGCCAAGCGCTCCGATGCGCTGATTGAAGCCTACAACCGCTGCTTCTTCCGCGCGGAAACCGGATTGTATGCCGACAGCGAGACCTCGGATCACGCCTCGCTTCATTCCAACATCCTGCCCCTTTATTTCGGCTTCGCCAAGCCGGAATCGCATGATGCCATCGCGCGGCTGATCCGCTCCAAGGGCATCGTTTGCGGTGTATATATGTCCTATTTCCTGCTGAAGGCGCTCTGCCGCCTTGGGCTGTACAAGGATGTCTATGAGCTGATTACATCGCAGGGCGAAAATTCGTGGTACAACATGGTGCGCGAGGGCGGTACAACCTGCTTTGAAGCCTGGGGTAAGGATAAAAAGTGGAATACCAGCCTCTGCCATCCGTGGGCCAGCGCGCCGATTTCGGTGCTGATTGAGGATTTGCTCGGCATATCGCCTGCGAAGCCGGGCTTTGCCGAGGTGGATGTCCGTCCGCATCTGCCCGCCTCGCTGGAGAATCTGGAGATGCGGATCCCGCTTCCGGACGGACGGCATCTGGAATTTGAATGGGAGCGCGGCGTTTATTCCTGGCGGCTTCTGAAAAACGAAGAATGACGGTGCGCAGCGGTAAGGTGCCGGTCCGGCAAAGGAGAATTCCATGAAGTACGGAATCTGTATCTGCGGCCTGAACGGAAGCGGAAAAACAACGCTTGCCGGTGCGCTTGCCAAAGAACTGGGCTTTTGGCATATGGATATCGAGCGGTATTATTTTGATCCGTCGGATAATCCGTATGCATCCCCGCGGACAAAGGACGAAGTTAATCGGCTGCTTCTCGAAGACATCAAGCGGCATCCCCGATTCGTATTTTCCGCTGTCAGCGGCGATATGCCGGAGGCGATTGTTTCCCTTTACAAGCTGGTGGTTTATCTCGATGTGCCGCAGCCGATCCGGATGGAAAGGATCCGGCAGAGAGCCGTTGAGCGCTTCGGCGACCGGGTTCTTCCCGGCGGTGATCTGCATGAGCAGGAGGAGCATTTCTTCGCCTTCGCCCGGAACCGAACCCCCGAAAAGATTGAAGAATGGCTGAAAACCGTGACCTGCCGCGTTGCCCGCCTTGACGGAACCGAACCGGTAAAGGCAAATGTCGAGCGGATTCGCCGCCTTCTTGTGTCCCAATAAACAGAATACCCGCAAACCGTTTGAACGGTCTGCGGGTTTTTTGTGTCTGTGCTTATTTCAGGTAGTCCACAGCGGCGGAGGCGATATCCTTCAGCGCGCCGTCCTCGAACGGTACGCGGATATCGGCCACCCGGCAGAGATCGACGAAGGTCTTCTTGCCGCCTTCGCATACAAAGCGGTAGTAGCGCTCCCACGCATCCCTGTAATCGGCCTGCGACAGGCTCCAGAAGACCAGCGAAACCGTCTGAGCCAGGCAGTAGTCGATATAATAGAAGGGATAGTGGTAGATGTGAAGCTGACGCTGCCAGCCGCGGCCGAGTGCGTAGAAATCCACATCGCCGAACTGCATATAGGGGCGGTAGATCTTCTCCAGCTTCAGCCATTCCTCATGACGCTGGGCCGGAGTCAGCTCCGGATGATCGTAAACGATGTGCTGGAAATGGTCAACCATACAGCCGTAGGGGATGAAGATCAGTGCCGACTCAAGGTGCATATACTTGGCGCGGGGCGTATCATCGCCGTAGAAGAGGTGGAGCCACTTCCAGGCGAAGAATTCCATCGACATGGAGTGGCATTCGCAGGATTCCATCGTCGGCTGGGCATTGGCGCTGAATTCAAAATCGCGGGCGGTGTAGCCGGCGAAGGCGTGGCCGGCCTCGTGGGTCAGAACATCCACGTCGCCGGAGGTGCCGTTGAAATTCGAGAAGATGAAGGGAGATTTGTACTCGGGGAATTCGGTGCAGTAGCCGCCGACCGCCTTGCCTTCCTTGGCCAGAACATCCAGCAGCTCATTGTCATACATGAAGTTGATGAATTCGCCGGTTTCGGGCGACATCTCTTCATACATCTGCTTGCCGGCGGCCATGATGTCCTCCGGCGTTCCCATGGGCTTCGGATTGCCCTCCTTGAAGCTGAAAACATCATCGTAAATCCGCATTTCTTCGGACGGGATTCCGATCCGCTCGCCCTGCTTCTTCTTCAGCTCCATGACGATCGGAACCAGATCCGTAACAACCTGACGGCGGAAGTTGGCGACCATCTCCGGATCGTAGCAGTTGCGGGTGCGGCGCATATAGGCAAGCTCGGTGAAGTTCTTGAAGCCGAGCTTCTGCGCGATCTCGGTGCGGACCTTGACCAGCTCATCGAAAATCGCATCCAGCTTGTCGGCATTGGCCATATAGAAGCCGCTCTCCGCCTTATAGGCACCGTGACGGATCTCACGGTCGGGGTTCTGCTTGTAGGCGGCCAGCTGGGAAACGTTCATGGTTTTACCGTCAAACTCGATCTTCGCGGAGGCGATCAGCTTCTGATAATCGCTGACCAGCTTGTTTTCGCGGCCGAGAAGCTCGATGACAGCGGGAGAGAAGGTTTTCAGCTCCATCTCCATGTTCTTGAACATCAGCTCGCCTGCGGCCTCCTCAACGGCGGCACGGTAAGGCGATTCAAATACGGCCAGCATCAGATTCTGGGCGTGCTCCTGGAAGGCCGGAAGACTGGTATCGTAGAATTCCTGCTCCGCCTCATAGAATTTGTCGGTGGTGTCGATGGAATTGCGGACCGATGCCAGCGAGATCATGGTCTGCGCGTGAACGCTCAGCTTCTCCTGCTCGCGGAAGGCATCCAGCACAGTCGCGCCATCCTTTGCGCAACGGATTTTTTCGGTGAGAGCATCGAATTCTCTGCCGAGGGCTTCGAGATCGACTCGCTCATAGGGCATTTCGGAAAATTTCATGTCAAACCTCCTGGGGACGGATCAGTTGCCGTCCTTGTAGTAATTGATCAGGCAGCCGCAGAGGATGATCCGGCGCTCGTCGTCGGTCAGCTCGCCCATGCGCAGGGTGATTTCCTTCACGCCGTTCCTGCCGATGAGATAAGCGGGGAATTCATACCGGGCGGCGGCAACGGTTTCACGGACATTCGGGATAAAGAGATAATCGTCGATTTCGAACGAGGTCACATCGTCGAACAGGAAGGGGAGCATACCCCAGTTGATCAGATTGCTGCGGTAACGCTTGGTGGCGTATTCGACCGCGATGTTGGCCCAGCCGCCCAGAACCTTCTGGCAGGATGCGGCCTGCTCGCGTGCGGAGCCGTCGCCCGGCTTCTTTGCGCAGACAACGCTTCCGATGCCGATGTCGGCGGTCTTTGCTTCGGGGGCAAGCTTTGCGATTTCGGCAAGGATTCCGGTAAGCCCGGCATTTTCTTTGCCGGCCTCGCGGGCTTTTTCAAAAATCTGTACAGCCTTGGCACGGCCGACATAGGCAGGATCCTTGCGGGAGAGGGCGAATTCGGCCAGCTTCAGCGGATTGGAGCGGTAGGACGAGGTTTCGCCGGAGGGGATCAGCTCGTCGGTGGTGGTGACCGGATCGTTGATGACCGAGGCCACCTTGAGAAGCATATGATCGGTCAGCGCGGGCATAACCGGCCAGTCGGCGATGTTGGGACCGATCTTCAGCGAGGCTTCCGCCTTGGGTGCGCCGTATCCGCTGTAAACGCGGTGCTGATAAACCGTATCGTCGAACTTGTAGGCGGGATTGGTGTATTCGATTTCCAGATCGGTGGCGGGGGTCAGAATGCCGCCGCGTGCCGCGGTGGCGGCGATCGAGCGGGCATCCATCAGCGCGACGGATGCGATCTGACCGTTGCCCGGCTTGGAACCCTCACGGTTCGGGAAGTTACGGGTGGAATGACGGATCGACAGGCCGCCGTTGGCGGGAACATCACCGGCACCGAAGCAGGGGCCGCAGAAAGCGGTGCGCAGGGTAACACCGGCTTCCATCAGCTTGGCGGCCGCGCCGTTGCGGACGAGCTCAATGTAAGCGGGCTGGGAGGCCGGATAAGCGGACAGCGTGAACGCGCCGCAGCCGGTGGACTGTCCGGCGAGGATATCGGCAGCCGCGCAGAGATTGTCGAAGGTACCGCCGGCACAGCCCGCGATGACACCCTGATCCACGCGGATTCCCTCGGGCGTGATCTTGTCGGTAAGCGACAGCCTGATATTGGGGTTGTCCAGCTGGGCGGATGCGGTCTTCTCGGTTGCGCGGAGGATGTCGCCCGCGTTTTCAATGAGATTCCGGATTGTATAGGTATTGCTGGGATGGAAGGGCAGCGCGATCATCGGCTCCACGCGCGAAAGATCGACCTTGACAACGCCGTCATAGTAGGCGACATCGGCCGGTGCGAGCTTTTTGTAATCCTCGGGGCGCTTGTGGAGATCAAAGTAGCGCTTTGTTTCCTCATCGGTGACCCAGATGGAGGAGAGGCAGGTGGTTTCGGTGGTCATGACATCGATGCCGTTGCGGAATTCAATCGGCAGAGAGGCAATGCCGTCGCCGACAAATTCAAGCACCTTATTCTTGACAAAGCCGCTCTCGAATACAGCGCCGATGATGGCGAGTGCCACGTCCTGCGGGCCGACACCGGGCTTCGGCCTGCCGCTCATATGGACGGCGATGACTTCAGGACGGTTGATGTCGTAGGTGCGCTCGAGAAGCTGCTTGACAAGCTCCGGACCACCCTCGCCGATGGCCATGGTGCCAAGCGCGCCGTAACGGGTATGGCTGTCCGAGCCGAGAATCATCTTGCCGCAGCCGCTCATCCGCTCGCGCATATAGGAGTGGATGACGGCGATGTGAGCGGGAACATAGATACCGCCGTACTTTTCGGCGGCGGACAGACCGAATACATGGTCATCCTCATTGATGGTGCCGCCGACCGCACAAAGGCTGTTGTGGCAGTTGGTCAGAACATAGGGGATCGGGAATTTTTCAAGGCCGCTGGCGCGTGCGGTCTGGATGATGCCGACATAGGTAATGTCATGGGATGCCATCGCATCGAATTTAATGCGGAGCGCATTGTCATCATCCGATGTATTGTGGGCGCTCAGGATGGAATAGGCCATTGTGCCGCGGCGGGCCTCCTCTTTGGACTGAGGCGTCTTGCCGAGCGAGCGGATTGCGGCTTCGGCCCGACCGTCATCCTCGACGAGCGTATTGCCGCCGACGAGATAGGTGCCGTTTTTGATGAGTTCAATCATGTATTTGCAACCTCCGGGGATTTATTTTGATTTTTCTCATATTACTATAATATAATACCATGAAAATGTGAATATTTCAATCCCCTGCGCGTTTTTTCTGCCCTCACGAAAGAATTTTCTCAAAATCACCGAATTGTTTACAAATGCCCCTTTATATTTTCAATAAAATATGATAAAATAAAATGTTGAACTATCAAATTTACTTTGGAAAGGATAAATGTTCTTATGGCAAGCTACCGACGCGGCAGAATCAACGAGGAAATGACCAGAGAGCTGGCCTCGATCCTGCGGGAAATCAAGGATCCGCGTGTGACGGACTCCTTTGTAAGCGTAACATCCGTGGATGTCACCCCGGATCTGAAATACGCAAAGATTTATTATTCGCACATTTCCGGTGACAAAAAAGAGGTAAAGAAGGGCCTTGTATCCGCATCCGGCTATATCCGCCGCCAGATTGCCGAGCGGCTGAATCTCCGCATTACGCCGGAGCTGTCCTTCCTGCCCGATGATTCGATTGAATACGGCGCACATATCCACTCTCTGCTGAAGTCGATCGAAACGTCGGCTCCGCTGGCCGAAGAGGATACGGAGGGCGAAGAATGAGCGCCGTTACAATGGCCGCTCACCTTTCGGAAATTTGCGGTGTGCTGGAATCGGCCTCCTGCGTTCTGATTCTGAGCCATGCACGGCCCGATGCGGATACGCTGGGAAGCGCCTTTGCTCTGCGGGAGCTTCTGATCGGCCTTGGCAAGCGCTGTGAGGCGGTCTGTGCGGACGATATTCCCCGCCGCCTGCGCTTTATCTGGGGGGAGCATCTGCGCATCGGCGCGGACGGCACACCTTCGCTCCGGCCCGAAACGCTTCCCGACGGCTTCATCCCGGACAAAATTGTGTCGGTGGATGTATCGGCACCCGGAATGCTCGGCGCGGCAGAGGAAGAATTCACACCGAAAACCGATCTGGCCATCGATCACCATGAGCGGGGCACCCCCTTTGCAGAGCTGACCTATGTGGCACCGGTCGGTGCCTGCGGTGAGATTATTACGGATCTGATCCGCCTGTTTGAAGAGCGGACGGGGCGGAGCCTGATGACGCGCAGCGCGGCAAGTGCGCTGTGGGCGGCCATCTGCTCGGATACCGGAAGCTTCAAGTTTGAAAGCGTGACGGCCGAAACCTACCGCCGCACGGCATCTCTGCTGGAAGCGGGAATCAACCACTCCGAGATCGCACGGCGGCTGTTTGAATCCCGCCCGATCTCGCAGGTAATGGCAACCAAAACGGCACTGAATGATCTGCATTTCTACAATGGCAACCGGATCGCCGTCATCAATTTTACGCAGAAAATGCTCACGGACAACGGCCTGACCAAGGAGGATATTGACGATATCGTCACGCTGACCCGGACGATCGAGGGCGTGGAGCTTGGCATGGCCATCAAGCAGAGTGAAGAAAATCCCGCCCGCTTCAAAGTATCCATGCGCTCGGCGCGGGTAGCGGATGTATCGAAGATCTGCGCCTGCTTCGGCGGCGGCGGACATAAGCGGGCTTCCGGATGCACCGTCGAAGCAGAGGATGAGCGTTCGGCCGAGGCGATGCTGATGGAAGAAATCAACCGCGAATTCGCGCTTTTGGATGCCGCAAACGCCTTTGATGGCGCGGATGCCTTATGATGCCGGTTATGAGTGAGCCGACCGGTGTGCTGATCCTTCACAAGGGGGAAGGGATGACCTCCCATGACTGCGTGAATCGAATACGCCGGCTTTTCGGCACCAAAAAGGTCGGTCACACCGGAACGCTGGATCCGATGGCTACCGGCGTGCTTCCGATTCTGCTCGGACGGGCCGCCAAGGCGGCCGATTTTCTGGCGGCGGAGGATAAAATCTATCGCGCGGGCCTGAAGCTCGGCCTTACAACCGATACCGAGGACACAACCGGTCAGATTCTGTCGCGCTCGGATGCCATTCCTGATGAGGCGTCGGTGCGAACGGTCTGCGCACGCTTTGTCGGCGAAATTATGCAGGTGCCGCCGATGTATTCGGCGCTGAAGGTCGGCGGTCAGAAGCTGGTCGATCTGGCAAGACAGGGCATCACCGTGGAGCGGCAGGCCCGTCCGATTACGGTCCGTTCGCTGGAGGTGGCCCCCGGCGGAAGCCCGGAGGACTACATCCTGACGGTTCATTGCTCCAAGGGAACCTACATACGGACGCTCTGCGCCGATATCGGTGGAGCGCTCGGATGCGGAGGCGCCATGAGCTCGCTTGCAAGGCTGAAAAGCGGAGCCTTTTCGCTGGAGGGAAGCGTAACCCTTGAACAGCTGGAAGCGATGGATACGGAGGCGCGGCTGACCCTTCTGCGCCCGATCGAATCGCTGTTTGCGGACCTCGAGGCGGTGCATCCCGTTCCCTTTTTTGAAAAGCTCTCCCGTTCCGGCTGTGTGCTCTATCAGAAAAAGCTGGGAACCGCCTATCCCATCGGCACGCGCCTGCGCATGATCGGAGCCGACGGCTTCTATGCGCTGGGCGAGGTAGTCGAAGATGAGGGTGGGAGCGCTGTCAAAACACTGAAGCTCTTTGTTCTGTGAGGTGCCTATGAATTCGTTCCGGAGGATAACAGCTCCAAACGGCGTAACCTATCTGCGCTCCGGGCTTCTTGCAAGCCCGCACGGCTTCTCCACCCGGATCGGCGGTGTCAGCCGCGAGGCGCATACCGCTTCGATGAATCTCGGCTTCGGCCGCGGGGATGAGGATGAAACGGTGCTTGAAAACCTGCGGCTCTTTTCCGAGGCGGTTGGCATTGATCCGCACACGGTGATCAGCCGGCCGCAGATTCACTCGCCTGTCGTCTTTTATGCGGATGAATCCATGGCGGGCGAGGGCTATTATCAGCCTGCACAGGCCGAAGGCGATGGCTATGTCACCGATCGGCGCGGCATCACGCTCGGCGTGAAGACGGCCGACTGCGTGCCGATCCTGTTTGAGGATGCCGGGGCCGGGATCATCGGAGCCGTTCATGCCGGATGGCGTGGGACCGCAGCCGGGATTGCGGCGAAATGCGTGGAAAAAATGCAGAAGCTCGGTGCGGATCCGGCACGGATTACAGCGGCGATCGGACCATCCATCCGCTTTTGCTGTTATGAAGTGGGCGAGGACTTTTATGAGGCGGTGTCCCGTATGGCCGGGGCTGGCATGGCATCGGCATTTATCCGGAAGTCCGAGGGCGAGGCACGTCTGCACGCGGATCTCGTGGGCATGAATGTCCGCTTCCTTCTGGAGGCAGGACTTCGGAAAGAGGGGATTGACATTGCCGGCGAATGCACCTGCTGTCACCCGGAGCTTTTTCATTCGCATCGGGCTTTACACGGAAAACGCGGCACGCTGCTTTCCGTGATCGCCCTTAAGCCATGAAGAAATCGAAAAATCGGCAGTCGGCTGTGCGAAAATGTGACGGCTGTGTGATGAAAATCTGTCAGCCGGGAAACGGTTGGCTTAAACTTTCACTCCGACACAACTATCTGCCGATTGTTCAAGATTTGTTCAAAAAATTATGATATACTTTTCTCATGTGTAAATTATTGATGAAGCTTCCGCCCCATGCGGACTTCATCCGGCTATAACGCTGACAAACAACAACAATCATCCGGAGGAAAAATCTATGGTACAGATCCAGAACCTGGTCAAACGG
The DNA here is from genome assembly GCA_045578725.1 of Candidatus Flemingiibacterium sp. Classification (GTDB taxonomy): domain Bacteria; phylum Bacillota; class Clostridia; order Oscillospirales; family CAG-272; genus Flemingiibacterium. The sequence continues at coordinate 13,652 of JAZNKS010000124.1, forward strand.
TTCGGCAGCAAGTACGCGGTGGATGACATCAGCTTTACCATCGAAGACGGTGAGATCGTCGGCTTCCTCGGCCCGAACGG
>JAZNKS010000125.1:0-21948 GCA_045578725.1 Candidatus Flemingiibacterium sp.
CAATACCTGCGGCGCCAAGATCAGCGGCGCCGGAACCGATACGATCAAGATCAAGGGCGTGGAAAAGCTCCACGGCTGTTCCTACGCCATCATTCCCGACATGATCGAGGCGGGCACCTACATGTGCGCAGCCGCTGCCACCGGCGGACGCCTCAAGGTCACCAACGTCATTCCCAAGCATATGGAATCCATCTCCGCCAAGCTGGAGGAAATGGGCGTCGGCATTGTGGAGGGCGATGACTATATCGAGGTTCTTCCCTCCGGAACTCTTCACCGCGTCAACATCAAGACCCTGCCCTATCCGGGCTTCCCGACCGATATGAACCCGCAGATCGGCGTTCTGCTCTGTCTGGCGGACGGTGTATCCTGTCTGACCGAGAGCATCTTCGACAACCGTTTCCGGTATGTGGAGGAGCTCCGCCGTATGGGTGCCGTCATTCAGGTTGACGGCTCCACCGCGATCATCGAGGGCGGCAAGCCTCTTTCGGCCGCTCCGGTCAAGGCTGTGGATCTGCGCGCGGGTGTTGCCATGATCATTGCCGGTCTGGCCGCCTCCGGACGGACGGAAATCGAGGATATCCATTATATCGAACGCGGCTACGACGATGTTGTCGGCAAGCTCCGTGCGGTCGGTGCCGATATCAAGAAGGTCATCATCCCCGATCCGGTTTCCTTTGAAAAGGCAAACTGATACAAATTTCAACCAACCGTACAGCTTCAGCAGTCCCGCCGTATCCTGACAGGCACCGCTGAAGTTGTACATTTTTATGGCAGAAAAGGACGCTATCCATGACCCCTTCCATCCTATCCCCCAAGCAGAATCTGCACACGCATACCGTCTACTGCGACGGAAAGGATACCCCCGAAGAGCTTGTCACCGAGGCCATCGCACGCGGCTTTGCCTCACTTGGCTTTTCGATCCATTCCTATACCGGCCGCAATCCCAACTTCACCGCCGAAAAGACCGAAGCCTATAAGCAGGAGGTCCGCCGGCTGAAAGAAAAATACCGGGGCACCCTCGACATTTTCCTCGGCATTGAATACGATATCTATTCCATCTGCCCGCTTGAGGGCTACGATTATACGCTGGCGGCTGTCCATGCCCTTCACACAGAGGAGGGCATCAAGGGCTTCGATGTCAGCTATGATGCGGTCCGCGCCTACATCGACCGCTATTTCGGCGGTGACGGAATGGCATTTGCCAAAGCCTATTATGAAGCGGCCGCCACAATCCCGCAGTACGGGAATTTCGATATCCTCGCCCATTTCGATCTTGTCACCAAGAACAACGAAGGAAACCGGCTCTTCGATTCCGCCTCCCCTCTCTATCTCGGATGGGCAAAGGAAGCCCTCCATGCGCTGGCCGGAAAAATCCCCTTCTTTGAAGTCAATACCGGCGCCATCGCGCGTGGCTACCGCACCGCGCCCTATCCGCAGATGGAATTGCTTCGTGAGATGCGTGAGCTTGGATTCGGCGCGGTGATTTCCTCCGACTGTCATGACCGTCGTTATCTGGACTGTTCCTTTGACGATGCCATTGCGCTTCTGAAGGCTGCCGGCTTTTGCTGCCGCTTTATCCTGACCGACCGCGGATTTGAGGAGATTGCCCTGTAAATCATGAATGTCATCACCGTTATCATCCTGATTTTCGCCATGCTCGGCGCGCTGGACCGTATTTTCGGGAACCGCTTCGGTCTGGGTGCCGAGTTTGAGCGAAGCTTCCGGCTCTTTGAGCCGATGGCCCTCTCCATGATCGGTATGCTGATCCTCGCTCCCGTGCTTGGCCGCTGGGGAATGCCGCTGTTTGAGAGCTTTCATCAGCTTCTGAAGATTGACCCCTCTATCATCCCTGCCTCCCTCTTTGCCAACGATATGGGCGGTACCTCGCTCTCCCTTGAAATCGCCGCCGATCCCTCCGTCGGCGCCTTCAATGCCTATGTGGTTTCCTCGATGATGGGCTGTGTGATCTCCTTTACCATCCCCTTCGCCTCCGGCGTTGTCCCCGCATCCCAGCACAGGGAGATGTTCCTCGGCTTTCTGTACGGCATCGTCACCATTCCCGTCGGCTGTCTGGTTTCGGGCTTCCTTTGCGGTCTGAATCTTGCGCAGATTCTCCTTGATCTTCTTCCGCTGATTCTGCTGTCCGCCCTGATTGCAGTCGGCCTGAAATTCGCGCCCGCCCTCTGCGTAAAAATCTTCCGCCTCTTCGGAATCGCCATGAAAACGCTCATCACGCTCGGCCTCATGCTCGGCATCTTCACCTTTCTGACCGGCCGAACGGTCCTTGAAGGCGCCGAAACGCTGGAGGCAAGTGCGCTGATCTGTGTCAATGCCTGCATCACGCTGGCCGGAGCCTTCCCCTTTATGGCTCTGCTCGGCCGCCTGCTTCGCCGCCCCATGACAGCGGTGGGCAAAAAGCTCGGGATCAACAGCGTATCTGCGCTGGCAATCATCCCTACACTGATCACCAATGCCACCACCTTCGGCATGATGAAAGATATGGACAAGCGCGGCGTTGTGCTGAATTCTGCCTTCGCGGTATCCGCCGCCTTCACCTTCGGCGGCCATCTCGGCTTCACAATGGCGATGGATGAGCGTTATCTCCTGCCGATGATTGCGGGCAAGCTGATCTCCGGCCTTTCGGCGCTGCTGCTTGTCCTGCTTCTCTTCCGCGAACCGTCCGAGTCCCCTGATCCCAAAGGAGTTACCTATGATGCCTGCCAATGACGAACGGATCAACACCGTCAATGACGGACTCCGGCTGATCGAAAAAACAGACGGGCTCACCTTCGGAAGCGATGCCTATCTGCTCTCCGCCTATGTCCGCCGCCAGCCGAAAGCGATCGCCGCCGATCTCGGAAGCGGAACCGGCATTCTGGCGCTTCTGCTTCTGAAGCGGGACAAGCTGGCTTCCGTCACCGCTTATGAGGTACAACCGGAATTTGCCGAGCTTGCCGCCCGCAACGCCGCGCTGAATCAGCTGTCGGACCGGATGACGGCCGTTTGTGCCGATGTCCGGTCGCTGATGCCCGCCTCGCTGGATGTGGTGGTATCCAATCCCCCCTACATGAAAGCGGACGGAGGACGGCTCAATGATGCCTCCCGCAAAACGGTGGCCCGCCATGAAATTCTCGGCGGAATCGACGATTTCTGTGCCGCCGCCTCCCGCCTGCTGAAGCACGGCGGCCTGTTCTATACCGTCTATCGGCCCGACCGGATGAGCGAGCTGTTCAGCGCTCTGGCCGCCCATCAGCTGGAGCCAAAGCGGCTGACTCTCTGCCATGCCCGCGCGGAGCTTCCGGCCTGCTTCCTTCTGTGTGAAGCCAAGAAAGGCGCCGCGCCCGGCCTTTATACCACCCCGCCGCTGATTCTGTATGAGCATGAAGCCGTCCCGACTCCGACTCTTGCCGCCATTTATGAAAGAGGTGACTTTGATGTCCGATTCCAGCGCCCCTGAAATCTTCGATCCCCATGAAAAAAACCGGATTGTCCCCGGAACGCTCTATCTGGTAACCACGCCGATCGGCAATCTGGCCGATCTCTCCGAGCGCGCGATCAAGGTGCTTGGCGGTGTGGATTTCGTTGCCGCGGAGGATACCCGCAATTCGGCCCGCCTGCTGGCCGCGCTCTCCATCCGCAAGCCGATGATCAGCTATTTTGAACACAACAAGCGGGAGCGGGGCGAGATCATCTGCGACCGTCTGGCCGCCGGTGAATCCTGTGCGCTGGTGACCGATGCCGGTATGCCCGGCATCAGCGATCCCGGCGAGGATATTGTCCGGCTCTGCGCTGAGCGCGGCATCACCGTCACTGCGGTTCCCGGCCCCTGCGCGGCGGTCACGGCGCTGACCCTCTCCGGTCTTTTCACCGGCCGCTTTGCCTTTGAGGGCTTTCTGTCCACCAACCGCAACGAACGCGCCGCACGCCTTGCCGAAATCCGTGACGATGCCCGCACGCTGATTTTCTATGAGGCCCCGCACAAGCTCCGCCATACGCTGGACGATCTGCTTGAAGCCTTCGGTGACCGTCCAATCTCCCTCTGCCGGGAGCTGACCAAGCTCAACGAGGAGATCCACCGCACCACGCTGTCGGAGGCTGTGGCCTTCTATAAGGAGCGGGAGCCGCGCGGCGAGTATGTCCTCGTGGTGGAGGGCAAAAGCGCCGTGCAGAGCGCCTCCGAGGCTTTCTGGAGCGATATGACCCCCGCCGAGCACGTCGCGCATTACGAAGCGGAGGGCATGGCGCACATGGATGCCATCAAGGCCTGTGCCAAGGATCGCGGTGTCGCCAAAAACGTAATCTATAAAGCACTGCTGTCATAAAAAAGCCGCCCCTGCGGGGCGGCTTTTTTTGCGCCGGCGCTTGACAGCGGCCGGAAATTGTGGTATAATGATTCCATTAAGTTATACAAATCATACTTTTACCACAAGGAGTCTATCATGGCAAGAAGCAAAAAAAATCCGCCCGGCTGTCATGCCTGGTCGGTCACCGTCGGCGAAAAGGGACAGATCGTCATTCCCAAGCAGGCCCGTGAACTCTTCGGAATCGAGCCGGGTGACAGTCTGATTCTGCTCGGCGATGTCAGGCGCGGCCTCGCCATCCCGCCCAAAAGCACGTTCACACAGATCTCCGCCTTTATCTTCGGCGGAGCGGAGTCCGAAAATGAAAGTGAGGAATGATCTATGTACAAGCGAATTCTGATCGCCCTTGATCTGGAGGGCGTCAATCTTGTGGTCGGTGACCCGTATACCGGCCTGTCCAAGGGAACCGAGCAGCACGCCATCGCCTGCCGGCAGGCTCTGCTGGAGGTCAACACCGCCGCCGATGCGCTGTTTGAAGCCGGTGCCGAGCGTGTCGCCCTCTGGGATAACCACGGCGGCGGAAACAATGTGGATCCGGCGGCGCTGGATTCACGCATTGAATGGATTCAGCCGGAACCCGGCACCCTTCGCCAGGCTTTTGCCGAGGGCGAATTTGACTGCATCTGCTATTTCGGTTACCATGCGATGGAGGGAACGCTGAACGGTGTTCTGGCCCACACGATGAACTCCAAAGCCAATCAGTACTATAAGCTGAACGGCCGCTATATCGGCGAGATCGACATGGATGCCGCCATCGCCGCGCATTACACAATGCCCAGCTGCTTTTTCGCCAGCGATGAGCAGGGCTGCCGTCAGGCATCGCTCTCCCTTCCCGATATCGTCACCGTCACAACCAAAACCGGCACCGGCCGCAATTCCGCCGTCTTCCGTGACAATGCGGAGCTGCTGGCGGAAATCCGGGTGAAGATCGTTGAAGCCGTCCGCACAGAGCATCCTCTGCACCCGCTGGCCTTCCCCTGCATTCTGGAAAAATCGTGGAAGCGGATGGAGGATGCCGCTGCGGCCCGTGAGCGGATCCGTGCGCTTGGCATCGAATGCGGCCACCCGGAGGATGACATTCTCGGCCGCGATGCCCACACATTGGTCTTTCGCCTGTCCTCCATCGATGATTTCCGCCGTGTTCTCTGATGCCCGGAGGTACTGCCATGTCCCTTCTTGATGTCAGTCATCTCACCAAGCATTACCCGACCTTCACGCTGAAGGATGTGTCTTTTTCTGTCAACGCCGGTGAAATCGTCGGCTTCATTGGCCGCAACGGTGCCGGAAAGACCACAACGCTGAAGTCCATCCTTGGCTTCATCCGCCCTGATGAAGGGCAGATCTCCTTCTTCGGCGGCGAGCCTGTATCGCCCGCCATCCGACAGAAAATCGGCTTTGCGGCCGGCGGAATCGATTATTATCCCTCCGCCCGGCTGTCGGCCATTCTGGATACGGCCCGCCGTTTTTACCCCGATTGGGACGAGGATGCCTGCCACCGCTGGCTCGATCTGTTTGGATTGGATACAAGCAAAACACCGTCACGCCTCTCCGCCGGCATGAAGGTGAAATTCTCGCTGGTACCGGCCCTCTCCCGCCATGTCGGGCTTCTGATTCTGGACGAACCGACCAGCGGTCTGGATCCCCTTTCCCGGGATGAGCTGATGGATATTTTCCTCGAGCTCCGGGGGGAAGCCGGCATTCTGTTTTCCACCCACATCATCTCGGATCTGGAGCGGTGTGCCGACCGCATTCTGTACATCCGCGAGGGTTCGATTGCCGCCGACTCGGCAATCGGTGCCTTCCGTGAAAGCTGGCGGATCGTCGAGGCGGATTCTGTCCCCGAGGCATGGGCCAACCGGCTTATCGGCATCCGTCGGGAGCGAAACGGCATCAGCGCGCTGGTCCGTTCCGCGGAAGCAGACGGCATCCCCGGCCGCCCGGCCTCGCTCGAAGAAATCATGCTCCATCTGGAGCGCAGGGAGGTGGGAGCATGAAGCATCTGCTGTACAAGGAATGGCGGTTGGCCATGCACCCGACGGCCCTTCTCTTTCTGCCGCTGTCGGCTATGCTGCTGATTCCCAATTACCCGTATTATGTCATCTTTTTCTACACCTCGCTCGGTCTTTTCTTCATCTGCCTGACCGGACGTGAAAACCGGGATATCGTCTTTTCCATGACACTCCCCGTGTCAAGGCGGGCGATCGTACGGGCACGGATGATGACCGCGCTGTTTCTGGAGGCTGCCCAGCTTCTGCTGTCGATCCCCTTCGCCATTCTGCGCCGGTCGCTTTCCATTCCGCCGAATGCGGTGGGGATGGACGCCAATCTCTCCTTCTTCGGTCTTTCGCTTGTCCTGCTCGGGCTGTTCAATCTGGTCTTCTTCACCGCTTACTACCGCGCCCCCGATCGGGTCGGCACCGCCTTTGTCAAGGCAAGCGCCGCGCAGGGAGTCTTCATCCTGCTGGCCGAAACGGCCGCCCATGCCATTCCCTTTGTCCGGGAAAACCTCGACACACCCGATCCCGATCAGCTCCCGGCCAAGCTGATCCTGCTTGCCGCAGGCGCGGTCCTCTTCGGTCTGCTTACCGCCCTTGCATACCGCACAGCCGCTTCCTCCTTTGAGAAGCTGGACATCTGAGCGGTGAAATCGGCCAATTTCCCGGATTAAATCCACCGGGAATTCTGTTAGTGTGGCTATTGCTTTTTCGGCGGAATTAGAGTATAATAAAGAATTGTGTACATCCTTCCGATGCGCACAATTCTTATTTTTTGACAGGAACCGACATGAACATTTTCAAACCGAAATTCTTCACCGTTCTCCGTGAATATTCCGGCAAAGCCTTCGTCAGCGATCTGATCGCCGGCGTGATCGTTGCGATCATCGCTCTGCCGCTCTCCATAGCGCTGGCCATCGCTTCCGGTGTATCGCCGGAAAAGGGCCTCTATACGGCTATTGTCGCCGGCTTTGTCATCGCTTTTCTGGGCGGAAGCCGGGTCAATATCTCCGGCCCGACAGCCGCATTTGCAACGATCGTTGCCGGCATTGTCGCCCAGTTCGGCACCGCAGGCCTTGCCGTCGCCACCCTGATGGCCGGACTCCTGCTGATCCTCATGGGCATCTTCCGCTTCGGTTCGCTCATCAAGTACATCCCCCACACAATCACGACCGGCTTCACCTCCGGCATCGCGCTGACCATCGTGATCGGGCAGATCAAGGATTTTCTCGGCCTCACCTATCCCGAGGGGACCCACGCCATTGAAACCGTCGAAAAGCTGGAGGCGGTCGGGCGCTCCCTGACCACCCTCAACTGGCAGGCGCTTCTGGTCGGCCTGCTGGGACTTGCCATTCTGATTCTCTGGCCGAAGGTATCAAAGAAGATCCCCGGTTCGCTGATCGCCGTCATTGTCGGCGTGGTGGTTGTCAAAGTCTTTGATCTCAATGTCAACACCATCGGCGACCTGTATACCATCTCCCGCGATCTTCCTGCCTTTGCCGTTCCCGAGATGAATCCGGATACCGTCCGTCAGCTGATTCCCAGCGCCTTCACCATTGCGGTGCTGGCCGCCATTGAATCTCTGCTCTCCTGCGTGGTATCCGACGGCATGATCGGCGACCGTCACAATTCCAATACCGAGCTGATTGCGCAGGGCGCCGGCAATATCTGCTCCGCGCTCTTCGGCGGCATTCCCGCCACCGGTGCCATCGCGCGCACCGCCGCCAATGTCAAAAACGGCGGCCGCTCCCCCATTGCCGGTATGGTTCACGCTGCGGTGCTCCTGCTGATTCTGGTGGTTCTCATGCCCTATGCCGCATGGATCCCCATGCCGATCATCGCGGCCATCCTCTTCATCGTCGCTTACAATATGTGTGAGTGGCGTCAGTTCGTCCGCATCTGCCGCACCGCGCCAAAGAGCGATATTCTGGTGCTTGTCTTGACCTTCGTGCTGACAGTTGTCTTTGATCTGGTTGTCGCCATCGAGGTCGGCATGATCCTCTCCGCCATCCTGTTCTTAAAGCGGATGTCCGATGTCACGGGAATCCGCCGCTGGGATACCGATCCCGCCGGCGGCCGCAGCAAGCCGATCCCGGACGGCACCGCCGTCTACGAGCTGGAGGGGCCCCTGTTCTTTGCCGTATCGGATAAGCTCCGCGACTTCCCGCTGACCGACAGCGTGAAGGTCATCATCCTCCGGATGCACAATGTTCCGGCGCTGGATATCTCCGCTATGCAGCCGCTGAAGGAGATCGAAAAGCATTGCCGCGAAAAGGGCATCGAACTGATCTTCTCCCATGTCAGCGATCAGCCGCTGGCCGCCATGAAGAAGGCCGGTCTCTATGAATCGGTCGGCGAAAGCCGCTTCACCGCCAACATCGATGAGGCGCTGGCGCTGGCCGCCGATCTGTGCCGGGCAAAGGAATAAATAAAAAAAGCCGCAATCGCGGCTTTTTATTTACTCTCCGAGCTCTCCGCCCCGTACCAGCTTAATCCAGCCGTCTGCAGCGGCATCCTCAAATACGGCCAGAAGCTTGGCGCCCCATCCGCCCGGATAAAGCCGCAGAAGCGGCGTATCGTCGAGCATGACCGTGGTATCCCGGCCAAGCTCCGCAAGGCAGTCGGCCAGCGCATCCAGATTTTTGCCGTAATAGGCAGGAAGCTCCAGCATCTCCGCCAAATAGGGGTGCGCCTCCTCCGGCACACACATCCGGGCCGTTTTCAGCAGTATGATTTTTTCCATGATGCCCTCCTTTCTGCTCACTCTTCTCCGTAGAGCAGCGTAAATGTTTCGTAGTGATCGTCGGTATAATAGATCAGACCGTCATTTGAGAACACGATCCGCTTGGCGCCGCGGGAATTGGCGCCCTTGGTATCGATATCGCACTCCTTGTATTTCCGGCCGTTTGCCTTGGGAAGCAGACCCTCGCGGTTGCCGAAGGTATCGCCGCCGATGGCACAGCCCTTCGCATATTTTTCCACCGATCCGCCTTCCCAGCCAAGCTTGCCCGCTTCGGCTTTGGTGATGAAATTATCCGGCAGGTGTCCGTAGGTATGGATGTACAGCGCGACATCCTCCTTGGAATAATAGTACCCGTCCTCATCGATTGCCGGTTCGGTTTCCTTTTCGGTGACTTTCTCGGTTTCCTTCTCCGTCACCTTTTCGGTGACCTTCTCCGTTACTTTCTCCGTGACTTTTTCCGTCGCGGGCGGATCGGTATCCGGAATGATGATCTCCGCCGCCGTTGTATCGGTATCGGACGGTTTGGCATCCGTGGAATCGGGCAAGACTTCATCCAGAATATCGATGATGTCGCCTGCCAGCTCCAGCGTATCAACAAGCTCCGTACAGCCGGCAAGGCCAAACAGAATCGACAGGGTCAAAAGCAGCCCGAGAAGGGCCCTCAGGTGGTTCTTTCTCATGGTTTTCCTCCGGGTTTATTTCCACTTATATCAGCTTCAGCTTGCGGTATTTCTGCGGGGTCTCGCCGTATTTCATCTTGAAGCGGCGGGAGAAATAAAACTGATCGCAGAAGCCGAACCGCTCGCTGATCTGCAGCACCGACAGCTCGCTTTTGAGAAGCAGCTGCTCCGCCTCAAACAGAATCGCCTCATCGATATAGCTTCCGATGGTCATGCCGACCTCCGCCTTGAATTTTTTTGCCAGTGTGCTCTCCGATACAAAGGAGTTGGCGGCCAGCACGGGGATGCCGAGCTGAAGCGAAAGATGACTTTGAATGTATTCGATCGCCAGCTGTACGCACCGTGAATAGCGGATGGTTTCCAGCCGGATGTCGTATTTATCCACCAGCGTGAGCAGGGTGGAATACAGCTCCTGCCGAAGCTGCAGACCGCCGAACAGATCCTGCCGTCGGACCAGCTGCTGCATCCGTTCAATCATGCCCTTCGGAGGCCGGTATTCCATCAGCCCGTGACAGCTGCGCAGAAGATCGGCGCCGTTGTAATCGGTCAGATTCAGATGGAAATAGAGCTGCTCCATCGAATGCCCGCAGGCATGGCGGAAGGAATAGCCGGTCGGCATCAGATAGCAGTAACCCGGCTGCAGCGCAATTTTCTTCCCGTTTTCCAGAATATACGGATCGCCGCTGACAATATAGTACAGCCGCGCGTATGGCGGCAAAACGATATTGCCGACCCAGTCGCCGCCGCTCTGGGCATAGCCGCAGTCCAACAGGCGAAGTCGGATATTATTGATGTTGTCGCACATGGCGAAATTTTTATCGATCAGCATAAGCCTGTATGCCCTTTCAGGGGATTTTCCGCCCAATCAGCCGGACCGCTGCCGATCGGCCATTGACGGAATATCCATATTTTTTCCGGAAACCTATCTTGCGCCGGGTTTTGTTTCCCGCTATAATGATATTAAAATCCGGATTTTTTACCCCTATATATATGATATACCAAAACTGCGCATAAAGCAAGTACTATTTTTTAATAAACGGAGGAAAATTTATGTCCAGCTATGAAATCCGCAAAACGCCCGGTGATACGGTATGGTTCCGTCATGACCGCTTCGGTATGTTTATCCATTGGGGACTGTATTCACTCCCCGCAAGGCATGAGTGGATCAAGCACAAGGAATGCATTCCGGAAGAAAAATACGACCTGTATTTCAAGCACTTTGACCCTGATCTCTACGATCCGAAGGAGTGGGCCCGACAGGCAAAAGCTGCAGGCATGAAGTATGTGGTTCTCACCACCAAGCATCATGAAGGCTTCTGTATGTGGGACACCAAGTACACCGACTACAAATGCACCAACACGCCGGCCGGACGCGATCTTGTCCGCGAATATGTAGATGCCTTCCGCGCCGAGGGCCTGCACATAGGCTTCTATTATTCGCTGATTGACTGGCATCATCCCGAATTCCCCATCGACAGCCTGCATCCCCGCCGCTTTGATGCCGATGCCAAGGAAAAGAACAAGACCCGCGATATGAAGAAATACGCGAAGTATATGCGGGATCAGGTCACCGAGCTTCTCACCGACTACGGCAAGATTGACATTCTCTGGTTCGACTTCTCCTATACCCGCGAGCCCGGCTCCGATGAGCCGCTGAAGATGGGCAAGGGCAAGGAGGATTGGGAGGCCGAGGAGCTGATCGCCACGGCCAGACGGCTTCAGCCCGGCATCATTATCGACAACCGTACCCAGCTGGAGCAGGATCTCTGGACGCCCGAGCAGTATCAGCCCAAGGAATGGATCCGCGACAATGACGGCAATCTGGTCACCTGGGAGGCCTGCCAGACCTTCTCCGGATCGTGGGGCTACTTCCGCGACGAGCAGACCTGGAAATCGCCGGAAATGCTCATCCGGATGCTGATTGAAACCGTATCCCTCGGCGGCAACCTGCTGATGAATGTCGGCCCGACCTCCCGCGGCTATCTGGATTACCGCGCCGAGGCCGCGCTGAAGACCTACGCCGATTGGATGAAGTACAACAGCCGCTCGATTTACGGCTGCACGATGGCCGAGCCGGAATTTCTCGAAAACGTGCCGGACGATGTCCGCCTCACCCAGAGCGAGGACGGCAAGCGTCTGTATGTCCACCTGTTTGCCTATCCCTTCAAGTATCTCATTCTGAAGGGTCTGGCCGGCAAGGTCGAATACGCCCAGTTCTTACACGATGGAAGCGAACTTCTCTTCTCCGAGAAATCGATTAAGCATACCTCCGGGAATGCCAACCCCGATGACGAAACGATGATCGCCATCACGCTGCCCGCCGTCAAGCCGCCGGTAACTGTCCCGGTTATCGAGCTTTTCTTAAAATAAGGAGGCCGTCATGGATAACAAAAAGTGGTTCCGCGAGGCCGGCTACGGCATGATGGTACATTGGGGTCTTTACTCCGTGCTGGGCGGCGAATGGAACAACCGCCGCATCCCCAAAAATCAGGGTAAATGCCCTTATGGTGAATGGGCACAGTCCTTTTTCGCGATTCCGAACCGGGATTACGAAAAGCTGGCTTCCGCCTTCAATCCGATCTTCTTCGATGCCGAGGATTGGGTGAAGCTGGCCAAGGATGCCGGCATGAAGTATTTCGTCATTACATCCAAGCACCATGAAGGCTTCGCCATGTACCACTCCAAGGTGGATAAATTCAACATTGTCGATGCCACGCCCTTTGGGCGCGATGTCTGCGCCGAGCTTGCCGAGGCCTGCTACAAGCACGGACTGAAATTCGGTCTGTACTATTCACAGGATCTGGACTGGCATGAGAAGGACGGCGGCGGTTATCTGACCCACGGCGGCTGTGCCGGTGTTTCATGGGATAACAGCTGGGATTTCCCGAATGCCGATGAAAAGTGCTTCGACCGCTGCTTTGAGAACAAGATTCTGCCGCAGGTAGAGGAAATCCTCACCGGATACGGCGATCTCTGCCTGATCTGGTTTGATGTTCCGATGACCATCTCGCCCGCCCAGAGTAAACAGCTGTACGATCTGGTCAAGAAGCATCAGCCCGACTGTCTGATCAATTCCCGCATCGGAAACGGAATGGGCGACTATTCGTCAACCGGTGACAATGAGATTCCCTCCGATTACAAGGACAGCCTCTATGAATCCGCCTGCACGCTGAACGATACCTGGGGCTATCTCCCCTATGACAACGATTGGAAGGATGCTGAAAAGATCCGCTCTATCCGCCGTCACCTCAACGAACGCGGCATCAACTATCTGCTGAATGTCGGCCCGGATGCGCTCGGACGGATTCCCGTTCCCTCCCGCGAAATCCTGCTGGCCGCAAAGGATTGAGCCCATACGCCATCCCGTCCCGACCGAACGGTCGGGACGGGATTTTTGGCGCCGATCCCAAAATATTTCGGCAGACTCTTGCCAAGCCGTCCGGTTTGTGGTATAATTACCATACTATATGGAACCGGATTTCCGCTCCGGCCAAAACCAATGCAAAGGAATGAACCGGCATGAAAGTCGTTTTACAAAATGTCACCAAAACCTTCCCTCCGGCCAAAAAGGGAAAGGGCCCCGGCGTCACCGCCGTCAACGATTTCACCTTTGAAATTCCGGACGGCAAGCTGATCGGCCTGCTCGGCCCCTCCGGCTGCGGAAAAAGCACCACGCTCAATCTGATCTGCGGTCTTCAGATGCCGACCTCGGGAAAAATCCTCTTCGGTGAGGATGATGTCACCGCCCTGCCGCCCGAAAACCGCGGTGTCGGTATGGTCTTCCAGAACTACGCCCTCTATCCGCATATGACCGTGCGGCAGAACATCGCCTTCCCGCTCGGCAATCTGAAGGGTAAGGACAAGCTTTCAAAGGAAGAAACCGAGGCGCGGGTTCTCGCCGCCGCCAAGCTGGTCCAGCTGGAGAATCTGCTGGACCGGAAGCCGGATGAAATGTCCGGCGGACAGCAGCAGCGTGTCGCTATCGCCCGTGCGGTGGTCAAGATGCCCCGCGTGCTCCTGCTCGATGAGCCGCTCTCCAATCTCGATGCCCGTCTGCGCCTCCAGACCCGCGAGGAGCTCCGCCGCATCCAGCGTGAAACCGGCATCACCACGATCTTCGTCACGCATGACCAGGAAGAAGCCATGAGCATCTCCGATCAGATCGTTGTCATGAAGGACGGCATCCTCCAGCAGTCCGGCCGCCCGCAGGATGTCTACAACGATCCTGCCAATCTTTTTGTTGCCCAGTTTCTCGGAACACCGCCGATCAACACCTTCATCGGAAATGTCAAAGACGGCCGGCTCTGGCTTGGCGGGAATGCGGTTCTGCCCGTGAAGGGTGTTCCGGATCAGGAGGTCTATGTCGGCATCCGACCGGAAGGCTTCGATCTTGAAGATGACGGTCCCTTTGTCTGCCAGCTTCACGGTGTTGAGGTCATGGGCCGCGACATCACCGTCCTCTCTGCCCATCCGAGCTGCTCCAAGCCAATCATCCGCTCCATTATCAGCGCGGAATCCGAAATCGCTCCCGATGCCGCCGTGGTCCGCTTTGCTCTGAAGCAAAGAAAGGTCTTCCTGTTTGATCGTACCACCGAAGAGCGGATCCGCTTTGAGGCCGAATAACGGCAGGGGGAAGCATGGAACAACGCAATCTGAAGGCCTGGCTCTATCTGCTCCCGGCCATCCTCTTTCTCGGCGTCTTCATGGTCTATCCGCTGGTCGATGTCTTCATCTATTCCTTTGAGGAAGGCTACAACTCGGCCTCCCAGACCTTCTTCGGCACCGGAACCTACAACTATTCCTATGTCCTGCACGATCCGTATTTTCTGCAGGCTGTGAAGAACACCTTCATTCTGGTCATCATCACCGTTCCCCTCTCCACGGGAATCGCTCTTCTGATCTCGGTCGGACTCAGCTCCATCCAAAAGCTCCGCGAGCTGTTTCAGACAGTCTATTTTCTGCCTTATGTCACCAATACGCTGGCTGTCGGGCTGGTCTTCATGATCCTTTTCAAGAAGACCTCCTATTCGGACGGTCTGGCCAATCTGATTATCAATCTCTTCGGCGGAAGCTCCATCGACTTCATCGACGGTCCGTACTGGGCCAAGATGTTCGTGCTCTGCTTCTATACGATCTGGGTTGTCATGCCCTTCAAGATTCTGATTCTGACCAGCTCGCTGGCCTCGGTCAATCCGAACTACTATAATGCCGCCCGTGTGGACGGCACCTCGCGTCTGCGTATATTCACACGCATCACGCTTCCGATGATCTCGCCGATGCTCTTCTATCTGGTCATCACCGGCTTCATCGGCGCCTTCAAGGCCTACAGCGATGCGGTCGCGCTCTTCGGAACCAATCTGAATGCCGCCGAGATGAACACTATCGTCGGCTACATCTACGATATGCTCTACGGCGACAGCGGCGGATATCCGTCCTATGCCTCCGCAGCGGCAATCATCCTGTTCGCCATCGTACTGACCATCACCTGCATCAATCTGCTGGTCAGCAAAAAGCACGTCCATTATTAAGGGGGGATTTGACATGGATACCAATCTGGATTTCGATCGGATCGAAAAATCCGCCCGCCGCAGAAAGCAGATCCTCCACGCGGTGATCTATACCTTTCTGGGCATCTGGGGCATCATGGTGCTCTTCCCCTTCTACTGGATGCTGCTCTCCTCGCTCAAGAGCTATGCCTCCTACAACGCGGAGTACATCCCGAAGTTTTTCACCCTCTCCCCGACCCTGCAGAACTATATCGATGCCTTCACCACCGTTCCGCTCGGTCAGTATTTCCTGAACACGCTGATTTTCACCGTCGCCACCACCGCAATCATGCTGGTTGTCATCATTCCTGCCGCCTTCGCCTTCTCGCGGCTGGAATTCAAGGGCCGCAATCTGCTGTTCACCCTCTTTCTGTCACTGATGATGATCCCCAATGAGCTGGTTATCATCACCAACTTCACCACCATCACCGATCTGAATCTGCGCAACACCTTCACCGGTCTGATTCTCCCGTCCGTTACCTCGGTCTTCTATATCTACCTGCTGAAGGAGAATTTCGCCCAGATTCCCGATGAGCTCTATTACGCCGCCAAGGTGGACGGCACCTCGGATATGAAGTATCTTCTCCGGGTCATGCTCCCGATCTGCCGGCCGACGCTGATCACCATCACCATTCTCAAGGTCATCGAGTGTTGGAATTCCTATGTCTGGCCCCGCCTGATTACCGACAATGAGGCCTACTTCCTCGTTTCCAACGGCATTCAGGAGATCCGCGAGAACGGCTTCGGACGGGAAAACATCCCCGCCATGATGGCCGCGGTTGTGGTCATCTCCCTGCCGCTGATTGTGCTGTTCCTGATCTTCCGCAAAAAGGTCATGGCCGGCGTTGCAAGAGGAGGTACCAAGGGATGAAAAAGCTCCTGCCTCTTCTGCTGACCGCGCTCCTGCTTCTGCCGCTTTTAGCCGGCTGTCACGGCTCGCGCGGGCTCGATCCGTTTGTCATTCCCGAAGCCTTCGACGATTCGCGGGAATACGAGATCACCTTTTGGGCCAAGAATGACACCAACAAAACCCAGACCATGATCTACGAAAAGGCTATCACCGACTTCGAAGCCCTCTATCCCAACATCAAGGTCAATCTCCGCCTCTATACCGACTACGGTAAGATTTACAACGATGTCATCACCAACATCGCCACCCAGACCACGCCCAACGTCTGCATCACCTATCCCGACCATATCGCTACCTACCGCACCGGCACCAACATTGTTGTCCCGCTGGACGGTCTGTTCGCCGACGGCAAGTACGGTCTTGGAGGAAGCGAGCTGAAGTTTGACGGCCCGGGTGCGGAGGAGATCATTCCGAAATTCCTGGAGGAATGTGCCTTTGACGGCGCGCATTATGCCATTCCCTTCATGCGCTCCACCGAGGCCTGCTATGTCAACAAAACCTATGTGGAAGCGCTCGGCTACAAGCTGCCCGAGGTTTTAACCTGGGATTTCATCTGGGAGGTTGCCGATGCCGCAGCAAAGAAGGATGCCGACGGCACCTTTGCCGTCAACGGCCAGAAGGTCATGATCCCGTTCATCTACAAATCGACAGATAACATGATGATCCAGATGCTCCGTCAGCGGGGAGCCGGTTATTCCACCGCCGAGGGTGAAATTCACATCTTCAACGATACAACCCGCGAGCTGCTGGAAACCGTCGCGGATCATGTGGAAAAGGGCGCCTTCTCGACCTTCAAGATTTCCAGCTATCTGGCCAACTTTCTGAATGCCGGTCAGTGTATATTCGCCATCGACTCCACCGCAGGCGCCACCTGGATGGGCACCGATGCACCGCTCTCCGATATCAGCAAGGAAGCGCTGGTCGAATTTGAAACCGAGGTCATGCTGATTCCTCAGTTTGATCCGAAGAATCCGACGATGATTTCCCAGGGGCCATCGGTCTGTGTCTTCAACAAGACCGATCCCCAGGAGGTGCTGGCATCCTGGCTGTTTGCCCAGTATCTGCTGACCAATGATGTGCAGATCGCCTATGCGCAGACCGAGGGCTATGTCCCCGTCACCGCCAAGGCACAGAAATCTGCGGAATACACCGACTATATGTCCCGCGGCGGCGAGGATAATTCGCTGTATTACGACATCAAGATCAAAGCCTCGCAGATGCTGCTCGATTATACGGATGACACCTTCGTCACGCCGGTCTTCAACGGCTCCGCTTCCCTGCGCAGCGCGGCCGGTCAGATGATCGAAAACGTGACCAAATCCGTCCGCCGGAAACAGGCCGTGGACGATGCCTATTATGAAACGATGTTCGCCGATGTGAAAGCCCTTTACCGGCTCGATCAGATCCGCCCGGCCGGCAGCTCCGATGCCGGGAAGGCCGATCTCGGCCCGCTTCCGTCCACTGCTGTCTTCCTGCTGGCAGCTCTTTGCACCGCATGGATTCTTATCCTCGCGTATGTCGGCATCGGTAAAATAAAAAAATTCAAAATTTGACCGCAGGATATTGACAATTTTGAAATAAATAGGTATAATATATACTGTACATCATATCCGTACCCAAGGTACGGCAATAAGGAGAGATAAAAATGAAGAAACTGTTTGCGATGATCCTCGCACTCGCGCTTGCTTTTGCAATCGTCGGATGCGGCGGCGATCAGCCCGAAGTCAAGGGCGAAGGCGTTATGACCTACGCGGAATACGATGCAGCTGCACTGGATTCCCAGGTTGTTATCGAAGCTTACGTTCAGGCTAAGCAGGGCTGGTGGGAGAAGGAAGGCCAGGGCGTTGTTACCATCTACGCTCAGGATAAGGAAGGCGCTTACTTCATCTACGAAATGCCCATCTCCGCTGAGGAGAACGAGAAGCTGACCAAGGGTACCAAGAACAAGGTTACCGGCTACAAGGCTGAATGGTCCGGCGAAGTCGAGATTATCGACGCTACTTATGAGATTCTTGAAGGCAAGTACGAAGCTCCCGCAACGGATGTTACCGCTCTGCTCGGCACCGACGACCTGATCAAGCATCAGAACAAGTTCGTTTCCTTCAAGGGCATGACCGTTGAGCCCGCCGCTGAGGGCAGCGATGCCGCTTACCTCTACAAGTGGGACGGCTCCGGCCAGGACGGCGATGACCTGTACTTCAACGTATCCGTCAACGGCGCTACCTACACCTTCACCGTTGAGTCCTACCTCACCGGCAAGGGCACCGATGTTTACGAGGCTGTCAAGGGTCTGAAGGTCGGCGACAAGATCGACATGGAAGGCTTCCTGTACTGGTATGAGGGTGTTAACCCCCACATCACCGCTGTTACCGCAGCAAAATAAGCCAAGGCTATAACAAAAAGAATCACCCCGAGGGGGTGATTCTTTTTTGTTTTTTGCGCTTATTCAATCGGCAGAATCTCCAGCGTCACATTGACTTCATCCTGCGAGCTGACATACCAGGCATGATAGATACCGTTCCGGTTGCCCGCATCGCGGCCGAGATCGGTGATCGGCGCATCCGCTGTATAGCGGCAGATCCAGCCGTCATACCGGATTTCCAGCACATTGTCCACAGCATGAACCTCGGCTGTGTTCTCGCCGTCGGTGGTAAGCGAAGGAAGCATCAGCGCGACCTCGCCCTCGCCCCGGACACAGATCGACACACCGCTTTCATCCAGCGTGTATTCCGAAAGCAGGGCCATGTCTTCCATTTCGGTGGACAGGCACGCAAAGGCCGACGAATCCGAAGCGGATGCCCGGACAATCTCATGCCCGACGGCTGTTGCAAACACCGGCTCATCCTCGATGATTATGCCGGGGCAGATGGAAAGATTGATCGGATTCTCCACACATACAGTGTAATTGGAAGCAGCCGGACAGGGCACGGAAATCGCAATCTGCGGGGGTGCGCCCTTGCGGTGAACCCGTCCGAGGCCGCAGCAGTCATAATGCGGATCGGCATTGGTGTCAAACTCCGCAAAATAGCCGCCGGCGCGCAGGAACAGCTTATGGAAATACTCGCTCGTCCGAACTACATTTGGCGCGCTGTCCGGCTCTGCATCATCCGCAATGTCCTCACGGCACATCCGATAGGCCGGATACAGATTGGAAGCCGCCGTAATCATGTATTTATCAAAATATGCGTAATTCTCACAGCCAAACCGGGTTTCAAGCGGGAAGCGGTTCTTGACATGGTGAATCGGCTTTTTGGCAAACCAGTATTCCATATTTTCGACCGCGAGCCGGATGGCGGCCTTGCATCTCTTCGCCATCGCAAGATCGCCTTCGTCATAATAAACACCGGCCATGAATTCAAGGAAGGTAACCAGCATCGCTTCGTTGTGGATGAACTGATTGCTCCGTCCGCCGAACGGAAGCTCGCCGTTCACCGACTGCGAGGCAAGCGTCAGCGGTGTCACCGTCTTTATCAGAGAAAGCAGCTCCTCATAATACCGGCCGCGATAACCGAAATGGAGCAGCATCGCCGTCAGCGTGCGCGGAACCAGATCGTAAACAAAGGGCTGATGCGGTGTCCGGTTGGTAGGATGATCGTGATACTGGCCGTTTTCATCGAAGCGGCGCATCTGACCGATCAGCTGGAATTCAATAAATTCTTCGGTATCCTCAAGACCGTTGACCTTGCGCATCCATTCGCTGACCAGCGTGAAGAAGGCCCAGTTCCGGGGATCGTCCTCCTCCTTGCGGCTGAAGACATTGTAGCAGGCCTCGCGGTCGAGAGTCCGGAAGCAATTCTTCCAGCGGGTGACAGTATCCGCATCAAATGCCTTCTCCTCCTCCAGCTCCATCAGGCAGAAGAGAATCTCGCGGATTGAGAAATCGTTGGCTGCCTTGACGTGCGGCATGGTCTGCGTACAAAAATCCATCATTTCCGTGAAAATCGGACGAAGATCCGTGCGGATCCCGTGAGCGAGCAGAATGCCAATGTTGGATGTGAGCCGGGCAAAGCCGTGTTCGGTCAGGCCATCGTTTTTCACCCGGTTGAAATACTCGTTGATATGCTCATCGGAATAAGCTGACAGCGCTTTTTCCATGAGCGACAGATAGCGTTCCTTCATTTTCATTTTCCTCCGATGTTGTTCCGAATCAAAAGGGCCATTTTTTCACAGCATCCTCGCGGTGGAGAAAGTGTGACGCAAAACAATTTTCAGGAAGTCAGCCTTCGATGAACACTTTCCTTATTGCCTCTAAATACCCATAGCCGTATAGATCGTCGGGCTCCAGATAACTGGTTTCCGTCCATTCATTCCATGAATTGACCGTAATCAACGGCGCGGGCAGAGCGGGATGTGTGTCAATATATTCTTTGGCATAAGCAAATGCCTTCTGTACGTTTTCGGGTGTGTTATCCGTGCAGACATCATCGCGGAAACGATTGTATCTGGGGTTGGAATCCCAGCCCACCGAAACATGAGGATAAACAGGGAACGACAACCGGCTTGCCATCTTTTCATATTCCCGGATCGCATCCGAAAAGATATCGGGATAAGATCGGTTCGTTGCCGTGAAATCACGATATTGATAAAGCGCGCCGCTGTCAAAGCCCAGCATATTGGCTGCATCAATCACGGTTTGCGTATCTGTGACAAGCTGTTCCATTTTTTTATTGCCCTTGACGCAAAGCTGAAGCTCAAGCCCCGGGAATCCCGCTTCCACCGTTTTGGCTCTGAACCATTCGACCGCGTTCTTTGCCTGCTCAAGGCCGCCAAGACCGCGCACAAAATTCGGGATGTCGAAAAGCATATATACAGGCTTTCCGTCAATCTTGTAGTAGCAGGGATGCGAAAAATATTTCTCTATTGTTCGCGCTGCAATGGATTCAAACGTTTTCCGGTCCACAGCCCCATCCCATACAGGAATTCTGAGGTCGGAATTTCTCTTATCCCACATGGTATCGGCAGTGTGATTGGCCCACATAAGGTAAAACTTCATTTTATGATTGCTTCTCGCCTTAAGAAACCCATTGTCAAGACATTGCTCCAGAAAAGGCTTGTTATCATACCAATACCAATCATAAATAAAGACATTGACACCATGCTTTACCGCCGCTTCGATCTCCATTTCCATGACATAAGAGTCTGCCTCATTCACATATCCCCAAAGCGGCTTGCGCGGCCAAAGATGCCCTTCGAATTTCGGGGTCATCTTTTTCACTGTTTGCCATTCACCGCACCCTTCCTCCCAGAAAATCCGAGCCCGGGGCTCATCACCGGTATAGGAAGGCCATACATACGCTGCTACATCATACTTTTTCATACTATCCTCCGTTTGAGTCAGTTAATCTGCTTCATTCAGAATCATCATCAACCAATATTATACCATGGAATCCGCAATAATTCAAGTCATTTTCGCAAAACACCGCAGCGCAAAACAGCCGCGGCAGGGCTGCAGCGGGGAAATATTCTCTCGGATGTCAACGGATAAAAAAGGCGCCGTTGCCTTGCGGCAATGGCGCCCTCGTGGCTATGAGCTATGAAAAAGATATTCTTGTCGTTTTTGCGTATGAATTCAAACCCTTGCATAAATGAAATCCTTGCTGATGCAAGGGTGAAATCAGCTAACGCTGATGAAATCTTCGGCGTTCCGCCTCAGATGAAATTAAATCCGCCTCCATCTCCTGCCGTAAGGCAGATTTCATCGCGAAGCGATTTCA
>JAZNKS010000126.1:0-7089 GCA_045578725.1 Candidatus Flemingiibacterium sp.
GGATAAGGGGAGGGGAAGCCGTAGGTTCCCCATCCCCTTGTCCTTCTCTCGCATCCCAGCGAAACAAGGGGAACGAGGGGATACGATGAGGGGAACTTTTTTGAAAAAAAGTTCCCCTCAAACTCCCTTCAAAAAACTTCATGGGAAGTTTTTTGAGGTCTGTGCAAGCTTGATTCTTCAGCGAACAAGTGAAGTCAGCACCGACAGACCCAGCCGGGGCGGCGGTGCCGCCTGGGCCCACCTACCCCGGCGACTGTTCAGCGGGAATCGTTAGAGCGACGAAGTGCGCCTCCCCCATCACGCTTCGCGGATGAGGGAGGCTGGGAAGGGCAGAAATATCAATACCCGTATTTCTTTCGCATGGCGAGGATGAAGATGCCGGCGACGGCGGCTGCGGCCAGCTCGGCGAAAATCAGCGAGAGCCAGATGCCGTCGATTTCCCAGATCAGCGGGAAGATGATCACCGCGGCGATCTGGAAGACCAGCGTGCGCAGAAAGGAGATCACGGCCGAGATAAGCCCGTTGTTCAGCGCCGTAAAGAAGGAGGAGCCATAAATCGCAAAGCCGCAGAAAAGGAAGGAGAACGAATAGAAGAAGAAGCCGCGCAGAGTCAGATCAAAGAGCGCGGGATCGTAGCCGACGAAGATTTTCGACAGAGGCAGGGCGAGAACCTCGCCGAGGATAAACATCCCGACGGAGCAGATCCCGATCAGCATCAGGCTCTTTTTAAGGAGGCTCTTCAGCTCGTCCGGATGCCCCGCGCCGTAATGGAAGCCGATGACGGGTGCGGTGCCGATCGAATAGCCGATGAAGGCGGCCATGAAGATCATGCTCACATACATCAGCACGCCGTAAGCCGCAACGCCGTCCTCGCCTGCGTATTTCATCAGCTGGATGTTGTAGAGCATTCCCACCAGCGACATGGAGATGTTGCTCATCAGCTCCGAGGAGCCGTTGGTCACCGTTTTCAGAAGCGCGCGCCCGTCAAAGGAGAAGGAGCCGAGCCGCAGGAGGGAATCGTTCCGCCGCAGAAAATAGACAATCGGGACAAAGCCGCCGATCATCTGGCTGGTGGCTGTAGCAAAGGCCGCGCCGGCCACGCCCCACTTAAAGACGGCGATGAACAGCGCATCCAGCACCATGTTCGCGCATCCCGAAACAAGCGTGATGACAAGCCCGAGCGTCGGCTTCTCGGCGGTGATGAACAGGCTCTGGAATTCCATCTGGAGCATGAAGGCGGGGATCGCCGCCAGAATGATCCGTCCGTAGAGCACGCAGTATTCGAGCAGCTCGCCCTCGGCGCCGAGCAGCGCGGCGATCGGCCGGATGAAGACGATGCCGAGGACGGCGATGAGGATGCCGCATCCGACGGAGATCCAGACCAGCATCGAAAAGAGCCGGTTGGCCCGCTCGCGGTTCCCCTCGCCCAGCGTCATGGAGATGAGCGCGCTGCCGCCGGTACCGAACATGAAGCCGAAGGCAGAGAGGATCATCAGAAAGGGCATGATGAAATTCACGGCGGCAAAGGGAGTCTTGCCGACGAAATTGGATACAAAAAAGCCGTCCACCACGCCGTAGATCGA
Source organism: Candidatus Flemingiibacterium sp. (assembly GCA_045578725.1). GTDB lineage: Bacteria > Bacillota > Clostridia > Oscillospirales > CAG-272 > Flemingiibacterium. The sequence goes on from JAZNKS010000126.1 coordinate 1,584, forward strand.
CGAAAAGATCATCATGGCGATGGAGGGCAGGGTGAAGCGGATGAGCCGCCCCACGGTGAAGTGATCGGAGAGCTGGATTTTCATGGATAAAAAGAGGCCTTTCCCTGAAGATGGATTCAAAGCACTATTATAGCGCATTTTCATCCGAAAGTCAAGGAAAGGCCGGAAATATTTACAAATGGATCAGCGGAAGGCTCAGCCGACGAGATCCTCCATCATCTGGCTGATGGAAGTTTCGATGGCGGTCTTGTGCTGGGCAACAATCGAAGAAACATTGCCGTCGCCCGCTTGGACCCGGTCGCGGAGGGTTTCGGCCAGCGTATTCGTCCAGCCGTAGGCAAGGGAAGCGTCGAAGATCAGCGATTCGCGAATGATGTCCAGCATATCGATGGAATCATCGTTGCGCAGACCCTTCTGGGAAAGGGTGAGATCGTAGTAGATCGGCAGGACATCCTTGTAGCTCATATAGGAGAGCGCATCGAGAATGGCACCGGAGGCCTCGGCGTTCTTTGCCGTGACCGGAATGACAACAACCGGGGAGAGATAGCTCGTCCAGGCGCGGTAGGTGTCCTGATCTTCGTCATATTTGGGGAAGGGAACCATGCCGAAGGTGGCCGTCATATCGCGGAACTCACCGGAGGCCTTGACCTCGCTGGCGATGAACAGGGCACGTCCGGCCGAGAACATACCGAGCGAGCTGTTGGGTTCGGAAACGGGGCTTCCTCTCTTGGTACCGAGGTATTCACCGGCGCTGGAGGTCAGCGAAACGATCTTTTCGATTATGCTGTAGAAGCGCTCGTTCTCCATCGTGAAGGCGGGGGTACCGTCGGCATCCTTGCTGGCAAACTCAATACCGGCACCGATCATCATGGCCAGAGCGCCGTTATAGATGGTGGTAAGACCGTAGGTGGCTTTGCCGCTGAGGTCATCCGCTCTGCCGTCGTCGGCCTTGACAAAATTATCGTCGCCGTTTAAGTTGGCGGCTGCCTTGGTGTAGGTGCGCAGGGCATCCAGGGTCCACTTGCCCTCGCGGACGAGGTCATAGGGCATATCCAGCTTCAGATCGGCCATCATGTCCTCATTGAAGAAGAGGCAGTTGGCAAGGTCGAAGGCGGAGAGATTCAGATTGGACTGAGCGAAGTAGAGAATATCGTCGCCGAGAATGGCTTCCTTCAGGGAGATCTGGTTCCACCAGGGCTGATCCAGATTCAGCGTGGGAACGTCGAAGAGATTGAGAACGGCACCCTCGGTGAGGAGCGCGTTCATGCGGTTTCCTTCGGGATAGGCGAAATCGTAGGTGTCCTCGTTGGCGGCAACGGCGGTGCGCAGGGTGTTGGCGGCCTGGTACATCTCGACCAGCGTGACCTCAAACTTGAAGTTGTACTTCTCCTCCAGATTGCGGTTGCGGTTGTAGATGGCATCGTCAAGGGTTTCGCCGGTCATGGCTTCAAAATCCAGACTGTCATTCAGGCTCCAGACAGAGCCGTCGGGGGAGAGGATCGTGTAGGTTTCCTCCTTCAGATCCAGCTCGGCAAATTCGTATCCGGCATCGGCGGTGGTGTCGGAGGGGGTGGAGTCACCGCTGTTATCGGGCGCATCGGTGTCGGCAGGGGAATTTCCGCCGCAGGCAGCCATTGAAAGCAGCAGAGCGGTCAGAAGCAGCGCGGAGATTGATTTTCTGAACATAAGCTTACATCCTTTCGGGTGAAATTGGGTTTCACTCTAATTATATCATTTCCGGATCGAAGCCGCAAGAACACAGTTGTCGGAAAGCAGGACTATTTTGGCACAAATCTTGACAAGAGGCGGGAATTCCGTTATAATAAATACATGAATCCGACATAGCGGGAGTGTACTTTTATGTTGAGAACGGAAAACGATAAATACGACAGCGGAATCCGCTGCTTCTGCGCCAGTATGCGGATCGATTTTGCCCGCGGCTGGTTTCCCCAGAACTCGGGCGGCATGATGCCCGACGGCCGCACCCGCTGCTTCGAGAATCACAGCCATGAAACCGTTGAGGTGCTGATCGGCGTGGAGGGACATCTGTATGCGCAGGTGGACGGCCGGGATTATACGGTCGGCCCCGGCGACTGTCTGATTGTCAATCCCTTCCGGAACCATACGGGATACGCCCATGAATCGGATGTACGGACCGTCTACCGCGTGATTCTCTTTGAGCCGAAATTTTTCATGCCGAGTGTTCCCAGCCTGCTGGCCGAACGTTTGCGGGACGTGCTCTCCGGCAAGCGGGGCTTCACGGAATATCTGCCCTCGGCGCGGGAATCGGCGGCCCGTCTGCGGGCTTTGTCCGAGCAGCTGTTTGACTGCTACGCACAGCGGAATACCCCCGCCGGCGAATGCGGGGTCATAGCCGGCTGCTATCAGCTGCTGGGGCTTTTTCTGGAGGATCCGATGAACGGTGAGCCGATCGGCGGCGTAACGGGCAGCCGCAATGCGGAATTTGTGGAGCGGGTGCAGGACTGGGTGGCAAAAAACTACACCCAGCCGGTATCGACGGCCGACATCTGCCGGGATCTGTCCTATAATATGGCCCACTTCTGCCATCTTTTCAAGAACAATTTCGGCGTGAGCTTTTCCTCGTTTCTCTGCGAATACCGCGTGAGCCGGGCGATCAAGCTCTATCTCGGAAGCGGCCGCACGGTCAGCGAGATCGCCTCGGCGGTCGGCTTTGCCGATTCCTGCTACTTCTCGCGGGTCTTCAAGCGCTACACGGGCAGCACGCCCAGCCGTTATTTCCATGCAAAATAAGGTTGTAAATATTCTGTGAATCCGCTTGCCATACGGATGAAAGTATGGTATAATAATGACAGAAAGTTTTTTTCATAGTACCTCCTTCCCCCGAAGAGCCCGCTGCGGTCGCCGCAGCGGGCTTTCGGGGGCTTATGGGAAAAATGTAAATTTACTGTGAAAAACCGTGCCCGCCTCTTGCGCATCCGGCGGGAATATGGTAGAATCGGATTGCACAGCATGGAGCATATCCATGCCAGTGCCCTTTCGGGGCAGTCCCCCCTGCGGTCGCCGCAGGGGGGACTGCTCTGTCTGTGGAAAAATGTAAATTTATTGTTAACACTGTATGCCGGACTTGCAACGGATGAAATTGTGTGATATAATAATAGGGTCGATTTTGGCGCAATCGGCACACGGAGGAAAATCCGCGTAAAAAATACAGCCGCAAGAACACACACGCAGCCAAAGCCGGAACGGTTTGTGCGGGCGATCCGCAGAGATTCCCGGACAGCGGGCGTGGTGGAAAAAACCAAAGGAGGACATTACAATGTCTGTTATTACCATTAAGCAGCTTCTGGAAGCCGGCGTTCACTTCGGACACCAGACCAGAAGATGGAACCCCAAGATGGCCGAGTATATCTTCACCGAGAGAAACGGCATCTACATCATCGACCTGCAGAAGACCGCCAAGAAGTTCGACGAAGCTTATATGTTCGTCCGCGACCTGGCTGCAGACAAGGGCACGCTGCTCTTCGTCGGCACCAAGAAGCAGGCAGCCGATGCCATCAAGGAAGAGGCTGAGCGCTCCGGTATGTACTACGTCAACGAGCGTTGGCCCGGCGGTATGCTCACCAACTTCAAGACCATCAAGAAGTCCATCAACCGCCTTCTCGCTCTGGAGAAGATGCAGGAAGACGGCACCTTCGATATGCTTCCCAAGAAGGAAGTTGCCGGTCTTATCAAGGAAATGAACGATCTTGAGCGCAACTACGGCGGTATCAAGACCATGGACAAGCTTCCGGATGCGGTCTTCATCGTTGACCCCCGCAAGGAGCACATCGCGGTTCTCGAGGCAAAGAAGCTGGGCATTCCGGTTATCGCCATCATCGACACCAACTGCGATCCCGACGACGCTGACTACATGATCCCCGGCAACGATGACGCAATCCGCGCCATCAAGCTGATCTCCTCCGTTATCGCAAACGCCATCCTCGAGGGCAAGCAGGGCGAACAGCTCGCCGATGCCGCTGCCGAGGAAGAGGCTGCAGCCGACGAGGAATAATCGGGACATTCTCCCATCTGAAACTGATCGAAAGGAAGATAGAACAATGGCTAACATTTCCGCAAAAGACGTTGCCGCCCTCCGTGCAAAGACGGGCTGCGGCATGATGGAATGCAAGAAGGCTCTCGTTGAAGCCGAGGGCAATATGGACGAGGCAATCCAGGTCCTGCGCGAGCGCGGCCTGCAGGTTGCCGCAAAGAAGCAGGACCGTATCGCTGCCGAGGGCATCGTTGCCATCAAGGAAGCAGACGGCGCAGCTGCTATGATCGAGGTTAACTCCGAGTCCGACTTCGTTGCCAAGAACGAGAAGTTCCAGGCATTTGTCGGCACTCTGCTTGACACCATCCTGGCTTCCAAGCCCGCTGATGTTGACGCTCTGATGAGCTGCACCATCGCAGGCGGCGAGGCAACCGTTGATGCTGCTCTGAAGGAGCAGATCTTCATCATCGGTGAGAAGCTGACCATCCGCCGCTTCGTAGTGGTTGAGGGCGCAGTATCCACCTATGTACACGGCGGCGGCAACATCGGCGTTATCGTCAAGTTTGCTGTTGACGGTGTTTGCCCCTGCAACGAGGCATTCAAGGAGTGCGCACACAACGTTGCTCTCCAGTGCGCCGCTATGAACGCCACCTACGCCAACAAGGAGAGCGTTCCCGCTTCCGCTGTTGAGGAAGAGAAGGCAATCCAGCTGGCACAGATGGCCAACGATCCCAAGATGGCATCCAAGCCCGATAAGGTCAAGGAAGGCATCGTAATGGGCAAGATGGGCAAGTTCTTCGAGCAGGTATGCCTCTCCGAGCAGGCTTATGTCAAGGACGACTCCATGAAGGTCGGTGCCTATGTTGCATCCGTTGCCAAGGAAATCGGCGGCAAGATTGCCATCGACAGCTTTGTTCGCTACGAGAAGGGCGAAGGCCTTCAGAAGCGCGAAGACAACCTGGCAGAGGAAGTTGCCAAGCTGGCAGCCGGCAAGTAATTCCGGAAACCCAGTCGCTTCAGCGGCCGCAGGCCCCCGCATCGCGGGGGATGCGGCCGTTTTTTGTGTGCGCTCCCGGCTCCCCAGCCGGAGCGCGCAGGCGCCTCGGCGCCATAAGCGCAAATCCGGCGCATTTCGTAGCCAAGCGCTCCCGCCAACCCAGCCGAAGAGGGCGCAAGCCCGACTTCGGCGCATTTCGTAGTCAATCGCTCCCGCCAATCCAGCCGGAGCGCGCGTAAGCGCAAATCCGGCGCATCCCGTGCAGCCGTACAAAACGGCGCGCCGTGAATGTGAGCCGCCGCACGCACGAACGCCTCGCGCCAATGCAATCCGCGGCGAACCTGAGCGGCGTGCCCGCTTCGCGAGCGGTCCGTCGGGCGGGGAGTCGAACCACAAACTCCCCGTGGCCCGCTGAATGTGGGGCGGCCAGCTGTACCCATAAAGGGCAAAGATGGGGGTTAGGGAGTAGAGTCCAGAGGAGAGGGGATAAGGGGGAA
>JAZNKS010000127.1:0-46585 GCA_045578725.1 Candidatus Flemingiibacterium sp.
TGAAATCTGCCTTACGGCAGGAGATGGAGGCGGATTTAATTTCATCTGAGGCGGAACGCCGAAGATTTCATCAGCGTTAGCTGATTTCACCCTTGCATCAGCAAGGATTTCATTTATGCAAGGGTTCGAATTCATACGCAATAATACCGAAATATCTTTTTTGTTGGTGGGAAACGGTGATTGAGGAGCATCGTGCGAGAATTTTCCCGCGTAGCCAAACAAAAAAACAGCAGAAGCGTACGCGCGGAAAATTCTCGCTGGCCGGCTGCTGCCGGCCGGCTGGGGTCACGAATCCACCCGCTCCCACCAGAAAAAAGCATCGACTTTGTCGGTAATTTTTTCAACTAAATCCACCCTTGCGGGTGGGCGAAATATTGCTTCGCAATGTGAAATACGCCTGCGGCGTGTGAAATACGCCTCGTCGGCGAGTGGGTGGATTTAATTTCACTTGATGCGTAAGCATCAAATTTCACAATTCACAAAGTGAATACTTTCACCGGGAGCGTAAGCGAACGGTTTTACTCAACCGGCAGCATATCGCCGGGGCAGGAAATTTGTTGCTCAAATTGCGAAAGATATTGCTCAATTGTCATACGTTGCTTTACACTCGATGGACCGTATGATATAATGGGAGCGAAAAATAATATTTTCAAGGAGGATACCCATGAAAAAGCGCGCACTCTCTTTCTTCCTGCTGCTGACCATGCTGTTTTCTCTGGCAGCCTGCGGCGGCGGAACCAGCACCGGTGAAACCACCGCGGATACCGCTTCGGGAACGGACACCGCTCCTACCGGCTCGGATGATGAATATTCCCTCGGTAATTTCATCCCCAAGCAGGACCTCGGCGGCTACACCTACACAATCCTGACCTTCAAGGAATCGGCTATCAAGTCCCTGTTCGTTGAAGAAGAATCCGGCAGCCTGATCGATGATGCTGTTGCGGCCAAGATCCGTACCGTTGAAGAGCATCTGAACTGCGATATCGTTCTCTCCGATATGTGCGATCCCCAGGATGTCACCGGCGACACCGAAACCTCGACCTCCATCCTGTCCGGCGAGCATGAATTCGACATCGTTATGGCTCACGATATTTCTCTGGCCAATATGTCGCTGGAGGGTATGTTCGTGAACGTACTCGATCTGGAGTCCTTTGATTTTGACGGCGCATGGTGGCCGAGCAAGACCATCGATACCATGCGTGTCGGCGACACCATGTTCCTCATGTCCAACAACATCTCCTACTATCCCGTATCCGACCTGCGTGCCATGTTCTTCAACAAGAAGCTGGCCGAGGATTATCAGCTCGGCAGCCTCTACGAGAAGGTCTACGACGGCACCTGGACGATGGATGTGTTCAACAAAATCGTCGCAGACGGCTTCAAGGATCTGAACGGCAACACCGAAAAGGATCCGACCGACCGCTACGGCTTTGTCAATATGCCCTGGTTCTACGGCTGGCTTGAAGCCTTCAACATGGGCTATTTCTCCGCTGACAAGAACGGCGAAATCTCCTACAACTTTGATATGCAGAAGAACACCCAGATTGTTGAAACACTCTACGATCTGCTCTTCACCAGCGGCGGCTCCTACATCACCGATGAATCCAATACCTTCTATGTCGATATGTTCGCAGAAGGCCAGTCGCTCTTCTGCTACACCCGTCTTGACGATGCTGTCAAGAACCTGAGCTTCTCCGACACCCAGTACGGTATCCTTCCGATGCCCAAGCTGGATGAGAATCAGGAAGATTACTACGGCGGCTGCACCGACAAGCCCTCGGCTATCCCGGTCACCGTTCCGGAAGAAAGCCGCGAAACGGTTGCTCTGATCACGGAAGCGCTGAACATCGAAGGCTACCACACGGTATTCCCGGTTTACTATGAAACCGCACTCAAGGTTCGCTATTCCGATGAGACCGACGATGCCAGGATGATCGACCTCATGCATGACAACCGCATCCTCAGCTTCTCCTACCTCTACGGCGGATTCGAAGGTCCGGCCCTCAAGCTGCTCGAAACGCTGCTGGATCCCACCCACCCCTCGACCGATGTCGCTTCCTTTGCTGACAGCGTAAAGACGCTCCAGCAGGATCGTGTAAATGCTCTGAACGAAGGCTTCTCCGGCGAATAATTCCGTCTTTCTCTCCCCCGACCTGCACAGCCGGGGGAGATTTTTCATTTCGATCCGATTGACAAAAAACGGGATCTGTGCTATAATGAAAAAAACGATGGAGGCTGTACATGAACCGATTTCGCCGTGCCTGTCCGGTCGCACCTGCCAGGGAATCCGATGCGCCGATTCTGATCCGGCGCTTTTATATCGGCAGTATGCCGATCCAGGCCCAGCTGTACATCACCGGAAACGGCTTTGTCCGGGTACTTATCAACGAAAAAATTGCTGTCCGGGATCGGGGCAAGCCGGACCTTTATCCTTCCTACGATATTACGCGGCTCCTGATCGCCGGCGAGAATACGCTGGCAATCGAGCTTTCTTCCGATTGTGCCGCCAACGGCTCACCCTATGCCCGCTATCGACTGGAGCTTGACTGCAAGTGCATTTTCTCCGACGGGAGCGAAACCTGCCGTCAGGATCCGGCCGGCCCCGAATTCCCGGTCCGGATTCTCTGAGCCGATCGGATCCGGTCTGTCTGCCCGCTTAAATACATCAAACGGAGGTTTAATCATGTCCGAAAAAGTGATTCTTGTACTGGTCGACGGGATGCGCCCCGACGGGATGCTGGCCTGCGGCCATCCCTATGTGCGAGCGCTGCTTGAGCAGTCATCCTATTGCCTCAAGGCCCGCACCGTCCTGCCGTCCTCGACCCTTCCCTGCCATATGTCGCTCTTCCACAGCGTGGATCCCGACCGCCACGGCATTCTGACCAACACCTATGTCCCGCAGTTCCGCCCGATCGACGGCCTGATCGAGCAGCTGGACCGAAGCGAAAAAAAGTGTGCCTTCTTCACCACATGGGAGGAGCTCCGCGATCTGCCCCGTCCCGATCATCTGCATACCTGTCTTTGCATCAATCAGCACAAGCAGGCCGACACCGATCCCAAAATCACCGATGCAGCGATCGCTTATATCAAAGCCGAGGAGCCGGATTTTCTCTTCCTGTATCTGGGCGAAACCGACGAAGTCGGCGGGCACGATCACGGTTGGATGAGTCCCGAATATATGCAAAGCCTTGTCAAGGCCTGGAGCTGCATCGAAAAGCTTCATAAGAATCTCCCGGACGGCTACACGCTGATCGTCTGTGCCGATCACGGCGGCCATGACCGGGTGCACGGATCCGCCTGCGACGAGGATATGACCATTCCCGTTCTGTTCTGCGGCCCCCGCTTTGAGACAGGACGGGAGCTGGAAGATGTATCCATCAAGGATATTGCCCCGACAATCGCCCGCCTGCTGGATTCCCCCGCCGCCCGCGAATGGGAAGGCAAACCGTTTTGCTGAATCCGTTTACAAGGAGCCGCTCTGCTTTTTGCACAGCGGCTCCTTCCGTATGGAAGCAGCTTCGACTCCCTTTTATTTATCCCATGAGCAAACGGCTCCGGATTTTGCCCAATTCCGACCTTGACAAAAACCGCCGTCTGTGCTATTATTATGATATCTTAATACGAACAGGAAGTGATTCCATGTCAGAATCGATTTATACCGAACCGATTTCCGCCTCCGAGCCGGTGCGCAAGCTCTATGCCGACAGCGTTTCCAATGCCGTCGCGGTGCTTCGCGTGGCCGCCAATATGCGTCGTGAACAGACCGTTACGCCTCAGCGCATGGCCGCCGAACGGGAGAAGTTCCGTGCGGAATATGCCTCCCTTCTTGGCATCGATGTCTGCCGCGAGGTTTTTGGCAGAGGCCCGCAGGCCGTCGAGCGCACCCCGCTCGGCGAGGATGCGCTCTGCTTTGTGGAGCGGGTCCTCTTTCCGATCTGCGACGGTGTCACCTTTACCGGCCTCCTGCTGATTCCCAAGCAGAAGGCTGCCAGAGCTCCGCTGGCCATCATGCAGCACGGCGGCGGCGGATCGCCCCAGCTCTGCTGTGATATCATCGGCCCCAACAATTACGGCGGTGTAGCCCGTCGGATGGTGGAACGCGGTGTTGTTGTCTTCGCACCGCAGATGCTCCTCTGGAGCTTTCAGGTTCCGCAGGAGAATATTCCCTCCTACACCACGCCCTATAACCGTCATGACAGCGACAAGGAGCTCAAGCAGTGCGGCGCCAGCATCGCAGGCCTTGAAATCTATGAGATTTCCCGTGCGCTGGATGCGCTGACCCAGCTTCCCTTTATTGATCCCGATAAGATTGGTATGTGCGGCCTCTCCTACGGCGGCTTCTATACCCTCTATACAATGGCATACGAAACCCGGATCAAGAGCGGATGGTCGGCCGCCTTCTTCAATGACCGGATCAAATACGGCTGGCGGGATTTTGTCTGGAAGGATTCCTGCGGCAAATTCCTTGATACCGAAATTGCCGGACTCTGCGCCCCGCGAAAGCTCTGGATCGATGTCGGCACCGAGGATTCGGTTTTTGACAACAGCGAGGTCAACGAGCTGTTCCCGCGCGTGCAGGCATTCTTCGATGCGGCCGGTGTTCCCGATCATGTCCGCTGCAACCGCTGGGGCGGAGGCCACCGCTTCTCAACCGATGACGGCGCCTTCGACAGCTTCCTTGAAGGCTTCGGTGCCTTTGTCTGAGCCATGAAGCATCCGGAACGTTACCTGGCCAAGCGCATTGACACGCCCGGCCGGGCACAGTATTTCACCGATCAGGTTTATGCAGGCGAGTCCGGCACATGGGATGCCATCCGTGCCGATCAGCGTGCCCGCTTCCCCGCTTCGCCGGCTTATCGGGTCTATTTCGGCGATCTGCACGGCCATTCCTGCCTCTCGGACGGCAAGCCGACTCCCGATGAATACTACACAACCCTGCGCGATAAAGCCGGTCTTGATTTCGGCGCGCTGACCGATCACGATCACGGCGGTGTCGGGAAGCCCGAGCTCTGGTGCTCCGGCAAATGGAAGCAGCTGACCGCCGCAGCTGAAAAATACAATCAGCCGGGCCGCTTCACCGCGATTCTCGGCTATGAGCGGGATTCCTATCCCTGGTACAACAATCTGGTCATCTATTTTGCCTCCGATGACGGAGTGCCGCTGCGCGGCATCCGCGACGGCGAATGCACAAGAGAGGAGCTTCACCGCTGGCTGGCGCGGGAGGATCTTCTCCTTGTGCCGCACGATACCAATTTCCTTTCAGCAGGCTGTGACTTTCTCTCGATGGATACGGATGACATGACCCCGCTGATCCAGATCTATTCACGGGACAGCTGCACCGAATATTTCGGCAATCCGCTCCACACCGGCGATGACTGCGAGGGCGGTCATTGGCGGGATGCGCTGGAAAAGGGCGCGCGGATGGGTGTCATCGGCGCCTCCGACGATCATGCCGGCACGCCGGGACTGACGGTCGAATCGCTCGGCTATCCCCGGATGTATCCGGGGCTTACCGGTGTATGGGCCGAGGATAACACCCGCGAGTCGATCTTTTCGGCGCTGAAGGCCCGCCGGTGCTACGGCTTCATGGGCGGCCGCATTACGCTGGATTTCCGGATCAACGGCCATTACATGGGCGAGGAATTCACCGATGCGGGCGATCGCGCCGTCTGGTTCCGGATCGATGCCGACGCGCCGGTGGAATCGGTTACCGTCATCAAAAACGGGCGGGATTATCTGATCCTGCGCAGCAAAACCGAGGCGCTGTGGTACGATTACCGGAGCGGTGCGCGTGCCGAACGGGAAACCGATTATTACTACATCCGTGTCAAACTGGCCGACGGCCGTGCCGCCTGGAGCAGTCCGATCTGGATCCGCTCCTGAAATTCCGCATTTATTTACAATTTTCCGGCAAAAAAATGTCGATAAATCATTGACTTTTGCGCACTTATATCGTATAATATTGATAGTACCTTTATTTTTAACCTGAAAAGGAGAATCGTATCATGGGAAAAATCGTTGTTAAGACCGTTGCCTCCGGCATCAAGTTCGACCTCAAGGCCACCAACGGCCAGGTAATCGCTACCTCCGAGGTTTATGAGTCCGAGTCTGCCTGCCTCAAGGGCGCCGAGAGCGTAAAGAAGAACGCTCCGATCGCAAACCTCGAGGACCAGACCGTCGAAGAAGTCGCAGCTGCAACCTGCCCCAAGTTCGAAGTTTACACCGACAAGAAGGGCGAGTTCCGCTTCCGTCTGAAGGCCCGCAACGGCCAGATCATCGCAACCTCCGAGGGCTATGTTGCCAAGGACAGCTGCATGAACGGCATCGAGAGCGTACGCAAGAACGCCGAGGATGCAGAAATCGTAAAGGAATAATTCCGATCCAAAAGAATCCGCCGTCTGATGACGGCGGATTTTTTGTTCGCTCCAAAGCTCAATTTGACGATTTGCGAACAGAACTGCATCAAATGGCCGATTCATTATTGACAGGCAGCATCGGATATGATAGAATGAAATCACGGAAGGTCAATGCCTCCGAATCAAGTGTAAGGAGAATCCAATATGATCACCTTAAACCGCGATACCGTCAAAGACAAAATTTACGCCTGCTGGCTCGGCAAGAACATCGGCGGCACTATGGGAACCCCCTTCGAGGGCAAAACAGAGCTTAACGATATTCAGGGCTTCACCACGCCTGAAGGAACCGTTCTGGCCAATGACGATCTGGACCTCCAGCTTGTCTGGCTCAAGGCCATGGAGGATATCGGCCCGTACAATCTGAGCGCTCCGATTCTCGGCGAATACTGGATCAGCTACATCCCGCCGCATTGGAACGAATACGGCCTCTGCAAGAACAATATGCACATCGGTCTGCAGGCTCCGATGTGCGGCGAATACAAGAATGTCTGGAAGCACTCCAACGGAGCCTGGATCCGCACCGAGGTCTGGGCCTGCATGGCACCCGGCTGCCCGGATATCGCCATGAAGTACGCACAGATGGATGCCTGCGTTGACCATGGCTCCGGCGAGGGCACCTATGCCGCGATGTTCGTGGCCGCCATCGAGGCCGCCGCCTTCGTCATCACGGATCTCCGGAAGCTGATCGATCTGGGTCTTACCAAGATCCCCGCCGAAAGCTGGATGGCCAGAACCATCCGCCTGCTCCTCGATTGCCGCGACAAGGGCATCGATTGGAAGGAAACCCGCCAGATGCTGGTTGACTACACCAAGGAGCTCGGCTGGTTCCAGGCCCCCGCCAATGTCGCCTTTGCGATGCTCGGTTTACTCTGGGGCGAGGGCGATTTCAAGAAGTCGATGATCCTTGCCATCAACTGCGGCGACGATACCGACTGCACCGGCGCAACGCTCGGCTCGCTGTTCGGCATCCTCTACGGCACCGCCGGCATCCCGAAGGATTGGATCGACCACATCGGCGACAATATTGTATCCAAGGCGATTGACCTCGGATCCTGCTACGGTCTGCCGACCACCTGTACCGAGCTCACCCAGCGCGTGTTCAACCGGATTCCGCATGTCATCGCCGCCAACCGCGGCCATGCCTGCCTGTCCGACCATGATTCCTGGGACGATGCCGACATCGCAAAATTCTACGATGACAAGGTGTCAAAGCAGCTGCTTGACATCCCCGGCTATTCCCTCGATGTGGATTTTGTGTGGGCCAAAGCCCGCGTCATCCTGCCCGACGGTCCGGACATCGCGCCCGGCAAGGCGGTCAAGGTACAGCTGCAGCTCACCAACCAGCACAATCCGCAGCCCAAGCACGTTCATCTGAAGTGGCATCTGCCCGAGGGCTGGAAGGTCAACGGCGCGCCCAAGACCTGCCTGCTCTGCACCTGGAGCCGCTACACCGCTCCCGAAACCACCATTGAATTTGAAATCGAAGCCGGCGAGCAGGTTGACATCACCAACCGTGTCATCCTCGAGCTCTCGACGCCCCGCCGTCCCATGGTCGGACTGGTGCCGATTGTTTTTGTTGGGTAAGAGAAATTGTCGATCAAAAAATAGGTTGCCGCGCTTATGCGCAGCAACCTATTTTTGGTTAATTTTCCGCCGGCATCCGTGTGCCGTGTCATAACATCGTCTGCGCATCGCCGCCGTGCTCACAGAATTTTGCCGGTGTCACTCCGACTTCCTTTCGGAAATCGGAAATAAAATGGGAATAGTCACCAAATCCGGCTCCGTAGCACGCCTCCGTTACCGTAGCGCCTCCATTGAGCAGAATCTTCGCCAATTCAATACGCCGCACAAAAATAAACCGTCGCGGCGTTACCCCAAGGGTGCTGTGAAAAAGTCGTTCCAGAGAAGATACGCTGAGCCCGAACCGATCACACAGATCTGCCACTCGCAGCAGTTGGCGCAAATTGGCATCAATGAACGAAATAATCTCGCGCAGCGGTGCCGGCATAAGGTCAGATGTTGCTGCGTTGTCCGATTGATAATAACGGCACAGCAGAGAAAGGAATCGGATCAGATTGGCCAGGATGAGGGCCTCTCGCGCCGGATTCTCCCCTTCCCCCAGCATGATAATCTCATCAAGCAGGCTAAAGCCCTCATAGGTGACATCCCCGGGCAGAATGATCATATTGTTCTTACCGGCTTCCCGATCAAAGAAGCAGGAAAGCAGCTCGCGTCCCCCGGGAATTCCGTCAAAAATACCGACCGGAAACTGTGCCATATAGCGCTCGTGCAGTTCCCCTTCCCGATGTACGCCTGAATGACGTTCACCCGGACGGAATGTGAATACGCAGCCGATATCCGAGATGTAAATGCTTTCGTTGACATAGACACTCTTTCGCCCTTCGGTGTACATAACAAATTCGCAGAAATCGTGGCTGTGCATCGGTGTCGTGGAAAATGGAGTACGCCGATGCGATATATAGACATCGAACGTTCCGCCGATGTGGACATCGTGAACGAACTCGCCGGAATGTGACGAAAACATCATGTTTTTTGCTGAAAACCTCCTATTTCCCCGCAGAATTCTATGGTATACTAATAGTATACTACATTATTCTTCAAAAATCAAGATTAAGGAGAGATTTTCCATGAAGTACACACGGTTTCTGGCACTATTGATCCTCATGGGATTGCTGAGCTCCTGCGGCGGATCCGACCTTCCAGCGAACGATACAACAACCGATACCTCCGCCTCAGAGCCTGAAACAACCAAACTCACCTCGGCCAACCATCTCGGCAGCTATAATTTCAACGGCGCAACCTATCATATTCTCGGACGTGAATATGCCAAGCTCGGCAATCTTCCTTCCATCGAATTCGACACAGATGAAGAAACCGGCGATGTGATCAACGATGTCATCTATCGGCGGAATCTCAAAGTGGAAGAACAGTACAATGTCACCATCGAGGCGGAAACTTGCAGTCAGAGCGATGTCGCCACTCTTGTGGAAGCTTCGCAGATGGCAGGAGATGAAACCTATGATCTTGTATGGGCGCACATCAGCAGTATGACAACCCTCTGTCTGCAGGGGCTGCTGTCCGACTACAACACCATGCCGATCATTGATATCTCCCAACCCTGGTGGAACCAACTGGCCACAGAATCCCTCACCGTCAACGGACGATGCTATCTGCAGATGAACTACATCCCGTTTACCGGCGTACTGCTCTCGCATTGTCTGTATTTCAACAAGGCAATGGCGGAAGACAACAATCTTGGCGATCTGTATGCCTTGGTTGACAGCGGCGATTGGACGTTTGACACCTTCGCCCTGCTCTCCAAGAAGGTATCCCGTGATGTAGACGGCAACAATACGTTCGATGATAACGATATTTACGGTCTTCTCTGTTCGCACGGAACCTCCGGAATCGGCTTTGCCGTCGGTGCAGACTGCGGCAGACCGCTGGATGTCAAGGAGGACGGTTCGCTTGAACTCACTATGGTCAGCAACCGCAGCCAGAATGTGCTGGAAAAGATCGTTTCGCTCACCACCGATGTTTCCACCTACATGATTACCGACTACTCCTTGGAGAACGACCTCGCTATCATGTTCGGCGATGGTAAAGCGCTCTTTTATTCCGGATTTCTGACGGACTCCTACCAGTTCTTCCGCAATATGGAGGATGATTTCGGCCTGCTCCCCTTCCCGAAATATGACAAGGAACAGGAAAACTACATCACCACCATTACCGGCGGTACCGGTTTGCTCGGCATCCCGAAGGTGCTGAAGGACGCGGAGATGGTCGGTGTTGTAACAGAGGCTCTGGCGATCGAAAGTCTGAATGATGTCTATCCGGCAATCTACGAAACGGTATTCGACAACAAGCTGCTTCGTGATGACAAGTCGCAGGAAATGTTTGATATTCTGATGAACGGTATCGAAATCGACTTTGGACGCACCTATAAATACGGCGAATATTCCGATCTGATCACGAACCTTGTAGCCCAGGGCTCCACCACGCTGAGTTCTGCAGCCGATGCCGTCGCATCTGCCGCCAAGGAGCATTACGCTTCCGTCATCGAAATGTTCTACGAGGACGATCAGTAAAAAAGGATTCTCATTCAAAAAAACACAAAGGGATGCTGCGCATTGCGCAGCATCCCTTTATATTTCCGATGGTAATTACTGATTCTTCATAATGACATTGACATACTGGTACGGGATCTCAATGCCGGCCTTGTCAAGCTCCTTCTTGACATTTTCCCACATGGCGAAATTGACCGTCCAGTAGTTGGCGGCATCGCACCATACGCGAAGCTTCATCGTGATCGCGGAATCGCCGTGCGCAGTGACAAAGACAACCGGCGCCGGATCCTTGGCAATCATAGCATCGGCGGCCGCCGTATCGAGGATCACCTTTCTGGCGGCATCGATATCCGCATCGTAGGAGATGCTGAAATCAAAGTCCAGACGGCGGGTCGTTTCGGTGGAAAGATTGGTGATTGTGCTGTTGGCAAGGGTGGAGTTCGGGATGCAGATATCCTGATTGTCACCGGTGGTGATCATGGTATAGTAGATACCGATGTCTTTGACCGTTCCGCTGATGCCGTTGCTGGTGATGAAATCACCGACATGGAAGGGCTTGCAGAACATCAGGATGACACCGCTGGCGATATTGGACAGGCCGCCCTGCAGGGCAAGACCGATCGCAAGGCCGCAGGAGCCGAGAACGGCGACAACCGAAGATTCCGGCACGCCGAGGACGATAATAGCGGTAAGTACAACAACGGCTTTGAGGATCAGCTCAATGAAATTGGTCAGGAAGGATTTCACATTGCTGTCGAGCTTTTCGTAAGCCTTGGATTTGTGCAGGGCCTTGGAAATCGCCTTGACAACCGCAAAGCCAACGATCAGAATCAGGATGGCGAAGACAAGGTCGATCACGAAATCGACGAGATAGGCATTGGCAAAGTTGATCAGCCAATCCATAAAGGTATTGACAGTTTTGGTTTCCACAGTCAGTTTCTCCTTATGATAATTATTTACAGCAGTAGTATTCAGAAGCAGACAGCCGCCATTCCCCATCGGGGAACAGCGGCTGCATCTTTGTCGGTTAATTCCAGCCTGTGTTGACAGTATTGACAGCTTACGCCTTCATGCCTTCCTGAACAGCAACTGCGCACGCAACGGTCATACCGACCATCGGGTTGTTGCCGGCACCGATGAGACCCATCATCTCAACGTGTGCGGGAACGGAGGACGAACCTGCGAACTGGGCATCACCGTGCATACGGCCCATGGTGTCGGTCAGACCGTAGGAAGCGGGGCCTGCCGCCATGTTGTCGGGATGGAGCGTACGGCCGGTGCCGCCGCCGGATGCAACGGAGAAGTACTTCTTGCCGTTTTCAAGCGACCACTTCTTGTAGGTGCCTGCAACGGGATGCTGGAACCGGGTGGGGTTGGTGGAGTTACCGGTGATGGAAACGGCAACACCCCCGTGCTTCATGATGGCAACGCCTTCCAGAACGTCATTGGCACCGTAGCACTTAACCTTCGCCTTGTCGCCGTTGGAGTATGCCTTCTCATAAACGATCTTCAGCTCGTCGGTGTAGAAGTCATATTCGGTGCATACATAGGTGAAGCCGTTGATACGGGAAATGATGAAGGCGGCATCCTTGCCAAGACCGCAGAGGATTACGCGGAGGGGCTCCTTGCGGACCTTGTTTGCGGTTCTTGCGATACCGATTGCGCCTTCAGCAGCTGCGAAGGACTCGTGACCGGCTAAGAAGCAGAAGCACTTGGTCTCCTCGCGGAGCAGCATAGCGCCCAGATTACCGTGGCCCAGACCAACCTTACGGGTCTCGGCAACGGAGCCGGGTACGCAGAATGCCTGCAGACCGATACCGATTGCTTCAGCAGCATCGGCAGCGTTTACGCAGCCCTTTTTGATAGCGATCGCGCAGCCGAGAGTATAAGCCCATGCAGCGTTCTCGAAAGCGATCGGCTGTACGCCCTTAACGATGGCATCCGGGTCAACGCCCTTTGCAAGGCAGATTTCTCTTGCTTCTTCCAGATCCTTGATGCCGTATTCAGCGAGGCACTTTTCAATGCCGGCAAGTCTTCTTTCCTTGCCCTCAAACTTTACATTGTTAGACATATTCCGTTCCTCCTCTCTTACTGCTTTCTGGGATCGATATACTTAACAGCATCGTCGAAACGGCCGTAAGTCTTGATGTTGGACTCATAAGCTTCCTTGGGATCGGTGCCGGCCTTGATGGCATCCATCATCTTGCCGAGGTTGACGAACTTGTAGCCGATAACCTCGTTGTCAGCATCCAGACCCAGCTGGAGGATATAGCCCTCTGCCATTTCCAGGTAGCGTACACCCTTTTCGCGGGTTGCGAAGATGGTACCGATCTGGGAGCGCAGACCCTTGCCCAGGTCTTCCAGCGAAGCGCCTACCGGCAGACCGTTCTCGGAGAAGGCGGTCTGGCTGCGGCCGTATGCCAGCTGCTTGAAGATTTCGCGCATAGCCACGTTGATGGCATCGCAGACGAGGTCGGTGTTCAGAGCCTCGAGCAGGGTCTTGCCCTGGAGGATTTCGCCGGCCATAGCGGCGGAGTGGGTCATACCGGAGCAGCCGCAGGTTTCAACCAGAGCTTCCTCGATGATGCCCTCCTTAACGTTCAGCGTCAGCTTGCACATACCCTGCTGGGGAGCGCACCAGCCAATACCGTGGGACAGACCGGAAATGTCCTTGATTTCGTATGCCTTGACCCATCTGCCCTCTTCGGGAATGGGAGCGGGACCGTGCTTCGGGCCCTTCGCTACACAACACATCTGTTCAACTTCGTGCGTATAGTTCATGTTTGTATCTCCTTTGTTTTGGTTTCACCAGTTTTATATGATAAAAATGATGTCAGTTTTGTCGGCACCGTACAGGGATGCCATCGTCGGCCAATCTTACTTAATGATTTCGCCGAAGCACTTGCCGAATGCGCAGGCAGCGTTGGCTTCATCGGTATCGATGTGCATAGCAGCGGCAAACTTGGGGCTTACGCGGCAAACAACATCGCCGAAGATGGCAGAGCGGCCCTCGCTGTCGATCTTGACAGAAACGACCTGCTTATCCTCAACACCGAACTGCTCGGCATCAGCAGGGGTCAGATGGATGTGACGCTTTGCAACGATCACGCCCTCTGCGATTTCAACTTCGCCGGCAGGTCCGACAATCTTGCAGCCTGCGGAGCCGGCAACATCACCGGATTCGCGTACGGGAGCATCCACACCAAGGGTTCTGGCATCGGTGAAGGATACCTCAACCTGGGTAGCCGGACGGGCCGGGCCGAGGATGATTACGTTTGCGATGGACTTCTTGGGGCCGACGAGGGTTACGCGCTCTTCGCAGGCGAACTGGCCGGGCTGGGAGAGGTCCTTCTTGTGGGTGAGAGCTGCGCCCTTGCCGAAGAGCACTTCGATGTGCTCGGCAGTGAGGTGCACGTGTCTTGCGGAGGTTTCAACAAGTACAGTATTAGCCATTTTTATGTTTTCCTTTCAGAAAAATATTTTTTGACATATGGTATAAGCATATATAATTATTATACAATATTTTCCCGGAAAAGTAAAGACCTAAATAATGAATTTTTGACATTTCTATCGGCCGATTTATATACAAAACGATGAACGCGGCGGCAAAAGCCGCCGCGTTCCCCAACTGCGGGGATATTTCAGGCATTCTGTACAAGATTGGCAAGCAGCCGTGCGGCATACGGAACGGTTCCGGCCGCATCCGGAAGATTCAGCGTATTCACGGTCAGCCTGCCCTTGCCGATTTTGAAGGAGGCCAGCCGCCAGCCTCCGATGCACCCGTCTTCGCCGGCATAGTGACCGGTGACAAAGGAGATAGCATCGGTTTCATCCGGAACAGCCTCCCCGTCCGCCTCCAGGCTGACAGGAGTGAGAAGGCCTGTATACAACCTGGCATCGGCAAGCCCTGTCCGCATTCCCGAAAAGAACCGGCCGTGCGGACGGAGTACCGTTTCCCGATGATACAGCCAGTCGACCTCCCGGCGGATGCGAGGTCGGCGCACTTCAGGAAGAATCGAAAGCGCCTCATCCCCTTCCTCCGCCGCCCGCAGGACAACCGCCGATGCGCCCGCTTCCACCAGAGAGCGCAGATCTTTGGCTGTCTGCGCATCGGTATGACCGGCCAGAATCCGTCCGTCTCCGGCATATGCCGAAATCGGGCGAACGTTGAAGCCCATCCCGACAAGAAGTGCTTCCTCGGCCTTGCTCATGCCGACTGTGTATACGCATCCGCTTCCCTCCACGGGGCAGCAGACATGAAAGAGGCGAATACCGCCCGAGGCATCTGCCTCCAGAAGCTCGGCTTTGAATTCATACTCCCCCTCAGCAAGGCCGGATGTATCCCAGCTCCCTTCAAAGACCGGAATGACCATCCGGCGAGCATCCTCGCTTTTCACCCGGAAACGGAAATGCCGGACATCCCGCGCGCCGCCGTCACGATCGAAAATGCCGGCAACAGCAGTGTATTCATCTCCGACCTTCAGCACATCTTCGCTGGCAAGGCTTCCTTCAACCGTCAGGCTCTCCCCCGAAAACAGAGCCGGCTTTGACAGAATCACATTCCATCGAAGCGGCGCAAAGCCATCCTGCAGAACATCGGCAATCATCGGCTTGAAGCGGCGGTGGAGGGTCCACAGCCCCTCACCGCAGATCGAATGATCCAGAAGCCCCGTCAGACTCACGCCGTTCAGTCCGGGATTGGAACGGATGAGATCAAACATCTGCTCCCTGTAATAGGCATGATTGCGCATACTGCCCCGCATCAGCTCAGACGGCATGGGGAAATCCGCCGCAAGCCCATATTTTTCGAGCTCTCCGTGGAAGCGTTTGTTCATGGTATGGATCATCTGCACATCCGGGCAAATGGGATTGGCGCCATCCATGGCAAAGCGCCGGGTCAACTGCACGGTGTCAAGCGCACTTCCGATACCGGTTTCCGAGAGAAAGACCGGCTGTGCCGTACCTTTTCCGATGCTGCGCATCCGGCATACGGCGGCATCACCCATGGGAATCACGGGATTCGGATAATAGTGGATGTCACCGAGATCGCTCTGCGCTGAGCAGTCCTCTCCGTCATAGCCCCAGAGCTTCTGCCACACCCTGCTTCCCGGATTGCAGACCGATCCGATTTCGGAGCACTTGTCCCAGCGGCCGCTGGAGAGGAGCACCAGCCGGTCCGCATCCAGTTTCCGCAGTTCAGGCAGGATATCCCGTGCTGTTTCAAAGAGGATATTGTCCGGCTCTTCGGATTTTGTTTCATTCAGAAGTCCCCAGACTGTGATGCACGGATGCGAACGGTCACGGCGAATCATCGACAGCAGATTGTGCCGATAGAGTTCTGCCGTATGTGTCCCGTTTTTTGTGCACCACGAGCCTATCGGCTCCTCATAGATCATCAGACCGATCTCATCGCAGAGATCCAGCTGAAGCGGCAGAGCAGCACCGGAGATAAAGCGGATCATATTGAAGCCGGCAGCCTTTGCCATCAGGAAATCCCGCCGCAGGAGCTCCGGATCCCGCGAAAGATTGTGCACCGATTCCGGAAAGCAGTTGCCCGTATGGGAGCAGCGCAGATACACCCGCCTGCCGTTCAGATAAAAGTAGCCGTCATTACCGACCTCGAAGGTACGAAAGCCGCATTTTTTTACGGCAGAATGGCTGCCAACCTCCGCGCGGACAGCATACAGATTCGGCTCAGCGGTGCTCCAGAGGCGCGGTGACGGGATCCGCAGGGATGCCTTAACGGTTGTTTGACCGGGCGCCAGCACCGCCTCCCATTCCAGCCGTTCCTCTGTCTCCCCTTCCGGTGCGCGGTGAACCTCCAGCGTAAGACGTCGGCGAATCGGCTCAGCCAGCGTATTCATCACCGTAATTTCACAGCGTATCTCCCCGCTTTCGGGATCCGGTACCGGATTCAGCTCCACGATGAATACTGCCGGCAGTATCTTCAGCGATACCTCGCCGCAAAGGCCCGATTCGTTGAAGCAGGAGCCCGGATTCAGACCGTGCGGTGTCTGATTGCGGTGCGGAATTTCCCCGAAGGTATAGCCGTCCACACTCTCATCATACGGCTTGGAGATCCGCACGGTGATCCGGTTTTCGCCTTCCAGCAGAAGCTCGGTCACATCAAAGGCAAACGGATCCTCGGCACCGGTATGCTCTCCAGCCCGGATTCCGTTGACCCAGACCACGGTGCGAAAGACAGCTGCCTCAAAAGAGAGCCATGCCCGCTCACCGTCCCGGAGCGCACTCTCCTGTACAAAGATTTTCTCATACCAGGATATTCCCAGATGATCCTTGATATACATATGGGTAAAGCAGGGCAGATCGACCGTGATCGATTTCGATTCCGGAATCCCCGATTCGACATACTCCGCTTTATCATTGCCGTCGATCAGCCGCCAGCCCCGATTCAAATCCGTTACTCTGCTTTCCATTCCACAGCCTCCGTTTTTCGCTTTTTTTGCCCGGATGCTTGTAAGCACCGTTTTTTTGTGCTATAATTATATCATACCGCTTTTCATGATTCTATCCAATTTCGCGCATAAAACATGAAAATTCGTTCAACATACGGCAGGTACTCACGATGGAATATACGCCTTCTCCCCGACCGCTCTTTCCCGGCGCCCCCCTCTCGGCCGAGCTTCGCTTTGTCGAGGATGCCGTTTCGGTATCCGAACATCGGGATGATCGCTCGCACCTTCACGATTGCTGTGAAATCTACATCAACATCGCCGGCGATGTTTCCTTCTGCATCGGAAGCCGGATCTATCCGGTCTTCCCCGGCGATGTCATCATCACCCGCCCCAACGAGCGGCATCACTGTGTCTATCACAGCGACTGCCGGCACGTTCATTATTGCCTCTGGATCCGGGATGCGGACAGCTGCCATTCTCTTCTCTCCGCTTTCTATGAGCGGGCTGAGGGAGAACAAAACCGCATTGCCATGGATGACGCCTCCCGTTCCCTTCTGATTTCACAGATGAAAGCCATGCAGGCATCGGAATTTGCGGAAACCGGATGGCTGGCCGCCTTCTTTTCCGTGCTGGATATGCTGAAGTGCCATCGTTTCGATGTAGGCCCGGCCGGACGGCTGCCCGAGGATCTGCGTCAGGTTATTCTTTATATCGACCGAAATTACAGCTCAGACTGCTCGGCCGGCGCGTTGGAAAAGCAGTTTTTCATCAGCCGTTCCACCCTTTGCCGGCATTTTCGCAAACATCTCGGCACCTCGCCCTCGCGCTATGTGGAGGCCCGGCGGATGGCAGCCGCAAGAGAACTTTTGGAGCAGGGCGAAAGCGTACAGAATGTGGTCATCCGATGCGGATTTCCGGATTACTCGCATTTTATCGCCGCCTTCCGCCGCCGGTTCGGCATCACGCCCTATCAGTATTCCCGCACCCGTTCATCTGCTCCGTAGAATAAAGAACCCTGACGCTGGAAACACTATTGTCCGGTTTCCAATTCAAAAAGGAAGGGACAGTGATTTTTGTGAGCGAAGTCAATAAGGATGAAGCCGGGGCAGACCGTGAAACTGCCGATGCCATTGAGAAAACCGGATCCGCCGTCACCCATTCGCAGGATGGGAGCATTCAGTGTCTGACCATCATCGGGCAGATTGAAGGGCATTATCTCCTTGGTGACAATGCCAAAACCACCAAATACGAGCATCTCATTCCCCTGCTGGTATCCATCGAGGAGAGCCGCGAGATCGACGGTCTGCTGGTGCTTCTCAATACGGTGGGAGGCGATGTGGAGGCGGGGCTGGCGCTGGCCGAGCTGATTGCCAGCATGAAGAAGCCCTCTGTTTCGGTGGTGCTCGGAGGCGGTCATTCCATTGGCGTGCCGTTAGCTGTAGCGGCCAAGCGATCGTTTATCGTTTCCAGCGCCACGATGACCGTCCATCCGGTCCGGACAAACGGGCTGGTTGTCGGCGTACCGCAGAGCTTTGAATATCTGCGGCGGATGCAGAGCCGGATCACCGCCTTCGTTGCGCGCAACAGCCGGATCTCAGAAGATAAGCTGACCGAGCTGATGATGCGCACGGATGAGATGGCTACCGATGTCGGATCGGTCATCGACGGCAAAGAAGCGGCGGCGATGGGGCTGATCGATGAGGTCGGCGGTCTGGATGCGGCGCTGGATGCGCTCCACGCCATGATCCGCAAAAGAAAGGATGTATAAATGCCGGCCGTCCCCGGATGGGAACGGCCGATTCCTTTGCTGTTTATCCTTTCTCTGCCGCGCACAGGGTCACCGGAAAAACCGCAGCTGCAGCCTTATCGAGCAAATCGGCGGCGCCGCTCATGGAGGCACCGGTAGTGATGACATCATCCAGCAGAATCACGCGGCTGTCCGGCGGGATGGAAGCCGTGCGCAGGCGGAGCGAGGAACGGATATTCTTCCTGCGTTCTGCGGCATTCAGATGCTTCTGATCCTGTGATCCGGGTCTGCGCTCAAACAGCCGGACACAGGGAAGTCCCAGCATCGCCGCGCATTGCCGGCAGACCCGCTCCATATGGTCAAAGCCAAGCCTGGCAATCGTTTCCCGCCGTCTTGGGATCCATGTCAGAATCACAGAATGGGAGGTCACCGAGGACGAGGACAGAATCGCATCGGCAATGAGTTTTGCCAGCTCTCCGGCCGCAAATTCGGCAATCCGGCGATCGCGGCTTGTTTTGAGCGCATAGATCAGCATGGAGGAAATCCGCTCCCGCTGTCCGGGAACATAGTAAGCGCAGAAGATGCCTTGAAAGCGGATCGGCCCGTCCTGCCCGGAAAGGTCAATGACCGGAAGACCGTGCTCGGCGGTGCGGCATTCGCGCTTGGCCATCTCCCACCGGCTCAGACAGGTCGGACAGAAGACGGCCTGATCGCCCGGCAGGAATGCCTCCCCGCATCCGATGCAGCGCGGCTGGCAGAGAAAATAGCGAAGCTTCATTGCGTTCCCGCCTTCCGCGCCATCAGCATGACGGTGTTTTCTTCGCGGAAAACCTGTGTGACAGGTGCGAATCCGGCCCGCTCAAGAAGCTGTATCTGATGCCGGACGGTACAGGGAATGTCATAATGATAGAAGCCCTCGTCCTGCAGAGCTTTGAGACGGACAAGCTCCGCGCGGAAGCCCTCCTCCTGCTCATCGGTATCGCACATATAATCGCATTCGATATAGACACCGCCATCCTTCAGCGCCGAAAAGATCCGGGTATACAGCGTCTCCTTGACATCAGGATATAAATGATGCATGGTCTGGAAGGATACGGCCGCCCCATAATCATGGCCGAGCTCCGTCGCCATATAATCCCCGCAGATGAGGCGCAGCTCCTTATCGGGATGCTTCTTTGCCAATTCATCCAGCATAGCCCGGGTCATATCAATTCCCGTAACGCGGAGGTCCGGCATTCGCTTCCAGATTTCATCCAGCTCAAGCCCCGTGCCGCATCCGAGATCCAGCAGGCTCTCCTCCCCGTCCGGGAGCAGGCGGACAAGCTCCTGGGCCATCCTTTTGTAGCCGGCCGCACAGCCGCCTACATCCGTTAACATATGCTCATCGTATCCTTCCACCCGCCGGGCAAAGAATTCGTCCATTTTTTCCAGTTTTCCGTCCATTGCAAAGACCGTCCTTACCATGAATTTCCGCCATCAGTATAGCATGAAGGCGTCACTTTGTCAACACCGATCACGGCCGAAGTTGTAAACAATTTGTGATTACGGTTGAACTTTCCTTCCATATCGTTTATAATATAATATATGTTTGTTCACCGAGGTGCATCATGTCAAAGCTCACCGATTTTTATTCATTCATCCAAAATAAAACCGTATCGGTCATCGGCATCGGCATATCCAACACGCCGCTGATCGACTTTCTTCTTACCCATGGGGCCAAAGTCACCGCCCGCGATATCAAAACCCGCGAAAAGCTCGGCTCCCTTGCCGAATCGCTTGAAGATAAGGGCGTCCGCCTGATTCTCGGCGAAGGATATCTTGATAACCTTGATGAGGAGCTTCTCTTCAAGGCGCCCGGCATCCGGTGCGATCTGCCGCCCTTTTTGGAAGCGGTCCGAAGGGGCGCAGTTCTCACATCCGAAATGGAGCTTTTCTTTGAGCTCTGCCCCTGCAGAATCTTCGGCATCACCGGAAGCGACGGCAAAACCACCACTACCACGCTGACGTATAAGCTTCTGGAGGCCGAGCAGGAGCGAACCGGCTCAGGCGCGAAGGTCTGGGTCGGCGGCAACATCGGAAAGCCTCTGCTTCCCGAAATCGAAGCCATCAAAGAGAATGACTTTGCCGTGGTCGAGCTGTCCAGCTTCCAGCTCCACACCATGAAAAAATCCCCCTTCGCCTGTGCGATCACCAATGTCACGCCCAACCACCTCAACTGGCACACGGATATGGAGGAATACACCCTCGCCAAAGAAAACATCTTTCTCCATCCCGGCAATCACCGACGGGTGCTCAACTGGGGCGATGCCCGCACACGCGCCATGGCGCCGCTCACAAACGCACCGGTTATCTGGTTCTCCGGCAAGGAGGAGGCACCGCTTGAGGGTGCCGAAGCGGTCATCTGCGAGCGGGAGGGTATCATCGGCGTGAAAACCGCCGACGGCTTTGAGCCGGTTCTTTCCTCCGATTCGATCCGGATCCCCGGCCGCCACAATGTGGAAAACTACATGACAGCCATCGCGCTGACCCTCGGCTTTGTCAGCTATGATGTCATAAGAGCGCTGGCCGAAAGCTTCGGCGGTGTGGAGCACCGCTGTGAATTCATCCGCGAGATCGGCGGCGTGAAATATTACAACAGCTCCATCGATTCCAGCCCCACCCGCACCGAAGCCGCTCTGCGCGCCTTCCGTGAGAAGGTCATCGTCATCTGCGGCGGCTATGACAAGCAGATTCCCTATGAGCCGCTGGCAAAGCCGCTGATCGACTGTGCCAAAACCGTGGTACTCGTCGGTGCTACAGCGCCGAAAATCAAGGCCGCTCTGCTTGCCTGCCCCGACTATGCCGGCTCACCTGTCATCATCGAAGCCGACAGCTTTGAAGGGGCCTGCATGGCCGCGCGGGATACCGCATCCGCCGGCGATACCGTCATTCTCTCCCCTGCCTCCGCCAGCTTCGATCTGTTCAAAAACTTTGAGGAGCGGGGCCGCCGCTTCAAGGACATTGTCCGGAATTTCTGACATTACGAAAGGAAACACTCATGTCTTCTGTTGATTTTAACGCTCTCACCGCCAGGGCGGAGCGGGAGCTTTCCGATATTTTCGCCGATATTGACCGCATCTCCTTTGAGAATACCCGGCGTGTCATGGAATCCTTCAAAAACAACCGCATGGATGACAGCTGTTTTGCCGGCACCAGCGGCTACGGCTATGACGACAAGGGCCGCGATACGCTGGACAGAATCTATGCCGAGGTCTTCGGTGCCGAGGCGGCCTTCGTCCGCCACAGCATTGTCAACGGCACCCAGGCCATCGCCATCGCGCTCTACGGCCTGCTCCGTCCGAATGATATCATGCTCTCCGTCACCGGCAAGCCCTACGATACGCTTGAACAGGTCATCGGCATTGCCGGTAAGACCGGCGACGGCTCATTGGCCGATTTCGGCGTGGAATACCGTCAGGTCGATCTGATCCCCTCCGGCATCGACTTTCCCGCCATCGAAAAGGCCCTTCTGGAAGGCGGCGACCGGATCAAGATCGTTTTCCTCCAGCGCTCCAAGGGCTATATGACCCGTCCGACGCTGACCGTCGATCAGATCGGCGAGGTCGCGGCCTTTGTCAAGGCACGCTCGAATGCGTATGTTGTGGTTGACAACTGCTACGGCGAATTCACCGAGGAGAAGGAGCCGACCGCCGTCGGTGCCGATCTCATCATGGGCTCGCTGATCAAGAATCCGGGCGGCGGCATGGCCGAATCGGGCGGCTACATTGCCGGAACAGCCCGCGCTGTGGAGCTTGCCAGCTACCGTCTGACCACCGTTGGCGTCGGCCTTGAATGCGGCTCCACCCTCGGCCAGAACAAGAGCCTTATCAAGGGCTTCTTCTTCGCTCCGCACATTGTTGCACAGGCCATGAAGACCGCGCATTTTGCCGCCTACATTTTTGAGGCGCTCGGCTGTGATGTCTTTCCCCGCTGGAATGAGCGCCGCGCCGATATCATCCAGACCGTACAGCTCGGTGCCCCCGAAAAGCTGATCGCCTTCTGTCAGGGCATTCAGGCCGGCTCGCCGATCGACGCCTATGTTTCGCCCGAGCCCTGGGCTATGCCCGGCTATACCGATGAGGTCATCATGGCCGCCGGCACCTTCACGCAGGGTGCCTCCATCGAGCTGTCGGCCGACGGTCCCCTCCGTGCGCCCTACACGGCCTATCTGCAGGGCGGTCTGACCTACGAAAGCGGCAAAATCGGAATTCTTTGCGCCGCCGAGCGTCTGCTGAAGGTTATGGAATGAACAAAAAGCTGTTAGCCCTTCTCGTGCGCGGATCCGAAAACGGGAAGGATCCGCAGATCCGTGAGCGCTGTGCGGCCGCTGCCAGCTGGGTCGGCATTGCATCCAACGCCTTTCTGGCCCTGATCAAGCTGACGGTCGGTCTGCTCTCGGCCAGCATCTCCATCACCGCCGATGCGGTCAACAATCTCTCCGATGCGGCTTCGTCCGTCATCACGCTGGTCGGCTTCAAGCTCTCCGCCAAGCCCGCCGATGCCGAGCACCCTTACGGTCACCGTCGGATCGAATATATCACCGGCCTGATCGTTTCGATGGTCATCACTGTCCTTGGCGTGGAGTTTCTGACAAGCTCGATCGATTCTCTGCTGCATCCGACCGTCACGGTTTACAGCATTTCCGCGCTGATCATCCTCGCCCTCTCAATTCTTATCAAGCTCTGGCAATGCCGCTTCTATATCACCGTCAGCCGCCACATCGATTCGGGCTCGCTGATGGCTGCAGCCGCCGACAGCCGCAACGATATGCTTTCCACCGCCGTTGTTCTGGCCGGTGCGCTGATCTCCCGCTTCACAGGCGCGGATCTTGACGGCTGGCTCGGTCTTGCGCTGGGTGCCTATGTCATCTGGTCGGGTATCCGGCTGGTCATCGAAACCTCCAATCCCCTGCTTGGTGCCGCGCCTTCCGCCGAGCTGATCCAATCCATCCGCGAACGGATTCTCTCCTATGACGGCATCCTCGGCTATCACGATCTGGTGGTCCACAATTACGGCCCCGACCGCTGTTTTGCCTCGGTGCACGTGGAGGTTCCCGCCTCGCAGGATATCCTCGTCAGCCACGATATCATCGACAACATCGAATTCGATTTTCTGCGCGCAGCCGGCATTCATATGGTCATCCATCTCGATCCCATTGTCACCGATGATGAGGAGGTCAACTCCCTCCGGAGCCGGGTGGGCGATCTGCTGGCGGCGCTGTCAGCCGAGCTCGGCCACTCCGTCACAATGCACGATTTCCGCGTAGTCAAAGGGCAGACGCATACCAATCTCCTCTTTGATATCACCGTTCCCTTTGCCTGCCCGCTCTCCGACAAGGCGCTTGTATCCCGGATCGAGGCCCAGATCCGCGAGATCTCCCCGCTTTACAATGCGGTCATCACCTGCGACCGCAGCTATGCCGAAGAAAAGTGAAAAACATGAATAAGCCCCCGCCATCGGTCGATACTGGAAGTATCCAACCTTTGCGGAGGCTTATTTTTATGAAACATTCCGACCGTCTTATGCGCTTTTTTCTCGTTTTTTCCCTTCTCACCGTTCTGCTTCTGCCGCTGTCGGCTCTGCTTCCCGATGAGGATGACGCGGACATCTACAATTCCGTCATCCGGCTCCATGTGATCGCTCACTCGGACTCGGATGCGGATCAGGCCATGAAGCTTCGCGTGCGCGATGGGATTCTCTCCACCGTATCCACGGTTCTCGTCGGTGCCGATACCGTGGAGGATGCCGCTATCCGGCTGGAGGTCTCACTTTCCTCTATCCGGGAAGCCGCGAATGCCATTCTGGCCGCCGAGGGTTCACCGCACACAGCTGAGGTCTGCCTGACCCGTGAGGTCTATCCCACCCGGGTCTATGAAGACGGCGATGCCGAGGTTCGCCTGCCGGCCGGAGAATACACCTCCCTGCAGGTAAAAATCGGTTCTGCCGCGGGCAAAAACTGGTGGTGTGTCCTCTTTCCCCAGCTCTGCATCCGCCCGGCCTCAGCCCGTGCATCCGTACAGCTGGCCGATGACAGCGAGGAAAAGATGATCGAAGCCGGTCTGACCCGCTCACAAATCCGGCTGATCACCGGCAAAGAGCCGGAGGTCATCATCCGCTTCCGTCTGCTGGAGTGGTTCAAAAAGACATTCGGCTGACAGCCATTAACGGTGCCGGAGCTCGAGTGTAAAGGTCTGCTCGGTGAAGCGCCCGGATTTCAGCAGGATACGGTAAATCTGCAGACCGCGCCAACGCTTGCGGACCGAATCATCCTCCATATCCATGTCAAAATCGTCAAGCTCGGCCGTCAGACTCTCGGGATAGGTCAGCAGGGCGCCTTCAAAGCGGATCTCGCCGGGGCATGAGAGATCCGGCCGCTCGCCGCACATCAGCGTAAAGACGGCATCGCCCTCTTTATCAAAAGCAATCGCATCCTCCACGCGAATCACGCCGTCCCGCATCGAAACGGTGCGCAGCAGGCTGACAAGACCGCTTTCGGCGGGATACGCCTTTATAAGATTCAGCGAAAGAGAATGGTTCTCCTTCTCATAGACAACCGCATCGGCCGCATATTCCCGCCCCGGCTTCTGGATAACACCATTGACAGTGGGCAGATTGTGATAATCGGAGTTCATTGTCCAGATCTGATAGCGGTCGGGGCTGAAGGTCTTTTTCGTGTACTCGCCGACACCCGCATCCAGAAGAAGCGGCTTGCCGTCTAAAAAGACGGTAAAGGTGCCGACATCGTTGTGATTGTGGCTTTCCGCATTGTGGCCGCCCTTGACGGCAAGGAAGAAGCCCTCGCCGGCCGCCTCTTTCTCGCGCTCGATCATGACCTGAATGCCATCATACCAGCATTGAGCCGACGGGCGGTAGGAGCCCGCGCTCTCCGTTTTCTCAAAGAGATTTTTGACAACCCGATAGAGCTTGGAGGCCATGTTATCATAGCCCGCCTCTGCCGGATATTCGGATACCAGCATCGATCCGAAGCCCATCAGCCGCTCGGATCCGACTCTGCGGCCGTACCGATGGATCAGCGCGCCGCTCGGTCTGACATAGGCCGGGCAATCGGCGAAATTGACGAAGGATTCACCGGCGATATGAAAATCCGCCTCATACTCGCCCATCCGGCGGACAAGCTCTTCACCGAACAGATCGACATAGCCGCCGGTCATGTCATAGAGAAGCTCCAGCGAATCAAAGAGTGAAGCACCGGCCGCCGTCCAATAGCTGGGGCCTTCATCGCATCCGCCGTCCGAATGGTAGGAATCAAAGAAGGCATCAAGCCCTGCAATAGCACGCTCGGCAATCGCCTCGCGGCGTTCGGTATCGGGCTCACACAGCGCCGTGACGGCAAGAATGTTGGAGAGAATCCACGGATTCCAGTTGTTGACCTTCTCCCCATGCAGGCCCATCCAGCCCATATAGTGCTCCCGGAACGGCTTGAGAATCCGCTCGTTCAGCGTATACAGCAGCCGCTCATTGATCTGCGGCGTGATGGCATCCATCCGTCCGCCGACCAGCGTGTAAACCCATGCCAGCAGGGATCCGGTTTCGGCCGAGAACAGATCGATATACGGATGCTCCTGCTTGTACCACGGATACAGGGCATATTGATATGGGATATGAGCCGGAAGCACCCAGTCGGTTTCATCGCAGATCAGCCAGATGCCGTCCATGATCCGATCGTCAAAGCGCCCCTTGCCCTCCATCGCCTCCGCCAGCGCGAAGATAATCAGCATCCTGCGGCGGCCAAAATAGGCGCTCTGATATACCGAGCGGTTGCCGTTCCGGTAAAACCGGATGAAATCGCTGGCCAGCACCTGCGGATAAGGCGTATCCAGAAGCGCCTCGGCATCGTCAATCCACTTTTGCCGATGCGCCTCATCCACAAGGGAAAAATCAAGGCTCCCGTCCTTCACGATTTCTCCGCAATCCGAAAACAGCCGAAAATCCGCCTGCGGCAGAATCTTTCCCTTCAATGTTCCGTAATATTTTGTCAGGTATTTCATACAAATTCCTCCCGAAAAAAATTCCGCTTCTACTATAACATATCCCGGTGTAAAAGTCAATAGAAAATAACTTGCCCGGCGGAACTTTTTCGGTTCCGGCTTCGTCTAACCGTATATAAACAATCCTGTAAAAAAGGAGCTTACATAATGGAAATCGCTCTCACGGCGGCAATGTGGATTTTCGCCCTTCTTCTGCTTTTCCTGCTTCCAATCCTTGTATACTGGCTTCTGCATATTCGGGCAGGCCTTGGAAAAATCGCCGTCCTTATTTCCTGCGCTCTGCTGGCGGCTGAATTGCTGTTCATCACGCTCACCACCCTCCACCCGCCGATTATCAATACAACCGGCCGGCCGCTTTCCGCCTCCGACGAGGAAAGGGTCCGGTATGTGAGTGACGGAAGCTTCAATGCCCGGCTTCCGGTCTTTCCCATGGCGGTCATCCTCACCGAAAACAGCCCGGAGCTGCTGCGATGGAAAACGGTTTACGGCTTTCTGGGCACCACCGAGCACATCTGGGATCCCGTCAATGAATGCTATGAGTGCACCGATCGGCTTTGGGACTGAAAACAAAATGGCACCGGGACTTGATACTCCGTCCGGAGTACGGTATCCCGGTGCCAATGCTTTTTACAGCTTCATGCCGCCGTCCACAACCAGATCAATGCCGGTGATGTAGCGGCCCGCATCGGAGCAGAGAAGGAGCGCCGCGCCTGCGCAGTCCTCCGGAGTTCCCGCAAAGCCTGCGGGGATTCCGGCCAGCACCTGTTTTGCGTATTCCGCATCCGCCAGCGCCGCATCGTTGCGGGGCGTTGCGATCACGCCGGGCGCCAGATTGTTGACCGTAATGCCAAACGGCGCCAGCTGCTTGGCTAAATTCGTGACCAGATTCATCTGCGCCGCCTTGGAGGAAGCATAGACCGCCATATCCCGGTGCGGCTTATACTGCTGAACGCTTCCCACGGTGAGAATCCGTCCCCAGCCGGCCGCTTCCATATGCGGCTCGCAGAGCTGAATCAGCCGCAGAGAGGACTTGAAATTGACCTGCAGCTGCTTCTCCACCTCCTCGGGTGTGATGTCGATCCACTTTTTGCGGATCTGGATACTGGCATTCAGCACAAGGATATCCATCTCGCCGATTTCGGCAAAGAGGCGGTCGGCTCCCGCAGGATCCGACAGATCGGCGGCCGCCGTGATAAGCTTTGCCGACGGATTCTTTTCCAGAATGGCCGCGGCGGCCCTCCGGCATTTTTCGGTTCCTGCGGCGCCATGAATGACAACCTCGGCGCCATGCGCAGCCAGACACTCGGCAATCGCAAAACCGATGCCCTGCGTGGAGCCGGTAACAAGGGCCCGCTTTCCGTTGAGTTCAAACATTGTTATCCCTTCTCTCTTGACTTTTTCCGCGGCAAAGTGTATAATGGTGAAAGCCGCAGCTGTGTTTTCCGTATATTTATATTATACCACAGAAAGCCAGGATCGTCTACTCCTTTTTTTCACCGCAGCTCCACTATTTTCACTTTTTTCCGAGGAAACAAGCCATGACAAACGCCCAGATTCAAGCCATAGCCCTTGCGCAGGCCGCCGCCGATTCCGGATGCCGGCCGGAGGATTTTCTGAAAACCGTTCCCGTTATCGTACGCCCGACGGTGAATCCCTCTGCCCGCCGCTATCTGAAGCTTCCCTTTTTTCTGGATCTGACCACCTACGGCTCCAACATCGTGGCCGTCTGCGCGCCCGAAATCGAGGATTTTGTCCGGCGCTACATCGACCGTCCGGATATTGAGCATTGCTTTGAAACGCCGGCTCTGTATGATTTGAACGCCGAGCTTGAAAAATACAATCACCGCATCCGCCATATGGCCGAATATTATCTGCCCGACACCGATGCTCTGGCATCGGCCGTCGAAAAGAATCGCTGTGGGCTCCCCGTCCGGATGCTGAATCAGAAGGATTTCGCCCCTCTCTACCGCCCCGAATGGTCAAATGCCCTTTGCGCCGACCGGGCTGAGCTGGATGTTCTGGGAGCGGCCGCCTTCGACGGCGATACCATGGTCGGCTTTGCCGCCTGCAGCGCGGACGGCGAGGAAATGTGGCAGATCGGAATTGATGTCCTGCCCGCCTACCGCCGGGAAGGCATTGCCAAGGCGCTGGTTACCCGCCTCGCCTGCGAGATTCTGGAGCGCGGCAAGGTTCCCTTCTACTGTGCCGCCTGGTCCAATGTCAAAAGCGCCCGCTGTGCCATCGCCTCCGGCTTTGTTCCGTCCTGGAGCACAATCACCGCAAAGCCGCTTTCATAAATGTGTCAAAATTCCTCCTGAAGCGATATACTGTCATTGAACAACGCTTCAGGAGGTACTTTTTATGGAAATGCCCGAAAACGGCAATCTGATTGTGAATGTCACCACCGCCAGAGGAGCCATCCCGCTGGCCGGTGCATCCGTCACCGTCTTCTACGGACAAGAGGAGAATGGCGGCTTAAACAGCGCCGGCAGTATCGCCGCCGCTGTCCAAACCGATTCGGCTGGCAAGACCGCCATGATTCCCCTTCCCGCGCCCCCGCGCGCCCTCTCCGAGTCGCCGGGAAACAGCCGTCCCTTCGCCGCCTACACGGTCCAGATCGAAAAGGAGGGCTATTACACCGTCACCAATGCCGGCGTTCCGATCTTCTCCGGCATCACCTCCATTCAGCCGGCGGATCTGCTCCCGCTGGCGGAATACGATCCGGAAAATGTCTATCCGCGGACCGGCCTCGAAAACACCGAGGGCGAGAATCCCGATCTGTGAGGAGGCCGCCATGCCAGAGCTTCCCTATATTCCCGAAACCATCACCGTCCACCTCGGTGCGCCGGATGCCCCGGCGGAAAACGTGAGCGTTCCCTTCCCCGATTATATCAAAAACGTCGCCTCCAGCGAGATTTATCCCACCTGGCCCGAGAACGCCATCCGCGCCAACATCTATGCGCAGATTTCCTACGCCCTCAACCGGATCTATACCGAATATTATCGGAGCCGGGGCTACGATTTTGACATCACCAATTCCACCGCCGTCGATCAGTCCTTCGTACGCGGTCGGGATATTTTTGAAAATATCAGCCGGATCGTGGACGAGATTTTCACCGACTACATCAGCCGTCAGGGAGCCATCGAGCCGCTGTTTGCCCAATACTGCGACGGCATCCGCACCCAATGCGACGGCCTGTCCCAATGGGGCTCGGTCGAGCTGGCTGAGCAGGGGCTTTCGCCTTACACGATTCTGACCAATTATTACGGCCCGGATATCAATATCAACACCGACACGCCTGTCCGCCCCTTTGAGGAATCCCTGCCCTACCGCCCTCTGCGTCCCGGCGATTTCGGCAACGATGTGCGCACCGTTCAGATCCGCCTCAACCGGATTGCGACCAACTATCCGTCCATTCCGAAAATCTATCCGATCGACGGTGTCTATTCCGCGCAGATGGAGGATTCTGTCCGGGAATTTCAGCGGATCTTTGATCTTGCCGAAGATGGCATCATCGGCCGCGCGACCTGGTATCAGATCCTGCGCATCTGGAGCGGAGTAAAGCGGCTGGGCGAATTGTCCAGCGAGGGAATCGCACTGGAGGATATCAGCAATCAGTTCCCGACCGAGCTGCAGCAGGGCGATTCGGGTGATTATGTCCGAAAATTCCAGCACTTTCTGCAGGTGGTCGGTCAGAATCTGGATACCATTCCCGAAATCCGTGCAGACGGCATCTTCGGCCCGGCCACCGAAAACGCGGTCCGCGCCTTCCAGCGCTCCTACGGTCTTCCCGATACCGGCGTTGTGGATGAAGTGACCTGGAACGATCTTTTCAACGTCTATCGCGGCATTGTCACCTCAATTCCGGAGATTTACACCGGTGTGGTGCCCGTTCCCTTTCCCGGCGCCATTCTCACGGTCGGGATGCAGGGAAACGATGTCCGGCTCCTGCAGAGTTATCTTGCCAAGGTATCCGAAACCCATCCTGAAATCCCGCCCGTGGAGGTTTCCGGCGTATTCGGCGCGGCGACACGGAACGCGGTCATCGCCTTTCAGAATATGGAGAACCTTGCCCCGACCGGGCAGGTTGATGTGCTGACCTGGAACGCGCTGGTCGGGCTGTATGCTGATCTTGTAAACGGTGAAATTGCGTCGGACGGCCAGTTCAGCGGCTCGCCCGCCGGCGGATCGGAGGGGTGATATGCGAAACATCCGGAACCAACCCGACGTTATTTTTGAAATCCAGCGCTATCTGCGCGCCCTGCATTTTGATAGTGACGGAAAAATCCCGCTTCTGAATCCGGACGGTATCTACGGTCCCGAAACCCGTGCGGCGGTGGAAGCCTATCAGAGGATGGCCGGCCTTCCCGTTACCGGCCAGACGGACCTTGCCACCTGGAAGCGGCTGTATGCGGATTATACCGAAGCCGGAAAGCGTGCCGCCCCGCCCAAAGCTCTTGCTCCCTTCCCCGCCGATGCGGGATACGAAATCCGGCCGGGCGAATATTCGGATATCACCGCGATTGTCCAGTTTGTCCTGCGTCTTCTGGCCGATCATTATGAGGAGCTGTCCGGACCTGCGCTCACCGGGATCTATGATGAGGCGACATCGGCGGATGTGGCTCGCTTCCAGAAACGGCACAGCCTGTCACAGACCGGACTTGTCGATAAAGCGACCTGGAATGAACTGGCCGATGCCTACAATCGGCTTCATCATGCGCCCGACTGAAGTTCATAAAATTGTTACAAATTATTTTTCCTGAATTCCCTTGACTGTTCCCCCGGGGAATCGTTTATAATGGTTACAGAACGATAATGGGACGGTATCATACATGAGAATTCAGGAAATCGAAAAGCAAACCGGCCTGACGCGAAAGGCCATCCGTTTCTATGAAGAAAAGGGACTGATCTCGGTCGGCCGCTCTCCAAACGGCTATCGCGTTTACAGCAAGGAAACCTGTACCCGGCTGATGCGGATCGCCTGTCTGCGCAGGGCCGGCATTTCCGTTGCCTCGCTCCAGCTCTGGAATGACGGTGTCATCTCCGAGCGGGAGATGCTGGTTACACGGATGAATGAGCTTCGGAGCGCCGATGAACGAAGTCTGGATCAGCGTGAGCTCTGCCGCCGGCTGTTGGAGCATTCGGACGGCCCATCCATCCCCGCAAAATGGATCGGCGGGCCGGAGCTCGCCGACGGTGAGGATCGGACGGCATTGCCGGATGAGAACAGCCTTCTCTGCCTTGGCATCGATATCGGCACCACCACACTCAGCGCGGCGCTGATTGACATCAATGCCAAACGGTCGATTGAAACCTATACCATCGCCAACGATTCCGCCATACCCGGCGGGCCGGGCGAGCATCTCCAGGATGCCGACCGGATTTTTGAACGAATCCGCCAGCTGCTGGAATCGCTGGTCGGCCGCTATCCTGCCATCCGCTCCATCGGCATCTCCGCGCAGATGCACGGCATTGTCTACACCGATGCCGACGGTCATGCCCTTTCGCCGCTTGCCACCTGGCAGGATGAGCGTGCCGCTTCCGACTGCGGCGGTGAAAGCTTCAGCATGGCTCTTGGACGCATTACCGAAAAAAATGTTCCCATCGGCTACGGTCTGGCCACCCATTACACCAATCTCTGCCGGAATCGCGTCCCCGCCGGGGCACGCTGTCTGGTATCCATCGGCGATTATATCCTCATGCGTCTGTGCGGACTGAATCGTTGTGCGGTTCACAGCTCAATGGCCGCCAGCTTCGGTCTGTTTGATACCGTTTCGGGGGATTTTGATCGGAATGTCATCTCCCGGATACCGGACATGGCTGTCCTTCTGCCGGATGTCACCGCCGTCTGCCGGATCGAGGGATATTTCCGCTCAATCCCGGTCTGCACCGCCATCGGTGACAATCAGGCCAGCTTCCGCGGCTCGGTGCGAAAGCCTTCCTGCTCGGTGCTCGCCAATTTCGGCACGGGAAGCCAGATCTCCGTTGTCACCGCCGGCACGGATCCCGGCAATCTGGAGCTTCGGCCGTATCTTGACGGCACACAGCTCTTCTGCGGCTCCGCTCTCTGCGGCGGCCGGGCCTATGCCCTGCTGGAACGCTTCTTCGGTGTCTGGAACGATACCGATGAGCCGCAGTATGAGCGCATGAACCGTTTAGCCATGGAAGCCCTTTCGGATGAATCGGGCAGGGGGCTTGCGGTGCGCACCACCTTCTGCGGCACCCGCACCGATCCCTCTCTGCGCGGCCGGATTGACGGAATCGGCGAGGAGAATTTCACGCCCGGCGCCCTTATTGCCGGTGTGCTGACCGGCATGGCCGATGAGCTTCATACCATGCTCGGCACGATGATGGCCCTCCGTCCCGAAAAGACACCGCTTGACACGCTGATCGCATCCGGCAACGCAGTCCGCAAGAATCCCGCCCTTGTCCGGGCACTCGCTGGTGTGTTCGGCATGGACGTGAAGATCCCCGCTCACACCGAGGAAGCCGCCTACGGTGCGGCGCTGATCGGTGCCGAAGCGGCCGGTCTTGCCGCGCGTGCTGTGCTTGATACCTGTATTGCCTATCAGAACGAATAATCAAAAGAAAGGATGTTATCATGTTTGGTATTCGCTTTACCATAAAATCCGATCCTGTCAGCGGCTTCACGCCGGACGGCAATCCCGCCTTCACGCTGAAGCTTTCGGGCGGGAATCTGACCCTCGAATGTTTTTACGATTCAAACGAAAAGCCGCTGGTTCTCACCGCGCCGGCCGCTCCCGGCGATACAGCCGAGCTGATTGTCCGTCCGTACCGGCTGGAGCTGTATATCGGCGGCGTTCTTCTTGAGGAGGAGTGGCCCTGGGGCAATCCCCGCTTTGATGCCGATTCGCTCTGCGGAGCGCTGGGCGGCATCTTCTTTGATCCGCCCGAAAAAGGTGAGGAGCCGTGCGTGATCGGCCGCTTTGAAAATCCCGAAACCTGGAAGCCCGGCCCCGGCATCTTTATCGGCGACTGTATGCCGTACTGCGAGGATGGCCGCTATCACGTCATCTATCTGAAGGACCGGCATCACCATCAGAGCAAATGGGGACTCGGCGCCCATCAGTGGGGCCATATCTCCACCTCTGATTTCAGAATGTGGGAGATTCACCCGGCAGCCGTGGAAATCGATGATCCGATGGAAGCCTCCATCTGCACCGGCTCCCGGATGCGTGCCGGTGACACGCACTATCTCTACTATACCGTCCGGATGTCGGATCGCAGTCCGGCGCACATTGCCCGCTCTGTATCCTCCGACGGCTATCATTTTTCCAAGGACCGATCCTTCGGCTTCACGCTCAGCGAGCGTTGGCACGCCGTATCGGCCCGGGACCCGAAAATCGTGCCGGCCGATGACGGCTGGCATATGTTCATTACCACCTCGGATCTGCAGTCCGGGCGCGGTGCGCTGGCCCATCTGTTTTCCGCCGACGGCAATCGGTGGGAGGAGCTTGACGCCATCTATACAAGCGAGGACGAAAATCAGCCCGAATGTCCGGATTATTTCTTCTTCAAGGGGCACTACTATCTGGTCTTCAGCCTCTTGGGCAGGGCGCATTACCGCATCTCGGACAAGCCATTCACGGATTTCCGAGTCCCCGAAGGCGATCCCGCCATTCCCTGCCACAATGTTCCAAAGGCAGCGGTCTGGCAGAATCGGCTGATCTTCACCGGCTTCAACGGCCATGGCTTATGGGGAGGCGACATGAGTTTTCTGGAAGCGGATGCCGACCGTGACGGCACACTTCTCTTCATGACGGGCAAAACCGTGTGCTGAAGTCCGACAAAATAAAAAAATCCCAAAAAAATTTGCAATAGGTATTGCAAATTCCGGAAATATAGTTTATAATATAATCGTATACGGCGGTGTCAGTGGGGCGGTCGTCCCTCGGCATATAACGACCGTTTACTATACCTTTATTTTACGGAGGATCCCAAAATGGCTGATGAAGTACTGAGCCAATTTCAGCAGGCTAAGGCTGAAGAAGTGATCGACACCAGCAAGAAGATCCGTGTTGGTATCATTGGTACCGGTTGGATCGCTGAGTCCCACATCCAGAGCTACAATGCTATGCCCGATGTTGAGGTCGTTGCTCTCGCAGATCTCATCCCCGGCAAGGCAGAGGCTTTCAAGAACAAGTGGAATGTTCCCGGCGAGGTTCATTACTACAATGACCACAAGTCCATGCTCGACAACGAGCAGCTCGACTGCGTAAGCGTCTGCACCTACAACGCTACGCACGCAGAGTGCACCATCTATGCTCTTGAGAAGGGCGTTAACGTCCTGCTCGAAAAGCCGATGTGTGTAACCCTCGAAGAGGCCGCTGAAATCGTTAAGGCAGAGAAGAAGAGCGGAAAGATCCTTTCCATCGGCTTCCAGCCCCGTTTCGACGCCAATATGCAGATGATCAAGAAGATCGTTGAATCCGGCGTTCTCGGCGAAATCTACTACATCCAGACCGGTGGCGGACGCCGCCGCGGTATCCCCTGCTCCACCTTCATTGAGAAGAGAACCGCAGGTATCGGCGCTCTCGGCGATATCGGCTGCTACTCCCTCGATATGGTTCTGAACGCAATCGGTTACCCCACGCCCAAGACCATTTCGGCTTACAAGTCGAACTTCTTCGGCACCAGCACCGATTACCTCTCCGAAGCCGATGCAAAGCGTTTCGACGTTGACGACTTCGCAGCAGCGTTCATCCGCCTTGAGCCCGGCCAGTACGGCGACAAGGACGGCATCATCCTCGACTTCAGAATTGCATGGGCTATGCACGTTGACACCCCCGGTGACACCATCATCTTCGGTAAGAAGGCTGCACTCCGCATTCCTTCCACCGACTGCTGGAACGGTTCCGTCGGCGGTCCTATGAAGATCTATCACGACGTTGCAGGCGCACGCGTTGAGACCGTTGTTCCGATCATCCAGAACAAGGGTCAGGGTCTGTTCTACAAGAAGGTTCGTTCCTTCCTCGACGCTTCCATGAAGGGTGGTTCTTCCCCCGTTCCGTCCAGCCAGATCATCAAGAATCAGGCGATCCTCGACGGTATCGTGAAGTCCTCCGAAGCCGGCAAGGAAATCGAAATCGTTATGCCCGAGGTTTAATCCTCACACTTCCCAAAAAATGCAGGATCCGGTGGCCGTAAGGCCACCTGATTTTTTGCTTGATTCTCACCAGAATTTGTTGGCGCGCACCTCAAACGGCTGGAGGTAGAAGGTATGGTATCCCGGCGCATCCCCGGTCGGCGTATATCCCACCGCGCGGTCGAAGGCAGGGATCAGCTGGCGGTAGTAGAGCATATAGCCACCATCGGCCAGCGGTACGACATAGACGGCAAGGCAAGTCACACCGGGCACCGACCAGCTCATGGTTCGGACGATCCGAAGGATATGCTGTCTTGGAATCACCGTGTCCACCGCCCCGGTCGGGTCGATGATACGGAGCGGCCAGAGCGGAAAAAGCAGATACAGCAAAAGGATAGCGGAAAGGATGAGCAGGAGTTTCTTTTTGCCGGACATCGTTTCGCATCACACCTCCGTATGGCGCAGGGTTTCATTGCTTACAGTATAACACAAACCGCGCTGTC
The DNA here is from genome assembly GCA_045578725.1 of Candidatus Flemingiibacterium sp. Taxonomy (GTDB): domain Bacteria; phylum Bacillota; class Clostridia; order Oscillospirales; family CAG-272; genus Flemingiibacterium. Next base: position 36,326 of record JAZNKS010000127.1, read on the forward strand.
TGTCAACCGGAAAAGCCCTTGACAAAAATGCCGTCCCGTGATAATATAGTGTTAACCATTCCCTTCTCTGTACAGGTGACGCCATGAAAATACCGACCGCAAAAAAGAAGCTGCTCCTCATTTCCCTTGCCGTGCTGATTCTTCTCTATCTTCTATTCCCGATCTGGCCGCTCCGCATTGTCGATCCGCAGAGCGTGGTCGGGTCGATGATTCCAAAAGATGAGCTGATCCGCCTCGCGCGGGAATCCTCTCCTTCCCGGCCGGCGGCCTGTCTGTCCGTTATTGTTATGCCGGTGAGTGCCGGCGGTATGGATTCCGGCAAGTGGCATTACATCCTGTACTTCCGGCAGCTGATCCCTGCCCTTGACCGCGCGCTGCTGTTTTCTTCCGACGGAGCCGATGATGTTCCGCCTTATGCCGTTCGCCCGGACGGGGAGGCGGCGGACTATGCGCCCTACACCGTCCGCCCGGCAACAGAAGCGGAGCGCGCCCGGTTCCGGTATTGGTAAAAAACGGTTCCTTTCATCGCATTTTCGGTGCGAAAAAGGAACCGTTTTATGTTATGAATTTAAGAATTCCACCAACAGCTGTAGACAGCCTCATCGCCGGGGGACAGATAGTCGATCGAAAGATCCAGCGCATCGTCCACCGAAGAAGTCTTACAGCGTACCGAGGAGGCACCGTAAATGCCGATCATCCGCACAATTGCCGTATGCTCATCGATTCTATCACACAGAACAACCGGAAAATCAAACGGGCCAAGCCCGGCATCGTATCGCTCGGACAGCATAAACAACGTCTGTTTGGATATCACAGAATCAATCGCCTTTTCGGGATCCACGATGATGTAGGGGCGAATAGGAAATATCCATACAACCGCAAGCAGAACGGCGATTATAACAAGCCAGCGAAAGCGCCGCGTTTTCTTATTCAAAGATTCTACTTCAATATAATTTGTAAATTTTTTCAATCAGCGTTCTTATTCGGGCATATTCTCCCAGTTGTGGTAGACTTCGATGACATCATCGTTGTCCTCCAGATTTTCAAGCAGCAGCGTCATGTGCTTGATGTCATCCTCGTTGTCCAGCGAAACATAGGACGAGGGAACCTTGTCGGTGTCGGCCGATGCGATGGCGTAGCCCTTGGCCTCCAGCGCCTCACGGACTGCATTGAGGTCTTCGGTTTCGGTGGAGATCTCGAATACGCCGTCCTCTGCCGCGAAATCGGCCGCGCCGGCCTCCAGCGCATCCTCCATCAGCTGATCCTCGTCGATCTTGCCGTCGTTCTCGATCACGATCACACCCTTTTCGGTGAACATGAAGGATACACAGCCGGTCGTGCCGAGGTTGCCGCCGAACTTATCGAAATAGTGGCGGACATCCGATGCGGTGCGGTTGCGGTTGTCGGTGGTGGCTTCTACGATTACGGCAACGCCGCAGGGGCCGTAGCCCTCGTATACAATCTCTTCGTAATCGGCGGAATCGGCCGAGGAAGCCTTCTTGATGATGCGGTCGATGTTATCGTTGGGGACATTATTGGCCTTGGCCTTGGCAATCAGCGTTGCCAGCTTGGAGTTGGAAACGGGATCGGGGCCGCCCTCTTTAACGGCAACGGCCATCTCCTTACCGATCTTGGTGAAGATCTTCGCTCTCTGCGCGTCGGTCTTCTCCTTCTTGTGCATAATATTTTTCCATTTGCTGTGTCCGGACATAATCGTTCTCCTGTATAGTAACTTAAATTTTTTCGGTTTTCTTCATGCAGATCAGACCAAAAGCATTGCCAAGCACGGTCTTTGCGGCGGCCGTCAGCGCTACGCGGAAATCGCGCATGGCGGGATCCTCGGCCGTGACAATCTGACATTCGTGATAGAAGCGGTTGAAGGCCGCACATACATCCAGGATGTAGCGGGTGATCACGCTGGGCTCCATCTCATCAATCGCCTGCAGCACCTTCTCCGGGAAGATCGACAGAGTCTTGAGCAGAGCGGCCTCCGATGCGGCGGTAATCGACGAAGCATCGGGTGTGACGGCAGGAACACCGCCGGCCTTGGCGATAATCGAGCAGGTCCGCGCATAGGTGTACTGCGCATAGGGGCCGGTATTGCCGTCGAAATTGAGGGCATCCTCCAGGATAAAGTTGATGTCCTTGATCCGTCCGCCGGAGAGATAGTAGAAGACAATCGCACCGACACCGACCGCCTCGGCAACCTCATCGCGGTTCTCCAGCGAGCTGCCCTTTTCGGCCATGATGCCCGCAACCTTTTCAATCGACTCGGCGAAGAGATCCTTCAGAAGGACAACATTGCCGGTACGGGTTGCAAGCTTCGCACCGTTGATGGATACCGTGCCGTAGGGGACATGAACCAGATTCTTCGCCCAATCGTAGCCCATCAGCTCCACAACCTTGAACCACTGCGCAAAATGCAGGCTCTGGCCGGCGGAGGTGACGTAGATGCACTTTTCGAAGTCGTAGGTGTTCTTGCGGTAGAGCGCAGCCGCAATATCGCGGACGGGGTAGATCGTGGAGCCATCACTCTTTAAGATGAGGCAGGGCGGCATGTTGTAGTCCTCTAATTTTACGATGGACGCGCCCTCGTCGATGGTGAGCAGACCCTTTTCCTTTAATTCTTCCGCGATGGCGGGAGCCTTATCGTAGTAGAAGCTTTCGCCCATGTAGGAGTCGAATTCGATGCCCAGCTGACCGTAGGTGACGGAATATTCCTTCAGCGAGATGTCGATGAACCACTTCCACAGCTTGTAATTTTCCTCGTCGTGATGCTCGAGGGCGGTGAACTCGGCGCGGGCTTCATCCTCCAGCGCGGGATTTTTCTCCGCTTCCTCGTGGAACTTGACATACAGCTCCACCAGCGCATCGCAGCCACCCTCCTCGATATGAGCGCGGTCGCCCCACTTGCGGTAAGCGACGATCATCTTGCCGAACTGGGTACCCCAGTCGCCGAGGTGATTGATGCCGATGCAGTTGTAGCCGGCGAATTCATGCAGCTTCTTCAAGCTGTGGCCGATAACGGTGGTGCCGAGATGACCGATGTGGAAGGGCTTTGCCACATTGGGCGAGGAATAATCGAGGACGATGTTCTTGCCCTTGCCGAAATCAAAGGATCCGTAGGCATCGCCCTTATCGAGAATCTGTCCCAGCAGCTTTCCGGCAAAATAGGACGGCGAGATAAAGAAATTGATATAACCGCCGACAACCTGGGCGCGGTCGATGATTTCATCGGCCAGACCCTCTGCCATTTTGGCGGCGATTACGGGCGGGCCCATGCGCAGAGCACGCGAAAGGCGGAAGCAGGGGAAGGCAAGATCGCCCATTTTGTCATCCGGGGGATATTCAAGGAAGCCGGCAAACTCGTCGGCTGTCATAGTCGGTTGGTCAGTCAGCGCGGCATATTTTTCATACAGCCGTGCCGCAATGTGTTTCTTAACGGTAAGCATAGCAAACGTCCTTATCAAAAAAATAAATATATCAATATTATATCATATTCCCGCCGATTTCGCAAGGGTATTTTCAACAAAAAATGCAAAAGCAAACGAATTTCTGCGCATATAGTTTTCAAGTTTTCTCTTGACAAAGCGGCCGGGATATGATACAATGATTCTGCAGCTTTGACAGTTTGACCCTCATTGTGACACTTCTGCCATCGGAGGTACAGGCCATGTATTGGTATTACGAACAGCACCGCGATCAGTTTCTGTCGCCGGTCACCTTCTGCAGTCCCGGTCTTCATCCGCGGCACTGCCATCCGCATCTGCATTACAACATTGAGCTTCTCTATGTGACGGCCGGCGATATGACTGTCACCCTTTACAGTAAGGAAGCCCCCATCACCGATATCCTTCTCCGCCCCGGCGAAGCCATTCTGTTCAACAGCTGTACCATTCATGAAACCAAGTCCAAAGAAACCAGCGGCATCCTGACCTACATCCCCGCCAACAGCCTTCCGTCGGCGCTCCGTATCCCGGTCGGCCAGACTCCCAGCCGTGCGGTAAAGGACGAAAACGGCTTGGCAAAGCAGCTGCTTCTTGCGATTGCTGCCATCACTAAGCAGAGCGGCTTCCGCAATTCCGTCACACAGAACAATGACTCCCATACCGCCTCGGATACCGAACTTTCCCGCGCCCGGCGCACGGCTTTGGCCAATGCGGTCCTTTCCCTGCTTCATCCGGCCTTCTGCGAAACGCTGATGGATATCCGTACACCCTCCTATGAGGCGGATCTGATGCAGTACATCTACGAGAATTACCGCAATCCCGACCTCTCCGTCAAGAAGCTCTGCACGATGTTCGGCTACACGCCAAAAACCCTCTCCCGTGTCTTCCTCGATCAGAGCGGAACCGGTGTCAAGCGCTATATCGACACCCTGCGCATCAACGATGCAAGACAGCTTCTCATCCGGGACAGCAGCAGCATTGATACCGTTGCCAAGGAGGTCGGCTATGACTGCCCGCGCACCTTCTACCGCGTTTTTACTGCCCACACCGGGCAGACTCCCAACGAATACCGCAAAAACAGCCGGACCGATCTCTGATCGGCCCGGTTTGCATTTATTCTTTTTCGGCGAGGATCCGTCCCATCCGGACACCCATGACGGATGCCATCATCAGACCGCGGGTCCAGCCGCTGGAGTCGCCCAGGCAATAAAGTCCCGGGAGCGAAGTGTTCAGCTGCTCGTCCATCTTTACGCGGTTGGAATAGAACTTCAGCTCCGGCGAATAGAGGAGCGTTTCCGGGCTGGCAAAGCCGGGAACAACCAGATCCATCGCCTGGATGAAGTTGATGATGTTGGTCATGGCGCGGTACGGCATCGCAGCGGTGATATCACCGGCGACAGCATCGGGGAGGGTCGGCTTGACATTGGATTGCGCCAGTTCCTTGGGCCAGGTGCGCTTGCCGTCCAGGATATCGCCGAAGCGCTGGACAAGGATATGTCCCGCACCGAGCATATTGGTCAGCTCACCCACCTTCTGGGCATAGGCAATCGGCTGATTGAAGGGCACCGAGAAATTGTGAGAGCAGAGGATCGCCAGATTGGTGTTGGTTGACTTGGTATCCTTGTAGGAATGGCCATTGACCACCGCCAGATCGTTGTCATAGTTCTCCTGGCTGACAAATCCGCCGGGGTTCTGGCAGAATGTGCGCACCTTGTTCTTGAAGGGCTTGGGATAACCGATCAGCTTGGATTCGTAGAGGACCTTATTGACATCCTCGATAATCTCGTTGCGGACCTCCACGCGTACGCCGATATCGACGGTACCCGGACGGTGCTCAACTCCATGCTCGACACAGATCTTCTCCAGCCAATCCGCGCCGCGGCGGCCGGTTGCCACCACAATATGTTCACCGCGGATCTCGCTCTCGGTTCCGTGCGGATCGCTCAGCTTCACGCCGCGGCAGACGCCGTCCTCGACAATCAGATCGCTGCAGTTGTGTCCGAACAGCATCTCCACGCCGTGATCGGCAAGATACTGCTGGATCGAATAATAGATATCCTGCGCCTTTTCGGTTCCCAGATGGCGGATCGGGCAATCCACCAGCCGCAGACCGGCCTGAATGGCACGCTTGCGGATTTCCTTGATAAACGGATCGTTTGAAACGCCCTCAACGTGCTCGTCCGCACCGAATTCCAGATAGATCGAATCGGTATAGGCGATCAGATCCTGCGCATTCTGCCATCCGATCAGCTCGGGAAGCTCACCGCCGACCTCATGGGACAGCGACAGCTTGCCGTCCGAGAAAGCGCCGGCACCGGAAAAACCGGTCGTGATGTGGCAGTACGGCTTGCACTGCACGCAGGTCCTGGTCTTCTGCTTGGGACATCTCCGCTTTTCGACCGGGAGGCCCTTTTCGATCAGGACAATCCGCTTGTCCGCATTTTTCCGTATCAGCTCCAGCGCGGTGAAAATTCCGGACGGGCCGGCACCAACGATTACAACATCATAATTCATTTAGTTTCTCCTTTCGGACATCCGTATATCGGCGCAAAAACATTCCGCCGACTGCTGCCCGCGGAATGCTGTCACCGTTTATTTTCTCGTTCTATTATACCATGCTCCGGCGCTTTTGTCAATCCCCTTTGCGTGCCTCCAAAAAGATTCGGTGGGTCGTTCCGCCGATGAATCCATCCCGAGCAATCCTTGACTCGGCCTCAAGAAGTCTCTCAAAACAGCCCTCTACCGAAAAGCCCGAAAATTCCCATTCGATTATCCGGGCAAACCGGATCAGCGCCCCGGTATCAAAAAAGCTGATCGGTCGGAAGGCTTCCGCCGTGCGGAGGATGTGAAAGCCCGCCGCCCGGAATTTTCCTTCGATGACGGATGCCTCCTGATCGGGATAGGGGAGCGGTCCCCCGGGGAGCAGCAGCTCCACCAGCTCCCGGTCGTTGCGGGCACCGACCTGCTGGGTGATAAAGAAGCCTCCCGGCTTCAGTACCCGGTATATCTCCCCCGGATGAAAGCTTCCGTGCCGGTTGATGACAAGATCAAAGGCTTCATCCTCAAACGGGAGGGGGCCGTCGCCGGCCGCCGCGTGGAAATCGATCCCCAACGGAGCCAATTTCCGGCGGCAGAGTTCGATATTCGGCTCATACCCCTCCGTGGCCGCGCATAGCTGCGGCGGATGCCCCAGCGACAGCAGAAATTCCCCGCCGCCGGTATCAATGTCCAGAATCCGGCTGTCCGGACGAAGCCGGTCCTTTATCTCGGCGCGCAGATCCCAACCGAAGTCGGTGTCCTCCTCCATCCGTCCCGCAAACGGCGAAAAATCCCAGCCGCTGATGCCGGCGCTCCGCTCCTCCTCTGTCCATAGTCTGCGGAGGGTTTCGGGATCCCGTATCATACCCTTCCCTCCCCCGGCTCTGGAAGCCATCCGCCCCAAAGCAGTAATTTCCATTAAAATTCCTCCTCCCGGAAGCGGCGGGTCTGCCGAATGACCGCCCGCCGCCAATAGGATAACATAAATTGCCGCTCCTGTCAAGGGAGAATTGCCTCAGGTAAACAGCGGGCGAAGCTGATGCCCCGCCATCGCCGCCCCGATGGCTTCGGGAAGCCGCTCAAACTGCGCCACCAGCGAATGCGGCTTCTTTTCGGGATCGTCCTGCTCCATCGGGACGAAAAACACATTTTTTCGCATCAGCATCCGCCCGATGTTACCGAGATTTGCCGACATGGCATCGTTGGTCGCCAGCGCAATCAGAAGCGGACGATCGGTGCGAAGATGCGCCTTAGCCGCCATTGTAACCGCTGTATCGGTGATTCCGTGCGCCATCTTTGCCAGCGTATTGCCGGTACAGGGCGCGATAATCAGCAGATCCAGCTTCACCTTCGGTCCGAGCGGCTCCGCATCCGCTACTGTATGAATCACCGGATAGCCGCAGATTTCCTCCATCCGATTACGGATATCTGCCGCCATACCAAAGCGCGTGTCCGTAGAAAACGCATTGGCACTCATAATCGGAAGCAGCTCATGCCCCGACCTTGCAAGCGCATCCAGCTGTTCCATACTCCGCGCGAAGGTGCAGTAGGAACCGCAGAAAGCATAACCGATCTTCATTCAATCACCTCCCGACGAGTGGCCGTCCCTTCGCACCAACACCGGCAGGACGGTATCGGCGATGATGCGGCCGGCAGTCAGAGGAGCGGTTTTGCCGGGAAGCGACAGCGCCCAGATTACGCTGTGGCCATAATCCCGGACCGCCCCTGCATCAACCCCACCGGGCTTTGAAGCAAGGTCAATCAGCAGTACGGATGTCGGGAGCTTTTCAAGCTCCGCCCGGCCGAGCACCGTGTGCGGAACCGTATTGAAGATCACGGACGGCGTATGACCGTCAAGCCACGCACCAAGCTCCCCTGTGCGGATCGCCTCCATGCCATCCGCCCGGATCCAGGCAAGATCCGCTTCCTTCCGGGCGCTCGCTGTCACCTTGGCGCCCAGCACCTTCAGCCGCCGGGCAAGCAGCTTGCCGATCCGTCCGTATCCGATTACCACCGCCGATGCGCCGTCCAGCGTAACCGGCATTTTCTCCAGCGCAATTGCCAGCGCCCCCTCCGCCGTCGGAACGGCATTGGCAACGGCGAATTCCTCGCGCTCGTAATAATCGAACAGGTCAATTCCGTAGGCTTCCGCCAGCGGATACCAGGCCGGCGCCATTTTTCCGCCGAGCAGGAGGCCGGTTCCAGCCCGCTTCATTTCCGTCAGCAGCTCCTCGATCCGCAGAGTGTGGGAACCGTCATCAAACGGCATGGCAATCCGGCATCCGTCCGATGATGCGGGAAGCGCAAGCAGGACAGCCCTGCATCCGTCAAGAAGTCCGGCAAATTCCGGCACCATCCATTGTCTGAGTTCGTCCCGGTCGAGATCCGCACGCTCACGGTCGATCGGGGAGGGCGAATCGGAGCAGCACCGGGCATCAACGGGGGATGGTGAATCCCCTGCCCGTCCGCCAAACGGCGCCCCAAATCCGTACAGGCGTATCTCAAATCCGGCCGCCGCCAGACACCGCGCGGCGGCAAGGGAGCGAAGATCGCCGCCGATCACGGCTACGGCGGCCGCTAATTTCTGATTCATGTACCGTTTCATCCTTTCCTTGCATATGCGAAAGCGTATACGCTCAGGCGAATACGCTCAGGCGAATACGCTCCGCGCTATCATTATATGGCCCTGACGGCGCTGTGTCACCGGCCTGCGAAAGCGGCATGGAAAATTTCAGCCGGCCGCCCCGAATTTTTGTGGAATTTCATCTTGAAAAGAATGGCCGGATGTGGTATAATGGAATATAGAATTTTTCATTTATCGGAGGTATCGCCCATGGGCGGATTATTCGGAGTCGTTTCCCGTACAAGCTGTGTATTTGATCTTTTCTTCGGAACCGACTACCATTCACATCTCGGAACCCGGCGCGGCGGCATGGCTGTCTTCGGAGAAGACGGTTTCCAGCGAGCCATTCACAATATTGAAAATTCCCCCTTCCGCACCAAATTCGAAAAGGATGTGGACGAAATGGAAGGACATCTCGGCATTGGCTGTATTTCAGACAGCGAGCCTCAGCCGCTGATTGTCCGCTCGCATCTGGGCAACTTTGCCATTACCACCGTCGGGCGCATCAACAACATTGATGATCTGATCCGCCTCTGCTTTGATAAGGGTTACACACATTTTCTGGAGATGAGCGGCGGCGATGTCAATCCTACAGAGCTTGTCGCCTCGCTGATCACGCAGAAGGATACAATTGTTGAAGGCATCCGGTATGCACAGAGCCTGATCGATGGCTCCATGACCATGCTCGTACTGACCAATGACGGTCTGTATGCCGCCCGTGACCGGCTGGGCCGCACACCGATTGCCATCGGTCACAAGGACGGTGCCTTCTGTGCATCCTTTGAGAGCTTTGCCTATCTGAATCTTGGCTACACCCACTATAAGGAGCTGGGACCGTCGGAGATCGTCTATCTTACCCCCGACTCCTGCGAAACCGTATCTCCGCCTACCGAGGAAATGCGGATCTGCACCTTTCTCTGGGTCTATTACGGATACACCACATCCACATACGAGGGCATCAATGTGGAGCAGATGCGCTACAGCTGCGGTGCGCGGCTGGCGGACCGGGATAAGGGAACCGTTCATCCGGATATCGTTGCCGGCATCCCCGATTCGGGCATCGCGCACGCAGTCGGCTATGCCAACCGCTCCGGCTTCCCCTTCGCCCGTCCTTTCATCAAATATACGCCGACCTGGCCCCGCTCCTTCATGCCGCAGAAGCAGTCCCAGCGCAATTTCATCGCCAAGATGAAGCTGATCGCCATCGATGCCCTGATACGCGACCGGAGCCTGCTGCTGATCGATGACTCCATCGTCCGCGGCACCCAGCTCAGCGAAACTACGGAATTTCTCTATCAGAGCGGTGCCAAGGAGGTCCACATCCGTACTGCCTGCCCGCCCCTGCTCTTCGGCTGCAAATATCTGAATTTCTCCCGCTCCAAGAGCGAGCTGGATCTGATCGCCCGCCGGATCATTCTCCGCCGCGAAGGCTCTGAGGAGGCCGCCAATGAAAAGCTTCCCCTGTATGCCGATCCGACCACACCCGAATACCGCGCGATGGTCGAGGATATCGGCAAGGAGCTGAACTTCACCTCACTCCAGTACTGCCGGCTCGATGATCTGATCGAAGCCCTCGGACTCCCGCCCGAAAAGCTCTGCACCTATTGCTGGAGCGGCAAGGAATAAACAAAGCGCAGGGGCTGTTGCATC
>JAZNKS010000128.1:0-9307 GCA_045578725.1 Candidatus Flemingiibacterium sp.
CCGGCGATTCGCTCCGCGAAGCGGCGCAAACTCCGCCGTACCATTTACATAAACAGGAGGATTTCTCCATGAACAAAGTCATCCCCAACATGGGAATCGCCCATCTGGCACTCAAGGCCAGCGATTTTGAAAAATCCCTCGCCTTCTACAAGGCTCTCGGCATGGAGGAATACCTCGGCTGGGGCGAAGGCGACAAGCGCATCCAGATGCTGAAGTTCGGCAAGAACGGCATCCTGGAGCTGTTTGCCGGCGGCAAGCCGATCGATTCCGATCCCGGCGAATACGCGGGCAAGTACATCCACTTCGCTTATGAGGTCGAGGATGTCGAGGCGGCCTTCAACACCGCCATCGCGGCCGGTGCCAGACCGAAGGTGCTGCCCAAGACCGTCGCGCTGGAATCCCATCCCGAAAAGGTATCCATCAACATCGCCTTCGTCTACGGACCCGACGGCGAGGAGCTGGAATTCTTCCGCGAGGTGCGCTGAATGATCGCTACCACCGTTATCGTTCACGTCAAGCCGGAGAATGTGGAGGATTTCAAGAAGATCACCCTCTACAATGCCGAGAATGCCCGCAAGGAGCCGGCCAATGTCCGCTTCGATGTTCTGCAGGGCAATGACGATCCCACCTATTTCACGCTGTATGAGGTGTACGATTCCCCCGAGGGCGCCAAGGCCCACAAGGAAACCGCGCACTACAAGCTCTGGCGCGAAACGGTCGAGCCGTACATGGCCTGCCCCCGGCAGGGTATCCATCACACCCCGCTTGCATTTGACTGAATTATTGAAAAAACGCTCGCTCTGCGGGCGTTTTTTCTTTACCTTTTTCCGAAAAAAGTCCACTTGTTTCTCTTGCAATTTCTGCGCGGCTGCTGTATAATAGGTACAGCGGACAGAGATGCATCCGCAATCACGGAAAGGAAGGAATTCTTATGAACAATCTGATCTGGGGCTATATGCTCAAGCTGAGCCACCATATGTGGGATGATGAAACCTCGCCCCCCAAGGGATGGTATCTTCCGAAGCCCTACACCGAAGGAAACGAAACCGACATCGAGGTCTGGGACGAAACGGTGAAATACATCGCCTCGCTCGGCTACAATCTGGTGCTGGTGGATGTGGGCGACGGCCTTCTGTACGAATCGCACCCCGAAATCTCCGCGCCCGATGCCTGGAGCAAGGATCTCCTGAAAAAGAAGCTGGATGAAATGCGCGCGCTGGGTCTTGAGCCGATCCCGAAGCTGAATTTCTCCACCGGCCACGATACCTGGCTGAAGGAATACCGCCGGATGATCTCCACCTCCACTTATTACCGCGTCGCCTCCGATCTGATCGGCGAAGTCTGCGAGGTATTCGGCTCGCCCCGCTTCTTCCATCTGGGCTTTGATGAGGAATCGCCGGCCTACCAGCTCACCCACGATATGGTCATCGTCCGCAACGGCGATCTCTGGTGGCACGATCTCTATTTCCTCGCCGATGAATGCGAAAAGCGCGGCGCACGTCCGTGGATCTGGTCGGACTACTGCTGGCAGCACCGGGATCTTTTCCTGCAGAAGATGCCGAAATCCATCCTGCAGTCCAACTGGTACTACTACATCTTCGATGACAAGCTCTCCGATTTCAACCGCACCTGCGTGGAAACCTATGAGCTTCTGGACAAGCACGGCTTCGATCAGATTCCCACCTGCTCCACCTGGTCGAACATCTACAATTCCCGTCAGACGATTGCCCATGGCAAGGAAAAGCTCTCCGCCGAACATCTGAAGGGCTTTATGACCGCCGCCTGGATGTTCACCACCCGCGAAAACAGTATGCAGCTGCTGGCCGATGCCCAGCGCTTCTACTTCGGACGGAAGGAATTCTATCCCGAATCCCTGTGAATACAGGGGCTGTTGCATTTCGATGCAACAGCCCCCAGTAAAACCATCTTGGAACCCATTGAGGGTTCCATTTTTGTGTGCTTTGCACACAAAAACCGATGGTTTCGGGCGCGATAGCGCCGGGCGCTATCGCGCCTGCGCTGCTGCAAGTTTTCAACTTGCAACAGCGCCTTTTTATGAAAATTTACATTTTTCCTCTTGCAGAAAGCGGAGAAATCGGAATATAATAGATACACACCCATAAACCCATAAAAGGAGGTACCTATTGTGATTGCCGATGAATTCCGCTTTCGCTATCGGCTGGCACCGGCTGCGATCGCCGAGCGAACCGTCTGTCTGGATACCGCGCCGCATATTCACAATGAAATTGAACTGCTGCATATCCTGAAAGGACAGGCCGAAATCCGCACGGCGGACAACAGCTTTTTCCTCTGCGAGGGGGAGCTGGCGGCTATCAATCCGCTGGAGGTTCACGCCATTACGGTGGATCCCTCTCTTCCCTATCACCATAGGTGTATCTGCTTTGATCCCTCGCTGATCGCCGATCCGAAGCTCGCCGACGCCATCCGGAGCGGCACGCGCAGGCTTCCCTCCCATTTTGGAGCGGACAATCCCGTCACGCCGCGGCTGATCGGCCATTTCACCGATTTATATCGGGCGGTGGAGGAGAACCGGCCCTCTCTGCTTCTTGAGAGCACCGCCCACGTTTCCCTCTTTTTTGCCGGACTTTTGGAAAATTTACTCCTGCTGGAAAGGGGAAAAGCGGACAAATCCATCCTCTTCTGCCGGCGGGTCACCGATTATCTGGCCTCCCATTATCACGAACCGATCACATCGGCACAGATCGCCGAGGCGTTTTTCTACACGCAGAGCTACTTCTGCCGGATTTTCCGCACCCATTTCGGCGTTCCCTTTGCCATTTATCTCAATATGTACCGGGTATCCGCCGCCAGGCTTTTGCTGGAGGATAAAAACATCCGGATTGCCGATGCGGCCGCCGCCTGCGGCTTTCTCGATTCGGTCTACTTTGCCAAGAGCTTTCGCAAATATGTCGGTATGTCCCCCTCCGAATACCAAAAATGTCAATACCGTCCTTAAAACCGGTCAACCCGTTTCTATCCTCCGCCCCTGCTTTTATGCTATAATAAAGGCAGGAGCGGAGGCTTTGCATTCCGGCTCCGCGACAATACAGACCTGAAAAGAGGAACACGATGAACCGAACCGTTATTCAGTACGGGTCACGCCGTACCGGCCTGCAGAAAAAGGCCATCGCTCTGCTCAGCGAGCTTCTCCTTGACTACACTGTGGAATATCCCGTCTGCCTTCCGGCGTCCGAGCCGCTTCCCGAGGGGGAATGCCTCCGGATCGTCATCGGCACGAAGGCGGACAATCCGATTCTTGCCAAAGAATCCGATGCCGTTCTGACAAAGCCGGAGGAATACGCCATCCGTGTCAAAAGCGGCGTCATCTTCATCGAAGGCTTTGATGATGCCGGCGTGGTTTACGGCTGCATGGATTTTTACAACAAATATCTCGTCAAGCTGGAATATCCGGACGATGACCGCTTCTGCATACAACCATTTGACCACCCCTTCCCCGATTTCAGCCACCAATCCGCACCTGCTGTGAAGAGCCGCGGCATCTGGACCTGGGGCCACGTCATCTACGATTGGCGCGGCTTTATCGACAACATGGTCAAGCTGAAGATGAACACCCTCATCATCTGGAACGATGCCGCACCGGTCAATGCCGATGATATCGTTTCCTACGCCCACGAAAACGGAATCCGGCTGATCTGGGGCTTTGCGTGGTGCTGGGATACCAACTGCGCCCGCTTCGATCTGAATAATCTGGATGGGCAGATTGACGAAATCGCTGAAAAGTATGAGCGGGAATACGCATCTATCGGCGGCGATGGCATCTACTTCCAATCCTTCACCGAACTCGGCTCAGAAACAATCGGCGGTGTGCTGATCGCCGAGGCCGTCACGGATTTCGTCAACCGCACCGCCGCCCGCCTCTGGGAAAAGCATCCGGGGCTGGAGCTTCAGTTCGGCCTCCATGCCACCTCGGTGCGAGAGCGGCTGGATTACATCCGAAATGTGGATCCGCGGATCCGGATCGTCTGGGAAAACTGCGGCTCCTTCCCCTTCTGGTATGTGCCGACAGACATCGGGCGTTTCGATGAAACCAGGGATTTCGTGAAGCGGATTGCGAATCTTCGCGGTGAGGATGACTGCTTCGGCGCCGTCACCAAGGGGCTGACCAAGCTGGATTGGAGCCGGTTCCGCCATCCGGACGGCCCGCGCAACATCGGCGTCAGCTCGGAGCACATGAAGGACAACCGCATCACCCGCAAAAACAAATACTGGACCTACATCCAGGCCGGCTGGATCACTCACGGTGAATACGCCTGCGAAATGATCCGCACGATGATTGAAGCCAAAAAGGGAAATCTCGCCATCACGCCGCTGATTGAGGACGGAATGTTTGAGCGGACCGTCATGTACCCGGCGGCACTATGCGCGGAGCTGCTCTGGGACAGCGAAACCGATTACCGCGAAATCGCGATGGATGTGGCCCTGCGCGGCTACGTCACCTTCGCGTAGAAAGGAATGGATCGACTCATGAAGCTCACTTATCTCGGTACCGCGGCCGCGGAGGGCTTCCCCGCTGTATTCTGCAACTGCGCGCACTGCAGGGAGGCGCGCCGCCTCGGCGGAAAGAACATCCGCACCCGGTGTCAGGCGCTGCTTGGTGACGATCTGCTCATCGATCTGCCGGCAGACACCTACCATCACTTTCTCACAAACGGCATTGCGGGGGACAAAATCAAGCATCTGCTGATTACCCACTCCCATCTCGACCACTTCTATCCCGGCGAGCTCCAGCTCCGCCACGGCGCGTTCTCCCATGATATGCGCGCACCGACGCTGGAGATCCTCTGCGGCGAGGGCGCGTACAATACACTGATGAATTTTCGCGGAATGCCGGTCAATGTCAGCGCCGGAATCCTCCCCCTCTTCACACCGACCGTTTTGGGGAATTACACCGTGACCGCCCTGCCCGCCCGCCATATGCCCGGCGACGATGCCCGGACCTACATCATTGAGGGCGACGGCCGCCTGCTCTGGGCGCACGATACCGGCTATCTTCACAGGGAAGCGCTCGACTACATCGAAATAAGCGGCCTCTGCTTTGATCTGATCAGCTATGACTGCACCAATGTGGACATTCCTATTTCCGATGACGGCACGCACATGGGAATTCCCAACATCCTCCGGCTGGATGAAGCGCTCACAAGGATGGGAGCGGCCGACCGGCACACGGTGAGGGTCATCAATCACTTTTCCCACAACGCGGTCCCGCTCCAGGAGAAATTGGAGGAGCGCGTCGCACCGATGGGTTGGCTCGTTGCCTATGACGGCATGAGCATCGAATTTGTCACCCCCGCGAAAGAATAACATAAAAAGAAAAAAGGAGAAATCTCATGAAAAAGCTGCATCTTTTCAGCCTTCTGCTTGCCGTTCTGATGGCCGCATCGGCATTCTCCTGCGGCTCCGGTACTGAAAATCCGAAGAATCCGGATACCGATCCCGCCAACACCTCCGTCAGCGACACCGACACCGAAGCGCCCGAGCCAACCTACTGGGAAGAGCTCGGAGAGCAGGATTTTGAAGGAAAGACCTTCACGATGATCGGCGTTCACACCACCACCGCCGCCAATTTCGCCGACGATACCATGACAGGCGAGGTCGTCAACGATGCCCTCCATATGCGCGATGCCGAAATCAGCGATATGTACAACATCAAGCTTGAGTTTATTCCCATGGCAACCCGCAACGATGTGGCCAACAAGGTTCGCCCGTCGATTTTCGCCGACGAGGATGCCTATCAGCTGGTCGCCGTTTCCCTCGGCCATGTTTTGCGCGACTGCGCAACGGGCGGCCTGCTCTATGACCTCAATTCCCTGCCGACCCTTCAGCTTGACCGGGAATGGTGGGCCCCCTTCTTCTCGCAGAACACGGTCTACAAGGGCAAAATCTTCATGACACTTGGCGACATCGCACCGATGACCTATTACTGCCCTTACGCGCTGGCCTTCAACACCAGGCTGGCCGAGGACTACAAGCTCCCGGATCTCTATCAGCTGACGCTGGACGGCAAGTGGACGAATGACAAGATGATCGAGCTGACCAAGGATCTGGCCAAGGATCTGGACGGCGACTCCGACATTGACTATGATGATTTCTTCCCCTACGCCTTTGTCCGCACCAATGTCACCGGCGGTGCCCACTATGTCGGCGCTGGCGGAACCTTCAGCACCAATGACGGCGAAACGGTTGAGCTGACGATCACCGACGAGCGCAGCATCAATATCATGGAAAGCGTATCGAAGATCTTCAGCAACACCTACATTCAGCCCTACAGCAGTGCCATCAACGTATCGACCCGTGAAATGTTCATGGAGGACCGCGCGCTCTTTTTCGGAAACAGCATGACCTCGATGATCGTCTACTTCCGCGAGATGGAGTCGGATTTCGGCATCCTGCCTGTTCCGAAGCTGGACGAGGCTCAGGACGGCTACCGTACCTTCATCAATATCTTCTCGAATGCCGGCCTGGCCGTTCCGAAAACAATCCGCGATCCGGAAATGGTCGGATTTGTCATGGAAGCCCTTGCCTATAAGTCCTACGAAACGGTCCGCCCGGCCATGTACGAAAATCTGCTGAAGGTCAAGGTCGCCCGCGACGATGCCAACGCGCAGGTTCTGGATCTGGTGTACAACAATCTGTACATCGATATGAACGGCCTGTACAGCTTTGGCGGCTCGGCGGATTTAGCCGGGCAGTGCGTCGCCAGTCAGACGATGGATACCTTCATGTCACAGTATGAAGGGCTCCGGTCTTATATCGATTCCAGCATGAATATGACGCTGATCGGCCTGTCAAAGTAAACATATCCCCGCACCGCAGCTTGCCTGCGGTGTCTTTTTTCGAAGCCGTTGAATGTTCGAACAGAATTAACAATTTTCCTCTTGCAATCCCCGCCGGATCGGCGTATAATAAAGATGTTATACTACGTTTATCGGGAGGGAAATGCCATGACCTATTTCTACATGGAGCGCAACCGCGAAATCATCGAAATCGACCGCTGCATCGACAAATGCTGGGTTTCGCTGATTGAACCGACCGGCGAGGAGCTGTCCGAAATCGCCGCCCATTTCGATATCCCGCCCGAAACCATGCGGGCCGCCCTCGACCTTGACGAGCGCTCCCGTATCGAAACCGACGAGAATTACCGGATGATCTTAATCAACATCCCGACCCGCGAGGAAACCAACGACCGCGAGCTTTACACCACCGTGCCGATGGCGATCCTTCTGACCGAGAACAACGTGATCACCGTCTGCTCCAAGGATACCCACATCCTGCGCGGCTTCGCATCGGGCAAGGTGCGCGATTTTCATCCGGGCAAGCAGTCCCGGTTTGTGCTCCAGCTACTCTATGCCACGGCCGCCCGCTATCTGCTCTATCTTCGGAGCGTCGAAAAGAAGACGGATGCGATGGAGAACGATTTCAGCCGCTATCAGCGCAACCGGGAGCTGCTGGAGCTGACCAAGCTCCAGAAATCGCTGGTCTACTTCACCACCGGCCTTCGCTCAAACGAATCGGTCATCGAAAAGCTGATCCGGACCGGCCACATTCAGAAATACGAGGAGGATGCGGATCTTTTAGAGGATGTCATCGTCGAAAGCAAGCAGGCTATCGAGATGGCCAAGATCTACAGCGAGATTCTGCAGAGCCTGTCGGACACCTTCTCCTCAGTCATCTCCAACAACCTGAATGTGGCCATGAAGGTGCTGGCCATGATCACGCTGGTCATGTCGATCCCGACCATGATCTTCTCGGCCTATGGCATGAATCTGAATCTCGCCTCGATGCCCTTCGCCACCCATCCCTTCGGCTTCCCGATCGTCATCGGCATCGCGGCGGCCTCCGCGCTGGCGGCCATCTTCGTCATCCTGCGCATCAAGCTGTTCAAATGAATCAAAAAGGCGCTGTTGCATCGAAATGCAACAGCCCCTTTCTTTATTCTTCCGTAGAGCGGGGGTTTACTCCCGCCGTGCACGCGAGCTTTCGGTTGTGTCCGGCGGCGGGACCAAGGCCCCGCCCTACACAGGCTGTCTGTTATTGTGCCCCGGAATCTGCCATTTCTTCCACAGGGCGGGGATTTACTCCCGCCGTTTCGTGCGCTTTCGGTTGTTTCCGGCGGCGGGACCAAGGCCCCGCCCTACAAAACTGTCCGCTATTCTGCCCCGGAATCTGTCATTTCTTCCGCAGGGCGGGGGTTTACTCCCGCCGTTTCGTGCGCTTCCGGTTGTGTCCGGCGGCGGGACCAAGGCCCCGCCGTGCATAGACTGTCCGCTATTCTGCCCGGGAATCTGTCATCGTTTTATCCTTATCCGAACACGCGCAGATAGACGGACATCACCACCGTCAGAAAGAGCAGGAAACCGAAATTGAGCGCTAAAAACAGCGCGATGTAGGATTTCGTGCGCGAGGGATAATTCTTCGTGTATTCGCGGAAGGTAATCAGGCTGGCAAGGGATGCGATCAGCGTGCCGACACCGCCGATGTTCACGCCGATCAGCAGCTCGCGGTAATTGTCCGTGAACTGGGAGAGCAGGATCGCCGAGGGCACGTTCGATATAAACTGGCAGGAGAGAATCGAAAAGACCAGCGTATCCCGCTCCAGCAGGGCGGAAACAAAATCGCGGACGGCATCGATCCGCGCCATATTGCCCGAAAAGACAAAGAAGGCGGCGAAGGTCAAAAGCAGGGGATAATCCACCGCGGCCAGCGCCTTGCGGTCGGCGAAGATCAGCACCGCCGGGATGATAATCAGGCCGATCCAGTACGGAATCCCCCGGAAGACGATCGCAATCGCCAGCGCAAAGAGAAGCGAATACAGGATGGTCCGTCCCTTTGGCAGATGCAGGGCATCATCGGCGGGAAAATGCACCGGCTCCGGCTTTATGAAGAGGCAGACGAGGGTGATCACCGTGATCGACAGCACAAACGGCAGGGCCATGATCGACAGAAATTCAAGAGCGGGAATCTCGAATTTCGTGTAGAGGAAGAGATTCTGCGGATTGCCGAAGGGGGTCAGCATACCGCCGAGATTGGCCGCGATATTCTGCAGAATGAAGGTCAGCGCGGTCAGCTTCTGATGCCCCGTCTCCGACAGGACATAATAGCCCAGCGGCAGGAAGGTTAAAAGCGCCATATCGTTGGCGATCAGCATCGAGCCGATGAAGGTGATATAGACCAACGCCAGCACACAGAGCCGGACATTGCCGAATTTCTGCACGATCGCGCGGGCCAGCAGATAAAAGAAGTTGATATTCTTGAAGGCGCAGACCAC
>JAZNKS010000129.1:0-8953 GCA_045578725.1 Candidatus Flemingiibacterium sp.
GGTCAGATCGCCGTAGACACGGCCGGTTTTTCCGCGTACCAGCTCGGCAATATCGGGATTTTTCTTCTGGGGCATGATCGACGATCCGGTCGAGTATGCGTCATCCAACTCAAGAAAACCGAACTCAGACGAGCACCAGAGAATAATCTCCTCCGAGAAGCGGCTCATGTGCATCATCAGAATCGACAGCGCCGAGGCAAATTCCAGCACGAAATCGCGGTCGGATACGCCGTCGATGGAGTTCTCGGTCACAGCCGCAAAGCCGAGCAGCTCGGCCACCCGCTCCCGGTTGATCGGATAGGTGGTGGAGGCCAGCGCGCCGGAGCCGAGCGGCATCACGTTCATCCGCTTTTCGCAGTCTTCAAGGCGGCCCACATCCCGCATCAGCATCTGCGCGTAGGCGAGGATGTAGTGGGCAAAGGTCACGGGCTGCGCTCTCTGCAGATGGGTGTAGCCGGCCATAACCGTGTCGGTGTGGAGCTTTGCCTTTTCGGTGATGGCCGAAAGCAGGCCGAGCACCAGCGCCTTGACCTCGCCGAGCTGCTCCAGCAGATACATCCGCACATCCAGCGCGACCTGATCGTTCCGGCTTCGGGCGGTGTGAAGCCGCTTGCCGGTATCGCCGATCCGCCCGGTCAGGATGGTTTCGATATTCATATGGATATCCTCGGCATCGGCAGTCAGCTCCTGCTTTCCGGCCTCGATGTCGGCAAGGATCTCGCCGAGGGTCTTGACGATCTTGTCGGCCTCGGATTTGTCGATGATCCCGCATTCGCCCAGCATCGTGGCGTGGGCGATGGAGCCGGTGATATCCTGTTTGTACATTCTTCCGTCAAAGGAAATGGAGGAATTGAAGTCGTTGACACGGCTGTCCACATCCTTGTGGAACCGTCCGGACCAGAGTTTCATAGTGGTTCTGCTTCTCCTGTAAAAAACACGTTGTGCGGATGCTGAAAATGCCCCGCACGGTGATATTATTGGTGATATTATTATTGAATAATTCCGAAAAATCTCCGCCCAATAACCCGTCCGCCACAATCCTTTTTCTATAAAGCTTCTTGGGAAGGGGGAGAGGGTATGGGAGAGGGGGGAACCCTTCTTCCCGAAGAAGGGTTCCCCCCTCTCCCATTAACAATAAATCTTATCTCTTGGCGTCGAGCTTTGCCTTGACCTTGATCGGGAGACCGAACAGGTTGATGAAGCCGGCAGCGTCAGCCTGGTTGTAATCCTCGTCCTCGCCGAAGGAAGCGGTCTGCTCGTCGTACAGCGTGCAGGGGGAGGTTACGCCGGCATTGATCAGGTTGCCCTTGTAGAGCTTGAGCTTGACATCGCCGGTAACGGTTTCGTTCACCTTGTCAACGAAGGCGCAGAGAGCCTCGCGCAGGGGGGTGAACCACTGGCCGTTGTAGGTGAGATCGGCCATCTTGGGCGCGACCTGGGCCTGCATGAAGTGGAAGGTTTCCTTATCGAGGGTGATGGTTTCCAGAACGTTGTGCGCCTTGTAGAGGATGGTGCCGGCGGGAGTTTCGTATACGCCGCGGCTCTTCATGCCGACCAGACGGTTCTCGACG
Source organism: Candidatus Flemingiibacterium sp. (assembly GCA_045578725.1). Lineage (GTDB taxonomy): Bacteria > Bacillota > Clostridia > Oscillospirales > CAG-272 > Flemingiibacterium. The sequence goes on from JAZNKS010000129.1 coordinate 1,572, forward strand.
ATATCGAGAAGGCCGATGCCGTTCTCGCCGCCGACCTTGTTCAGGTATTCAACCAGCTCGACCGCACCCATTTCCTTGCCGTTGACGGCGGTGGGGATGCCCTTCTCGAAGTGGATGGTGACATAGGTGGGGGTGTCGGGCGCCTGCTCGGGGGATACGCCAAGCTCCAGGAAGCCGGCCTTGTTGTACTGCGGCTCGTTGGCGGGGGATTCCAGATCCATGCCCTCGTGGGAGAGGTGCCAGAGGTTCTTATCCTTGGAATAGTTGGTTTCGCGGCTGATCTTCAGCGGGATGTTGTGAGCCTCTGCGTAGTCGATCTCCTCGTCGCGGGACTTGATATCCCACTCGCGCCAGGGAGCGATGATGGCCATATCGGGAGCGAAGGCCTTGATGGTCAGCTCAAAACGGACCTGGTCGTTGCCCTTGCCGGTGCAGCCGTGGCAGATGGCATCGGCACCCTCGGCGATGGCGATTTCAACCAGACGCTTGGCGATGCAGGGGCGTGCATGGGAGGTGCCCAGCAGATAATCCTCATATTTGGCATCGGCCTTCAGGCAGGGCCAGATATAATTCTCGATGTAATCCTGCTTCAGATCCTCAATATAGAGCTTGGATGCGCCGGTCTTCAGCGCCTTCTCCTCGAGGCCGTCAAGCTCGGTGCCCTGTCCGACGTCGCCGGAAACCGCGATAACCTCGCAGTTGTTGTAGTTTTCCTTCAGCCACGGAATGATGATGGAGGTATCAAGGCCTCCGGAGTAGGCAAGGACTACCTTCTTGATGTCTTCTTTTTTCATGATGCAAAACCTCTTTTTATGTAAATTTATTTTATGCATATATTATACACCGTTTTTTTCCGGAAATCAAGACAAATTTCGCATAACGATGAATAAATATTCACGCATTCTTGTGGGCAATCGGCACAAAATTGAATAAAGGCGATGTATGAAGGGCTCCTTTATTCATTTTCTTTCCGCCAAAAAATTCCCACTCTATATTATAGCGCAGATCGGCAAAAAAATCAAGGCAATTTTGCAAATTCGGCGGGAAAAATATTGCGGGAGGCGAACGGCACCGCCATCCGAAATAAATGAAAAAGGAATGATGCTTATGAAGCGTATGCGGCTGCTTTCATTTCTGCTCGCCGCGCTCTTTATTCTGCCGGCCTCGGCCCTCACCGGGAGCTGGTATTTCAAAAAAACCGACGACCACACCCCGCCGCCGATACCGGAGGAGTTTGCCTATATAAACGATCTCGGCGGACTGTACAGGAAGCCGGACACAGACGGGGAGAAGGTGCTGTATCTGACCTTCGATGCGGGCTACGAAAACGGCAACATCGCCAAAATCCTCGACATTCTGAAGGCGCACGGCGTGCACGGAACCTTCTTTATTTTAGAGCATCTGCTCCGCGCCGAACCGGGCCTTGTCCGGCGTATGGCCGACGAGGGCCACACGCTGGCAAATCACACGATGACCCACAAAAACATCACCCGGATGTCCGATGAAGAACTTGCGGCCGAGCTTGCGGGGCTGGAGGCGCTCTGCCTTGAAATCACGGGCCGCGAAATGGCAAGGCTCTTCCGTCCGCCGGAGGGAGCCTTCTGCCGCGAAAAGCTGGAGCTGCTCCATTCGCTCGGCTACAAAACCGTCTTCTGGAGCTTTGCCTATGCGGATTGGGACAACCAAAAACAGCCCGATCCCGCCGCTTCGCTGAAAAAGCTGCTCGATCACACCCACAGCGGCGAGATTCTCCTGCTCCATCCCACCTCCGATACCAACGCGGCGATCCTCGATGATTTTCTGACGGCGCTGGAGGCCGACGGGTGGCGAATCGGCGACCCTTCGGAGCTTTTCTGATGCGGCGCGCGATTTTGTGGCTCCTGTGCGGCCTCACCCTGCTCTTTCCCGCCTACGCTGTCCAGACACCGATAAACGCTGTCCAGACACCGATAAGCGCTGTCCAGACACCCGCCGAGGACGGGGAGCGCGCGGTCTATTTTTCCCATGCCAACGGCGAAAAGCGGATCGCGCTGACCTTCGATGACGGCCCGCATTACCGCTATACCGGGGAGATTCTGTCGATTTTAGAGGAATACGGGATCCGCGCCACCTTCTTTGTGGTGGGCGAGCTGGCCGAGCGCTATCCGGAGCTGATCGAAAAGGAGCTGGCGCTGGGGCATGAGATCGGCAATCACACCTGGTCGCATCCGCACATGAAGACGCTGGATGCCGAGCATACCCGTGAGGAGCTTCTGCGGACCGAAGCGGCGCTTGATGCGATCGCCGATTACCGGCCAAAGCTTTTCCGGCCGCCGGAAGGCTTCTTCCCCGAGGCGGTGGAGAAAGCGGCCCGCTCGCTTGGGTACTCGCTGATTCTCTGGTCGGTGGATACCCGCGACTGGGCGCACACGCCGCCCTGTGAGATCGCCGAGAATGTGCTGGCCGGGGTGGATTCCGGCTCGATCATCCTCTTCCACGATTTCATCGGCCGGGATTCGCCCACCCCCGAGGCTCTGCGGCTGATTCTGCCAAAGCTGATCGACGAGGGCTATTCCTTCGTCACCGTTTCCGAGCTGCTGGCTTCTTAATGCGGGACGAAATTCCACATTTGCGGACAAATCTCTCTTGTCAGGGCGGCGGGATGTATGGTATAATGAAAAAAACGCAAAAGGAGCCCTGTCATGAAAACCGTACCGATCACCGAAAACGGCCTTTGTCTGCAGTTCATCGTCACCGATGAAGGCTTTCTTTGTTTAACCGCCGCCGGGCCCGGGGGCGGCTCATCCCGCCCCGCCGAAAAGCCGGATCCCGCCGTCCATGCCCTTGTCGAGGTGCAGAGCACCGGTAGCGGCACCACCAGACATTCCGGCGGCAAGCATTACGGCCACGCCTGCCCCGACATCCCCCGCTATGTGTCCCACACCGATTCTAAGAACGATAAGGGCCGCGAGCTGGTCTTCACCCTGAAAAGCGGACAGCTTGAAATCCGCCAGCACATTCAGCTTTATGACGGCATTCCCGCCCTCTCGGCCTTTGCAGAGGTCGAAAACATCACCGATTCCCCGGTGGGACTGGAATATCTGTCCAGCCTGCGCATCGCCGGCATCGGCCGGGACTCGGGCGGGAGCCTTCCCGACAAGCTGGAGCTGTTCATCCCCCACAATCATTGGTGCCGCGAGCTGAACTGGCAGTCCATGACCCTTCGCCGTGCCGGTTATCTTCCGATTTCCACCGCCGAATCCACCGGCCGGATCGCGTATTCAAATACCGGCACCTGGTCGGCCAAGGACACGCTTCCCATGGGCGCGCTCACCGATCATGAGGCCGGGGAAACCGTCCTCTGGCAGATTGAATCGAACGGCTCCTGGGGCTGGGAAATCTCCGATGCCGCGCGGGAGCTGTATCTGATCCTGTCCGGCCCCTCCGAGGCCGAGAACGGCTGGTTCAAAGAGCTTGCCCCCGGCGAGAGCTTCCGATCCGTGCCGGCGGCCCTGACCTTTGTGAAGGGCGATTTTAACGAAGCCGTCCGCGCCATGACCGCCTACCGCCGGAAAATCGTCGATCCCGGCCGGATCGATACGGCGCTGCCGGTCATCTTCAATGATTATATGCAGTGTCTGAACGCCAATCCCACAATCGAGAACGAGCTTCCGACCATCGATGCGGCCGCCGCGCTGGGATGCGAGATCTACTGCATGGATGCGGGCTGGTATGCGCCGGGCTCCTGGTGGGATCTGGTCGGCGAGTGGGAGGTATCCACCGAGCGCTTCCACGGCGATATGAAGCCGATCTTCGACCGGATCCGGGAGCACGGTATGGTGCCCGGCATCTGGCTGGAGCCGGAGGTCATGGGTGTGAACTGCCCGCTGGTCGGGAAATTCCGGGACTGCTTCTTCATGCGCCACGGCCGGCCGGTCATCACCCGCGGCCGCTATCAGCTGGATTTCCGCCATCCCAAGGTCATCGCCCATCTTGACGGCGTCATCGACCGGCTGACTCGGGATTACGGCATCGGCTATTTCAAGTTCGACTACAACATCGAGCCGGGCATCGGCACCGAGTGCGATGCCGACAGCTTCGGCGACGGTCTGCTTTCCCACAACCGCGCCTTCCTTGCCTGGATCGATTCCCTCTACGCCCGCCATCCCGGCCTGCAGATTGAAAACTGCGCATCCGGCGGTATGCGGATGGAATACGGCTCGCTGAAGCATTTCGCCATCCAGTCCCTCTCCGATGCCTCCCTCTATCCGGAATTCGCCTATATGAGCGCGATGGCCCCCAGCGGCGTGATCCCGGAGCAGGCCGGCATCTGGGTTGTTCCAAAGGTCAGCCAGACCCCCGGCGAGATCGCCTTCACCGCCGTCAACGGTATGCTCAGCCGGATGTACGTCAGCGGTGAAACGGCAAAGCTGGACAGCGAAAAGTTCGCGCTTCTGAAGGAAGCGGTGGACTGCTATAAATCCTACCGCGCCGATCTGGTTTCCTCCCTGCCCGATCTGCCGGACGGCATCTGCCATTACACCGATGTCTGGACAGCGGCCGGCCGGATCTCCGGTGACGGCAGGCGCTATTATATGACCGTCGGCCGCCGCACGGGCGGGGATTCCTCCCGCACCTTCCCGCTTCCCGCCGCCTTTGATGCCGCGGGCACACGGATTCTGTACGCAGCTCCGGGAACCGGTGAAATCCGCGCCGAGGGCGGCCAAATCACCGTCACCCTTCCCGAAAATTCCGGTATTCTGATTGCCGCGGATGCCAAATAAAGCGATGCTCCCCCGTTTTTTATGGGGGAGCGTTTGTGTTGGGGGGAATACTACGAAACTGTTTCGCCCGCCGACCTCTTGACACCCCGCGCACGGTATGCTATAATGAACCAAACCCCACCCGGAAAGGACGGTCATTTCATGTACAACTATTCCATCATCCATCTTGACATGGATCATATCGATGAAATCTGCGAGGACATCCGGCACCAGTATGAGCAGAAAATTGCCGATCTGCCCCTCTTTCTGATGGCGCTCGTTCCCGAAGGCGATCCCGCCCGCCCCGGCCATGCGCTTGACAAGGCCGCGATGCTCTGCGAGCAGTACGATCGCTTCAGGGAAAAGCTGGATGCGATGGGCATCCCCAGCGGCATCCTCGTCCAATGCACCATCGGACACGGCTATCCGCTCAACAATCCCTTCCCCTTCCAGCCCTACATCGGCCTCTTTGATGGCAGGCCCGCCAACATCTGCTGCCCCTATGACGAGGGCTTCCGCGAGCATATGCGCGGCCAGTTTGCCACCATCGCCGCCCGCCGTCCCGCGCTGATTATGGTCGATGACGATTTCCGCCTGCTCCATTACCGGCCCGGCGGATGCGGCTGCCCCCTCCATCGGGAGGCGCTGAAGAAGCGGATCGGCCGCGAGTTTGGCGTCGAAGAGCTGCGCGAGGCGGTCTATGACAAGTGCGATCCCGCCATCCGCGAGGCCTATGTCGATACCCTGCGCGAATCGGTGCTCGACTGTGCCAAGGTCTATCGCGAGGGCATTGATGCCGTGGATCCCACGATTCCCGGCGCCTTCTGCGCTACCGGCTCGCTTATCTATGAATTCAGCGGTGAGATCGCCGGTCTGCTGGCCGGCAAGGGCAATCCCCGCATCCTTCGCTTCGGAAACGGCCATTATCATCCCCACAGTATCCACGATTTCACGCCCCATATGCGGATCGCCGCCGCGCAGGCCGCGCTGACAAGGGATCGGGGCCTTGTCGATGTCCTGCTGGCCGAAACCGATACCTGCCCGCAGAACCGCTATTCCACCGCGGCGCATTATCTGCACAGCCATTTCACCGGCACGATTCTGGAGGGCGCATCCGGTGCCAAGCATTGGCTCTCCCGAAAGGCATGGGAGCCGAGAAGCGGCCTTGCCTACCGTAAGCTGCTGGCCAAAAATGCCGGCTTCTATCAGACCCTGTCCGATCTGGTGCCCCGCCTTGCCTGGCGCGGATGCCGGATTCCCGTCCCAGCCCGGCCGTACTGCTTCCAGCCCGAAAACGAAAGCGTGAACGGCTGGACCTCCTGCGTTCTGGAGCGGCTCGGCCTGCCGATGTACTTCTCGGCCAAGCCGACCGGCGCCCTCTTCCTTGATGGCACCGATGACCGCTTCTTTACCGATGAGGAGCTGCTGCAGCTTCTCTCCGGCCCCGTCTTTTTCTCCTCGGAATCGGCCGGCCGTCTGATCGATCGCGGCTTTGGCAAATATCTCGGTGTATCCGTCCGCGAATGGACGGGCAAGAATACCAGCGGTGAGCGGATTGCTTTGAACAGCAATTCCTGCAGCATCCAGATGAAGCGAAAGGAGCTCGTCCCGCTCTCGGATGCCGTCAGAATTCATTCCACCGTCTATCATATCCCGGACGGGCACACCATGGAGGATCTCTTCCCCGGCGTGACCTCCTATAAGAATGAGCTTGGCGGCACGGCCGTTGTCTTCTGCGGCACCCCGAAGGCGGCGTATGTCTACACCGAGGCCTTCTCCTTCTTAAATGAATCCCGCAAGCTCCAGATGGCATCTCTGCTTGCCGAAGTCGGCGAGCTTCCGCTTTGGTATACCGGCGATGCCGAGGTCTATTTCCGCGCGGCGGACATCCTCGATGGCGACGGAAATCCGACCGGCGAGCGCTTTGTCTCCTTCTTCAATATCGGCATGGATCCGCTTGAGGAGCTGGAGCTTGGGTCGGATCGGCCGGTGACGGCGGTGGAAATCCTTCGCCCCGACGGAAAATTCGAGGCCGTGGATTTTGATGTCACCGCCGATGGCTTCACGGTGCACGCCCCGGCCGGCATTCTCGATCCGGTGATTCTGAAGCTGAAATAAAAAGCAAGCCTCCCCCATCCGCAAAGCGTGATGGGGAGGCGCACTTCGTCGCTCTAACGATTTTCGCTATACAGTTGCCGGGGTAGGTGGGCCCAGGCGGCTCCGCCGCCACGGCTGGTTCTGTCGGTAGATTCTTCCCTTCATCGCTGAAGAATCAATCTTGCACAAACTTCAAAAAACTTCCCCATGAAGTTTTTTGAAGGGAGTTTGAGGGGAACTTTTTTTCAAAAAAGTTCCCCTCATCGTTTTCCCGTTTCGCTGGGATACGAGAGAAGGACAAGGGGATGGGGAACCTACGGCTTCCCCTCCCCTTATCCTCCTCTCGCGCTCTCCTCCAATCCTCTCCTCTCCCGTCATGGGTGCGGCGGGGGAGTGAGACGGAGCGGTGGGAGGGGGAGTTTGTGCGGATTGCCCGGACGACGGGGATTTTGTACAGTGACCCCGCCCCGCTAATGAGATGCGGGGCGGGGTCATTCGTTTGCGGAGGGGCATCACGCTTCGCGGATGCGGCTTCGCCGGGGG
>JAZNKS010000130.1:0-7771 GCA_045578725.1 Candidatus Flemingiibacterium sp.
ATGCCGAAATTGATCTCTTCGGCCAAAAGCTCCTGTGCGGTCAGCGTGGAGAAGCGGCAGCTCCGATCCGTCAGACCGTAACCGAACGTAATGCTGTCACCGAGAAATGCGATTTTCATATGGCTTACCGTGGCTTTCACAGGGGAAAGCGCTCCTTTTTTGTGGAATTTTAATTAAGAAAAGGTTTTCCCTAATTATAGCACAGGTGCAGCTGTTTGTCAAGGCGAATCGAAAAAAATCCCGCCGCGGTAAGGCGGCGGGCAAACTATCAGTCGGGGATGCGCTTTCTGTAATCGTCGATATACTGAGCGAGGAATTCGACGGTTCCGTCGATGCCCAGCAGGGCGGAGTTGACGGCGAGATCGAAATTCTCCATGCGGCCCCATTTCTGGCCGGTATAATAATTGTAGTAATTCGAGCGGCGCTTGTCGGTCTTGACGATGAGATCCTTGGCCTTGTCCAGCGTCAGCTCATGGCGCTCGGCGATATGCTTGGCGCGCTCCTCCAGCGGTGCATGAATGAAGAGCTTGACAACGTGGGGATAGCTGCGAAGGACATAGTCGGCACAGCGGCCGATGAAGACGGCGGGTGCCTCGTCGGCAAGCGACTTGATGATATCCGACTGGGTAACAAAAAGCTTGTCGTTGATCGGCATATCGAAGGCCAGACCGGCATTGCCGTTGAAGAAGGAGGATCCCATGGCCAGCGTGTAAAGAAGACTGCTGGTTGCCTTTTCATCTGCTTCGCCAAGGACCGTGTGTGCCATACCGCTTTTCTGTGCTGCCATGGCAATCAGCTCGTTGTTGTAGAAGGCGATGCCGAGCTTTTCGGACAGCTTTTCGCCGATTTCACGGCCGCCGCTTCCGTACTGTCTGCCGATGGTGATAACGAGATTGTTGTTCATTGTGATACCTCCGTGTTTTATTCTGCTTTTATTATACACGATTTCCGGCAAAAAAACAAGGGGGTTCGGCAACTTTTTACGGTTTGGTCAAAATTTTTCGGCATCGAAATCCTCGCCGATGATCCGGGGACAGCTCTCGGGCGAATAGCGCCAGCGGGAGATATGTCCCAAATGATCGGGAGCGGATACCGGTGCAAAACGCGCGGGCGGGATCGGCGGGCGGCAGGTATCGATAATCACCAGCTTGATTTTCATCCGCTCCGGGATGATGTTTTTGATGTAGACCGCCGCGCTCTGGCCGACGGATACGCCCTCGCGGTATTCGGCGAGCCCCGCAAGATTCGGTGTCAGCTCGACGAAGATCCCGTAGCTCTCCACGCTTCTGATAATTCCTGTCACCGTTGTTCCGACCGAAAAGAGAGCGGCATTTTCCTCCCATGTTCCTAAAAGCTCCCGCCGGCTGACCCAGATCCGGCTGACATGGCCCCCCTCATCCGATTCGACGGTCTTAATGACCACCTGCAGACTTTCCCCCACACTCAGCCGGTCCTTGGGATGATGGATCCGCGACACCGACAGACAATCGATGGACAGAAGAGAAACGATGCCGCAGCCAATATCGACGAACGCGCCGAAATGCTCAAGATGGGTGACTCTTGCCTCGATGATATCGCCCGGACGGCGTGCCTGAAGAAACCGGTCGCGGCATTCCTCCTGCGCTCCGGCACGCGACAGGCGGATGATCGGCGCTCCCACCTTCGGCCGTTCGATGGACAGAATCTTAAAGCATACCGGCTTGCCGACTCTTGTGATGACGGCGATATCCTTGATCGGCTCGGTCCCGGTGCGCAGAACGCACTCCTCCCGCTCGATGGTGCCAAAGATCGGCTCTCCGTCCCATCGCGCCAGCTCGACGGTGAGCGAGAGGGATCCCGAGGCCCGCACGGCCAATCCCTCCAGAATCCGGCCTTCCCGCATCGCTTCCTCCATTGTCTCCCAGGAGGAAAGGGCGGCTGTATTTTCCTCCGTTCCCCAAAGGCTTCCCTCGGGGCGGTATTTGTTTTCAAACATAACCTTCAACCTCCGCTGTATTTGTTGACGCTACAATATATGGCGGGCGCCTCGAAAATATTCCGGCGCAGGATTGGGGGGAAAATGTTGACGGACGGGAACAAACGTGATATAATAGGTATAATAACCGGTAAAACCCGTGAAAGGAATTGCATCATGTTTATCGAAGAACGGCATCAGGCCATCCTGGAATGGCTGAAGGAAAAGGGAAGCATCACCACCGCCGAGATCCAGCAGACCTTCAGGGTCGGCTATGACAGCGCCAAGCGGGACCTGCGGATTTTAGAGGAGAAGGGGCTGCTCACCCGCACCCATGGCGGTGCGATTCCCGTGGGAGCCGCACCGACCAATGCACCGCGCCCCGCCATTCCGGCCGCGAAGCCGGATGCCAGACCCTCCTACACGGCCATCGCCCGCTATGCCGCGTCGATGATCGCCGACGGAGATACCGTCTATCTGCCGGCCACGCCGATCGGTCAGCTGATGGCCCGGTATCTGCCCGCTGACAAATCGGTGCGGGTTGTGACCAATTCGCTTGTGCTGGCGGGATTGCTGGCGGGACGGGAGGGGGGCACGCTGCTGGTGCTCGGCGGCGAGGCTGACACGCGCGGGGAATGCTATTCGGATTTTGCGCTGGAGATGCTGGCGCGGATCCGGCTTGATAAATGCTTTTTGGAGCCGGACGGACTTTCGGCCCCGTTCGGGCTGTCGGTATCCGATGGCCGCGTGCTCGCCTTTTGCGCGGCCTTATTAAAGGCCTCCAAAAAGCGGTTTGTTCTCTGCCCGGGCGAGAAAATCGGCGCGGAGGCACCGCTTTCGGCCGCGCCCGCCGATCGCTTTGATGCCGTTTTCACCGATTCCACGGCCGATGCCGAGGCGCGGGATGCTCTTCGCGAGGCCGGCGCGGCGGTGATTCTTGCAGACGAAGGCGGAATTTAAGTCGCATCTGTGAGATTTGTACAAAATACTTTGTCGTGAAAATCGCATCTATCCCTTGACAGGGCGGATTCTATCTGCTATAATGGATATGAAAGGGCAGTGCGTTGTGAATTCTGCACAAAGGCACTGCCGATCAGAATAAACGAAAGGCGGAATTCTCATGTCAAGTAAAATCTCAAAGCGAATTGTCATCACGCTGCTTCTGGCGGCAATGGGCCTCTCTGTACTTTCCTGCGGCGGACAGCCGACCGATAATCCGTCCGGCGGCGATACCACCCCCTCCGATACCACCGCTCCTGGTGCAAAAGAGGAAGCCTATCCCTACTACAATCAGGATCTCGGCGGCGAAACCTTCACCTTCTTCAATGTCAAGAAGGATCTCTGGAACATGATCTGCGTGCTTCAGCCGGAGGAAATGACCGGCGAAACGGTCAATGACCTGATTTTTGAGCGCAACGAGTTTGTCAAGGATCAGCTCAACTTTGAAATCGAGGAGATCAACGCCGAAACCTATTCGGAAATGCCGACCATTTTTGCTCAGGCGGTCATGGCGGGCGAGGAGACCTACGATGCCATCTTCATGCAGAATACCTACATCAACAGCGGTCTGGCACAGAATTACTATCAGTGCCTCAACGATGTTTCCACCATGCACCTCGACCAGCCGTACTGGGACAGACGGATGCTGGAGGACACCTCGCTGATGGGCAAAAATTATGCCGCCTCCAGCTCCATCACGATGATGGCCTGGGATTCCATGTGGTGCCTCTTCTTCAATGAATCCATGATGGACGATCTCCAGCTGGAATACCCCTATCAGCTGGTCCGCGACGGCAAATGGACCATCGATGAGCTGGCTAAATACTGCAAGGCGGCCGCCAACTTAAACGGTGCCGATTCCTTCGCGCTGACCGATACCACCCCCGCCGTCTACGGATGCGTATCCTTTGCCGATGTTGTCTACAAGTTCATTTACGGTCTTGGCGGAAGCGTGGCTCTTAAGGATAAGGACGATATGCCGTACTTCAATGCCGACAGCGAGGCTTACATCAACATCGCCCAGAAGCTGGCCGAGGTTGCCGGTGTTGACGGCGAATTCTGCCTGAGTGCCAGCGCCACCAACACCGAGCCGACCTACTATCAGACTATTTATGAAAAGCAGCAGGCCCTCTTCCTCGGAGCCGAGCTGAAGACCGCTCAGCTGCTGCGCAATATGTCCCAGTCCTTCGGTATCGTCCCTTTCCCGAAGCTTAACGAGGCGCAGGAAAATTACCGCTCCACGCCGGTTCATCAGCTGGCCTGCGCGATGATTCCGATTACCAACAACGCGCCCGAGAAGGTCGGCCTGATCCTCGATGCGCTGGCCTATGAATCCGATGCGAAGATCGTCAATGAATATTTCGGCGTTATGGTTGAGCAGAAGGGTCTGCGCAATCAGGATTCCATCGATATGCTGCACATCATCAAGGATACCCGTTCCTTTGATGTCGGTGTCTTCTATCATTGGAGCGATTCGCTGGAATCGGCCATGGAATCCGCCGTCACAAACGGCAGCACTGCCATCGCCTCCGAGGTTGCCGCCTACAAGTCGGCCTTTGAAACAACGATGAACGAAATGCTGGATGCCATGCAGGATAATTAAATCGATACATCATGAAAAGGAAGCCTCCCTTAGCGGAGGCTTCTTTTATGCAAATCCGAAAAAATGCAATAAATTCCGTGAAAAAACAGTTGACCGGAATGCCCGTCTGCGGTATAATAAAGATAACCAAATTCCACGGAGGTGCACCATGATGAAAAATCAACGCATATCGCTTGACGGTGACTGGAAGCTGACCTATGTCGAAAACAGCCGCTTTGTACGGGAGGGAAAGGATGTATCCACGCCCGATGCCGTAAATCAGACCCTCTGGCATTCGGTGGATGCCAAAGTCCCCGGCAATTTCGAGATCGACTTTGAGCGGGCCGGTCTGATCGGCGATCCCTTCTTCGCCGCGAATTTTACCGAAAACTATAAATATGAATGCCTGCATCTTATTTACACACGGAGCTTTGTGCTCGATTTTGAACCGGATGAAAATACCGTTTTAACCTTCGAGGGCATCGATACCGTCGCCGATATCTATGTCAATGGCAAAAAGATCGGCTCCCCCGACAATATGCTGATTGCGCATACCTTTGAAAATGCGAATCTGAAAAAGGGTGAAAACGCGATTGTTGTCCACATCCGGCCGACCTGCATCGAGTCGCGCAAATACGAGATCCCGTTTACCAGCTACAACCATTCTCCCAACGGCTTCGAGCTTCTCTGGATCCGCAAGGCTCCGCATATGGGCGGCTGGGATATCATGCCCCGTATCATCAGCGGCGGCATCTGGAAGCCCTGCTATATCGAGCAGAGAAAACGCGACCGCATTCTCGATCTTGCCCCCTTCGTCTCAAGCATCGACAAGGCGAGCGGAAGGGTCGGCCTTACCTTCATGTTCAATCTGGCTCTGGAGGCTGACGATCTGCGGGAGTATTCGATGGATATCATCGGTGTCTGCGGCGATTCCCGCTTTGAAAAGAAGGTCGGACGGTTCTGGCATACCGGCGGCAGCATTGCGCTGACCGTGGAAAATGCCAGACTCTGGTGGCCGAGAAATTACGGCGACCCGAATCTCTACGATATTACCGCGACCCTGTATAAGAATGGCGAGGCGGTGCATGAGATGCGCTTCCGCTACGGCATCCGCACCGTTTATCTGGATCGCACCTCCACCACCGATGAAAACGGAAGCGGCGAGTTCTGCTTTGTTATCAACGGAAAGAAGGTCTTCTGGATGGGCACCAACTGGGTGCCGGTGGATGCGCTTCATTCCCGCGACGTGGAGCGTCTGCCCGAAATCATGCCGATGATTACGGATATCGGCTGCAACTGCGTCCGGTGCTGGGGCGGAAATGTCTACGAAAATGACATTTTCTACGATTTCTGCGACGAGAACGGCATCATGATCTGGCAGGATTTCACCCATGCCTGCGCCATCAATCCGCAGGTGCCGGAATATTTCGCCAAATTTGCCGTCGAGGTCGAGGCCGTTGTCAAGCGCCTGCGCAATCATGCCTCCGTCATCGCATGGGCCGGCGATAATGAGGTTGACGATGCCTATTACTGGACGAGCATCGGCTTCCCGCGCGATCCGAATGAGAACCGGCTGACCCGCCGTGTGATTCCGGACGTGCTGGCCGCCCACGATTTCACCCGCCCGTATATCCCCAGCTCCCCGTATAAGGATGAGGAAGCCTATCGCACCGGAAAGCATACCCCCGAGGAGCATCTGTGGGGGCCGCGCGATTACTTCAAGGGTAAGTTCTACGGCCAGTCCGTCTGCCATTTCGCGTCGGAAACCGGCTATCATGGCTGTCCCTCACCCGAATCGCTGAAGCGCTTCATCCGAAAGGATCAGCTCTGGCATTGGCGAAAAGAGCCGGGCAGCGATCTTCCCAAGCCCGACTGGGGTGTCCATGCCGCCGCACCGGATCCGAATTTCGATCCCAACTTCTACCGCATTCGTCTGATGAGCAATCAGGTCAAGACCCTCTTTGTGAAATTCCGCGAGGATGAGGAAGCCCAGGGGCTGGATGCCTTCGCACGCGCCTCCCAGATTTCGCAGGCCGAGGCCAAGAAATACTTCATCGAGCGCTTCCGCGTATCCAAGTGGCGCCGAACCGGCATCATCTGGTGGAATCTGATTGACGGCTGGCCGCAGATCTCCGATGCCGTGGTCGATTATTACGGCACAAAGAAGCTGGCCTACCATTACATCAAGCGCTCCCAGCAGCCCCTCTGCCTGATCTTCGATGAGCCAAAGGACGGATGCCTGCCGCTCGCCATCGCAAGCGATCTGCAGGAGGATGTCACGGTCCGCTGCCGCGTAACGGATCTCACCGCCGGAAATGTCATCTATGATTCCGTCACACTCTCGCACGCCAATTCGGCCGAGGTCATCTGGCAGAAGCCGATCAAAGAGGGCGAAAAGCACTTCTATTTCATGGAATGGGAGTACGAAAACGCAAAGGGCGAAACCGTCAGGGGCCGCAATCACTACATGACCAACATTATCGATATCGATTATGATGCGTACATCGGCTATATGAAGCAGGTCGGATTCTATGACGAATTCGAGGGCTTTGATGCCTGAATCAGCATCCGCCGCACGTTTTTTCCGTGCGGCGGAGTTTTTTTATGAAAGCAGGAAACTTTCCCGGATTTTCTGCGGTCTAATAGGTAAGAGCAAAGGAGGTGCGCTATGGACGATCAAAGGATCATCGCGCTCTATTTTGAGCGGAGCGAATCCGCTATCCGCGAAACCGAGAGAAAATACGGACGGCTGCTTCTTCACACGGCGAAGAACATTGTCGGCGAGGAGGACAGCCGCGAGGTCGTCAACGATACCTACCTGCGGGCGTGGAATACGATTCCGCCGCAGAATCCGCCGCTGTTTTCCGCCTTCCTCTGCCGGATTGCGCGGGGACTTGCCATCGATCGGTGGCGGCGGATGAATGCTGTCCGCCGGCAGGCCGGTCTGTATGCCGGGAGCCTTGAGGAACTGGCCGGATGCATCCCGGATGGCGGTCGTGAGCCGCTGGATGAGGAAATGGAGAATCGCAGGCTCTGTGAGGTGCTGGATGAATGGCTCGGCACGCTGGAGGCGGAAACCCGGATTCTCTTTGTCCGGCGCTATTATTTCGGCGAGGGCACCCGATCGATTGCCGCCGATCTCGGCTGGCGGGAGGAAAAGGCCAAGAGCCGCCTGCACCGGGCAAGGGCGGAGTTAAAGGCATTGCAAGTCGGATCGTAGCCATGTCGTTCTGTGA
>JAZNKS010000131.1:0-16521 GCA_045578725.1 Candidatus Flemingiibacterium sp.
ACCCTTGCATAAATGAAATCCTTGCTGATGCAAGGGTGAAATCAGCTAACGCTGATGAAATCTTCGGCGTTCCGCCTCAGATGAAATTAAATCCGCCTCCATCTCCTGCCGTAAGGCAGATTTCATCGCGAAGCGATTTCATCCACCGAAGGTGGATTTCTTCCGCCGGCGGCGGATTTAGTTGCAAAAAGCACCTGCTTGCGCAGGTGCTTTTTGCTGGTGCGGGTAAGAGGATTTGAACCTCCACGAAGTTGCCCCCACTAGAACCTGAATCTAGCGCGTCTGCCAGTTCCGCCATACCCGCATATTGCTTTCTTCACCGAAGCTCCGCCCGATGACTTTACTATTATATCACAGCTGGGAGCGTTTGTCAAGAGGTTTTTCGAAAAAACTGCGAATAATTTTTTGCTTGTCTTCCGTCCGTTTCCGGCCGCGTTCTTGCATACGGTTTCTGCGAGCACGTTCCTTGCAAGAACAAAAGACGGAGAGCAAATGCTCTCCGTCTTTTGTTGGTGCGAGAAACGGGACTTGAACCCGTACAGTGTAAACTACACGCCCCTCAAACGTGCGCGTCTGCCAGTTCCGCCACTCTCGCTTGCAACGTTGACTATTATACACCATTTGATGGCGTTTGTCAAGGGGTTTTCGAAAAAATCCGAAAAATATTCCGACACTGCGGCCAATACGTAAGACCTTGAGGGCTTGAACCCGGATTTGTATTGTGCAAAACGATGAAAATGTCCGCAGAGACTTGCATATTTCATAGGGTTGTGGTACAATGTACTTACCCCAATACATTATGAGAGGTGTTTTTTATGCTATTTGTCAAACGTCTGATCAGCACTCTGCTTCTGGCTGCGATGCTTGTTTCTGTTGCTGCCTGCGGCGGAGCCCCTGCCGACACCGATTCGTCTTCCGGTGATACCACCCCTTCGGCTGATGTCACAACCGATGAATACGATGCACGCCGCGCCATCGATGACGGCCTTCCCAAAAAGGATTACGGAGGATACACCTTCACGATCTGGTCGCTTTCTCCCGATAACTATTATCAGGAAGAAGAAACCGGCGACATCGTGGATGACGCCATCTTTGCCCGTCAGCTGGCTGTAGGCGAGCGCTTCAATGTCGAGTTCCGCGTCAATGACAAGCCGGCCGACTACTCCACCGTTCACACGATGGTTCAGGAGAGCGTTCTGGCACAGGACAATGCGTTCGATATTGCCATGCCGCACCAGATCGGCGGCGGCCCGACCCTGATTCTGCAGGGCCTGGTTATGGACTGGAACGATGTTCCTTACATCAATCTGGATCAGCCCTGGTGGAACCAGCGCATCAACGAAACCATCGAGATCATGGATCACCAGTTCTACATTGCCGGTCAGATCTCCCTGCCGTCCCCCTTCTGTATGTACTACAACAAGCAGTATGTCGAGGACTATCCGGAGATTGAGGATATGTACACCCTGGTCAACGAAGGCCGTTGGACAATTGACAAGCTGCTGGAGTACACCAAGCTGGTTTCCAAGGACCTCAACGGTGATTCCGAATGGAAGCCCGAGGATGACCAGTTCGGTCTGACCATGAACTATGACAACACGACCCTGAACTTCATGTATGCCTCCAACCATATGTCGGTGCTGGTTAATGAAGACGGCGAGCCGGAGCCGAACATTGTCAATGACAAGATGCTCAACCTGCTTGAAAAAATGAATAAGCTTGTCTGGGAAGACAACCGTACGATTTTCTGTACCTATGAAAATCAGTTTACGCTTGGTCAGAGCGCCTTCAAGGACGGACGTGCCTTCATTTTCTGCGGTGAGGTTGCCTGGGCTGCACAGATGCGCGACTTTGAAATCGATTTCGGCGTACTCCCCTATCCGAAGTACGAAGAGGAGCAGGAAGGCTACTACACCCACGTTGATGCCTGGAACGGTATGCTCTGCCTGCCGGTCGGCGCACCGGATGTAGAGCGCACCGGTATCATCACCGAGGCTTTCGCGGCCGAGACCTACAAGGAAGTTATGCCGATCTATTACGATAAGGCCCTTGGCACCAAGTATATGCGTGACGAGGAGTCGATCGGAATGCTGGATATCGTCTACAACGGTATCGTTTACGATTTTGGCTACATCTTCGACAACTGGAATGGCTGTACATGGATGCTCCCGCGTCTGGTTCAGCAGGATTCCAACGATATCACCTCTTACTGGGCCGGCAATGAATCGGCCGTTCTGGACAACTACAAAAAGCTTTACGAGGCTGTTCAGGATTACGACGACTGATATTTACCCCTCTCTCGGCGGGGCCGCAGCGATGCGGTTCCCGCTTCTTTTTTTTTGCAGAATGCACAAAAAATCGCATAGTCTGTTGTGCAACATTCCGAAAAAACAATGACCTACTTGCATTTATCGGCAAAGTGTGTTATAATGATGCTGTACGAAAGTACAAAATTATAATTTACGAGGTAAACAGTATGAAAGCGGCAAAAAAGCTTATCACCATGCTTCTGCTCGCTGCCATGTTGGTATCCGCAGCAGCCTGCGGCGGCGCACCTGCGACCGATGACACCACCGGCGGCGACACCACTCCCTCGGCTGACACCACCCTTTCCGAAGAGGAGGCCCGTCTGGCAATTGATGACGGTCTGCCCGAAAAGGACTATGAGGGCTACACCTTCACCATCTGGTCGCTGAGCCCGGACAACTACTACATTGAAGCCGAAGACGGCGACGTTGTTAACGATGCCAAGTGGAAGCGCCAGCGCAACGTTGAGGATCGCTTCAACGTCAAGATCGCGGTCAACGATGGTGCAGCGCTCGGCGGTGACTGGAATGTTCTCCAGGGTATGATCCAGCAGAGCATTATGGCACAGGACAATGCCTTCGACATCGCAATGCCCCATCAGATCGGCGGATGCCCGGCTCTGATCACCCAGCACCTGGTTGCCGACTGGAACGATGTCCCTTACATCAATCTGGAGCAGCCCTGGTGGAACCAGCGCATCAATGAAACCATCGAGATCATGGATCACCAGTTCTTCATTGCCGGCCAGATCTCTCTGCCCACTCCGAAGGCGATGCTGTTCAACAAGCAGTATGTTGAAGATTACTCGCTTGAGAATCCCTATGACCTTGTCAACAACGGCACCTGGACGATTGACGTCCTTCTGGAATGGACCAAGCTGACCTCCAAGGACCTCAACGGTGATACCGAAATGGATCCCGAGGTTGACCAGTACGGTATCTCCTTCAACCATGACAACAGTACGCTGAACTTCATGTACGCCTTTGACCATATGTCGGTTATCGTTGGCGATGACGGCGAAATCATTCCGAACGTCAACAACGAAAAGATGATCGCTATGGTTGAAAAGGTTATCAAGCTCCGTTGGGAGGACGATCGCTGCCTGCGCACCGACTATTCCAACCAGGGTACACTCGGCACCGGCGGCTTCAAGGATGGCCGTATCTTCATCAAGTGTGATACCGTCGGCGGCGCTGTCGGTATGCGTGACTCCGATATCGACTTCGGTCTGATCCCGTATCCGAAGTGGGACGAGGAGCAGGACGGCTACTACACTCACGTCGATGCCTGGAACGGCGCGCTCTGCCTGCCGATTGGCGCTCCCGACTATGAGCGTACCGGTATCATCACCGAGGCTCTCTGCGCCGAAACCTACAAGCACGTTATGCCCGCTTACTATGACACCGCTCTGGGTCAGAAGTATATGCGCGACGAAGAATCCATTGCCATGATGGACCTCATCTATCAGGGTATCGTTTATGACTTCGGTTACATCTTTGACCAGTGGAAAGGTACCACCTGGACGCTCGTTCGCTGCGTAGCCAATCAGTCTACCGACGTTGCTTCGTACTGGGCCGGCATTGAGTCCACGGTCAAGACACACTATGACGAGCTGTTCAAGGCCATCGAGAACTACGATGACTATTGATTGACTCCAAAAAATGCATCATCTTGCAGGGAATGCCGGAAGGCATTCCCTGCTATTTTTGTCGATGTTCACAAATTGTACGTATTCAGTTGTGCAAAACGCCGAAATTTCGGCAA
This sequence comes from Candidatus Flemingiibacterium sp., assembly GCA_045578725.1. Taxonomy (GTDB): domain Bacteria; phylum Bacillota; class Clostridia; order Oscillospirales; family CAG-272; genus Flemingiibacterium. The sequence goes on from JAZNKS010000131.1 coordinate 4,072, forward strand.
CCGACTTGCTTTTTTGTTCGGGATGTGGTATACTGATTGCGTAAAAATATATGCATAGAGAGGTGCAATATTATGAAACTGCAGAGACTCGTCAGCAGCCTCATCCTTGCGGCTATGCTGGCATCCATGGCAGCCTGCGGCGGTGCTCCCGCGACCGATGATACCACGGCCAACAGCGGCGACACCACTCCGGCAGCCGACACCACCCTGTCCGAGGAGGATGCCCGTCTGGCTATCGATGACGGCCTTCCCAAGAAGGATTACGGCGGATACGAATTCGTCATCCTGACCCACTCCCCCAAGGCTTACATTGTGGAAGCCGAAGACGGTGACGTTCTGAATGACGCCAAGTGGAAGCGTCAGGGCCTGGTTGAAGAGCGCTTCAACGTTGACCTGATGGAAGCCCAGGGCGGTACTTTCCAGGAAAACCACGCGGCATTCGCTAACAGCGTTATGGCCGGCGACCGTGCCTATGACCTGTTCATCCCCCACCAGATCTACTCCGCTCCCGGCCTTGTAAACGAGCATATGGTTGCAGACTGGAACGATGTTCCCTACATCAATCTGGATCAGCCCTGGTGGAACCAGCGCATCAACGAAACCCTGACCCTGGCCGGCCACCAGTTCTACATGACCGGTTACGTCACCCTGCCTGCGCCGAAATGTATGTACTTCAATAAGGACTTTATTGATGACTACAAGTTTGAGGATCTCTATACGGTTGTCAACGAAGGCCGCTGGACCATTGACTACATGATGAACCTGACCAAGCAGGTTGGCCAGGATCTCAACCAGGACAGCAAGCTGGATGTCAACGATATCCTCGGCATTGGCTTTAACTACGATAACGATGCCATCAACTTCATGTATGCATTTGACCATATGTCCGTTATCCTTGACGAGGACGGCAGACCGGTTCCGAATGTCAACAACGAAAAAATGCTTGCCATTGTTGAAAAGCTCAACGCTCTCGCATACAGCGATTACGGTGCGTACTGTGACAACTACACGCCTTTCAACGAGAATGTTAGACCTGCCTTCGCAGAGGGCCGCTGCTTCATCCGTACCGGTTCGGTCGGTGATGCTGCCGGATTCCGCGACTACGAGTTCGATTTCGGTCTGATTCCGTTCCCGAAGTGGGATGAGAATCAGGACGGCTACTACTGCCACGTTGACGCATACAACGGTATGCTCGCTATGCCGGTTGATGCCGAAGACTACGAGCGCACCGGTATCATCGTTGAGGCTATGGCCGCTGAAACCTACAAGCACGTTATGTCCGCTTACTACGAGAAGTCGCTGGGCGACAAGTTCTTCCGCGATGAGATCTCCGTTGAAATGATGGACCTCATCTTCTCCGGTATCGTTTATGACTTCGGTTACATCTACGATAACTGGAAGGAATGCACCTGGACCGTTGCTCGTATGGTACAGCGCAAGACCACGGATCTCGCTTCTCACTGGGCAAGCGTAAAGAGCACGGTTGAAGCTCACTACGATAAGCTCTTCGAGAGTGCAGAATCCTTTGGCGAGGAATAATCCTGACAATTTCAAAAATCTCTCCGCTTCACAGCGGGGAGATTTTTTATGGGAAGGGAAGAAAGTCATTTGTGCAAATCGCCGAAAAAACAATTCACCTCTTGCAATTATCAATCGGACATGATATACTTAACTCGTAAAGAAAATTCAGAAAGGATGATTCCCCATGAAAATTCGCAAACTCATCAGCAGCCTGCTTCTGGCGGCGATGCTCGCATCCATGGCAGCCTGCGGCGGCGCTCCCGCGAGCGACGATACCTCGTCCGGCGATACCACCCCGGCGGCCGACACCACTCTGTCCGAGGAGGATGCCCGTCTGGCCATCGATGACGGTCTGCCCGAGAAGGATTACGAGGGTTATGAATTCACCATCTGGTCGCTCGGTCCGGCTACCTATTATATGGAAGAGGAAACCGGTGACATCGTCGATGACGCCAAGTATCAGCGTCAGCGCACGGTTGAAGAGCGGTTCAATGTCAATATGAAGGTCAACGAGACCGGCTGGACATGGCAGAATTTGCAGACGAACATCCAGAACAGTATCATGGCTTCCGACAACGCTTTCGATATCGCCATGCCTCATCAGATTGGCGGCGGATTTGCGCTGATTACCAATCACATGGTTATTGACTGGAACGAGGTTCCCTATGTCGATCTCACCAAGCCCTGGTGGAATCAGCGCATCAACGAAACGCTGAATATTCAGGATCACCAGTTCTACATCGCAGGCCATATCTCCCTGCCGTCCCCCTTCTGCTTCTTCTTCAACAAGCAGTTCGTTGAGGATTACAACTTTGAGGATATGTACACCCTCGTACGCGAAGGCCGCTGGACCATCGACAAGATGCTCGAGCTGACCAAGACGGTGTCGAAGGACCTCAACGGCGATACCAAGATGGAACCGCTGGTGGACCAGTGGGGCTGCTCCTTCAACTTTGACAACCAGACGCTGAATTTCATGTATGCCTTCGACCATATGTCGGTTCTCGTCAACGAGGACGGCGAGCCGGAGCCGAATACCAACAATGAGCAGATGCTGGCGATTGTCGAAAAGGTTACCACGCTGATCAAGGAAGACAACCGTACCCTCTTTACCGATTACAACAATCAGGGTGAGCTGGGCGGCGGCAGCTGGCGTGACGGCCGTGTATTCCTGATGGCCGGCGGTGTCGGCAATGCGGGCTCTTACCGCGATCTGGAGCTTGACTTCGGTGTCATTCCGTATCCGAAGTGGGACGAGGATCAGAAGGGCTATTACTCTCACGTTGATGCCTCCAACGGTATGCTCTGCGTGCCGGTTTATGCCGAGGATCTGGAGCGCACCGGCATCATTATCGAGGCTTATGCCGCCGAAACCTACAAGCAGGTTATGCCGGTTTATTACGATAAGGCGCTTGGCGACAAGTATATGCGCGATGACGATTCCATCGAAATGATGGATATCATCTACGGCGGTATCGTCTATGACTTCGGTTATGTCTTCGATACCTGGATGGGCTGCACCTGGACCCTGCCGTATATGATCCGCGATAACACCACGGATATTTCCGCCTACTGGGCAAGTGTAGAAAGCAAGGTAACGGCGCATTACGATGAGCTTTACGACGCCGTCCTGAACTATGACGAATAATCCGGACGCAATCCGGTAATGAGAACTGCCGCATTTTTGATGCGGCAGTTCTCATTTATTTCTTTTTGCCGGCGACGGCATAAGTTTGTGTTGTCTAAAGCGCCGAAAATTGCCGAAGCCTCTTGCGGAAATTGCCTTGATATGATATACTGACTTCGAAATAATCTGTGAAAGGATGATTCCAATGAAACTGCAGAAACTTATCAGCAGCCTGCTTCTTGCGGCAATGCTGGTATCCATGGCGGCCTGCGGCGGAACACAGCCCGGTGATGACACCACGAATTCCGGCGATACCACCCCGGCAGCCGACACCACCCTGTCCGAGGAGGATGAACGTCTGGCGATCGATGACGGACTGCCCGAAAAGGATTTCGAAGGCTACGAATTCACCATTCTGACACACAAGCCCAAGCGCTTCATTGTGGAAGGCGAAACCGGCGCGGTTCTCGACGATGCCAAGTGGAAGCGGCAGATGCTTGTGGAGGATCGCTTCAACGTCAAGCTGGTTCTGGCCAAGAACGGTACTTATCAGGAAAACCATGATGCATTCGTGAGCAGCGTTCTGTCCGGCGATAAGGCATACGATCTGTTTATCCCCCATCAGATCAACTCTGCACCGTCGCTGGTCAATGACCACCTGGTTGCTGACTGGAATGATGTCCCCTACATCAATCTGGAACAGCCCTGGTGGAATCAGCGCATCAACGAAACGCTGAATCTGGCAGGCCATCAGTTCTACATGACCGGCTTCATCACGCTTCCTGCACCGAAGTGTATGTTCTTCAACAAGGATTTCGTTGAGGATTATCAGTTTGAAGACCTGTATGCGGTTGTCCGCGAGGGCCGCTGGACCATCGACTACATGATGGGACTTACCAGGCAGGTCGGACAGGATGTCAACAACGATGCCAAGCTGGACGGCAAGGATATTCTCGGAATCGGCTTCAACGATGATAACGATACCGTCAACTGGATGTATGCGTTCAATCATCTGTCTGTTGTTGTTGACAAGAACGGCGAGCCGACCACCAATATCAACAACGAGAAGATGATCTCGATCATCGAGAAGATTTATGATCTCGCATATGGCGATAACGGCGCTTATGTCGGCGGCTATACGCCCTTCAAGGAGAACGTTGTACCTGCTTTCGAGGAGGGTCGCTGCTTCATCCGTACCGGCGCAGTCAGCGCGGCTTCCAGCTTCCGCGATTATCGCTTTGAGTTCGGCGTTATCCCCTATCCGAAGTGGGATGAGGCACAGGATGGCTATTACTGCCACGTTGACGGCGATAACGGTATGCTTTGTATTCCGGTTGATGCCGAGGATCTGGAGCGCACCGGTGTTATTGTCGAGGCCTTCGCTGCCGAAACCTACAAGCACGTCATGTCCCCCTACTATGAGTCTTCGCTGGGCGAGAAGTATTTCCGCGATGCGGAGTCGGTTGAAATGATGGACATCATCTTCGACGGCATCATCTATGATTTCGGTTACATCTATGACCATTGGAACGGCTGCACCTGGACACTCCCCCAAATGATCAAAGACAAGACCACGGATCTTACCTCCTACTGGGCCGGTGTTGAGTATTCGGTTGAGGCAGCTTACGATGAGCTCTTCAAGGCTGCCGCTTCCTACGGCGAAGAATAAATCGGTTATTGAGAATCCCGCTGCCGTCAGGCGGCGGGATTTTTTTCGGCGTTGTGCACAAAACGGAGCGGAGTCTTTTGTGCACAATGCCGAAATACGAACACACTACTTGCATTTTTTATCGGTCTGTGGTATACTGAAGATGGTATATATTATTATAAAAGAGGTGTATTTTATGAAATCGCAGAAACTCATCAGCAGCCTGCTTCTGGCAGCCATGCTGACCTCTCTGGCCGCCTGCGGCGGTGCATCATCCGGTGATGATACTACCGATTCCGGCGACACGACTCCTTCGGTCGATACCACCCTTTCTGAAGAGGATGCGCGGCTCGCGACTCCGGACAATCTGCCGGGCAAGAACTACGAAGGGTACGAGTTCCGCATCATGCACTGGAGTGATACATTCCTCACGCTTGAGGAAGAAACCGGCGACATCCTGGATGATGCCGAGTACCAGCGTACGCGCACGGTTGAGGAGCGCTTCAACGTTGACATTGTCAAGGTCAAGGTTGCTGACTTCAAGGAGCTGAATACCCAGTTCCCGACCAGCGTTCTGGCCGGTGACAACTCCGTGGACCTTGCCATCCCGCACCAGATTCAGTCCGGCCCGACCTTCATCAATTCGCACGTTGTCGGTGACTGGAACGAAACGGGCTATATTGACCTGTCCCAGCCCTGGTGGAACCAGCGCATCAACGAAACTATCGAGATTCAGGGCCATCAGTTCTACATTGCCGGCCCGATCACCAAGCCTTCGCCCTGGTGTATCTTCTTCAACAAGAAGTATATTGAAGACTACAGCCTGGAGGATCCCTACACGCTGGTAAAGGATGGCACCTGGACGATTGATGTCCTGCTGGAATGGTCGAAGCTGACCTCCAAGGATCTCAACGGTGACTCCAAGTACGACGAGAACGACCAGTACGGCTTCTGCTTCAACCACGATAACCAGACCCTGAACTTCATGTATGCCGCCGGTATGCAGTCGGTTCTTGTTGATGAAGAAGGTATGCCTGTGCCGAATGTCAACAACGAAAAGATGATCGCCCTGATCGAAAAGGTCATCGACCTCCGCTGGAAGGATGACCGCACTCTCCGCGTTGACTACAACAACCAGGGTACTGTCGGCAACGGCGCGTTCAACGAAGGCCGTCTCTTTATGAAGGCCTTCGGTGTCGGCGATGCCGCCAACCTCCGCGATTCCGAAATCGACTTCGGTATCATTCCGTATCCGAAGTGGGATGAGGAGCAGGATGCTTACTACACCCACGTTGATGGCATGAACGGTATGCTCTGCTTCCCGATCAATGCAGAAGACTACGAGCGCACCGGTATCATCGTTGAGGCTCTGGCCGCCGAATCCTGGAAGCAAGTAACGCCGGTTTACTACGATCAGGCTCTCGGCGAAAAGTACTTCCGCGATGAAACCTCCATCGAGATGATGGATATCATCATGGACGGTATCCTCTATGACTTCGGTTATATTTTTGACCAGTGGAAGAACTGCACCTGGACGATCGTCCGTCTGGTTGCCTCCCAGTCTGCCGACGTGGCATCGCACTGGGCTTCCATCGAATCCTCGGTAACCGAGCATTACAACACGCTTTACGAATCGGTTCTTGCTTACGAAGAATGATTTAACGAAAAAAACACCGCCTCCGGGCGGTGTTTTTTCTTGTATTAGAGATCCTTGTCCGTTCGCACGCTGTCCTTGGTCTGGGCGAAGCCGAGTCCGCCGGTCTGTCGGAACAGGCGGGCATACAGAATGTCGATCAGGGTCAGCTGACCCTGAATCAGCGGCAGATCCGCACCCGGATCCAGACCGGAATCCCGGGAGGTGGTGGTAATGGCGATATCCGAAGCGCGTGAGAGCGGGGAGCGGGAATAATCGCAGAGGGAGAGAACATTCGCTCCGGCGTCCCGCGCCTGACGCGCCGTTTCGATGATCGCGCGGGTGCGGCCGGAGGAGGAGATGGCAAAGAGCACATCTCCCGGCTTCATCAGCGAAGCTTTCATCCGCATCAGAATGGTGTCCTCCTCGCGGGTACAGGAAAGGCCAAGACGGAAGAATTTGATATGGGCGTACTGGGCGGTCACGCCGGAGGTTCCAAGGCCAATGATGAAGATCTGTCCGGCATCCAGGAGCAGCCGGATAATCCGCTCCAGCACGGTTGGATCCAGCGCACGTCGGCAGCTTTCGGTCATCGAGGCGGACAGATTGCAGACATTGGTGATGAGATCGGAGCCCTCATTCGGATCGGATGGGAGATAGCTGTCGGACGGAAGCACGGGGGAGGGCAGCTCACCGGTCGGCAGAATCGGCATACTCTTGAGGATGGTGCGGAAGGTCTTGAAACCGCCGCAGTTAAGATGCTTGATGAAGCGGCAGACAGTGGCATAGCTGACACCGGAGGCATCGGCAAGCCCCTGCAGGGTGGATTCCGTGACAGCATGGGAATTTCCGAGAATATAGCGGGCCAGACGGGCAGCGGCGGGATCGTTGCCGGCGGCCGCGCGGCGGATGCGTTCCAGATAGATGGATGAATTCATGACGGGCTCCTTGGGCGGGAATCTTTCTTTCATTATAACAGGGAAGCTTCGGTTTGTCAAGCTGAATTTGTTCTTGCAATAGCCGGGAATTTGTGATATAATAAGACCATACGGAGAAATCCGGAATAACAGAGCAAGGATGCAGACGATTGAAACATACCAATCCCTACAAAAAGAACGATCGGGTGACGTTGACGGTCACCGATACCAATAATCTTGGCTGCGGCATCGCGCGGCTCGATAATATCGTAACTTTCGTGGCCGGCGGATGTGTCGGCGATGTGATGGAGGCGAAGATCATCAAGGTCGCATCCGGTTATATGGTCGCACGCCCGGAAAAGCGGCTTCAATCCTCGCCCCACCGTACGGAGCCGGATTGCCGCGCCTTTGCCGGCAGCCAGTCATCCGGTTCCGGCCGACGGTGCGGGGGATGCGTTTTTCGGCATATCACCTATGAACATGAGCTGGCGCTCAAGCGCGGCTTTGTCGAGGGCGCGATGCGCAGGGCCGGCGTGAAGCTTCCCGTCGGGGAGGTGCTCTCAACCGGCATCACGGAAGGTTACCGCAATAAGGCGCTCTATCCGATCGGTCGGGATAAGAACGGCCGGACCGTTATCGGCTTCTATGCCGAGCGCACCCATGAAATCATCCCCTGCACGCCGGATGACGGCGCGGACGGATGCCGTCTGCAGCCGCCGGTCTTCGGGCAGATTGTGGAATTCACCCGTAAGTGGATTGATGCGAGCGGGCTTGCTGTGTATGATGAAGCGGATCAAAGCGGCATTTTCCGGCACCTCTATCTGCGGCGGGCTGAAACAACCGGCCAGATTATGGTCTGCCTTGTTACAGCACGGCCGGCCGATCTGAAGCCGTGGGCCGATGAGCTGAGCTGCCGCTTTGCGGATGCGGTCAGCATCTGGGAAAACCGGAATCCGGAGAATACCAACGTGGTGCTTGGCCGGGAATTCACTCTCCTTGCGGGAAGGGAAAAGATCGTAGATTCGCTCTGCGGGCGGGAGTTTGAGCTGTCGCCGGAATCCTTCTATCAGGTGAATCGGCAGGCGGCCGAGCTGCTGTATCGGACGGGCGGCGCGCTGGCGGATATTCAGCCCGGTGAGAGGGTGCTGGATCTGTTCTGCGGCATCGGTACAATCGGAATGTGCATCTGTGAGCCGGAAACGGAGCTTTACGGCGTGGAAATCGTGGAAAGCGCGGTCATCAATGCCCGCGCCAATGCAAGGCGCAACGGATTTGAGCGTGCTCACTTCCATTGCTGTGATGCCGCCGATCCGAAGGCGATCGAAACGGTGATCGGACGGATTGCCGCGCAGGGGCTGGATCGGATCATCCTGGATCCGCCGCGCAAGGGCTGCTCACCGGAGCTTCTCACGATGCTGGCCGAAAAGGCGCCCGATGCGAAGATCCTTTATATCAGCTGCAATCCCGACACGCTTGCGCGGGATCTGGCGCTTCTGGAAACGCTCGGCTATCGGGCCGGCACGGTTCAGCCGGTGGATTTATTCCCGCGGACCGGGCACGTGGAGACGGTATGTTTATTGTCCAAACTTAACGCAAAGCAACATATCGAGATTAACTTGGATATGGATGAGCTGGATCTGACTGATGCGGAAAAGAAAGCCACCTACCAAGAAATCAAGGATTATGTGCTGGAGCATAGCGGCTTGAAAGTCAGCAGCCTGTATATCGCACAGGTAAAACAGAAGTGCGGTATCATTGAGCGTGAGAATTACAATCAGCCGAAGTCTGAGGATGCTAAACAGCCCCAATGTCCGCCGGATAAAGAAAAAGCAATCAAGGGGGCATTGAAGCACTTCGGAATGATTTAAGGAGGGCGGATATGACGCATTTGATTTCTTGTGAGTTCAACATGGATACTGCTTGTGTTGAACTGAAATTCACCGACGGCAGCATGATTGCGATTGATACCATTGCCGTGGAGAACGAGGTAGCTGATAATATGTATCAGCGTTCAGAGCTTGACTATCTGATCTATAATGCACCGTTGGAGTATGCAGATCTTATTTTGAACGGCGATCCAGAAACGTATCTCAAAACTGTAACAGAATATAAGCCTTTAGATTAATTATAGAAGCAATGCCGCTTGCGCCGACAGTAAAAATCAGCGCAAGCGTCATTTTTTATGTTGTATAATACTGTGCTTGTGCGTTCCATAATTCATGATATTTGCCGCTCACATCAGATAGAAGTTCTTCATGTGAACCGTGTTGGACGATTTGTCCGTCATCAAATACCACAATCTTATTGCAGAAACGGCACGAAGCCAGTCTGTGAGAAATATAAACAGTCGTTTTGTCTCCGGAAATTGCATTGAAATTCGAGTAAACTTCATATTCAGAGATCGGATCAAGCGCAGCTGTAGGCTCGTCAAGAAGAATAAACGGAGAGTCTTTATAGAGCGCACGTGCCAGTGCAATTTTCTGTGCTTCTCCACCGGAAATCTCTATACCGGATTGATCGTAACCCTTGTACAGATACGTATGAACACCATCCGGCATTTCATGAAGCCTATCACCGAAATTTGCTTTCTGTAAGCACTCACGCACCTTACTTTCGTCAAAGGTTTTGCTTGATGCAACAACTTCACCGATCTTAAAGGAGAATAAGCTGAAATCCTGGAACACGACCGAAAATACTGACATATATTCATCGTAATCATACTTTTGAATGTTTACGCCGTTCAGCAGAATTTCACCCTCTGTTGGGTCATAAAGGCGGCATAGCAGTTTTATAAATGTGGTCTTTCCGGAACCGTTCATGCCGACTATTGCAAGCTTTTCTCCGATCTTGAATTTTTGATTTACATTTCTCAATGCATACGCTTCTGTATTGGGATATTTAAAGCTGACATTTCGGAACTCTACATAGTATTCATTATCGTCACGCTTTTCAACCGTTAGGGAACCTTGATACATATTGTTCGGTATATCGAAGTATGAAAAATAGCGTTTTAGATAATGGTTGTTATTAAGTGCTTCTTGGATTGTCTTAATAATATTTATCATTGTTTCTGCAAGCAGCATAATACATGCTACATACTTGGCGATTGAGCCTATTGTTATGCCGCCTTGCAACGCCGCATAGATGAGAACTGCATAGATTCCGAACTTTAACACCGTATTGAGAATAGTTACAGGAAGCGTCCAAACTGCTTTCTTATATGAATTTTTCAGAGCACGTTCAAAAAAAGTTCTCTGACTTTCTAAAAAAGAATCTCCAATGAAATCACCCATATCATAAAGGCGGATGTCCTTGCCAGAAGCATAATGCTCCATATAATCTTGAAAATGCTCGGATACGATATTTTCATTAACACAGGATTCATTGAAAGCCAGGGTCAAGTCATTTATTTTCTTAGTTGCAAAAACTTGGACGATCAGTGTTATGAACATTCCTACTACAATATAGAGCTTGTAAACAACAGGCACGGATGAAATCGTGAAAAACGATATGGTAAGTGCAATTGAAGCGATTATCTTTGTTACCTGTCCTGTGAATCGCTCAATATGTTGATACAAATAGAATAGATTTTGTCCGGTTTGACTTTCACGCCTGATTCGATAACGTAGTCTTGTAACCTCTGGATCTTCAATCGATTCATACGCCATCTGCATGGCTTTTTCTGAATATGCCCAATCTTCATTTCTCCACATTACGCTGTATGCAATATTCTTTTCGGATGCAATGTAGGTGTTCAAAAGATTAACCGTAAACACAATACCAACCGTCAGAGCCACATAAAGAATAACTGTTTCAATAGGAGATTTGGCGACCAGCGAGTCAATAACTTTAGCGGAGAAATAAATCGGCACATAACCAATGATAGACGAAAGAACTGAGTTTATAATCAACAGTACCGTATATTTCCTATTCATCGAGAAGGTAAACTTAGCTGCCCGTCTGAAAATCTGAAAATGTTCACTGAGTTTCATTCGCCATAGCCTCCTTCCACATTATCTTTATACCAGCAGCTTTGTATGTCAAATAGCTCCTTATACTTTCCGTTTGCAGACATAAGCTCTTGATGTGTACCTTCTTCTGTGATGTTACCGTTTTCAAGGAGAATAATTCTGTCACAAAAAGATGTGGATGCAAGCCTGTGAGAAATGAACAGCGAGGTTTTGCTTTTCGCCATAACATTAAATTCGGTGTATATCTTGCTTTCAGCAATCGGATCAAGTGCTGCTGTAGGTTCGTCTAAAATCAAAAGCGGTGCATCTTTGTAAAGCGCGCGGGCAAGCATCAGCTTTTGTGCTTCACCGCCCGATAGTTCGGTTCCGTTTTGATTTACTTTTTTATTCAGCTTCGTATGGATACCATCGGGGAGCGCATCGATCTTTGCACCTAACCCGGCTTGACGGATACATACTTCTGCTTTTTCCATATCTGTATCTACCATGCTTTTTCCCGAAACTGTTTCAGCAAGAGAAAAGAATGCTGTTCGTATTTCTTGAAAAACAGGAGAGATCAGCTTGTAATAGTCTTCTCGCTTAAAATCAGACAACGGAATACCGTTGAAAAATATTTCACCGGATGTAGGTTTGTAGAGACCACATAGCAGTTTCACAAGTGTCGTTTTGCCTGCACCGTTGAGACCTACAAGTGCAAGCTTTTCGCCACTTTGGATTTTAAGTGATAGATTGTGAATCGTGTCTTGTTCAGCACCGTCATATCGGAAGCTTACATTTCTGAACTCAATTTCCGGAACTGTGTTCAGATGATCTGCAGCTTGGGCAATTCCGCTTCCATCATATTCCGGATAATCAACAAATTCTCTGAAATCGCACAGTTTAAGGCTCACTGTATTAGCCTTGTTCCAACAAGAGATGATACCGCCCACCCATGAGGCAAAAGAAGATATGGCGGCAAAATAGAGGACAAATTCATCAATGCCGATATCGCCGTTATAGAACATATGGATTAAAAGTGCATACGCTCCACCGTCACGAATAAGAATTACAACCAAATCAGCGATACGAGAGAGAAAACTCTTTTTTACAGTAGTTCTATCCCATTTTGCCCTTTGTTCGGATAAATCACGATA
>JAZNKS010000132.1:0-26747 GCA_045578725.1 Candidatus Flemingiibacterium sp.
GGTATAAGTAATCACAAGATCCGGTTTCAGTTCTTTCAGGATTCTCCCATACTGCCGGTACAGGCGTATATCCCGCAGAGGATTCATTCCACGCCGGTCCACAGAGGTTTCCAGGAACTGACACCCCAGCGCTTCCAGCTGCGGTACATATTCTCCGTACGGCAGAGATATATACACTTCCGCTCCCTGACGGATCAGTTCTTCCAGAAGCGCTTTACGGAATTTATACAATCCGACATCATAATTTGCCAGAACCAGAATCTTTTTCTTTCCGGCAGGCAGGAATTCCGACATAGGTTCCACTCTCCAAACAATTCTTTACTACAATGGCACCGGCTCCGATGACGCACCCGGATCCGATGGTGATGTTATTCCGGACAAACGCACCGATTCCGATATGGGTCTCCGCACCGATTCTGACCGTACCTCCCAGTGCAGCCGCAGGAGAGATATGTACATAATCGTCCAGCACATCATCATGCTCCACAATGGCACCGGTGTTGATGATGCAGTGTTTTCCCACACTTGCCCCTGCATTGATCACAGCATTGGCCATGACAACGGTACCAACACCGATTTCCGCATAGGGAGATATCACAGCACGGGGATGTATGGCTGTATGCCACCGCACCGGTATTGTCTCCGCCATGCGGCGCCGTACACTGCTGCTACCGATCGCCGTGATAAACGAACAATCCGTATGGTTTTCATATGCACAGATACTGCCCAGTACAGGAATGCCAAGCACTGTACCGCCCGGTTCCAGGCCATCGTCAAGAATACCGGCAACCGTATTTCCGGCTGCCTGTATGCAGTCGATCACGACCTTGGCATGCCCGCCGCCGCCGATTACAATGACTTTTTCAGACATGGGTTTCTTCCTTTGCTCCCCTGAATTCTTCCATGGTTACCGATGTTCCCGAGGTTATGCCTTCTCTGACAAATACACATTTGACCGTAAGCAGGATCACCTTTACATCCGTTAAAAAACTTACATGATGTACATACCACACATCATGCTCAAACCGTGCTTCCCAGGACAGCAGGTTACGTCCGTGTACCTGTGCCCAACCGGTGAGTCCCGGACGCACATCGTGGCGATGCTTCTGCTCCTCATTGTAGAGCGGCAGATAGCGAACGAGCAGGGGGCGGGGGCCGACGATGCTCATATCGCCGCGCAGGATATTCCACAGCTCCGGAAGCTCATCCAGCGACAGGGCGCGGAGCTTTTGGCCGAAGGGCGTCAGCCGCTCTTCATCGGGAAGCGGTTCTCCGGTGACAGGATCAGCGGCATCCCGCATGGTGCGGAATTTATACAGGCGGAAGATTTTTTCATCCTTGCCGGGGCGCTCCTGCGTGAAGAGGACGGGACTGCCGAGCCGGATGCGCACCAGCAGGGCGGTGATGGCCAGCACCGGGGAGAGCAGAATCAGCGCAAGGCCGGACAGAAGAATGTCCAAAAACCGCTTGATACAAGTTTCATAAAAGGTCGGATTGTGTTCCATGCGTATCCTCAGAACATTGAGCGGATGACACGGCAGACACGGTCCGCATCGTCCATGCTCATTTTGGTATCGCTCGGCAGGCAGAGCCCGCGCGCGAAGAGATCCTCCGATACCGATTGGCCGCCGGCAGTTACATAGGCGGCATCGGCAAAGACCGGCTGGGCGTGCATCGGCTTCCAGAGCGGGCGGCTTTCGATGTCCGCCTCTCTCAGCCGTTCGATGACGGCCATTGGCGCAAGGGAGCAGCCTTCATCCAGCAGAACGGAAGTCAGCCAGCAGTTGGAAGCGGTGTCCTTTTGCAGGGGTTGAAAGGAGATGGGGAGGCCGGCCAGACCCTCGCGGTAGCGCCGGTTGATCGCCTGCTTCTTTTGGATGCGGTCGGCGAGCACCTTCATCTGTCCGCGGCCAATGCCGGCGCAGATATTGCTCATGCGGTAATTATAGCCGATTTCCTCATGCTGATACCAGGGAAACGGCTCGCGGGCCTGGGTCGCCAGCTTCAGCGCATGAGCGGCATCCGGACCGTTCTCACAGAGCAGCATTCCGCCGCCGGAGGTGGTAATGATCTTGTTGCCGTTGAAGGAGAGGATGCCGAAGCGGCCGAAGGTGCCGCATTTTTTGCCGTGATACTCGCTTCCGAGAGCCTCGGCGGCATCCTCGATCAGCGGGATTTCGTACTGGCGGCAGATGGCGGTGATTTCGTCCATCTTCGCCGGGGTGCCGTAAAGGTGCACCGCGATTACGGCTTTGGGGATTCCGTAAAGGTGAATGGCCTTTTTCAGCGCTTCGGGATCCAGATTCCAGGATTCCCGCTCGCTGTCGATGAAGACCGGCTCGGCTCCTGTATAGGTGATCGGATTGGCGGAGGCGGCGAAGGTCAGATCCTGACAGAAAACCTTATCGCCCCGGCCGACTCCCGCCAGAATCAGCGAAAGATGAAGGGCGGCGGTTCCTGCGGAGAGGGCCACCGCATGGGAGGCGCCGGTAAAGCCCTTCATGGCGATTTCAAATTCGGTTACATTTTCGCCCAGCGGTGCGATCCAGTTTTTTGCAAAGGCATCGCGGATATAGGCCATCTCATAGCCTTCATCGGACATATGAGGGGTGGACAGGGATATAGGGTCAGACATAAAAATGCCGCTCCATTCTGTTGATTGAAGCCCGGCCGGAACAAAATCCGGCGGGCCGCATAATTTTCCAACTTACATTATAACATACCTCTCATTTTTTGTCAATGAATTTGCCCCTGTTTCCGACGGTAAAAGACGGAAAACGCCAAAAAGCCGGAGCCGCCCGAAGGGCAGCCCGGCTTTTTGGCGGGTAATTTGCTTATTCGAAAACTTCACAGAAGGCTTCGATTCTGGCGGTCGCGGTGGCCTTATACGAGGCCGCGGTGGACATCAGAGCTTGCGAGGTCACATCAGCAACGCCCATCTGGTTGATGACGTTGGCTTCGATATTGAAGATATCGCCGTAATGGTAGATCCGGTTGGGCATACAGTAGACATCGAGCATTTCCACCGATTCATCATCGCGCAGATACTTGGTCAGAATCATCGTTTCGTAGAAGGAGGGGATGACTTCCTCGTGACCGCGGTAGGAGAGCCACTCGAGGATGGCGCCGGTGCGGGCCGGATCCTCGGCGGTGACGGGAATCAGCATGATGATGGGGCAGTTGGAATAAGTGAGGTAGGTTTCCTGATTCTCATCCAGCTTCGGGGCGGGGAGGACACCGAAATCGTTGGGCATATCGCGGAATTCCTTGGCCTCGCCGACACAGCCGGAGAAGATAAAGGTGTGATCGGAGATAAACATGGCCAGGTTCTCTGGGTTAAAGCTGGCATCCGTTACACGCGCGCTGCCAGACAGCACCGAGGAAACCTTGGAGAAGACGCGCTCAAACTGCTCGGTTCCGACCGCGTAGATCAGCTCGCCGTCCGCATCCTTTTCCACATAGTTGGCACCGCCGCCGATGTAGAACTGGGGCATGGTTACGTCGTACCAGCCGGTGAGCGGGTAGAGGTCATTCTCATCGTAGCGGCTGTCGCCGTTCAGATCGTTGCGGATGTTCTTGGTCAGCTCCGAATAGGTGTCCATGGTCCATTTTCCGTCGCGGACGAGCTGGTAGAGATCGCCGAGCTTGTAGTCTTCGGCCAGCTTCTTGTTGAAGAAGTTGATGACCGAGGTTTCGTAGTGCATGATCGAAATGTCGCTGGACATGAAGAGAAGCTTGCCGTTGATGGTGCAGATCTCCTGCATATTCTGATCCCACCAGGGCTGATCCAGATTCAGGTTCGGAATTTCGTGGAAGTCCATATACATACCGGCCTGGAACATACGGCCGAGCGCATCGCTTCGCGGCATGGCTACGTCAAACTCGTTGTCATCGGCCTGGATGCTCCGGGTGACCGTGCCGGCCAGATCGCCGGTATCGATTTCGCTGATTTTGATGTTGTACTTCTCCTCGGCGGAGAGATTGCGCTTGTAGACGGCATCGTTCAGCAGATCGCCGTTCTGCTCATCGGCATCCTGATATTCGAAATTGTAGCAGGAATAGCCGAGATGGTCACGGATGATACGGAATTCGTAGCCGTTGTAATTGTCCTCGGTGAAGGTGAAGGCCGGTTCGGTATCGGCGGGCGTGGTTTCGCCGGAGTCGGAAGAGGGCGTGTCGGAGGTGTCGGAGGGGCCGGGATCGGTACTGCCGCAGGCGGTAAGACCGAGCATGAGGAGCGCCAGGAATAAGCTGAGTTTTTTCATGGGGGGGCTCCTTTATTTTGAATTTATGATTAACGGAAGAGGATGGCCGCGTCGATGTTGATGTCATATCCTTTGGCCGATTCGTTTTTCTCGCCGAGCACCGTCAGCTTCAGCGTGTGCTCGCCGCCCGGAAGCAGGGGGCTCAGATACTGGGTGGTGCAGACGGAGGTTGCCTTGGTTACAGCCGCCGTATTGGGAAAATCGACAAACTGGGAGGAGAAGTCGATCACACCGCACTCGCATCCATCGATGGCGACCGAAGCCTTGCCGCAGGTGACAAAGGCATTTCCGATCAGCATAACGCGCCGTCCGGTAAAGCGAAGCTCCGCCGATGCGCCGGGGGCGGCACTCCGGTGAAGATCGCCATTTACGCATCCGTACTGATGGGTCAGCACGCGCCACTCGCCGCTGTAGGTGAAGGCGGAATCGTTGACGGTTTCGGCTTTTTCGGGATCCAGAGCCGTATCGCCGGTGCGCAGAATCAGGCGGCGGTAGCCCTTGAGCGGGATTTCACCGTGGTTCTCGGCTTCGACGATGATGTGGTACTCCTCGCCCTCGCCTTCGGGAATCCGGATGACGGGCGTTTCCCCATCAGCGTTTTCGATCGCAAGCGCGCGGCCGGTGCCGGCTTCGGGATAGCAGTACCAGCGCCAGGTGAGTATACCGCCGTCGGGATCCAGACTGCCGAGGACGGAGGGCGTGATGACATCGCCGGGCTTTACCGCAAGCTCGATGGCATCAAGGGTGGCATCGCCGTTCAGAACCACCTTCGGATTGTGACAGCAGGCCCTGACATCCTTTGTCAGCGACCAGCCGATGCGGGCGGCCATATCGTTCTGGTAGTCCTCCTTCCAGCGCTCCTGCGCCGCCCAGGTGTCTTTATTCACCGTATCGCCGTTTTGATAGGTGAAGCTGTCCCCTTCATCCTTGAACATGGAATAACCCTGCTCCTCATAGAGGTGGGTCATGGTGAAAAATTCGGCGGGGACATTGTCAAAGCGGATCCGGGAGAAGCGGCTGGCCCATCCGCCCCACTCAAGATGATTACGGTCGGTCAGACCGTTGGATACGCAGGCGAGAATGGACGGGGAATCGGTTTCCAGACCGCAGGTGGTGTGAGGATAGACCTTTGCAAAGGGACCGCGGCGGATATTCTCCTCCAGCCATGGATCGGTGACGCAATCGACGGAGCCGATTTTGTAGCCCCATTTGTGCGGCGTTTCGGAGAAGCCCCAGAAGCTGGTGGTCGCACGGTACCACTTGATTTCGGGGAAGCGGCAGCCAATCCAGGCACCGCAGTCATCCTGACCGTGGATGTCATACACGCAGAGCTTTTTTGCCAGCCGGTGCGCCTCGGCTTCATCGGCATCCAGCAGATCGGACAGGGCCTGCGCCAGCGTGCCGCATCCGCCCCAGTTCAGAACCCATACGGGGCGGGGATCCTCCCTGCGAAGACATTCGATGATGGCGCGGGAGCCGTCATTGGCAAGCCCGGCCCCGACATTTTTGGGGAGCGTGGGATCGCCTGCATACATACCGACGGTGTAGGCGCGCATGGAATGCTCGCCCGACCAGAAGTCGTTTTTCCAGATCCGCCGCTTCATGTTGACATGAGAGGTGCCGCGCTTGATTTTTGCGAGCAGCTCCTCTGCCGTGGGATAGCCGTCGGCATGGGCCGCCAGATTATCGCGCACCTCGCCGTAAACGTTCACCACATCGCGGATTCGCTGCATATAGCCCTCATCCGAGGTGTCCGGGCCGCACCAGGAGGCATTGGGACAGATCAGCTCAATGTCATATTCATTGGCATAGAGCATCAGCCGAACCAGCGACTGGGCATCGTCCGGTTCACCGCTCCACGGACCGATATCGGTCAGGACGATCATTCTTGCTTTTTCCATCGCTTATTCTCCTTTCAGAATCCGGCGGGCCAGCCGGCTGGCGGCAACGCCGTCTTTTTTGGCAAGAACTGCTTCGATTTCAGCCGGATCGACGGCATCCATGCGTTCCTCCAGATAATCGAACCAGGCGGCACTTTCGGCCACCGCCTCACGCGATTCCTCGCGGTAGGGGAACTGATCGAAGGTGATGGCACCTTGATAGCCGGTGCGGCGGAGCCAGTAGATGAATTCCAGATAGGGGATCGTATTGGTGCTGCCGGCGATCAGATCATCATCCCAGGAGCCGTAGTTGTCATTCATGTGGATGGCCAGCAGCTTGCCGCCGTACAGATGGCAGAGGGCGACAGCTTCCGCCGGATTCTCGCCGCCCATGAAGGAGTGGCCGTAATCCATGGCGATGCCGACATTGTCAAGCCCCAGCTTTTCGATCATCAGAAGGGTGCCGGCCATGCTGTCGATGTAACAGCGGCAGCGGGGCTCCTTGGGCTTGTATTCCAGCGCGATCTGCATATCGGGACGGTATTCGGAGAGCTCCTTCAGGCATTCGCCGAAATACCGGCGCTCGACGGTGTAATCGGCCTGGAAGCGGTAATCATAGCCGTCCTGACCCGGCCAGATGGCAAAGAGCGTGCATCCGAGCCCGGCGGCAAAATCCATGGCCGCCTTGGATTCGCGGACGATCTGCTCTCTGACGGAGCGGTCGCGGCTGGAAAAAGCGCCCTGCTTATAGATCCGCTTGGCGGTGGAATCCACCATCACGCTGTTGACACGCAGGCCGGTACTGGCGATCAGCTCCCGCAATTCCTCCTTCGCGGCAGTGTATTCGTCGGTCATGTTGAGATCCACGCCCGAGAGAAGAGGGATGCTCTTCACCCGCTCGAATTTTTCAGCAATCGTGAAGGGCCGCTCGGAATAGGCGGCACAGTAGCGGTCGGAAAAGGTTCCGACATGGTCGATAAAGACGGAATAATTGCGTTTTTTCATGGTGGCTCCTTCCATCAGGCCCGGCCGTTTGATCCGCAGAGGCGGATTTTCTTCCGGCAAAGCTCAAATACATGGCTTCTGGCGCGGGATAAGTATTTCTTTGGGTCGATGACAGCGGCATCCGCAAGGCCGCTCCGTGCGCCCTCGGTGAAGGCCGCGCGAAGCTCGGTGGCAAAGTTGACCTTGCTCATACCGGCCTCGATGGCACTCCGGATCATCGCATCGGGCAGACCGGAGCCGCCGTGCATAACCAGCGGGGTATCGATGACGGCACGGATGCGGGCGATCCGGTCGATGTCGAGCCTTGGCGTTCCCTTGTAGAAGCCGTGCGCGGTTCCGATGCCGATGGCCAGCAGATCGGTTCCGGTACGGCGGATGAATGCGGCCGCCTCGTCGGGATCGGTATAGACCGGTCCTGCGGCGTCAAGGTCATCCTCCTTGCCGCCGACGGTGCCAAGCTCCGATTCCAGCGTGATGCCCATCGGTGCGATCGCTTCTTTGATGCGGGCGGTGATCCGGGCATTTTCGTCAAAGGGGAGCCGCGAGCCGTCGAACATGACCGAGCTGTAGCCGGCCTTGACGGCCTTCATGACATCCGGAAGCTTCTGGCAATGATCCAGATGAAGCGCGGTCGGAATCCGGCTTTTATCGGCGATGGCGCGGACCATAGCCGATGCCTCCTCCAGCGTCAGATAATCCACGGTGGTCGGCGTGGTCTGGATGATGACCGGCGAGGATTCCGCCTCTGCGGCCTCCAGAATGGCCTGCACCATCTCGAGATTCTCCGCATTGAAGGCGGGAATGGCATAGCCGCCGCGCCGGGCGGCGAGAATCATCTCAAGGCTTGATACGTACATACGGGGGCCTCTCTTTCTTCCATGAAGCGGCGGAGCTTGTCGGCGGAGATGTCGCCCTCCATCGGGCCAAAGGCGGCGGTATTCATGGCCGCTGCGGCCGATGCGCGGAGGGCCGCTTCCCGGATCGGGAATCCTTCCAGCAGGGAGCAGACAAAGGCGGCATCGAAGCAGTCACCGGCACCGGTTGCATCCAGCGGCTCGATGGGATAAATGCCCACATCCAGCCGGCCGTCCTTATCGTAAACCGAGCAGCCTGCGGAGCCGTTTTTGACGGCGACAATCCGCATGGCGGGCTTGGCAAGGCAGGCCTGTACGGCCGATTTGGTATCGGAGCATCCGGTGAGCGAGAGCAGCTCGCCGACACCGGGCAGGAAAATCTGCGTGTTTTCCAGCACCTCATCAATCAGCACGCGGGCAGATTCGTCCCGCATCAGCTCGGGGCGGATATTCGGGTCAAAGGAGATCACGGCACCGGCCTCGCGGGCAAGGTGCATGGCTTTGACGATCGCGCGTCCGAAGGCCGGATCGGCCATCAGCGAGCAGCCCATGATGTGAAAGAGCTTCGCACCGGCAAAGGCTTCGGGCGCGGGAACAGGGGCTTCCACCGCCGCCGAATTGCCGATGTGGAAGATGAATTTTCGGGAGCCGTCCTCAAAATAGGTGACGAATGCACAGCCGGTGGGCTGATTTCCGACGGTGACATGGGACATATCGGCCCCATCGCGCTCCAGACGTTCGCGCAGGCAAAGTCCGAAATCGTCATCGCCCACACATCCGATCATCGCGGCGTGATGACCGAGCCGGGCGGCGGTATCAAGGAAGATAGCGGGGGCGCCGCTGGGATAAGGACCCCGGAAAAGGCCGGCATTCTTCAGCTCACAGCCGACCTCGGTCCGCATGATTTCGACGATCATTTCGCCCATAGTAAAGATTTCAGCCATATTCAGCACCCGAATGCCTTTCGGATAAAGCGGAGCGACTCGCCGATCTGACGATCCATTTCGGCTTCGTCGGCGGAACCGGACAGATCGCGCCAGACCTTGATGTCCTCGCCGACCTTGCCGCCCATCGTAACAAACGGTTCCATGACGACACCGCCTGTAAAGCCGATTTCGTTCAGCGCCGCGCCGATTTCCGTCCACGGCAGATGACCCTGGCCGGGCAGCTTCCGGTTGCCCTCGCCGACATGGAGATGGGCAAGCAGAGGACCGGCCGTGCGGATGGCATCGGCGAGGTTATCCTCTTCGATGTTCATGTGGAAGGTGTCCAGCAGAAGCCTGACGGCCGGGCAGTTGACATCGCGGCAGAAATCCACGCCCTCGGCGGCTGTATTGAGAATGTGCGTTTCAAAGCGGTTGACAACCTCCAGGCACATTGTCACGCCGAGCTCGCCGGCGCGCTCGCCGAGAACCTTCAGGCTTTCCACCCCGCGCCCGCGGATGGCAGGCTTGTCAAGATCGGAAAAATCGTTGGGCCAGTAGGTATACATGACGCCGACCAGCGTGTCGGAGCCGATGACGGTCATCCGCTCCATAATGTCGGACAGATAAAGGATGCCGCGCTCGCGGACGGCAGGGTCACAGCTTCCGACATCGTAGCACTTGGCCGGGCCGATGTTGGATGTAATTTCGATGCCAAGGCGCTCGGCCTGTCTGCGCAGCGCCGTCAGCTCCTCTCGGCTCATATCAAGCAGATTGCCGGCGGAGATCTCCAGAATATCAAAGCCGATTTCCTTCGCTTTTTCGAGGTAACGGCTGTAATCGGCCCGCCATTCGTGGGTCCAGTAGGCATAGAGGGTTCCGAATTTCACAAATAACAGCTCCTTTTTCGGTGGTTTTCGGTTTTATTATAGCATGGACTTACCAAATTGAAAATGGAAACTTGTTGTGAATAATTTTGTGTTTTAGTTGCATGAGAGGATATTCTGTGTTATAATGATTTCAAAGGAGGCGAGCCTGTGCGAAAGGAATTCTTCAACAAAAAGAAAAATGCGTTTGATGTCTATATGGTCAACTGCGGGTACGAGGACTGCCATCCGAATTTCCTCTGTCCGCCTCACCGGCGCAAATACTATCTGCTTCACTATGTCACAAGGGGCTCCGGTTATTACGAGGTAAACGGCCGCTCATATGTGGTAAAGGAGGGCGATCTGTTTCTCATTTATCCCGGTGAGCTTGTCAGCTATGCATCCCCGGATGCGGCCCATCCGTGGTCCTTCTGCTGGATCGGCTTTTCCGGAGCCATGACGGAAAAATACTTCACGGAAACGGGAATCCAGCCGAAAACCTATGTGATTTCCCTGAATGAGCGGGGCTTTCTGTCCAATATTCAGAATTGCATCGATTATACCGATGCCAACAGCGACAGCATATCCCAGTACCGGCTGAACATGACTCTTCTGAATGCTCTGGATATTCTGCAGAGCCACTGCAGCCGGAAATGGAAGAATCCCCAGCCGTCCGCGCTGGCGGACCGTGCGGTGCGCTATGTGGAATTCAATTATATGAACGGAATCAAGCCGCGGGACATTGCCGCGCATCTTTCGGTAGACCGCACCTATCTATACCGGGTCTTCCGGAATTATCTGCACACCTCCCCGGAGCAGTATCTCATCCGGTACCGTATCGGCAAAGCGGTCGAGCTGATGGAGGAACGGCGGTATTCCGTTACCCAGATCAGCCATTTTGTCGGAATTCAGGATGTCTATCACTTTTCGAAAATGTTCAAAAAGAATATGGGCATGAGCCCGCGCGACTATCAGAAAACGATATGCGGATGTGAAATTGATACATAAAGGATGGAAAATTGATGCACGCAGCGTCCGGCTGCTCCAAAAAAAACGGATTGAAGCCGAAAAAAGACGGGAACACGATCATAACGATTGGTATGGGCGCATGAAATTGGAAGTCATAAATCCGGTTCATGCGTCCATAATAATAGCAGAGCCAGGCGGAAACGTCAGGCTCGCTTAACAGGGACGCTCCGCCCGGCGGTGTGCCGTCGGAAAGTGAGCGAACCGATCATATAGATAGTATTTGATAAGGAGAACCGAATTATGTCCAGTAATAAGATTGTTGTTCCGGAAGCCAAGGAAGCCCTCGAACAGTTCAAGATGGAGGCCGCCAGCGAGGTTGGTGTAAACCTGAAGCAGGGTTACAACGGCGAGCTGACCTCCAAGCAGGCCGGTTCGATCGGCGGCCAGATGGTCAAGAAGATGAGTACCGTACGAACTGCGAACTATACCCGTGCAGATCGCACTGCAATCGGACATGAGATCAAAGTTCGGTACATAGCGACCATCACCATTTAGGAGGGACATTGATATGAAAAAGCTGAATTCTTGCAAGTTCAATATAGATACTGCCTGTGTGGAGTTGAAGTTCAACGATGGTAGCATGATTGCCATCGACACCATTGCAGTGGAGAATGAGGTTGCCGACAATATGTATCAGCGGTCTGATCTGGACTGGCTGATTTACAATAAGCCGTTGGAGTATGCACAGCTGGTGCTTGGCGGGGAGTTGGAGCAGTATGTGCAAGGGACTGCAGAGCATCGATTAGTAGATTAAAGCGAATAAATGTGGCACAGCCCACCGGTCAGCAATGATCGGTGGGCTGTTTCTTATAGATGTGTTTATACGGCTGCAACTATGTTGCTTAGCAGCGGCATCAAAAAAGCAAGTACGATGCAGATGATAACAAATACCTTCTTACTTATACCCGTTCCTCGTCCCAAAATACAAGGCATATTCTTGGGAGAAAAGCCCAGCACAAAAAACATTAAAGCAAAAATGCAGAAGAATGCTGCTGCAAAGAGTAATTCTACTTCAAGCAGTCCTATAATGACGAAAATTAGTGTAAAAAATGCAAAGAACACGCCCGGGATAATCCATCCAATTCTAACCCTCTTGGCTTTCTTTTCTGAGTGTTGCGGAGTTTCTACGGCAGAGATATTTACCTCATTTCGAGACACAACTGTCTGTTGTTCTGTCTTAACCGCTTTTTGCATTGCAGAACTTGTAGGGGCTTGTTTCGGAGTGCTTGTGGATGACACCTTCACTTGTTTTCGAGATTCAGCTGAAGATTTTTGAACAGGAGGTTGCTCCGTATATGTAATTCCAAGCATCTGACGGTCATCCTCTGTCAAATACTTCAAGAAGCGACGAGGATTGCTATTGTACTGTTCAAGGATATAGTCAATGTCATCATTCGGAAAAGCGTTAGCAATTCTATTCAGTGACCAAATCGAGAGTCCATAGCTGTTTTTCGTAAGAATATACGGATTGTCATCCAGCTCTTTTCTGCCATGCTCCGTAAGTTCCAAGTACTTCTCCGGGAAAAGTGGATCTAAGACATCGTGCGAAACACTACTGAGCAACAATTCCACCAATTCAGCTTTCTTCCCCTTGGTTGAAAGGCCGTGTTCGGTCAGAACTCGTTTGATTACCGGAAGGGTAGAATGCTCAACCGCAGAGCGAAGATCACCCACTGCCAAAAATCCGTTTTGGAGCAGTTTTTCAAAATACACACTTACATCGCCGATTCCATAATCATAGTACCACTTTCCGGGGATGTGTTTTTCTCCGAGAGGGTAACGATAGTAATGAGCTTCTTTTAGCATCAGAAGTTCATGCGGATACAACCCGTTGGCACTCGGAAAAGCATTCTTAATGTTCTCCTGCAATTCCGGGCTGACTGTATTTTCGATTTTTCTCCGTGTGCTTTCTAATGCAATATAGTCAGATTTAATTAGGGATGCTTTAATTACATCAACCCACGCTGCACTGCGACTGGCCATAGATTCGTAAAGGGGGAAAGACACATCTGTTTTAACCTTTGTGACAGTGCCAGCTTCAACCTCATCCCAATCTACATCAGAAAGATCAAACAAAGATGTAAATTCTGTGCTTGATAAGATAGACTCCTTGATAAATGACAATGTCGAGCTAAGTGCGTTTATAACGATATAGTGCTTTATGCCGTTGTCCTTCGCAAGCTGTTCCTTCTGTTTATCGTTAGCTTGTTCTTCTTCCAAAGATCGACCACCTAAATATTCGAAGCCCCCGCCATAATGTTGTGAGCCATGAACCTCGATGATTGCGCTCATTGACGGAATATAGAAGTCATATCGTTTGGAACTGTTTTTGCCATCTTCCCCGATGACATTTGTAGACCATGGAAATGTTTGCTCTCTTGCAAAATCAACATCGAGGATGGTAAGCAGAGAGTTCATCAATCTTTCTGGATATGAACCGCTTAAGCTTTCGGAACAATATGCATCAATCGATCTTTTTTCGTATTCGATTTGACTGGGATAATGCTCCAGAATGTCTGAGAATGGTTTTCCTTCCTCTCTCAGCGAAACTGCACCCCATTGCAATGCAGAATGACCGGCGAACACATACAATTCTTCATGTTCCTGTATGTAGTCGGAATCATACCCCTGTACATAAATCTCTCTGGCCAATTTAACTTGTTTTTCCCTGTACGAGCGTAATGCTGCACGAAGTTCATCCGGAGACATAAAGTTGTACTTTCGAATCGGGGTTACATAGCTTTCTCCATAATGGAGCCGCAACTCGATTTGAAACTCATCGGATTTTTTATAAACTGGTGTCAATTTCTTTGCTAAAGCCAAATCTTGCTTTGCACAGAACAGCGCTTTATCAAAATTGAATTCGAAGCCATCACCATGTTTTACTTCTTCTACAATAAATGCGGGATCATTTTGTAGTCGGACAGAAGCGTGACCAAGAATACCCCCATGCTTTAGTGCCAATCTGACGATTTCTTCATCATCTTTGAAGCGAGAATCAACATCGTACAACTGTCTGCCATCCGATTTAACGGCTTTTATGGCTTCTTCTCTGGTTTTATATCTACTCATAATATATTGCTCCTCACTACGGAACTCTTAATCTTCCTGATATGCATCGATTTCAATTTTGGCAGCTTTCTTAACATCATCGAAATCAAAATACAGGTAATCAGTATAACGATTGCGGGTAAGCTCATTGTCCTCGATATATGTATCTTCGATGCATAAGAGATTGCCCTTGACGTCATATACATTTGCCTTTACAGTAATTCCGCCACCGCCATCGTACCAAGGGACGCCGCTGCTGTTCTTTATTTCAAAATTCAGTTGGAGAGAAGTATAGGATGTAACCAAGTTGTACTTAAAAGTCAAATGCATCTCGTCCCAAAATTCCGAACAAACAACGACATTGCTTTTCAATTTAGCACATAGCTTTTTTGCAGCTTCTTCCTCTGCATCGATATAGTCATCGTCCACAGCTTCATCGTCATCATCCAAAGAAAGGGTAGCATCGTACGCATCTGAAGAATAGGTTTCTTCCTGCACCATATCAGATTTATAGTTGCGTGTGCTTGCATTCATTATTTTGTTGTGCTTGCTGATCAATATCCAAGCAGACAATCCCACATAGACAATGAGGTTTATAACGAGTGCGGTGATTGTAGCTTCTTCGATTACGATAAACAGCACAATAAAGAAGCTTACTATCATTTCAATACCAGTAAGGATTGTCCATCCCCAAGAAGCAGGCATACTCCATTTACCGGAAGGCAAGTTCCACTTTGATTTACAGATTTTATCTACGCCCCACAGAAGAATACAACCAACGACAATCGAAACAAATATCGGTAACAGCCACATTAAGAGCGCAAGGAAACCGCCGCCCACAATGACCGACGCAATAGCATTTGCTCCAGGATCATTTACCGTCGTGTGCGTTGCATAGGATGTGCGCTTTCTTCTTGTAGAAGTTCCCTTTCTACGATAACTGCGTCTGCGGGAACTGGCATGGAACACACTGGGATCTCGATATTGTTTGGTTAGTTTTCCGGTCTTCTTATTAGCAATTCGTGCCATTAATTTCTATCCTCATTCTTTTTATAAACGGTTATTAATTTCCTGAAATTTTTGAATGCCACGATTTATTCGTCATCTGTTTTCTCTATAGGTTTTAATCCCAACAGAAAATCTGTAAACAGAATGGCATTCAGTGCCATTTTTCTATTCGGATAGGTGTCATACCAACAATGAGCAATGCCATGGCGACCGGGAACGTCTGGTTTGACATCTTCCGGTTTAGTACAGTTATAGAAAATGAACTCCTCACAAAACGATGAGAAAATTTTGTCGAACTCATTTTCTTCAATCAGCTTTGTGAGATTATCACGGGTCTTTCGACTGATACGGTAACTGGTATCATTCACCTTCTCTTGAATAATACCCTCCCACAAAGTTGACAGTGCACTAACTGTAAGTGCGTATTCTCTGCGGTGGTATGCCTGAACAGACTGCACCAAGATCCTCGTCATGTAAGATGGAAGATTCATCTGTCTCCATCCACGCTTTAAGTTGTTTATTTCTTCTTTGTCGTAGTAAGAGAAAATCAACTTATCAATTCTCTTAACACGGTTCTTACTGACTCTGCTTGTGTCCAGTATCTCAAGCATTGCATCAACGATTCTATAATCAGCAATCCATCCTGCATACGGGAACCATCTTGCATCAAACATAGCTTTCAGAAATACCTCGTTGACTTCTTCGTAGTTATAGTCGAAGCCGATATTCTGAATACTATCTAAGATGCTCGTCAGCGGTGAGAAGTCTACCGTCTGCAACCACTTACCGAAGTTAGAGGAAATAGATTGAATTTCCTGCATCACAGGGTTCGTAATAAGTGCGGTCAGACCAGTAGCTAAGTTTGCCACGACGCTATTGCTCCATGTTTCAAACGCTTTGAGTGCAGGACTTTCAAACTGATAGGTTGGAATTGCAGACTTTATTGCAATTTCGCCCAACGCACGAACCGTACTGTTATTATGTAGTGCCTCAATAGTAGCACCTACGCCGGTAAACACCTGCATTGCTCTGGCGCTTTCTGCAAGGGCGTTCATAGCAGCGGAGTTTTCTTGAAGAGACCTGATCGCATTATTGTCGGCAATCTCTTTTAGGGCATCCATCGCCGGTGACGATATAGCAATCTTGGGTATTGTCGCTGCGTCTGCGATTTGTTGTAGTCTATTTTGCTGTTCAATTATCGGAGATACGCTATCATGAAGCTTCTTAGTGATTTCTATACTTTTTCGAAGCGATTCCGGCAATCCATCATAATCAGTCGTTTTGATAGTTACACCCCCTGGTGTTACTTTGTGTCTACCTAACAAAGTGAGTTGAGTTTCTGAGAAAATTTGTTTTCGTATATCGTTTGATTTTCTGCCGCAGCAGATGCTGATAATTTGAAATTGCACCAAATCAATTTCGGATTGTCAGCACCAAAAGGAAGATTTGCGCTCTTACGATCATGGCGCAGATGCTTCCTTTTGTATTTTCTTAGCACCGGTGACAAACTGTATTTTTACAGTTTGGGTACCGTCGTGCTAAGAAAATTGCAAGTGTCAAGAGGGATGCAATCCCTTTGGCTCTGGGTTTCCAATAGGGGCGAGAAGCACCCTGTTGGCACACGATTTTGCTCGGCAAAGTCTAGTGTGTTATACCTTTTGCGACCGCTGACGCTGGAAAGGGGCTGTCACCGTACCGGACAGACCGTTTCCCGTGGCAGCAGAAGGACGGATGTTTGCAAGTGCAGGAGGCTTGCGGATATTCGTTCTTCGGGTGTAGGTGGTGCGGCAAAGCGGAGGTCTGAGACCGAAGCTGTGCTGCATCACCGGGGGAGCAAGAGGTATATAAAACCCGCCGCAGCGACGCATCCCCGCGCCCTTAATACCACCATGGCAGCTCCAACCATACGTTATCCAGGGCAAGTGCTTCCGTTGATCTCGCTCTGCTTTCGGACAGATGAAAACGCTTCGCAGTTTCGGTCAGAGGATGTTCCATATCATCGTCGAAGCCAAAGCGATAACGAAGATACCGTTCCTCTCTGTCCTCGATCATATCAAGCGCATGGTGGATATCATCAATCCGTTCCTGTGCCAGATAGATTTGTTCCGGCGTCTGACGAGTGGGGTCTGCAATAAAACTATGTTTGCTCCGAACCTCATCTTTTGCAAGCTCGTCCAGAGAAATAACGCTGTTCAGATGCTTCGCCTCAAAGGACACATTCTGTGAGCGGATGTAGTCGATCATGACGTTCCGTATTGCAGAAGCGGCGTATGTCAGAAATAGGTTTCCGCTGGCGGGATTATAGCTGTCGATGCAACCGAGCAAGCCCAACGAGCCTTCCTGCACAAGATCGTCAAGTGAGATTTGCAGAGATTGGTTCAGCTCTGCTTGTGCGCTCCACACTTCATATGCAGTCTTTTTGATGAAGCGGAGATTGTTTTCAATCAGCAGATTCTGTGCATCGGCATCGCCCTGCTTGGCCAACGCACAGAGCTGTTCATTGGTCATCGGGTCTCTTTTCATTGTTCTTTACCGTGCCGGTCATCGCAAGAAACATCTGCTTGACCGTTTCTGTATCAATACCGGGAAGATGGGAAACGGATTGTGCTACCGCTTCGCCGATCTGCTCTGCGCTGATTTTGCGATGGAGCTTCTTTTGCCCTTTGGTCAGTTCGGCATAAATCTTTTTTACAGCTTGCGAGGTCAATTCACGGTTGGCAGACAAGTCATTGCCGACCTCTTTCTTTACTGCCTGCACTGCAGCCATGAATGACCGCTGGATCGCAGTCAGGTCTGCCTGATATGCTGGGGTCTGCAATTTCTTAACGTCGTCAACTGCTTCCGGTTGACTTTTCAGCATACCGGCGACTGTTGCGTACAGTTGGTTTTGTGCGGCAAATCCCTTGGCGAGCTCGTCATCTAAATAACCGGAGATCAGATTGGTGGTATTGGCAAACTCCGGATTTTCAAGCAGCGCATTGACCACCTGCGGGTTCACTTTATGTGTATACAGATTTCTTGCTGCCTGCACCGACAGGCAAAGTTCGGAAATATCGTAATTCAGACGGTCGGGGATATCAACTTCGCCAAGCAGGAAGTCGGTGGACACATTGAATACACGGGCAATGCGGATAATATTTTCATCGCCCAACTTGTCCGTTTTGCCGCTGATGAAACGGCTCAGCATACTTTCCGAACAGCCGATGCGAGTTGCAAGCTCGGCCTGCGTAACTTTGTTGGATTTCATCAAGTCCTGTATGCGGTCACGGATTTTCCCGGGGAGATAAGTCTGTTCCATTGCGGCACCTCCTTGAATTTATTCTTCGTCTTCGTCGGTTTCGCTCGGTTCTTCCGCAACAATATTGAAAGAGAATTGATCTTTCTCAAAACCAAATTCAGCCAACAGGTTTTCAATAAATCGAATGCACGACCACGCCGACAGATTGGCTTCCAAATAGATGCCATCAGTCACTTTCCACGGCCAGCGCATACCCAATCCATCAAGATTCAAATGCACATGCTTGCGCTTTGTAGAATTGAAGGAATAATTGTTTTCTGCCAATGTCTGCAACTTGCCGGGAATCTTTTTGTCCAGCAACTTGATAACATCCAGCAGCATAAGAGCATATTTGTTCTGGCGATATGTTTCACCAAAAAGCTTAAAGGAGACAAGTTTCTTTCCGGTGACTTCATCATAGCTGTCGAGAGTCAATGTTTCTATGTATTCAAATTCTATCGAATCATCAAGAACACGGTCAATTTTGTATCTTGTCAAAACAATTCCCGCAAGGCGTTTTGCTCTGGCCTGAATATCCGCAATGTTCCAGCTCTCTTTATCCAAGACATCGCTGTTCAAAACAACTGCCTTTGAATTTTCACGGATGATGTCCTGTTTCTCGGCAAAGCTCTTGTTTGACAGCTCAGAATTATATCCAGTAACGGAAAGATTGCCGAGTGTGTGGAGATATTCTTCGTGCTCTTCGGGACGGATATGGCTCCAGTCCGCACTCAACGTCTGAGGCATAATATGTTCGATGGTAAGGTTCTCAGCTTGCAGGATTTCTTTGCCGTCACCATTTTCAATATCCAACAGAAGGAAACGACACAATGCGTTGTTACCATAAATATTTGCTTTTTGCAGTGCTCTTTCGAATTCTGCCGCAGAAGGAATGACATCCTTTGAAGAAACCGTAAATAGGAACTTATTAAGCGTTTCGTAATACTTTTGCTTGTTGGATGCTACCTTAAAAATACGGTTGTACAGATATGTGAACAATCCACGCAGGGTGTTGGAAGGAACGCCGCAAACCATTCTGCGTAACAGGTATGCAAGGATGAATTGCAGAATCTTTTCTACAGTTTCTTCGGTAATGATTCCCTGATGATAGTCGTCAAATACGTGCAGCAAGAAGGGATAGCAAGTAGTCTGATTTAACACACGCAAACGGTACAGCAGTTTGTTGATACGATCAGAATATTTGTCGTTGCCGTAAACGAAGGCTCCGAAAATCTCGGCATAGTACCGCAGCTCCTTCAAAATGCTTTCCTGTGAATAGCCGCTGTCTTTGAACAACTTCACGAAACTGTTGTAAAGCTGTCTGCTATTTACGGGCTTACTGGTCTTATAAACGATATACTGCATGAAGAATGCATCCAAATTGGAGTAATCCATTTTGTTGCGAAGCGTTTTTTCGATGTACAGCCAGTAGTTTTCGTACAACTTCTCCTGATCGTCTGCATTCATCAGCAGGTAATTTCGAATGAGGTCGGCGTTGGACAACTCCAAACCGGTAGAATTTATGCTTTCAAAAATAACCTGCGGATCGTCTTCTCCTTTAGTGAGGACAATTTCAACGATCTCCAGTTTTGTCAGGGCATCAAGCACCTGAGACGGATTGATGCCCCTTTCTGCCCAACGCTCAAAACGTTCTTTACAGAGCATAAAGTTATGGTAGATATGAGTATCCTCATCCATTTCATCAATATTGTCTTCCAACAGGAGAA
Source organism: Candidatus Flemingiibacterium sp. (assembly GCA_045578725.1). Taxonomy (GTDB): domain Bacteria; phylum Bacillota; class Clostridia; order Oscillospirales; family CAG-272; genus Flemingiibacterium. The sequence goes on from JAZNKS010000132.1 coordinate 19,886, forward strand.
GGAATTGATTATTGTCTGATTTGATGGGCTTCAATTTAACCTTGAATTCCTCATCACAATATTTATTGTGCAGATACTGTTCTTCGATCTCGTGGTAGCAATCATCGCCAACACTTTCTGCAACAACGGAAAGCGCTTTCAAAATAAGCATCAAAGTTGTCAGACGCTGCTGACCGTCTATGATGATATATTCCTGTAATGCAAAACCACCGCTTTTAGCAGCCATAAAGACGATTGTGCCAAGAAAATGTTTATCGCCGCTTTGCATGATGCCGTAAATATCGTCCAATAGGCGGTTGCAGTTGGATTCCGACCAGTCATAATTACGCTGATATACGGGAATACGGAACAGAACTTTATTTGTTCCTATAAAATCTCTAAGCATCCAGAGTTTATGTGCATCCATATTTTTGTCCTCACTTCAATCTGTACTTCTTGCCAGCACCTCTACCGATAATCTCAATCAGCCCCGTCTCGTTCATCTGACGGGCAAGCAGATAGGCTCTCGTCTTTTTGACATTCAGCAGCTCCTGCAGATCTTCGTCGGTCATTTCACCGTACTCAGCCAGATAGTCCATCACGGTTTTCATCTGCGGAGTGATGGCTGCGGTGACTTTACCGGTGTTTGCCGGTGTGTCCTCGCTTACGGTATCGGCAGCGTTCATGTTAGGCAGTACGATTTTGAACGCATTTGCTGTTGCCTCAATGCTGGGCTGCACAGGGCAATTCTCGTACAGCTTAAAAATGCGGCGAATGCCGGTGCCATAGCTTTCAATCAGACGCAGACGGTGGAATACTTCCGCCAGCTTCTTATTTCTCGGCTGAGAAACGCCGATACGAATATCTTCGGTGGAAAGACCGGGGAGAAGTCCGCCAAGAGAGATGAACTCCATCTTGCTGTCGTTCACGTTAATAATGATGCTGCCGCTGAAACCGTAGTCACGGTGAACAATAGCATTAAGCAGTGCTTCACGAATGGCTTCTTCGGGATAGTCTTGCTTATCTGTGCGAATAAGTCCCTTGATCGTGGAAACAGTCTTGTTGCACAGAGCGAGGTAGTTTACCGCATCTTCGAACTGCTTGAACACGGAACCGCCGAACTCCTTGCTGTCCCGGAACTCTGTGCAGAACTCATCTTTGAATACGGCGATCTTGGTCGTGTGATGGCACTGATCAGAAAGCAGCAGAGCGAGGTTGGTAAAAATATCATTCTGCGTGATACCCAGAGCACGATATTTCTGAGTAGAAAACTCCACACCATAGCGATCAAATGCGGTTTCTGCAGCGTGGAAACTCAAATCCTGTTCAAGACTGCGGGTATCTTCATAGGTGTCACCGTCGGATTCCTTAATCATCTGACGAATCTGTTCGGGAGATGCCTGTGCGCTGGATGCACCCTGCCGGACATAAACGCCGGTGGGCTTCATGCCCTTGGATTTCAGATAGTAGGGCTTATAGCTGCCTTCTGCAACTTCGATCTGAATCACTTTATTGTCCTGGAGGACATACCGTACAAACATGGTTACATCCGGTGCGATTGCATCACGGATACCGTTGGTCAGGCGGGTGTAGGTTTCATCCACATTTTCAATGCCAATCAGATTGCCCTTGTCATCAATTCCGAGATAGATCACGCCGCCGTCCGTATTTGCAAATGCAATGACTTCCTTATAGATGTCGTCGATCATCTGAGATTTATATTCAATGCGCTCGCTTTCATATTGCATATACAGCACCTCCATTATAGCTTGATTATATTATACTCATATTTTCATCTTTTTCAATAGGTTGGAGTGAAAATTCACTTTTTATTCACTCTCTGCTGGTGAAAATCGTTTCTAATCACCTTCGATGATAAGAATGATTAGAATAACTACAAATACAACGTACGCCCTTCTGCACTTGCATTTTTGCAAGAACTGCAGGAGGGCTTTTCTGTTTTTTTGCAGTACCGCCTGATTTTTAAGGTCTAAGACTTTTTCTCCGTATATTCAGATGACAAAGAAAATTTGTCAGAAAATCGAAAGGAGAAATGCCTATGACAATTTTTGAAGCTGTCAAATCCACGGTCACGCCGAGGATGGCAGCGGAACACTTCGGCTTGAATATTGGCCGAAACGGAATGATCTGTTGTCCATTCCACAATGATCGGCATCCGAGTATGAAGCTGAATGAAGATTACTTCTATTGCTTCGGCTGCGGAGCCAAGGGTGATGTGATCGAATTCACATCAAAACTGTTCGGCATTACCGCTCTGGATGCAGCGCAGAAGCTAAGTGCCGATTTCGGCATCAAAACGGATAAACCCTCCGTTCTCACCAAACTAAGTCGGTATCGGACGCAAGCAGACAACGAACGGCTTTGCTTCCGTGTTCTGCGGGAGTATCTGCAAATCTTGCAGAATTGGAAGGTGCGTTTTTCGCCCCAAACACCGGACGATGACATTGATGATCGTTTCGTAGAAGCCTGCCATATGCTCGAATGTACGCAGTATATGCTGGATTTACTAACCATTGGTTCACCGGAAGAACGCACAGAACTGGTGAGCGACATGATGAAAGATAACAAAATCACACTCCTGCAGGAACGGCTACGGGAGGTCAAGGAGGAATCGAATGAGCAAGCATGAACACACCGGTGAGAGACCCTTTTGGTATGACGGCAAATTTATAAACGAGGTTGGCTTTTGTGAGGACTTCCTACAGCAACATCCCATGGTGCGTGTGGGCGGCAGCTTCTTCACGAAAGATGGCCGCATCACCGATGAAGAAAGTGTCCGCAAAGAGATTTATGAAATGCTCCGCCCTTATCTCAACTGTGGCCTTGCGAAACGGGCATCGGGACTATTGGAAATGGTGAAGTTGGAAGCCTATGTGCCTAACCTGCCGGTGCATGAAGATCGGCTTCATGTAGCCAATGGTACTCTGTTTCTGGACGGTGAGTTCACCGAGCGCAAAGAGTTCTGCCGCAACCGTCTGCCAATCAAATATGATGCCAACGCTCTGCAGCCTGTGACATGGCTGCATTTTTTATCGGAACTTCTGGAATATGAGGACATTTGGACCCTGCAGGAGTATCTGGGCTACTGTCTGCTCCCCACCAACCGAGGGCAGACTATGATGCTTCTGAAAGGCAACGGTGGCGAGGGCAAAAGCCGTATCGGTGTTGTGATGCAGAAAATGCTGGGCGACAACCTGAAAAACGGCAGTATCGCCAAGGTGGAGCGCAGTCCCTTTGCCAGAGCTGATCTGGAGCATCAATTGGTGATGGTGGACGATGATATGAAAATGGAAGCGCTGAAATCCACCCACTATCTCAAATCCCTTATCACCGCCGAAATACCCATGGATTTGGAGCGTAAAGGTGAGCAGAGCTATCAGGGAGAAATGTATGTTCGCTTTCTGGCCTTTTCCAACGGCGATCTGGAATCCCTCTACGACCATTCGGACGGTTTCTATCGGCGGCAGCTGATCCTGTCGGTGAAAAAGAAACCTCTCGGCCGTGAGGATGATCCGTTCCTTGCGGACAAGCTCTGTGCCGAAATCGAGGGCATCTTCCTGTGGTGCCTGGATGGTCTGCGGAGACTGATCAGAAACAACTATCGCTTCACCGAAAGTGACCGTACCAAGGATAACCGTGTGGAAGCCAAGCGTGAGGCGGACAATGTGCTGCTGTTCATGCGCTCGGAGGGATATATCCGTTTGAAAGCCGACAGTACCATTACTTCCGCTGACCTTTACGCCATCTATACCATGTGGTGCAATGACAACACCTATAAGCCTCTGGCGGTGCGGACGGTGAGTATGACACTGAAAAAGCACGCCGATGAATTTGGTATCGAGCACGATAACCACATTACCAACCGCCTCGGCAAGCGGGTCAACGGCTTCTGGGGCATTGAAGCTCTGGTGACACCGCCCATTTTATGAGATCAAACACAAAAAGCACCATCCCATCCATCCCAAGCATCCCATGTGGGATAGATGGGTGGATGGGATGGATATTTTCAAGTCCAATGATAAAAAGGGGGAATTTAATGAAGAAATCGTATTACAAGGAACTGCCGCTGTTTCATATCTATGACAGCAATCTGACCGGAAGCCAGAAACTGCTGATGACGCTGCTTCTGATCGACGACACCTACGACATTTATACCCTCAGCTGTCTTACCAAACTCCGTACCGAAGATGTGATCTTTGATCTGCAGGAGCTGAAAAATCGGGGGTATTTTCAAGATAGATGAAAACAGGAAAGATTTTAGCCGTAGGACGAAATGATTTTACGAAACCGTGCTTCTCGGAAACGAGCACCGGCATTCCTAAAAAGTGTGCATCTGCACGGTTTTGTGAAGTGTCGCACGCTTCCGTAAAGTCGGATATGCCCACCTGCGAACAGGGCATCATCCCTTCAAATTTAAGCGGATTTTCAATCAATCGAATATTTCACTACACAGCGAAGTCGGTTTGCCAAAGAGTGCATCGGCTTCGCTGTTTTCATTACCCAAAGTCAGGAGGAACGAAATGAACATCAGAAACGAGATCAAGGCACAGATCATCCGTGCCGGTTTTACCATGCAGGAGTTGGTGGACAGGCTGGCCGATGAATACGATTGGAGCGATAGTGTTTCCAATCTTTCCGCCAAGCTGCAGCGGGAGAGCATCCGATACAAGGAAGTTGTAGAGCTGGCCGATGTGTTGGGCTACGACGTTGTATGGCAGAAACGGAGGGATAACCGATGAAAGCACAGTACGCCATTCTTCGCTTTGCCAAGTATAAGGGGCCGGAGATCGGTCACATCGAATCCCACAACGAGCGCACCAAAGAGAAATACGCCAGCAATCCCGACATTGACACCACCTGCAGCCACCTTAATTTCCATCTGGTAACACCGGAACGGAAATACCGTGCGGAGTCCGAAAAGCAGATTGCAGAAGCAGGCTGCCGTACCCGTTCCGACAGCGTTCGGGTGGTGGAAGCGCTTGTTACCGCAAGCCCGGAATTTTTTAAGGGCAAGAAGAAATCCGAAGTCAGAGCCTATTTCACCGAGGCACTTGACTTCATTCAAAAATATCAGTCGAAGGACACGATCATATCTGCCGTGGTGCATATGGACGAGAAAACGCCCCATATGCACCTTTGTTTTGTCCCGCTGACAGAGGACAAGCGGCTCAGCGCTAAGGAGATCGTTGGCAACAAGAAAAAGCTGACATGGTGGCAGGACGAGTTCTGGAAACACATGGTCAAGAAATATCCCGATCTGGAGCGTGGCGAAAGTGCCAGCGAGACCGGTCGCACTCACATCCCGCCGAGGCTGTTCAAAGAGGCTGTGCATCTGAACCGAATGAAAGATCAGATCATGGCAATTCTGAACGACAGCAACCCGTTCAACAAAAAGGCCAAGGCCGAAGAACTGGAAGCCTTGCTGGACAAGTATATCCCCGGCGTGGAGGTCATGCGGACGAAACTGAAAAAGTACGACAAGACCTACAAGGAGCTGATCGAGGAAAATGCAGAGCTGGAAAAGAAGCTTTCTTCCGCATCCAAGGAGAGCGTGCGAAAGAAACTTGAAATCAGCCAGAAGCTCAATGAACTGGACGAGCTTCGCCGTACCGTGGATGCCATTCCCGATGAGGTGATCCGTGCTTACACAGCACAGAAATATGTGCATCACGGTCGAATGAAACAGGAAATCTGAGGCAATAATAAAATTGAAACGGAGGAATTCTATGGCAGAAACCAAGGAAATGAAAACAGGTATGACCGATCAGAAGAAGCAAGTTGTCATTGAACAGCTCTGGCTGACTTATTATAACGATACGCTTTTTGCAAAAGGGCTGATCACTGAAGAACAGCGAAACAAGATGCGTGTGATGATCAAAAGCCGTACGGCTGCAAAAATGCGATAAGATATACCGGGCGGCAATCGTAGGATACGGTTGCCGCCCCAACTTTTTTTGACAAATTTCAGCAGACTCTTGAAAAGTTCACAAATAAATGATATCATATGTATAGATGATGATATAACGAACTTTTCAGAAAGGAACGAGTATGGATATACATTCTATCAGACAAATGCTGCGGATGAAAAGCATCTACGATATTCCGCTTCGAGTAACCTACTATGCCCGTGTTTCCTCGGAATCGGATGAGCAGCTGAACTCTCTGGGCAACCAGATCGGATATTACGAAGAATTCATTAGAAAAAACAGCGCATGGACATTCGTGCCGGGATATATTGACGAGGGACTGTCCGGTATCTCCACCAAGCGCCGTGAGAATTTCAACCGCATGGTAGATGATGCCGAGGCAGGTAAGTTTGATCTTGTCATCACAAAGGAGATTTCCCGTTTCGCCCGTAATACGCTGGACTCCATCCAGTATACCAGACAGCTTTTGAATGCGGGAGTCGGAGTCTTTTTCCAGAACGATAACATCAACACCTTTGATGAGGACTCCGAGCTTCGCCTCTCTATCATGTCCTCTATCGCACAGGACGAACTTCGCAAGCTGTCCTCCCGAGTGAAATTCGGTCATCAGCAGGCCATCAAGCAAAATGTAGTGCTTGGCAATAGCCGCATCTTTGGTTATATCAAGAACGATGGCCGACTTGATATCGACGAAGAGCAGGCTGTCATGGTTCGGGAACTGTTTGAGCTGTACGCCACCGATGAATACTCCATGAAGCAGCTTGAAATCCTGTTCTGGGAAAAAGGATACCGCGATCATAACGGCAAGAAGATCGCCCACTCCACAATGTCCAATATGATATCCAATCCCAAGTACAAAGGCTACTATGTAGGCAACAAGGTCAAAGTAGTGGACATGTTCACCAAGAAACAAAAATTCCTCCCTCCGGAGGAAT